>NZ_JBGKBE010000005.1:0-220938 GCF_041358175.1 Muriicola sp. E247
GAACCATAGTTGTTGAAGCCCTCGTTAGGGACATCCGTAAAGGTGTCACTAAAGATAGAAATCACGTCTGCAGCATCCTGAGTAGGTGCAGCAGGTCCTGCCGTTGGTGGAACAGCTCCACCGCCACCTCCGGAAGGTGCGTTTAATGTCAGATCATCAAAATAATAGGTAGCTCCATTGTCAATCGGACTATCGGACTGGTCATTATCCGGTTTTATGACTAACTGGTTGTAAGCCGTTGGAGCCGCCGGTAAATTGGTAAATACGAATTCTACCTCTGTCCATTCATTGGCATTCGGTACAGTTGCATAAACCGGGGATGGATTTCCTATACTTCCATCATTGGGATCCGCTAAAAGTTCAAATCGGAAAATCGCGTTGGCCTTAGTGGAATAAATTTTAATCTTGAAGACATTATCGGTAGTCAAATCAAAATTACTCGCAAAGGTATTTTGAATTCCAGCAAAAAAGCTGGATCCTGTGGGTTTATCAACCTGTAGTACAAAATCTGAAGTATTTATTCCCGTTTTAGATGGATTTTCTGTAAGCTCCGAGGTGATTCCATCTCCAAAATTCGCGGAAGACAAGAATGTTTCACAGCCTTCGAAATTTACAGGTAATGCTGTAGCCGCAATAAGAGTTCCACTACAACCGTTGGTCCCTCCGGTAGATCCCCCACTGTCCAGGGCAAAATCATCAATGTAATAAGTAGCTCCGCTATCGGTATTAATATCAAAGAACAAAACTATTTTATCGTATTTACCACTCTCTGATCCGGGGAAGTTAAAGGTTAACTCCTCCCAGGCGTTAGCCGTGGTGGTTACTGCTCCTACTTCTGTGTTAATGCCGGCATCGGTTTTGTCTTCAAGTTTTAAGAGCACATTTGTGCCCACCGCTGGTGCCCAAACTTTTAGTTTGAAACCTGAGTTTGCAGTGAAATCAAATTTGGAATTGAACTCGATCTGGTTATTGGCAAACGGAAGTGATGCGTCTCTGACGATCTCACCTACTTTACATGATGGATTAACAGCATTGTCCGTATCCGGATTGTCTATATAAGAATATGATCCGCCATCTTCAATGATCGCTGTACCGGGATCTGTCAGAAAGGTCAGATTGAAATCTGTTGCTTCAAGAGATTGGGCAGTTTCAGCAGTACAATCAGCGGTAGTACCGCCTTCGCTTTGGGTGATATCATCAAAATAATAAACATCCCCATCACATTCTGCATTTCTTTCAAAGTAAATGATCATGCTTTTAAAAGTGCCCGATGAGACATCAGAGAAATCAAATGTCAATTCCTGCCATACCCCTACTTCGGTGATACTAGCTACCCTGTCTTGTGATGGTTCTGTATCAGGGAAAGGAAGTCTTTCCAATCGGAGCGTTACATCCGTTATCTGGGTTTCGGCCAGAACTTTCATGGTAAATACCTTATTCGTAATAGCTCCAAAATCCAAAGCTGTTGCCAATTCTACACCTAACCCTGCAAAGGTTTCACATCCGGTGGTTTTAACAAACTGCTGTACATTACAGCTGGGGTTTATCCCGTCTGTAACCGGATTTGAGACAATGCCTCCTGAAGTATTTCCAAAAGCTGAAAAAGCAAATGCCTCGTCATCGGTTTGGAAGGTCCAGTTTAGATCGCCATTTGCCGGATCAATATTTTCTGAGGTCTCTGCTGTACAATCCTCTTCCTCTTCTTCCTCTTCTTCTTCTTCAGTGGTAATCACAACCGTTACCTGGTCCTGGGATGCGTCGGAAGCACCTGCAACATTAAATGCCGTTAGGGTTACTGTGTAAGTACCGGTTCCTGCATAGGTCTTCACAGGATTGATCTCAACAGAACTGTCGCCGTCTCCAAAATCCCACAGGTATCTTGTGGCTTCCTCCGAAACGTTAATAAACGTAACTGTTCCGGTTTCTTCGTTAATAGTATAGGTAAAGGCAGAAGTGACGTCCGGAAATATATTCGTGACTTCTTCACATCCTAAATAGGCTATTGCCAGTACAAAAACTGCAATGACCTTTGCTTTTTTGAGTAATTGTTTCATAGTTATTTTTTTAGTTAGTTAGTGGGTATCGTGAATATCTGTAAGCCCTGAAATAATCGACCAGCATGGTCTGAGGAAAAACTGTTTCTGCATTGGGTGAACCAACAAAATTTCCGCCAACGGCCACATTCATCAGGATGTAAAAATCATTGTCAAATACCCATTCCGATCCTTCTGGAAGATCTTCCGGGGTGATTTGATTGTATAGAACATCGTCAATGTAATAGTTTACATAATCGGGTCCCCATTCTATTCCATAGATGTGGAAACCAGTGTCAAGTCGATCGTTCTGTAAAACGTATTCTTTCGATATTGCTTCTCCTGCTGAATATCCCGGGCCGTGAAGGCTTCCAATTAAGGTGGTGGGGTCCTGTCCGCGCATTTCCATGATATCAATCTCTCCGATAAACGGCCAGATTTCGGATGGGCTGTCTTCCACACCAAGCATCCAGAAAGCTGGCCAGATACCTTGTCCGTAAGGAACCCTGATGCGCGCCTCAAATCGCCCGTACGTTTGCTCAAATTTCCCTTTTGTTATCAGTCTTGCAGAAGTGTAATTAGATCCCTGGAAGGATTCTTCCCTCACCGTAATCACCATAACTCCGTTATTTACCGTCACATTCTCAGGACGGTCTGTATAGTACTGCAATTCGTTATTTCCCCAGCCGTTTTGACCGGTCCCGATATCGAAGCCCCAGATTGAGCTGTTAGGGGCACCATCTGTATCAAATTCATCCTGCAGGGTAATCTCTGTAAACTGGGCAACGGTCTGGGTATCGTCTACCGCACATCCCGAATTCAACAGTAAAACTGCAGCGCAAAGAAAGCCGGACAGGGTACCTGCCAGATTGCTTTGGAAGTATGAATACCTTTTTGGTATTATTCTCTTTTTCATTTTATATAGGTTTATCTGATTCATTCTTATTCCTTTTAAGTTCTGGTTTACTCGGTATAGAAGTACATATTATCTACCAGCAATCCGGAAATAGTGGCATCCGAGATAAAGAATATCTGTGCCAGATTACTTCTGCTTGTCAGGCCTGTAAAATCGGAAAGCGGGATGTCTAAACTGATCCACTCCCCACTTACCAGTGCACTGCTGTCAAAGGTTATCCTTGAACTCGAATCGTCATCGCCCCCGAAGGCAGCATTGGGACCGAAATCACCTAGTTCTACCGCAATAAAATCAGCGGAATCTATAGTTTCATCTATTTTGATATCCACATGGAAATGGGTCATTGCCGTGGCATTAACCGTTGGGTTTTTAAATTCTGTAGCTACAAAATTGAGGTCTTCATATACAATGATGTTCTCCCCTTCATTGATTTCGACAGCACCTCCCAATGTGGTTTGAAAAGGCGCGAAGAAGCCATTGTAGAAATCTACAGGTACATTGGCATAGGCATCGCTGAAAATTGAAATAACCGAAGCCGGATCGCGTGCCGGGGGTATAGGGGCAAATTCAAATCCGCCTTTTACCTCCAGGGTAGCTGACCCTGCCGCTCTAACCCCACCAAGGGTCGCTGTAATCTCTGTTGTACCAACTCCAATAGGAGTAAGTACCCCTAATTCACTTACGATCACTACATCAGTATCCGAAGAACTGAATGTAAAATAGGAAGGTGCTGCTATAACTGTTTCATTTACTCCTGACGCCAGGTTAAAGGTTTGGGTAAGTCCGGCATCCGGAATTTTACCCTGTATATTGATAAAAGCTTCTACTTCAATATCATCCCCCCCATAGATAGCAGGTCTCGGCTGGGCAACAGTTCCCAGTTTTTCAAATTTTAACTCATCTATCCAGAAAGAATATCCATCACCGTCTTCAGGACCTTCTGCATACCAGAACATTCCTTTTTCCGCTAATAATTTCTGTGGATCGGGAAGGGGAATGGTATACTTTGTCCAGGTAGTGCTAATTCTCAGATTCTGTCTGGTAACCAGATACTTATTTTCTCCAAAATCGTTACCAAATCCTATTTCATTGATAGTCCCTGCCCTGGTGGCTTTGGCCCAAAATGTGAGGGCATCGTATTCCGAAAGATCCCGTCCTCCCATATCA
Source organism: Muriicola sp. E247 (assembly GCF_041358175.1). Lineage (NCBI taxonomy): Bacteria > Pseudomonadati > Bacteroidota > Flavobacteriia > Flavobacteriales > Flavobacteriaceae > Muriicola > Muriicola sp. E247. Next base: position 4,117 of record NZ_JBGKBE010000005.1, read on the forward strand.
GGAAAGATGGCCCCGGCAAATGACCCTGCAGGATCACCGAAATTGGGGACGTCAAACCTCATGGAAGCCGATCCCTTGTATTTCACTTCGCTATCTACACTAAAAGCATCCAGCTTGGATCCGCCAAAAGGGAGGTATTCCAAACCTGCACTAAAGCCATCTATAAAAACGTTCGGATTATTTGAAAATGAGGCAAAATCCACATCATCCGATACCTCTCTTTCACATCCTGTCATAAATAGGATGATGAAGCCCATTAACAGGGTGCTGCCTAGATATATATTTTTTCTGTTTTTCATGTTCCTTTTTTTTATTGACCAATATTGATGTGTATGTATGTCCTGATCTCCCATTCGTTTCCATTGCCAAAACCAACCGGACTAATAAAAGAGTCGTCTGCAAATTCCGCAGCGTTGTTAGGGGAATAACGATTTGAAAATTCGTTAAGACTACGCCATGTACCGCGTATCCCAATCTGCGTACTTGGCAGAATAAACCAATCTGGCTTTCCAAGACTAGTAGATATATCCAGCATCAGCTGAACGGGAAAGGTGAGGTTAAAATCCCTGTGGTAATCAAAAGGTCCCCAGTCATTGATCTTCCAGCCGTGCTGGACCTTAATTTTTTTATAGATCATCCTGACATCTCCACCAATGCGGTCTATCAGTCTTGGATCACTACCCCTTGCCTGCGCATTTCCAAAATAAAGGTTGGCGATCAATCCGAGATCCGGACCAGCCTTGGATACTATCCTTGAGTGGACTTCCCATAAGTCCTGTTCAGGTACTGAATTTGGAAAAGCAAATAAGGTACGATCAGCTAAAAACCCAATTGCAGCATCCATGGTAGTTGGAAGATGGCGGTATACAAAGCCTACATTAAAGGCTAACTTCGCATCTTCTGATCTGTCATTGTCCCATTCGTACATCCATGTTCCCGGTGTAGGATCGTAAGAGATAAGCAGTTCCACGCCCGTGGTTTCCCTGTTTGACCTTACCACAAATGGATCGTCCAGAATATTTCTCAACCTTCCGGGGCCATCTACATCGTTAGGCATTGGCCCTACTATAGGTTTTTGCCACATAAAGTTGGGAGCTAATTGAAAATCCCCTACCTGATACGTAAAGCCTGAAAGGAAATTAGTCTGGTTTCCACTTCCGGTGTCTTTGAGTCTCCAGCCCGTAAAGGTCCGGGTCTGGTCAGCACCACCGCCAGCTACCAGGCCTTGAACGGCTCCCTGGGCATACCAATTAAATTTCCCTCCGGCATAAGTAATCTTGGCCTTGGCTCCCCAATTGTCTTTATAATTTACCTCATCGGTGTAAATAATATACTTGGATTCAGATCCCGGATTTTCAGGATCGTAATTGGGATTGTCTTCGGCAATCTGAAACTCTCTGCCATTAAGCGGCTGACCTCCCCAGATTCCTCCCACTTCTATTCCAAGTTTTCCAAACTCCCGCTCCACATAGAGTGTAGCACGCCTTGTCCTTGGCATAGGTACCGCCAGAGAGGACACGATATTTCCAAAGTTGTCTATGTCTTCATGAAATATCCCCGTAAAATGATAATTTCCAAGAGATTTGCTGTACTTCAGAAGTACGGCAGGGTTGGCTCCCCACCATAGTTGCGGCCCGAAGGCAGCTTTAAAACCATCTAAAAAACTTTTACCATCTAATTCAAATCCACTGATCTCCCCATTATATATGTCGAGGTTAGGCCCGTAATTCGCCTCGGGATACAGCCCAAAGAAATCTCCTTCATATCCCCAGTGATAATGTCCGGTTCGGTAGAATCCCCTTATGTCAAATTGTTTGGTTTTCCATTCGTAGGACGCATTGTAAATCTGAACCCGATTGACATCGCCCAGAACTACATCTCCCTCATCCGTTTCAACAACTACAGGTCGACCTCTGTTTTCATAAAAAATCTCGTCAATTGGATTCTGGGCTACGTTACCCAGGATATTGACATTCACATTCGCCTTCATATTGGGCGCAGGATTCCCTTCCACCCCTACGAAGTATGATTGCATATGATCAAAACCGAGTTGGTTGGGATATACAGTTTCATCAGGATCTGCATTCTGGGGTGTTGTAATCAGGCTACCCCCTGTATTAAATGTAGTAAACCTGGCCTCCATCTTACTCACCCTTAACATATTGGCTTTCTCACCCACCAGGGCGGCTTTATCGCCTCTTGCCTTCAGGACTGCATCCATAAGGCTTATGTTGTCAAAATAGTTTTCTATAAAATCAAGGGTGACACCTTCTTCATAAGGGTTTAACTTGTGTGCTTCCTTCAGGGCATAATAAGCAGCTCTGGGATAAAGATCATAGAGGCCTCGTGGATTGGTCTGTCCTTTGGCACAAACACCAAACCATTCTTCATTCATGTTATTTTCTCCAGGGGCAAGGTCAATAGCATATCCCCCATTGGCCCAGGAAGCATTATTATCGTGTACATCAGCGTTTTTCCTATCGTCAAAACCGTATTTCCACCAGCCATCACTAAACTGGAAGGTAAAACCTCCAATTGAATTACCCGCTTTGCCTAATCCGGCGGCATTCTCGTAGATCTCTTCCCAGTTACCTACCATATAGTAAGCCTGTGATTTCTGATCTTCTGCATTTTCAATTGCATTAAATGCATCCGCGCCAAATTCGGTAAACATCAATGGTTTGTTGAGTTTTTCTTTGACCACATCAAACATATCTCCGAAAGAAACACCCCTGTAGACATTGGTACCATAGATATCTACATCCTTACATTCCTCTGCTATGATATCAATAAAAAGAACATCCCCATTACAAATGGCCACGGGATGTGCAGAATCCATAGACTTCATCAGCACAGCTGCATCGTTCATAAGTTTATACATAGGACGCCCTCTGGATTCTCCTATAAACTTCTTTTCTTCTTCATCATCCGGAAAATCTTCTGTTTCTGCACCCTGCCAGAACAAACCGTAATTATTTTCGTTTCCTAACAAGTACATGAGTAAGCCTGGAGTGTTTTTGTATTCCCTTACCAGATTCTCTACTTCACTCATCAAAAATTCCTGTGTTCTCGGCTCAGAATAAATAGTTACCGGAGTCCAAACCCCGTCCAAGGTCAAACCATATCTTCCGAAGGAATGATTTAACATGGTATAAATCCCATAATTTTCGTAGATGTATTTAATCCATCTGGCAGGTACTCCGGTGTATTGACGTATTACATTCACGCCCATATTCTTCAGAAGTGACATTTCTGTATCCAAACCGGCTTTGATAATATCGTCCGGTTTTTTCCAGAATTCGGCATTTACCGTATTGGTGCCGATAGGGATATAATCCCAATTCATCCCGTTGATCATAAAATCCTTTCCATTCACGACCAATTTAGCTCCTTCCTCATTCTGGACGACCGAGACCTGATCTGTCTGGGCGTAGATACCCAAAGTGAATAAGAAAAGTAGTGCTCTTAGTACAATGTTCTTCATAGTGATATTTTGTTTAAGTTGAGCTTTCGGTAAAATGACTTTTCACATGGAGATCAGAATCTGCAATATTTTCATCTCCTTTTTCGAGTGCCGGTCACAAAGTATTTGTAAAACCCGGATGAAAACCGGAAATCAAAAGATCTTACTTTGACCAACCGTTAAACTTATCCTAATTATTTATCAATACCATAAATTTTACCCCTACAAAAAGTATACAGTGTATTTTTTAGGCAATGTTTTTACGAATTTGATAATGATCTCCTAAAAATGGGCGTTAACAATGTATTGTCATTGAGGATATCGGCAGAAAAATTTAAGTTGTATAGGTGATGTTGAGGTAGGAAGAAAAAAATGTAGAGGATGTTATAGCGTCAGAATATAGTCGGTGAGGTTAGAATCATGGGTTAAATTCATTTTTTTTCGCAATCTATAACGTTTGATTTCTACACTTCTGGGTGAAATGTTAAGAAGTGGGGCTATTTCTTTGGAGGATAAATTGAGTCGTAAATAAGCACATAATTTAATATCGTTAGGGGAGAGATTCGGGTGGACTTTCTTCAATTTCTTAAGGAATTTCCGGTCTGCATGGTTAAACGCTTTCATAAACATCTCCCAATCATCGTTCCGATTGATACTTTTATCGATGATTTTTACAATCTGTTTCACCGACGTAGCCCCCTGGTCTTCTGAGCTGAGTAATTGTTCTTTTACTTTCGACAAAAGTTCATTCTTTCTTATTATACTCAGCGTAGATGCAGCCAACTCATTATTCTTATTTTTAAATTTCTTTTTAAGCTGTTTGTTTTTCAGCTTGATAATTTCCTTTTCATTCCGCGCCTTAGCCAGTGCCAGTTCCCGTTTGTTTTCTTCGATGAGTGCCTGCTGATGTCCCCTGTAATATCGCCTGTATGTTCTGTGAATAAGAACGGAACCCACTATGGCCAGAAGAAAGTAGGTGATAAAGGCCAGTCCTGTGAGATACCAGGGTCTGGCGATCGAAAATGAAAAACTGGCCGTATTCAGAGATTCGCTGTTCCCGGCCCTACTCCTTACCTTAAAGGTATACGATCCATGAGGCAAATTGGAATAAGTAACGGAAGTATTTTCTGTCCAATCACTCCAATCATCATACATCCCCAGAAGTTGATATTGATAATGTGGTTTAACAAGCGCCTTGTACTCGGGAGAATAATAATAAATCTGCAGGTTATTTTCTTTATTTCTGAATTCAGCTTCGTCCCCGGGATCAATCATTGAATTCTCTGTTGTTTTCCCACTCCTGTCAGATACCCAGATCCCACTCAGGCGAATTTCGAAATTTCTCTTTGAAATCTTATCTGTATGAAGCCTCACATAACCATTGCTAGTACCGACAAAATAGTCTCCATTATCTCCAGGTCCATAAATGGATTCATATCCTCTGATCCCCCTTCTTTCCGATTCTGTCAGTGGAATAGATTGAATAACATTGCGATTGTCGAGATTACCCCGGGTAACATAACTAATATTTTTGTCGGTAAACACCCAAAGCTTGTCCGCGCTATTATCTGTAATCAATCTACCAGATACGTATCCTCCCTTATCGAAAATGTCACTCAGCAAAGTGTCTTTTACAAAGTCTTCATTTAAGGCATCAAACCTGAAGATCCCCTCCTTATAAGCAAAGAGAATGTCGTTCCGGTATTTGACCAAGCCAGAGTTCACACCCCGATGTACAGTATCAACTTCTATTGTTTGTGCTTGTCGGAAGTCCTCATCAACCTTAATACGAAACAAACCTTTGTATTCGTGATTTACGAATATTTCATTGTTCCGTATCTCAAAAAACCTGGAGGAGTGATCAAAATTTTCCAGGGCATTTCTCAATCCCCATTCACCCTGGTTAAACTCCAATATATTTAGTCCTCCATAGTTACCCTGCATCAGCAAATCAGGTCTGTTTGGGATTGTACTAAACTTCCAGGTACCGGGAATTCCGGCAATTTTCCTCGCTTTTTTATTCTCAATTTGAAATGTCCCTTCATGATGACCGCAAAACAACTTCCCATTAAAAACTTCCAGGGCCCATACCTGCCCTTCAGTACCGGGTATCATTGTAAAGCCAGATTCCGAGGAGGGGTTTTTATAAAACAATCCCTGATTAGTTCCCAGATAGAGAATATCATTAAAGGACTGAATCGCATAAACACTCCCGGTAAGTCCGCTCAGATCCTGATATATCCTGAACGGAGAATTAAGATTTAGAAAGCTAATTCCGTTATCAAGACCTAACCAAAGGGTCCCATCCATATCTTCACTTACAGACAAAACAGTATTGTTTCGAAGTCCGCCCGACTGATCCACCTTAAATATCAGAGATCCTTCTTCATCGAGGAGGATTAAACCATTGGAAATGGTTCCAAGCGCGTAGTTTTTATTCTTCAATTGTTCTGCAGAATACACACTCATCTCCGATATCAATGAATTTGCACTAGCATCCCAAGAATTCAGGACACCGTCCCTGATAATATAAAACCCATTGTGACGGGTGAGAATCAGGAGGTCCTTTTCCCTTTCAAAAATATTAACTACCTCATCATCCTGAAAAATATCAAAGTCGTACACCAAAACGGCCTTTCCGTTTTCTATTTTGAATATTCCTTCCCTGAGTTTTTGATAATAAAGGGTCTGTCCGATCTTAAATATCTTAGGCAGGGAGGTATCAGATTCTATCCATGTGATTGAATTATCCTGCAGATTGTACAAATAGATCCTATCGAGAGAATGAAAGGCAATGAATCGATCTAATTTTATGATATTCCAGAATTCTTCATCCGGCAAAAGGTCTTCCTTAATGGAATCTGACAATGAAGAATATTGCAATACCCCAATCTCTTTCCTCTCCCAGAAGCCAAATTCCATATATCCCCCGGTATACACTTTATCTCCGAGGGCATTAACCGATCTTACGATACTTTCGTTAGGTAGGGCGTACTGTTCCCAGGAAGCACTATTAAATTCCAATAGCCCCTTGCTATTGGCGATGTACATATGTTTATTTTCAGCCTGGGAAATAGACCAATTCTGGTTCTCGGCATTATAGTCGGAAGGAGCAAAATTCTGAATGGGGGGGAGTTCCTGCGCGAAGCAAATCACACTGAAACAAAAGGTGAGTACTGTTAAACCTACTCTCAAAAAGCTATGATTTATAAGGTTGATCCGGGTCTCTGAACGGATTACAGCAAGAAAGTAACAAAATGCTGTCTTCAGACCAACTCGGCATTCAAACCTGCCTGGAGCAATTTGCTGCAGCGTGGTTTTAAATCATCGTATTCTCCTGTTTTTACGGTGCATTTCCCGTTGTAATGAACGATAAGAGAACATTGTTCTGCCTGTTCCGGGGTATGGTCGCAAACACCAATAAGAGTTTCGATAACGTGATCAAAAGTATTCACATCATCATTAAACAGGACGATCTCGTGTTGTTTTACTGTGACTTCTTCTAGAAGCAGCTCTTCTGAAAATTTTTCTTTTTGTCCCATAGCGAAGAATTTTTACTAATATAGTAATTTTTCCGACTTTACATTCCGTATGGAATTTTCATAAATCCATTTGTTTTACAGCTTTGTGGGCTGTACAGGAACTTATTTTAAAGTTAGTCTTTTTGATAAAGAATAGCCATCCAGGAATTTTTTTCTTCCTGTGTTTTTAGCCGTAGTCCGGCTTCCGCACTCTTCAGGTTTATCATTTCTGAATCTGCTTTATAAAACCCGCTTAGCAGTAATTGTCCTTTATCTTCCAAATGCTCTGAGTAGGCAGGAATATCAGACAGTAAAATATTCCTGTTTATATTGGCCAGAATCAGGTCGTATTTCTTTTCGGGAATAGCCTTTACATCCCCTTCCAGAACCCGAATCTGTTCCTGGCTGTTCCTTTTTACATTTTCCAGGGAATTGACGTAACTCCAGTGATCGATATCTATAGCATCTACAGATCCGGCACCCTTCAATGCAGACAGTATAGCTAAAACAGCTGTCCCACAACCCATGTCGAGTACAGAATTACCCTTGAGGTCCATGTCCAGAATGAATTTTAGCATCAAATAGGTGGTTTCATGGTGCCCGGTTCCAAAACTCATCTTTGGTTCGATCACAATATCAAAGGACACTTCTTCTTTTGCATGGAAAGGGGCCCTAACCCTGCATCTGGTGTCTATCTCAATGGGATTAAAATGTGTCTCCCACTTTTTATTCCAGTTTTCTGCCGGGATTTCGCGGGATTGGTAATGAATTTGAAAAGCGGGGTTGTCCAAAAGGCTGATCTGCCCAAGCAGTTCTTCCTGCCATTCGGACCTGCGGACATAAGCTTTCAGGCCATTCTCAGTTTCTTCAAAACTCTCGAAGGGTAATTCTGCCAATTCTGCAAGAAGTATTTCACTACCCGGTACTACCGGATCTATTATAAAATGGTATTCCAGGTAGACCCTACTCATCTTATTGAGCTGCGGCAACGATGGCAGCAAAATCTGCTGCTTTTAGGGAAGCCCCTCCAATTAATCCGCCGTCCACATCTGGTTTTGAAAAGATCTCTTCTGCGTTGCCCGGCTTTACACTCCCCCCGTAGAGGATGGTTACATCCTGAGCTATCTGATCATTATAGGCTTCTGCGATAGTCTTACGGATATAGGCGTGCATTTCCTGTGCCTGTTCTGGTGATGCAGTTTCCCCTGTGCCTATAGCCCAAACGGGCTCATAAGCCAGGACGATATTTTTCCAGGAATCGCCATCGAGGTGGAACAGGCCGTTTTTCAACTGACTTCCCACTACTTTAAAATGATCTCCACTTTTCCGATCCTGTAATTCCTCCCCGAAACAGAAGATGATCCGCATTCCCGCATTGAGGGCGGCATCGACTTTTTTAGCCAGAAGCGCATCGTCTTCCCCAAAATAAGCCCTTCGTTCAGAATGGCCCAGAATCACGGTATTTATTCCTATTGACTGAAGCATGTCTGCAGAGATCTCACCCGTGTAGGCTCCACTTTCGGCAAAGTGCATATTCTGGGCAGCCACTTCTATAAAAGAACCATCGAGTTGAGTAACGGCTTCCGCCAAATTCACAAAGGTGGGGGCTATCATCACTTCGGCAGTAGATGGGGTAACAGCCGACATTAACTCCTCGATCAGCTGGGCCGTTTCTGCCCTGTTCTTATTCATTTTCCAGTTTCCGGCTACAATTTTATTTCTCATAATTTTATTTTTGATCAGTTTAAGAATAGAAGTTCATCCAGGTCATTGTAATGGACTTTTTGAATTATAGTACCTCTTTCAAGAACGAGGACACCAGGATTGGAGCGCACTATGGTCTTAAGAGTAGTTTCATCCGTAAAATAAAAAGGAAAATCAAGACCATACTCATCTATTACCCGAGAACTCCATTCTTCATTAGAAGCCGACATCCCAATGACCTTATAGCCTTTGGATATTGCTATATCAGTCACATCCTTCACTTCCTGAAAGACTTTATAATTACTTTTAGCAAGATCATAGGCAATTACCATAACAAGATTATCCTCAGAGAGAAGTTGTTCAGCCATATCAACGCCTACTTCTTCGATCGTAAAATCATGGATGGGCGGCTCATACCCCTTCTGGATTTCCTTGGTCTCTACTTCTATAAATTCCCCGTCAACTGTGGGATACTCCCCCTGGGTTACTACAGTAGTCTGCTCCCCATCCACATCGAAAGTCCAGGCATATTCAAAGATAGCCTTAGGGGCATCAGCAGGGACGCTCATGCCTTCAGAAATGTTTGCTCCTATCTTATAGGGTCGGAAATCGATAGAGGGCAAATGGTTGATCACCTGGTTGACAAACAACACGCAGGCCAGGAGAGAAACAAGGAGAATTACTATTGAAGTTTTTGCTTTAAAAATCGGCTGGATGTACTTCCTCCCGTAGAACAATAGTAGGATAAGAACTAAAAGTACCACATCCTTGGTAAAGGATTCCCAGGGGGTGAGTTTTACCGCATCCCCGAAACACCCGCAATCTGTAACCTTATTAAAGTAGGCCGAGTAAAAAGTGAGGAAAGTAAAGAATACTATCATCCCCAGTAAACTCCACAAGGTGATCTTCTTCTGGTAACCGAGTAAAAGTAAAACCCCCAGAACTACCTCAAAAATTACAAGGAAGATAGCCAGGGCCAGGGCATAGGGTGTAAAGAAGGTCAGGTCGAGTACTGCCGGACTGAAATACTCTTCCAGTTTAAAGGAAAAGCCAACAGGGTCGTTGAGTTTGATAAGACCCGAAAGGATAAACAGCACCCCGACGAAAATTCTTGAAATAGTGACAATAATCTTCATAGTTCGCATTTAAATTATCAGGAAGTTTCCTCTTCCAGATGGATCATGGCAAAGACTGCATAATTAATAATATCCTGATAATTGGCACCAATGCCTTCACTTACCAGGGTTACTCCTTTGTTATCTTCAATTTGTTTTACCCTCAGTAATTTCTGAAGGATAAGATCGGTTAATGAGCTTACCCGCATCTCACGCCAGGCTTCACCGTAATCGTGGTTTTTATCCTCCATCAGTTTCTTGGTGGTAGAGGCGTATTTGTCATAAAGATCGGAGGCTTGTGAAGGGCTAAGGTCGGGTTGTTCCACTACCCCTTTCTCGATCTGTATTAAGGCCATTATAGAATAATTGATTATCCCAATAAATTCTGAACGTTCATCCTCATCTACTTTTCTCACCTCTTTCTCCTGCAGGCTTCTGATCCGTTGAGCTTTGATAAATATCTGGTCTGTAAGGGAAGGTAGTCTCAGGATTCGCCAGGCAGAACCGTAATCCTTCATTTTTTTAACGAACAACTCCCTGCACCGTTCTAATATGGCATCGTATTGTTCAGAAGTATGCTGCATATCCTTCTATTTTGCGTACATTTCGTTCAAAATACTGTCGGCCTCAAAGGTCGTAGATTAATCTAAATCGGCAAAATGAATTCTCGCAGATAAAAGGCTGCCCTCCAATGATGACATTAAATTGCATCGGCAAAATGAATTCTCGCAGATAAAAGGCTGCCCTCCAATGATGACATTAAATTGCAAAGGAACCTTAATCGACCTCACTAAACCCAGGGTAATGGGTGTTTTAAACTTAACTCCAGATTCTTTTTATGACGGCGGGAGGTACAAAGAAGAAAAGAGCATTCTCTTACAAACTGAAAAAATGCTTCGGGAAGGAGCAACGTTTATTGATGTCGGAGCTTATAGTTCACGTCCCGGTACAGAGGATATTGCAGTAAAAGAAGAACTAAATCGTATTCTTCCTGTGGTAAAACTCCTGATACAAAACTTCCCTGAAATCCTGATTAGTACAGACACCTTCAGAAGTGAAGTAGCCAGGCAATGCCTTCAAGAAGGAGCTGCTCTTGTCAATGATATCTCAGCGGGTAAACTCGATCCACATATGATGGAAACGGTGGCGGAAGCAAGAGTACCCTATATTATGATGCATATGCAGGGGACGCCCCAGACCATGAAGGAGAAGAATACTTATAAAGACCTGCTTGAAGACATACGTTTTTACTTTTCTGAAAGAATTGCGAAGGCCAGGACAATGGGCATACACGATATAGTTATTGATCCCGGTTTTGGTTTTGCCAAAAATATCAGTCAGAATTTCGATCTGCTCCGGAAGTTTTCACTTTTGAAGACATTTGGCGTTCCTGTTCTTGCCGGTCTCAGCAGAAAGTCGATGATCTACAAAATTTTGGGTGTTTCGCCTGACCATGCCCTCAACGGTACTACGGCCCTTAATATGATCGCCTTGCAGGGAGGGGCAAATTTATTGAGAGTGCACGATGTTAAAGAGGCAATGGAATGCATCAGCCTTTATAATCAACTTAACACACAGACATCATAGCTTCGAATAGACTATTTTTTCTAATTTTACAAAAACGACCGGATTGGACTTTCTAAATTTTCTGGATTTTAAGATTACAGACCTGCTAGACATCCTTCTTGTCGCCATCCTTCTTTACTATATCTATAAATTAGTCCGGGGTACTGCCGCGGTAAATATCTTTCTGGGGATTGTTTTTGTGTGGGCTTTCTGGAAATTCACTCAGCTCCTGGGGATGAAGATGATCAGTAGTGTGGTAGGCGGATTTATGCAGGTAGGGCTTATCGCATTGATCGTTGTGTTCCAGCAGGAGATAAGGAAATTCCTGCTGATGATCGGCTCAACAAATCTGGCCAACAAACGCACTTTCGGAAAACGCTTTAGCTGGCTGAAGCAGGATGGGATCATTCCGGATCTGAATATTGGAGTGGTACTCGAGGCCTGTGAAAAAATGTCTAAGAGCAGGACCGGGGCTATCCTGGTCATTGAACGTAACAATTCCCTTGATTTTATCAAATCTTCAGGCGATAAAATGAATGCGGAAGTAAACCTCCCTCTGCTCGAAAGTATCTTCTTTAAGAACAGTCCGCTGCACGATGGGGCTGCCATCCTGAGGGGAAACCGCATCATCGCCACCCGGGTAATCCTCCCCTTGTCTCAGGAGCGAAATATCCCATTGAGATTCGGACTGCGCCACAGGGCTGCCATAGGAATCACTGAAAAAACAGATGCCCTTGCCCTTGTGATCAGTGAAGAGACCGGAAGTATATCGTATATCAAGAACGGGGAATTCATTATGTATAAAGACATTAAAGAACTGGAAACTCTTCTGAAAAAAGACCTTCAATAAAATGAATTGCAAGAATTGCCAGATACAGTTACAAACTGATGAAAACTTTTGCCATAGTTGCGGTGCAAAGGTTATGCGCAACCGACTTACTTTCAAAAATTTATGGAATGATTTTAAAGAAAGAGTCTTAAATCTGGACAACAATTTTTTCCGAACATTTAAAGATCTTTTCCTCAGGCCTCATCTTGTAGTTGATGGTTATATTTCCGGGGTTAGGAAAAAGTATATGGATCCCATCAGCTATATGGGTATTGCCCTTACTTTATCGGGACTTCTCTTGTTTTTACTTCGGAAGTACTTCTTAGATAAAATTAATTTTGATTTGCCATTTGATAACTTCGATCCTGAATTAGCACGAAAAATGATGCTGGTTTCTATGGATTTCAACTCCTTCCTTTTCTTACTCTATATCCCCGTCGTTACTCTGGTTGGATGGGTAGTCTACAACTGGAAAAGTTATCTTTTGTCAGAATATCTAGTTCAGGGTACCTATAGTTTGGGCCATTATAGCATTTTCACAACACCGGTTACTCTGATTATTCTCCTACTGGCTCCTGATTATTATTTCGACCTGTCTTTCCCTATCATTGCTTTGATGGCATTGTATGCCATATATGTAGCTTCAAAAATCCATGGTTTCTATTGGCTTAGGACCCTACTTTTTTTCTTTGGTTTTGGTCTGGGATTTTTTGCTCTGGGCATCCTTTTGAATATAATTTTTCTGCTATCCGGTGTAATAACATTGGAAGATTATATGCCAAAGGGATAAAAAAATGAAACAACTTAAGCCACTTCTTCCGCCAGGAATTGGGCTTCGTAGAGTTTGCTGTAATACCCATCTTTCTTAAGGAGTTCCTTATGCGTACCGATCTCTACGATCTGTCCGGCATCCATTACAATGATCTTGTCTGCCTTCTTTATGGTAGCCAGGCGATGAGCGATGATGATGGAGGTTCGGCCTTCTGTGATCTTGTCGGTAGCCTTTTGTATTAGTTTTTCTGTGTAAGTATCCACTGAGGAAGTCGCCTCGTCAAGCACAAGAATACTGGGATTGATGACATAGGCCCTGAGGAAAGCGATAAGCTGACGCTGCCCACTTGACAACATCGTTCCTCTTTCCTTTACGTTATAGTCGTACCCTTCGGGTAATGAGTTGATAAATTCGTGAACCCCAATCCGTTCTGCTGCTTCTTCTATGGTTTCTTTAGAGATGGACTCATCCTTTAGGGTAATATTATTGGCAATCGTATCGGCAAACAGAAAAACATCCTGAAGTACAATGGCGATATTCTTACGCAAGGAGGCTAGCGTAAAATCTCTGATATCAATCCCATCGACACTGATACAACCACTGTTGATCTCGTAAAAGCGGTTGAGCAGGTTGATGATGGTTGATTTCCCCGCTCCTGTAGCGCCCACGATGGCTACGGTTTCTCCGGCCCTGACATCGAAAGAGATCCCATGTAATACTTCTTCGTCTTCCAGGTAACCGAAACGCACATCCTTAAAACTGATATCTCCAGCTACCGGAGTTTTCTGTACAGTGCCGTCATCCTGAATTCTGCTATCCGTATCCAGTATCTTAAATACACGGTTGGCAGCAACCATTCCCATCTGAAGGGTGTTAAATTTATCCGCAATCTGCCTCAAAGGCCTGAAAAGCATTTCTATATAAAGAATAAAGGCAAAAATAGTTCCGGCAATGTCTACCTCAATATTAGCGATATTCTGGAGTCCTCCATACCAGACTACCATGCCTATGGCGATGGAGGTAACGATCTCCGCAACGGGAAAAAAGAAAGAGTTGTACCAGACTGTCTTTAACCAGGCATTCTGGTGCTTTTCATTGATCTCCCTGAATTTGGCGCTTTCAATTTTTTCCCGGGTGAATAATTGTACGATCTTCATCCCTGTAAGACGTTCCTGCACAAAGGAATTGAGGTTGGAGACCTGTGCCCTGACTTCAATAAATGCGACTTTCATGGCCTTTTGAAAGAGGCGTGTTGCATAAAGGATTATAGGGAGTATAGCAAATACAAGTAACGACAACCTCCAGTTCATCCAAAGCATCATACTGGCTGCGGCAAACATCTTGAGCAGGTCCGAGACGATGGTGAAAAAACCCTGACTAAATATCTCTCCTATCCGTTGCATATCTGCAACTGCCCTGGTAACCAGTACCCCAATGGAGGAATTGTCGAAATACTTCATCCTGAATCCCAGCATCCTTTTAAAGAGCAGAATCCGGATATCCTTAATTACCGACTCTCCAAGCCAGTTTGCGTAATAGTTAAACAGCAGTTGAAATACCACCTGTCCCACGAGTACACCAAGCATGGCGAGGGATAAAACCAACAACTTATCCATATCCCTTACATTGATGGCGTCATCAATAATATTCCTAAGAATGTAGGGAGTAAGGACAGCAAAAAATGTGAGTAGGATACCCGCTATGGCAACCCCGTAAAAAGTGAGCCTGTACGGCCTTGTCTGGGCGAGTAATCGTTTAAATAAATTATAGTCAAAGGCTTTGCCTGTTTCCTTATCCATGTAGTTGAAATAGGGTATCGGGATATCTAATCTTCATCAAATATAACCCTTTTGCAGGCACTGAAACACCGGCTTCCCCCCTGTCTTTGCTTTTTATAATACTATTAACATTCTCAACCGTTGATTTCCCAAGACCCACATCCAGAAGGGTTCCTACTACAGCCCTCACCATATTCCTCAGAAAGCGGTCTGCGGTTATGGTAAAAATCAGCGTATCGCCTTCTCTACGCCATTTTGCTTCTTTAAGACGACAGACATATGTCTTTACATCTGTATTCGATTTTGAAAAGCATTCAAAATCGCTGTGCTTCAGCAACTCCGCTGAGGCAAGATTCATCGCTTCCATATCAAGAGGAAGGTGAATGTAGTGGGCCCAATCTGCTGAAAAAGGATCTTTTCGGCTTACCACACGGTATTCATAGGTTCGTTCAAGAGCATCAAAACGGGCATGGGCTTTTGGTAACACCTCCCTGATTTCACGAACAGCAATGTCCTCAGGAAGAAAAGCATTGAGTCTGTGCACCAATTCAGCCGTTTCCAGTCTATTGTCGACATCAAAGTGAGCAAAAAGTTGCCGTGCATGCACCCCGGCATCGGTCCTACCTGCTCCTACAAGTTGTATCTCTGCCCTTAGTAGCGTGGACATGGCCTCTTCCATAGTTTGCTGAATACTCCGGGCTTTGGGTTGTCTTTGCCATCCGTGATAAGCTTTGCCGTTATAAGAAAATTCAATAAAATATCTCAAGGTGAAATCTTATTTTTGTCCGGTACAAATATACCCCTTTCATGACCAAAATCTTATTGCTTTCAGATACCCACGGGCATTTAGATGAGACAATTCTTAAATATGCACGGCAAGCTGATGAAATCTGGCATGCAGGAGATATCGGCACTATAGAGGTTGCCGATAAGCTGGCTGCAATCAGACCTTTAAACGCTGTGCACGGAAATATTGACAATGCGATGATACAGGGCGAATATCCCTTGGATCAACGTTTTTTCTGTGAAAAGGTGGATGTTTGGATTACGCATATCGGTGGTTATCCCAACCGATATAGTCCCCGTGTTAAACAACAGATCGCTCAAAACCCTCCTCAATTATTTATCAGCGGTCATTCTCATATTCTTAAGGTGATGTGGGACAAAAAGCTCAATTTGCTACATATGAACCCAGGAGCTTGTGGGAAGCAGGGGTTTCATCAGATGAGAACCATGCTCCGCTTTGAAATCAATGAAAAAGAAATACAGAAACTGGAAGTGATAGAGCTCGGCAAACGCTGAAGAAGTTTAAGTTTCCGATGCAGTAAAATAACATTGCGGTCATCCAAACGATACAAAAAACAAAAAACCCCGGTATGGCAACCGGGGTTTCACGCACTAATACTACTAAGATGTTAGGTTTAACGTAAGCGGTCAACAGATTTTACAAGATCCTCATCCTTTTTGATAGCCCTGTTGGCCAGGACCAGAAAAACGATAGAAAATACAGGAATCAGCATCCCAATACCCTTCTCAGAGACCAAAGCCTCTCCGGATAAGTTTAGCGACCGGTAAACGAAAAATCCCAGTAAAAAAAGATTAAGTATCATATTTAGTCGGTTCAGTACAAACTGGCTTTTCCTATCCCTGTACCTGAAAATAGCGAGGGCTGCCAGCAAAGCCGAACCGTAAAAAGCTATCGAAATCGCAATTTCATTCTTTGCAAAAACCACAATTCCCTGAGCATCAGTCCACAATGCCACCCAAAATGGCAGAACCGCTCCCAGTAGGACAACGGCAACCATATAGAGTGTCTGAATACGTTGTATCATTGTGACATTGTTAGTTCGCGCTGCAAAAATAAAGGTCTTTTTAAAAATTAAAGACGAATTATTGAAAATATTTTGTAATTTTACAATGTTATTCTTGATAGTACTTACCCACTGGGATCTCATTCCCAAGTAAATCCAAGTAACAAATACTTCTAAATTTTATAACCACGTTTAACTTATTCAAAACTCAATGTTTGAGATTTCCGATTTAAAGGCAATGAAGCTACCTGAGCTTCAGAAGATTGCCGAAACTCTAAAAGTTCCCAAATACAAGAGCCTTAAAAAATTAGATCTTGTTTATCAAATCCTGGATCTGCAGGCCAGCAACCCAAAGATGGTTAAAGAGACCGCAGAAGTGGTAGAAGGTTCTGCCCCACAGGACCGTTCAAGAGAACGAAGCCCTAAACCAAGACCGAGAAAAAGTCGGAATGATGGTTCCCCTGATGCGAAAGACACCAGGCCTGCTCAGAAACAAAAAGAACCTATATCCAAGGACAAAGGGGAAGAAACGGCAAAAAACGAACAGCCGAAAAAAGAACATCCCCGAAAGGAACATCCAAAAAAAGAACATTCTGGGAACACTTCTAAAGGACAGGGTTCCCCCAAAAAGCATCACCAGAACAACGGACAGGATAAAAAGTCGAGCAACTACGACAAAGACCTGAAAAACAAATACAAACAACCTGAGTACGAATTCGACAGCATCATAGCAAGTGAAGGAGTTCTTGACATTATGCAGGATGGGTATGGATTCCTCAGGTCTTCTGACTACAATTATCTATCATCTCCTGACGATATCTATGTATCCCAGTCGCAGATCCGACTGTTCGGCTTAAAGACAGGAGATACGGTGCTTGGTAATGTAAGGCCTCCTAAGGAAGGGGAAAAGTATTTCCCCTTAATTAAGGTGAATAAAATTAATGGGCAAGATCCCCAGGTAGTTCGCGACAGAGTTGCCTTTGAACACCTTACCCCTCTCTTCCCAAAAGAAAAATTTAAGCTTGCTGAAAGGCAAAGCAACATTTCAACGAGGATCATCGATTTGTTCTCCCCTATAGGTAAAGGACAAAGAGGAATGATTGTTTCCCAACCTAAGACGGGAAAAACCATGTTATTAAAGGATGTTGCGAACGCAATTGCGGCAAACCATCCGGAGGTATATCAGATCATCCTTTTAATAGATGAACGACCTGAAGAGGTAACTGATATGCAGCGGAATGTACGAGGGGAAGTAGTGGCCTCTACCTTTGACAAGGAAGCCACGGAGCACGTAAGAGTCGCTAATATTGTTCTTGAGAAGGCAAAACGACTTGTTGAATGCGGGCATGATGTAGTAATACTGCTCGATTCTATCACTCGATTGGCAAGAGCCTACAACACGGTTCAGCCAGCTTCCGGAAAGGTCTTAAGTGGAGGTGTTGACGCCAATGCCCTGCACAAACCTAAGCGTTTCTTTGGAGCAGCCAGGAATATCGAGAACGGTGGATCCCTTACAATCATTGCGACGGCACTTACAGAAACCGGTTCCAAGATGGATGAGGTAATCTTTGAAGAGTTCAAGGGAACAGGAAATATGGAACTGCAGTTAGACAGACGAATCAGCAACAGGAGAATCTTCCCTGCTATCGATCTTATCTCTTCTTCAACAAGAAGGGACGATCTGTTACTAGACGAAAATACTATCCAGAGGATGTGGATTATGCGTAAGTATCTGGCCGATATGAATCCTATTGAGGCCATGGAATTTATGGAACAACGTATCAAACAGACCAAAAACAATGAAGAATTCCTGATGACCATGAGTCAGTAAGGAAATCTTCCAGATATAAAATCCGGGAACGCGACATAAAGTGTTCCGGGATTTTTTTTGCCTATTAACGGATGTTTAGAAAATAAAAAACCCGGCCTTTTGCCGGGTTTTTATCAAAATGTTATTAGTGAATAGCTTATATGGTAGCTACCATTTTCGTCAGCTTGCTTTTAAGGTTGGCCGCTTTATTATCATGAATGATGTTTCTTTTAGCCAATTTATCGATCATACTGATCACTGAAGGCAATAAGGCATTCGCCTTTTTCTTATCTGTTTCACTTCGTAACTTCTTGATTGCGTTACGAGTGGTTTTGTGCTGATACCTGTTACGCAGGCGCACTGCTTCGTTCCTTCTGATTCTCTTTAATGCCGACTTGTGATTTGCCATCTTTCTATTAATTATATTTTTTATCTGCCTTTTCCGACAGTCTTCCTGTAGCCCGTAGGGGAATCGAACCCCTGTTACCAGGATGAAAACCTGGCGTCCTAACCCCTAGACGAACGGGCCAAATTAATAACCCTAATCCTGCTTTTTTCCAAAGCACGATCAATTTTAGTAGCCCGTAGGGGAATCGAACCCCTGTTACCAGGATGAAAACCTGGCGTCCTAACCCCTAGACGAACGGGCCAAAGGTAGGTGCAATTGCGGATGCAAAAATACAATTATTTTTTACTACCGCAACCCCCTCACATTATTTTTTAATAGGCTGTTTAATAGGCCTTAGCGAAGAGTACTCTTTGCTGGCTTGGCTTACCGGTAACCATACAACTCCCCTCCTCCTTCTTGTCTCCCAGAGGGATACAGCGAATGGTGGCTTTCGTCTCTTCTTTTATTTTTTCTTCAGTTGCTGCGGTTCCGTCCCAATGAGCGAGGAAGAATCCGCCTTTAGACTCAAGAAGTTGCTTAAACTCCTCATAAGAATCTACACGTGTAATATGCTGTTCTCTGTAGTTAAGTGCCTTTTTGTAAATGTTCTCCTGTATATCAAGGAGCAGGTTTTCAATGTGACTTACTATTCCTGAAGCCCCCACGGTCTCCTTTTCAAGGGTATCCCGCCTCGCAACTTCATAAGTATCATTCTCCAGATCACGCTGCCCGATGGCAAGGCGAACCGGTACTCCCTTTAATTCGTATTCATTGAATTTGAATCCGGGCTTATGCGTATCCCTGTCATCGAACTTTACCGAAATCCCTTTAGACCTCAACTCTTTTACCAGAGGCAATACCTTTTCAGAGATGGTCTCCAATTGCTCCATCCCTTTGTAGATAGGTATAATTGCCACTTGTATGGGAGCCAGTTTTGGGGGTAGTACCAGTCCGTTATCATCACTGTGCGTCATAATGAGGGCACCCACTAGTCGGGTAGAAACCCCCCAGGATGTAGCCCATACGTAATCCTGTTTCCCCTCTTTGTTGGCGAATTTTACGTCAAATGCTTTGGCAAAATTCTGTCCGAGGAAATGAGAAGTTCCGGCCTGCAGGGCTTTCCCATCCTGCATCAGGGCTTCTATACAATAAGTTTCCACAGCCCCGGCAAAGCGTTCTCCTTCTGTTTTTGTTCCCTTAATCACAGGTACAGCCATATGCTCTTCTGCAAATTCCGAATAGATATCCAGTATAGTCTCTGCCTCTTTTACAGCTTCTTCCCTGGTAGCGTGGGCTGTATGTCCTTCCTGCCATAGAAATTCAGCGGTTCTTAAAAAAAGTCGGGTACGCATTTCCCAGCGCACCACATTGGCCCATTGGTTGATCAGCAACGGCAGATCTCTGTAGGATTGAATCCAGCGTCTGAAGGTATCCCAGATAATGGTTTCAGAGGTTGGGCGTACAATGAGTTCTTCTTCCAGCTTCGCCTCAGGATCGACCACTATACCACTCCCATCCTCGGCATTTTTGAGCCTGTAATGTGTCACTACAGCACATTCTTTGGCAAAACCTTCTACATGACTGGCTTCTTTACTGAGATAGGACTTCGGAATAAAAATTGGAAAATAGGCATTCTCATGACCTGATTCCTTAAACATCTTATCCAACCCCGCCTGCATCTTTTCCCAGATAGCGAAGCCATATGGTTTAATCACCATACAGCCCCGAACACCCGAATTTTCTGCGAGATCAGACTTTACTACGAGCTCGTTATACCACTTGGAATAATCCTCGGATCGCGTCGTTAATTTTTTTCCCATCTAATGTACTTTGGCACAAAACTTGTATCAATTATCAAGAATAGTTGGGCAAAACTAACTATTTTTAATATGTTCAACAATATAAATTTGTACTCATGATAGATTCCTTACCCCGCCAAAAAACCATCAATATGATTGTCCTTGGTCTTCTAGGCTTTGGGATGGTCTCCTGTGGATCGTATCAGCAGGCATCGTATTACGATAATGACGGAATATACCCTTCAGGAGTTGAAAGACAAACAGTCTACACTACTCCTAGAACGACTGTTCAGAAAGCACCTAAAGAGAACGAAGATGGTATCTACGGAGATTACTTCGGGCGTAAGGCTGAGGAAATCGACGATTTCATGGAAAATGAGATCTTTACGGATGTTGATGAATACTACAGCGGAGTAGAGAATGACAGTCTCGATTTTATAGAGAATGAGAATTATTTTGACAATAATAACACCTATGCCGGAAATCCCGGATGGGGAGATAATCCTACCAACGTCACTATTAATTTTAATGATAATTGGGGATGGAATAACTGGGGCTGGGCTGATCCTTTCTGGGGCGCCGGTGGCTGGTACTACGGTGGATTATACAGTCCGTGGAGATGGAGAAACCCCTGGGGCTGGGGCTGGAATTACGGCTGGGGCGGCGGCTGGAACAACTGGGGCTGGGGAGGCTTTGGCTGGAACAACTGGGGCTGGGGTGGTGCCTGGGCCTGGAATTACGGCTGGGGAGGCTGGAACAATTGGGGCTGGAATGGATACAATCGCTTTGGATATCCCTACTACGGTTACAACAGATTTGGACGTGGTTATAACCGATACGCCTCTAACAACTCCCGAAGAGGATATTACAACAGGAATACGCTTTCTTCAAATTCTTTAAGGGGAAGGTCCAACCTTAACAGCCGAAGTGCAAGTACACGTTTGAGAAATAACAGTGGCAGATCGAACATTTCATCACGAAGCACAGCTCGCAGATCCTCTGCTTACAGGGGAGGAACCACAGCGAGACGTTCTGTGAGTGCCGATGCTATCAGCAGAAACAGGAGTTACAGAACAAGCAGAAGCTCCAGGGTTTCCCCGAACTATAACCGCAGTTCTGCACAAAATAGATATAGTGGAAACTCCGCATCAAGAAGTAACATGTACCGAAGAAGTAGCGGGAATGTCACAAGACCTTCATCCAGATCTTACAGGTCCTCAGGATCCCAGCGATCTTCGGGCTACAGATCTTCAAGCACTAGAAGCTCAAGGAGTAATGGTGCCTACAGAAGCTCAGGATCTTCCAGAAGTTCAAGAAGTTCAGGTAACTACCGAAGCTCAGGCAGCAGCAGTCGCAGCTCCGGAAGCTACAGGAGTTCAAGTAGTGGACGATCTTCCAGTGGGAGTGTAAGAAGCAGTTCCAGGGGAAGCAGCCGATCATCCGGTGGCCGATCTTCTGGTGGCAGATCATCTGGAAGCAGGGGCGGAAGAAACCAATAATCCTTTTACGTTCAATAAATAAAAGACAGGACAATGAAAAAATTTCTAACGTTCATTACGGGTTTGTTATGCCTTAGCGCAACGGCTCAGAACATCGATGACGTACTCAGGTACAGCACAGAAAATCTACAGGGAACAGCTCGTTTTCAGGGAATGGCGGGGGCTTTTGGGGCCCTGGGTGGCGATATGTCGGCATTAAACATTAACCCTGCCGGGTCTTCCATCTTTGCCAATAGTCTCTTCACCATTACCGGAGCAAATTATCACCAGAACAACGAATCTACCTATTTTGGTTCCTTGGGTTCTGAAGTGCGTAATTCTGTAGACATCAATCAATTGGGAGGCGTCTTTGTCTTTAACAGCAGAAATTCGAATTCCCCCTGGCAGAAAATTGCCCTGGCTATTAATTATGATATGGCCAGGAATTTCGACAATGAAGTCTATACCTTTGGAAACGGTAATCAGGGAATAGACAATTACTTCCTGAACTTTGCGAATGGAGTACCATTTGGCCCACTTCAGATACAAGATGGAGAATTCATTGAAGAAGCCTATCTCGATATCGGTGCCAACCTGGGATTCAGGGAGCAACAGGCCTTTTTAGGATACTACGGCGGAATTATTGATCCGGTAGATGAATCGGATAATAACAACACAGCCTATGTTTCTAATGCCCAATATAATACAGTTGATCAGGAATATTTTAAAAGGACCAACGGGTATAATAGTAAACTCACCATGAATTTCTCAGGACAATATCAGCAAAATCTGTTTATAGGAGCTTCCCTTAACTTTCACACTGTTCTCTACGATCAGTATACCGAATTTACAGAAACAGGATATGATGCCGGTTCTGAAATTCAATTCGTAAATTTTGACAACTACCTGCGTACAGAAGGCTCCGGCTTTTCCTTTAGCCTGGGGGCTATTGCCTTGTTAAATGAAAATGTCCGCCTGGGAGGAAGTTACCAATCACCTACCTGGTACCGACTCCTGGATGATACTTCTCAGCGGATCAATTCGGATCTGGCAGATTCTGAGATCGGGTTTATCGACTTTAATATTGTGAATCTATTTGACGAATACACCATAAAAACCCCCTCAAAACTTACCGGTAGCCTGGCAATTGTTTTCGGACCCCAGGGATTACTGAGTTTTGATTACGGCTACCAGGATATGTCCCAGGCAGAATTAAGGCCTCTGTCTGATCCCAGCTTTAGTGATGAAAACAGCTTTATCGCTGCCCAGTTGGGTACAGTAAACACGTATAGGATCGGGGGAGAATACAGAATTGATAACGTGAGCCTCCGCGGCGGTTATCGTTTTGAAAGCAGCCCCTATGTTGACGGGGTTACCATAGGTGATCTTGAAGCAGTATCTTTCGGACTGGGCTTTAATTTTGGTGGAAGCAGACTCGACCTGGCCTATAGCAGATCCGAACAAAATGCTCAGTCGCAATTGTTTTCTACTGGGTTCCCTTCTCCTTCTTTAGTAAACAATATCAATACAAACATCTTATTGGGCTATACGCTCAACCTCTAAGAAATTGTATAATT
Organism: Muriicola sp. E247; assembly: GCF_041358175.1. NCBI lineage: Bacteria > Pseudomonadati > Bacteroidota > Flavobacteriia > Flavobacteriales > Flavobacteriaceae > Muriicola > Muriicola sp. E247. The sequence continues at coordinate 27,728 of NZ_JBGKBE010000005.1, forward strand.
GAAATAAGAATGAGCCGGTGGAAGCCGGCTTTTTTTATCGAACCAGGGAAAAGTGTGTCCTGATGGTATTTGCCACTACTATCCCCTGTTCATCGCGAGAATAATCCAGCCGGAACCAATAATCAGAAGAAGGCATAGGTCGGCCATTGAATGTCCCATCCCATCCAATAGTTGTTTCATCCAGTTGCTTTAGCAACTTTCCGTAACGGTCAAAGATGAAGACTACAGGGTCTGTGAGGGTCTCAATTCCAAGAATATTCCAGGCGTCGTGAATACCGTCCCCGTTAGGAGTAAAGAATTTGGGGTAACCTACTACCAGAAATGGAATAGGATTGGTAGTACCACAGCCGATTTTGTCATTTATAATTACCGTGTTCTCACCCGGAGGGACATCGTAAAAAATAGCCGAATCCTGGAAATCTCCCCCATTGATAGCGTATTCATAGCTGCCGTTTCCGTCTACGATTATTTCAATATTGTTGCTATCCGAAAGATCATCGAGGATAACCACTTCCTGTAAAACAGGAGTGCCGTAAAATGTGATCAGAATATCATCAGTAATGGTGGTAGCCAGATTGGTAATGATTTCAACAAAATAGCGCCCTGAATTTGGGCTTGTAACAGTATATGTGGTCTCTGTGGGCCCTGAAGCCAATACCTGGTCTATAACCCCGTCATCTTCGTAATCCACACTCCAGGTAACGTTGGCAATATCCGGTCCGGCAGGCGAATTCAGTGCACTCAGTACTATATCGGGGACGCCCTCACAGGTCACAATATCCAGACCCAGGAATTCATCTCTCAAAGTACAATCGAGAGCAGTATTCTGGTCCTGATCTACCGAATACCCTGTAAAGGTCAGAGAAAAAGGTTCCGGATCCCCGTCAAAATTGGTATTAAAATTATTGATCAGAAGGTAATAGATCTCACCCTCTTCCACAATGAGCCATTCATCGTAGGTATTCTGACTGCCGGTAAGGTTCGGAGCACCTTCCTGACCGTTTTCGGGATTTACTCCGATCCCGGTAAAATTGGTGTCATTAACCTCATAATTACATCGTATAGGCTGGGCAGTTCCATTACTGATACTCCCACAATCCACATCAGGCCCGTATAAGGCAAAATCCCATTCAGCCGTTACTGTTCCACTGGTTCCCGGAAGGGCTTCAATATCGAATCCGATCTGCCCCCGTGTTCCTGCCCGGAATACGTACCAGGAAGTGTTGTTCTCGATATTTGCAGAACTTACGCTACCCTTTTCCAGACACCCACTCTGCCTGATTACATCAGGATCAAAATCGTCTATATCCCCTCCCCCGTCGGCAAACGAGAGGATAGGAGCATCGGCGCACACAGGAATAGCACTCCGGCAATCCGGAGAATTCTGAGCAAACAGGCCAACGGTGCAAAAAAAGACAAGAGCCGTATACCAATGGTATTTTTGCATAGAAATGGGGCTATTTAACGAGGGTTAAACAGTATGTATAACTGGGAGGGGGGAAATTTAGTATAATTTCATCCTACTTTTTTGACTCTTAATCGATGAACGGATGGTCTTAGTTACCCGTATGGGAATTATCGTCTTAATGAGAAGTGATTGTTGATGTACCTGGCTTCCACCCGTTGGTTACTGTCGTCCAGAAAAGAAATCTTAAACCAATAATCCGTGGAAGGGACAGGGGCACCGTTGTAAGTTCCATCCCATCCGAGATAATCCTCTTCCATAACTGCAAGTAGTTTTCCGTACCTGTCAAAAATCTGTACTACGGGTTCCCTCAGTGTTTCAATACCCACGATTTGCCAGAAATCGTTTGATCCGTCACTGTTGGGAGTAAAAAAGGTAGCAAAACCCACCACAATTATATTGTCTGTTACCGTGCCACATCCATTAAGGTCGTTGATGGTCACTGTATGCATACCCGGGCTTACTTCCCTGAAAACAGGGGAAGATTGAAACGGCCCGGTGTCTAGTTGGTACTCAAAGTTTCCAGGTACATTATTTACAATTTCTACCGTATTTGCGGTCTGAAGATCATCGATCAGGACCTCAGAAATTACAGGGGGTTCGGATACCGATACACTCACTGTCCTGCTGGCCGAGCAATTTAAACCTGCGGTAGTATTGGTTACTGTGAGGGTGTAGTTACCAGCCTGTGTGACCGAAATACTGGGAGTTGTCTCCCCGCTATCCCAGGAATATATGTATTGGGCGTTCGGAAATAACTCGCCTATGATCTCACCGGCTGTATTTTCACAAATAAAGACTTCATCCTCAAAAGTGAGCACAGGAGTCACTACTCCTTCCAAAATAAACTGTTCAGAAGCATCGTAACATCTTGGATTCTCAAGACTTGATACTCTTACATAGATCGTTTCATTCCCCGAATTTATGGTGTGTAATTTTGGAAGGGGATTCAGGCCATTATCTGCATCCGAAAAGGTAGAGTGATAACTTACCAGATGTGTTGCAGGATCTTGTGGGCCCAGGGCTTCAGCATCCTTTACTTCCAGGTTGAATGTTCCGTTTTCCACGCATAGGGCTTCATCTGCAAGAGGATGGGTGACGGGGGCTACAGAAAATGCCACCTGTACGTCACTAATAATATCCGGAGGTGCCGGCATACTAACTCTTACCCTGTACATGGCGGAGCTATTTACAGACAATGTGGGTGATACTTCACCGGCCAGAACCTGATAACCACTGCCCGTATCGCTATACCAGGTGTAGCCGAGGGCATTGGTCGTTGTTGCATCCAGAGTGACAGTTTCGTTATCGCAGGCTGCAATGGGAGCGCCGAGCAGGTTATTGATTATTGAACAATCAAGTGCATCATTGGGGTTTGTAACAAAGATCTGGCCCGAAAACTGGATAGAAAACCCTGAATTACTGTTGCTGAAATTGTTAATCAGGAGATAGTAATCCTCGCCTGGTGCTACCTGTATCCAGTCTTCGTATTGCACATTGCCAGTGTTTCCTGTAGGGTCTTCCCCTACTCCCATATAGGCATCTTCATCCCCGTTATCAAAAAAATTACATCGGATAGGGTCCCCCAGGGCTGCACAGCTCGAAGACCTGTAGAGGGCGAAATCCCAATCCTCGGAGGTGTCGAAGCCAATGTTAAATCCAAGCTGACCCGATGCACTGGTCCTGAATCTATACCAGGCCGAATTGGATTCGATAAATCCTGTTATGGTAGGTTCCAGACATCCGGAGTTAGGCGCATTGTTGAAATCGTCGGTTCCATAGCCTGAGGTCCCCCCATTAACAGGCGTATTATTGCAAATGGGAATCGCATTAAGGCAATCGTCAGCAACCTGAGCAGCTGCGTTGTTCAGTATAAAAACAAAGAAAATACAAAGAAGACCCAGAGGTATTCTCATGAATGACTAAGGTTTACATGTAAATCCCTAAAATAAAGGAGCTGTCACCTTAACACTAATTTATGTTGTGTATAGGCCGTAACGGCGCATAAAGTGCCATTTTATGTATATCTTTGCCCTTTGTTTAAGACCCGATTTAATGAAAATAAAGAGTTCTTTGGAAGATCATTTTGAGTCTGTTGGGGAAGATCACAGTTCTTCAGCTGAAGACACCCCTATAAGACCGGATGCCTTTGTCCTGTCTGATGAAGAGAAAATTGAGCGCATTGAAGACAACGTAAGAGATATCATGTTAACTCTTGGTCTCGACCTGGACGATGACAGTTTAAAAGGAACCCCGAGGCGCGTGGCAAAAATGTATGTGGAAGAAGTGTTCAGTGGCTTACATCCCAAAAGAAAGCCCAAAGCATCGACCTTTAAAAACAAGTACAAGTATGGAGAAATGCTGGTGGAGAAGAATATCACTGTATATTCTACCTGTGAGCACCACATGCTTCCTATAGTAGGGAAAGCCCATATTGCGTATTTATCTGCCGGAACCGTGGTTGGCCTTTCCAAAATGAACAGGATCGTTGATTACTTTGCAAAAAGACCACAGGTTCAGGAACGGATGAATATTCAGATTGTTCGGGAACTTCAAAAAGTGCTGGGAACAGAGGACGTCGCTTGTGTGATAGACGCCAAACACCTCTGTGTGAATTCAAGGGGAATACGGGATGTGGACAGCAGTACAGTTACAGCAGAATACGGTGGCCGATTTAAGGAAGAGGCCATACGCAAGGAATTTTTGGAATACATTAATCTGGATACGACCTTTTAACCTCCGGGCATCCTAATGGCGAAGTATCAGGAACAACAACTTAGAATTTACAATTCCCTTTCGGGAAAAAAAGAGAAATTCATCCCCATCAATGAAGGTCATGTAGGCATGTATGTATGTGGTCCTACCGTGTACAGCAATGTACATCTTGGGAATTGCCGCACGTTTATGTCTTTTGACATGATCTTTCGTTATCTGAAACACCTCGATTACAAGGTCAGATATGTCCGGAATATCACCGATGCAGGTCACCTGGAAGACGATGCAGATGAAGGGGAAGATAAGATCGCCAAAAAGGCCCGACTGGAACAGATTGAGCCTATGGAAGTTGTTCAGAGATATACAGTTGACTTCCATAACATTCTGCAGAAATTTAACTTTCTCCCTCCAAGTATCGAGCCTACAGCAACGGGGCATATCATTGAACAGATTGAAATCATCAAAGAAATCCTTGAAAATGGATATGCCTATGAGATCAACGGATCGGTTTATTTCGACGTTGTAAAATTTAATGAAACGCATGAATACGGAAAGTTAAGCGGGCGAAAACTGGAAGATATGATCAGTAATACCCGTGAGCTCACCGCCCAGGATGAAAAGCGAAATCCTCAGGATTTTGCCCTCTGGAAAAAGGCAGAACCACAGCACATTATGCGATGGCCTTCCCCCTGGGGGGATGGATTTCCGGGATGGCATCTGGAATGTACAGCGATGAGTACAAAGTACCTTGGGGAAACCTTCGACATCCACGGAGGTGGTATGGACCTCAAATTTCCTCATCACGAATGTGAGATCGCTCAATCTGAGGCATCACATGGCAACTCCCCCGTAAAATATTGGTTGCATGCCAATATGCTCACCATGAATGGGAAGAAAATGGCAAAATCTACCGGGAATAATATTTTACCCAATGAGATTTTTTCCGGAGAAAACGACATATTAAGCAAGCCATTTGCGCCTTCAATAGTTCGTTTTTTTATGATGCAGGCACATTATACCAGCATCCTCGATCTCAGTAATGAGGCCTTACTGGCTTCTGAAAAAGGCTATCACAGATTGATGGACGCCTTAAGTTTAATCGATGGTTTAACAAGTTCGAATACATCAGGAATAGATATGCCTGCCTGGAGACAGAAGTGTTATGACGCTATGAATGACGACTTCAATACTCCGGTTTTGATTGCCGTATTGTTTGAAGGAGTGAAATTTATCAATCTGATTAAAGAGGGTAAAGCACAAGTTTCCGAGACCGACCTTAAGATTCTCTCCGAAACCATGAACCAATTTGTGTTTGATGTCCTTGGACTGGAATCCACTACACAGCTTACTGCATCTTCAGACAAATTGGGTGGGGTGGTAGCTCTGCTGATTCAACTGCGCAATGAAGCCAGGGCCAATAAGGATTTTGCCACTTCGGATAAGATCAGAGATGAATTGGCCGATATGGGGATTCAACTCATGGACGGAAAAGAAGGTACTACCTTTAGTATCACATGAAAAAAATCCTCATAGCCCCATTTGTTTTCCTGGTACGCGGGTATCAATTATTGATCTCGCCCTATTTACCCTCCAGTTGCCGATATTCCCCAACCTGCTCCCAGTACACTCTTGAAGCCCTCAGAAAACACGGCTTGTTCAAAGGTGGTTGGTTATCTATAAAGCGAATTTTCAGTTGCCATCCCTGGGGTGGAAGTGGTTATGATCCCGTTCCATAAAACGTTTGTGATTTTCTCTGGAAAATTGTTTTTTTCCGTGAGAAGCATCGATAATCTATTTTGCTCTCTTCGTATTTCCTTATCTTAGTCGCTTAAAAAAATATCCTATGCATTTCCTAGGTTTTATCTGGAATCCGGCTGACACACTTTTTAAGATCGGATTTCTCCAGATCAAGTATTACAACCTGCTGTGGATCATAGCCTTTGCTTTGGGCTGGTTCATTATGAAGAGGATCTTCCTCAAGGAGAAAAAAACAGTTCAGGAACTCGACTCCCTTTTTATCTATACCGTGATTGCTACCATGTTGGGAGCGCGACTGGGTCATGTTATTTTTTACGACTGGCCGTATTACTCCAATCATTTGCTCGAGATACTGCTCCCGATTAGAGAAAGGGCAGGAAGCAGCTTATTTGGTCTTATCAATGGATATGAGTTTACGGGTTTCACCGGTTTGGCTAGCCATGGGGCGGCTATCGGAATTATCATAGGCATGTACCTTTATACCCGAAAACACAAAGGCTTTAAAATGCTCTGGATCCTCGATCGGGTTGTCATTCCTGTTGCCATAGGGGCCTTCTGCGTTCGCCTGGGCAACTTCTTCAATTCAGAGATCAATGGGAAAATAGTGGAGAAATCTTTCCTTTTTGCCACTAAATTCGTTCGCGACAGTGATGATATGCCGGCGTCCTCAGTCATGAGGATCACTAAGGAAAAAACCGTTAATGCCGCTTATAAAGCGCTGGAGAACAACCCCCAGTTTTCGGAATATCTGGAAGCCATCCCATACAGGCATCCAGCACAACTCTACGAAGGGATTTGCTATATCTTTGTTTTCCTTATCCTGCATTTCCTCTATTGGAAGACAGAGAAAAAAAACCATCCCGGTTATCTTTTTGGCTTGTTTCTGGTCCTGCTATGGACGATCCGATTTTTCGTGGAATACGTCAAGAAAAGTCAGGGGGGATTTGAGGAATCCCTGGGACTACTTTCAACAGGTCAGTGGCTGAGTATTCCTTTTATCCTCATCGGGCTGTTCTTTATGTTTAAACCCAGAAGAGGGTAAAAGGAATTCGCGATGAAAAGAGTTTTTTATTTCCTCCTGATTTTTACCGCAGTATTATTTATCTCCGGAAGCTGCAAACAAGAGGCTAAAAAGTCTGTTAGCACGACACCGGTTACCTTTACCAAAGAAGGGACACTTTCGCTCTACAGGGCAGAGTCGGATACCCTCCTGACTGAACTCGACATAGAGATTGCCGAAAGTGATTATGAGACACAAACCGGACTCATGTACCGGGAGAGTATGGAACAGAATCAGGGTATGTTATTTATTTTCCCTGAAGAGGCGTACCACAGTTTCTATATGAAAAATACCCGCTTCCCTCTGGATATTATTTATATCGATAAAGATCTGATGGTAACCAGCATTGTAAAAAATGCACAACCCATGAATGAAGCGGGATTACCTTCTGAAAATCCGGTAATGTACGTGTTAGAAGTCAATGCGGGGCTAACAGATCGCTGGCAGCTGGAAAATGGAGATAAGATCGTCTTCCAAAGACTAATTTCAGACTAATCCAAAATCAAAAACCAGCAGGGAATCCTGCTGGATTTAAAATATCATTCTCTCAAGGGGGTACTACTTATTAATTATATCAGCTGTAGCTTTAATATTTTCTTTAAGAAGATCTGCCATTTCCCTGTTTCCGTCCTCATCGTTGGGATATATTTCAATAAGTCCGTCCTGATTGTTGTCTGTAGCCGCACTTAAATCAATCTCGTTAAAAGAGCTTAGAAATTGAGAAATATCAAACGTTACCGTGAAGTTCACAGTACCGTCAATCACTTCAACTCCTGTACTTCTTCCCACGTCAAGATTTTCGCTGGTATCATGCCAGAACACAAAAGGAGTTCCATCAATAGTTCCTTCGATAAAGATCGACTTGTCAAAAAGGTCATTTTCCATCGGCAGGTCTTCATCTTTGTGAAATTTAAAGCGCAATTCCTTATACATTCCATCTGGGACAAAAGCAGTTCCTATGGTTTGAGTTAATGCATCTGCATTATCCAGCAAATCTACCTGGAAAGGACCTCTGAACTGGATCTCATCGGTGTCCAGGTTACTATTGGGGTCATCATCGTTCTTAAAGACAACATCCCTTATTGAGATTTTAAAATCGGTAAAAATAACATTCTCATTTCCTTTCCCGGTTAATACTGCGGTCTTCCCTGCATTACCATTTACGGCAGACAGTCTCAATTGGATTTTTCCACCTTCGTCTTCGTTTGAACAACTAACGATAGCAAAAGCAAAGGCAAATACGATAATTTTGTTAAAGGTTTTCATAATATTGATAAATAGGTTAATAAACTATATTCAAAAGTTTTTTGGAAGTAAAGTCCTAATAAAGTCTGATCACATAATTAAAACAATCTCGGGGCCAAGATTCCTGATAAAAAATCAGTTTTAACTAAACTGACTTACATATTACCATGAGTAATAACGAATAGAAACGGTGGAAATTATCCAGTTCTGTTAGCCTTTTTCGTCTGAAATAAATCTTTGCATAAGAAAACTGCCCCAAAAATGGGGCAGTTTATATCACAGCATTACAAGTAAGAAAGCTGGGGCAAAAAAGGGGTTCCTAGTTTTTCTCGAAAGTAAGAGTATCCGTTCCTCCATTCCCTCCACTGATATCAATCAGTTCAATTCGGGTAGAAGACCTGGAAACAATATCCCAGTCGTCAGAAAGTTCTTCAAAATTGGGGGGTGCAGAAAAGAAAATATTAAAATCAATATCATCCGAACTGTTGTAATCGTCATCATCTGAGCTGTCATCACTGGTTACTGACCATGTCCCTGTGATCATCGTACTCCCGTTTACGGCATCCAGACTCCCATCGGCATTAAAAGTGAAAGAGTAACCCGTATAATCACTGGTTTCATCAGTACCCGAATCCACATAGCTTGTAATGCTCCAGCTTCCTGATATTACTAAGTTGGAAACTGCCTGAACAGATTCTGAATTTGTTTGCATTTCTTCATCACTGCTATCAGAAGAACATGCGTTAAGTACAATCGCCAGACCCATTAAAACGGAGTAAATAAAAGACTTTTTCATAGTTATTAAAGTTTAAGTTTTATTGTGATAAAGAAGGCAATGATCCCTGCTGTTCTCGCTCCCTTTACAAATCAGGATCATTGCCCGGGTATTCTCTTAAGGATTACAGGAACTCCTGAATTCCAGTTCATCGTCATTTGGCAGGCGAAGGTCTACTTCGAGTTCATCTCCATCCTGACCGAGTTCATGCAACATCCAATCGTCATTAAAATCTGGCAAGTCAGGAATATTGATAGTCACAGTAATCGCGTTTGAAGATCCGCTAGCCGACCAGGTTCCCGGAAAGCTTTCGGTGTTTGTATCTGCGGTAAGGGTACCGTCACTAAGGAAAGTAAAGGTATAACCTACATATTGCTCATCGAGGTCCATATCATTACGTTCAAAATCCTTCACATACCAGCTATCACATCCGGTAATGAAATCGGATAGTTGTTCTGTGGTGCAATTGTCACAATCATCATCGTTGTAGTCATAATCATCATCTTCATCGCAATCATCCTTGGCGTCATCGATGACATCTTCGAGCTGGTCTAGATTGGCCACGGACACTTCGGTGCCGTCAGACAGCACAAGTGTAATTGGAAACTCCACATTTACTATTAAATCCTCATCGAGTTCTTCCAGGAAGAAATACAGATCCTGATCACTAGAAATGGTAATTGTATCAATTAACTCATTATTCGTGTCAAATACGGATACGGTGATGGGATAGGCGATATCGACACATTCAATATCATCATCGAATTCGTTTTCCCCTTCGCAGTCATCTGCGTAATTCTCAAATTCTTCGACGGAATTGATTTCCACCTCACTAAAGTCACTGAGAATTATAGTAATTGGGAATTCTATCTCAATGGTATCGTCATCATCGTCAAATTCATCCAGTATGTCCTCTACGGTATCGAGATCTTCTTCTGAATTTACTGTGATTTCCATTCCATTAACTACTACGGTAAAAGGAAAATCGAGGGAAAAGCAATTGGCCTGGTCTACGATGTTATCGTCCGAACCATCGTTCATTGCCGTCCTTTGCATTAAGTTTGCCACGGCAGAGTTGGCTTTGAGAACCTCTTCCTGAGGCCCTTCAATAAGAACTGATTCTTCCTCCCGGCATGAGGTTAAAAGCAGGGGGACGAACATTAATACGGTTAATAGTTTCAATACATTTTGCATAGCATACTAAGATTTAAATTAAACTGTTTACTAATAAAACAACTAAGGAATCCTTTCTCCTGAAAAAAAACTTAAAAATTTAATTTCTACATTTAACGTATTAATAAGAGCTATGTTTTGACCGAGGACCTAAATCAAGATATCTGCAAAGAGGATACCTATAAACATCTTTACGATTCATACGCCACTGAACTGCACAACTACCTGTACTACAAATTTGGTGAAAGCTGCAATCCCAATGACAAGACCCAGGATGCCTTTGTGAAGTTATGGGAAAACTGTAAGAAGGTAGTCTTTTCCAAAGCCAGGGGTTTTCTTTATAAAGTAGCGAACAATATGGTTCTCAACGACCTGAAACATCGCAAAGTGGTGTTGCGTTACCAGAAAGAGAAACCCGTAGATCGCACAAATGAAAATCCGGAATTTCTTATGGAAGAGGAGCAGTATTTTAAAAAATACCAGCAGACACTTGCCAAACTTTCAGAAGAACAGCGGGTAGCCTTTATGCTCAATAAAGTGGAGGGAAAAAAACATGAAGAGATAGCTCAGATCCTGGGAGTTACAAGAAAAGTTGTTGAATACCGTATTTATTCGGCATTTAAGGTGCTTAGAGAGGAATTGGAAAATTTTAGGATAAAATAATCAGGAAAAACGGCGATATGGTTGTTATATAGATAGGTAAAAGAAATATGGATCAGAATTCTTTAATAGAAAAGTGGTTGAATAACAGTCTTTCCGAGGCTGAAATGGAAACATTTCAGAAATCGGAGGAATATCCTTTTTACCAAAAACTAATAGCTGATGCATCCTCTTTTAAGGCTTCCCATTTTTCACAATTATCCAATTTTGAATCGCTCAAACAACGTCTTCCTGAAAGAGAAGTACCTGTTATAAAGTTGAATCCCACAAGGTGGATCTTAAGAATAGCCAGTGTTTTTGTCCTGGGCTTTGCCTTGTTTTATTTTTTTCAACTTAAATCTGAAGTAAAAATTGAAACCCTGGCGGGGCAAAAAACCATCGTTGAGTTACCGGATGCATCCCTGGTTACTCTTAACGCCGTTTCTGAAATCACTTATTCGCCGAAAAAGTGGAATAAAAACAGATCGTTAACGCTAAAAGGAGAGGCTTTCTTCGATGTTGCCAAAGGGGCCAGGTTCGATGTGATCACTGAAAAAGGATCGGTTTCAGTGTTGGGCACTGAATTTAATGTCAGACAGAGAGAAGAAAACTTCGAAGTGATTTGCTTTGAAGGGATTGTGAAGGTAGTTTCCGGGAATTTTACCGAAGAACTAAGAGCCGGTGACCGACTGAGACTACACAAAGGCGAATTGATCAGGAGTAAATCGGCAATGGCGGAACCTCAATGGAGTTCCGGGGTAAGCGACTTTATAGAATCCCCATTTATTGAAGTAATAAAGGAACTCGAAAGGCAGTATAATGTAGAAGTAATCCTTAATGAAGTCTCCGGGGAAAGTCTCTTTACAGGAGGCTTTGTACACAATGACCTCGAAAATGCCCTGCGTTCCGTTACGGAACCTTTTGGCCTTAGCTTCAGTATTTCGGAAAACCAGCTGGTGACAATAAGCAAACGTGAAAATTAAGTGGTCTTCAATACTTGTAGTCCTGCTCTTGTGGTTCGGTACCACCGGATATTCTCAGGAACCAGAAAATACCTTGCCTCTGCAGCAAGTACTCGAAGATATTACCCTTTCTCACGGATATCGCTTTAACTACGCCACAGCAACCATTCGTGATATTCAGGTAATACCTCCGGATAAACAATGGACCATTGACAAAATTCTCACCTATCTCTCAGATCAAACCGGACTACTATATTCTGAATTACCCAATAAATTCATCTCCATACAAAAATCCGTAAAAACTATTTGTGGTTATATTAAAGACCGTAATACCGGTAAAACCCTGACTTCTGCAACCGTTCAAAGCAGCCTGGGATCCGCCATATCGGATGAAAATGGGTATTTTGAACTCGATATCAATGGAATATCCGATGTGATTTCTGTTCGATTTATTGGCTATCGAAATTATGAGGCGCCTACTGGTAAATCTGATTCCGTTCCCTGCATCAACATCCTTCTGATCCCCCAACAACTGGAACTTCAGGAAATTGTTTTGTACGACTTCCTTATCAAAGGAATAGACCAGCTCGACGATGGATCTTATCTCATAGATTTTGACCGCTTCAGTATATTACCCGGTTTAATCGAGACGGATGTACTACAGGCCGTACAGGCTTTCCCCGGTATACAAAGTGTCAATGAGACTGTATCCGATATCAATATCAGGGGAGGGACTAACGATCAGAACCTGCTGTTATGGGATGGGATTAAAATGTACCAATCCGGGCATTTTTTCGGCTTGATCTCTATGTTCAACCCCATGATCACCCAAAAAGTTGCCCTGCGGAAGAACGGTACCCCAGCCTTTATGACTGATGGAGTTTCCGGTACTATTTCTATGGAAACTTCAAATGAGATCAATGAGAAATTCAGTGGCTCCCTGGGTATGAATTTTATTGATGTCAGCGGTTTTGTCGATACCCCTCTTGGAAATAACTCCTCCCTTCAGGTGGCTGGCAGAAAAGCAATTAATGATTTTGTTGAAAGTCCGACCTATACAGAGTATTTCTCCAGAATTTCACAGGATACCGAGGTCGAAAACAATACGATCAATGTGGTTAATTCTGATAAAACCTTTGATTTTTACGACACCTCCTTAAGATGGCTTTGGCATCCTACCTCCAAGGATCGGGTTCGATTAAATTTTATTCGTGCCAGAAATGAACTCGTCTTCAATGAAAATGCTGATATTGACAATGCCCCTGTTTCCCGGGAAAGCAGCCTAATTCAGGGAACGATTGCAGGAGGTTTTAACTACCAGCGACAATGGTCTGAAAAAGTTAGTACAGAGCTTGACCTATACAATACCGATTACAATCTGAAAGCGATTAATGCCAATATTGAGGCAAATCAACGCTTTCTTCAGGAAAATAAGGTTTCAGAAACGGCTGCCAGAATCAACACAACTATCCGCTTGAATAGCCGTCTGCACTGGATATCCGGGTATCAATTCACTGAGACCAAAGTAACCAATCTCGACGATATTGACGACCCTGTTTTCAGAAGGCTGGAGGGAAATGTTCTCCGTGTACACAGCGGGTACACCTCCCTGGGGCTTTTTTCCGAGAACAGAACTACCAGTGCACGCCTTGGGCTTCGATTTAATTACCTGGATAAATTTGATCGGAAACTTTATGAGCCGAGACTGAGTATTAATCACCGTTTTGCAAAATGGTTTAATATTGAAATCCTGGGAGAATCTAAAAATCAGTATACCTCCCAGGTAATCAATTTCCAAAATGATTTTCTAGGTATTGAAAAACGGCGTTGGCAGTTGTCTGATGAAGTTGAAATTCCCATCATAACAAGTAATCAGGCGTCCGCAGGGCTGAGTTTTAACAGATCAGGCTGGTTGACGAACATCGTAGGCTTTTATAAGGAAGTGGATGGTATTACGGCCCAAAGTCAGGGATTTCAGAATCAGTATGAATTTACCAAAGCCCAGGGAAGCTATACTGCTACAGGAATGGATGTTTTGGTTCGCAAACAATTTAAAGACATAAATACATGGCTAAGCTACTCTTATCTGGATGCGGAGTATAATTTTACTGAGCTGCCCGAAAGAGTTTTCCCCAGTAATTACGATATCACCCATACGCTGACCTTCGGCCTAACCTATCAAAATGATCATTTGCGTCTGGCTGCGGGATGGAACTGGCGCACAGGTAAACCCACAACTCAACCTGATGACACTTCTCCTGTAGTGAACAATACCGTGAATTTTCAACCCAGTAATTCAGATCGTTTTCAGGATTATATGCGTGTCGATTTATCAGCTTTATATGCCTTTACCCCAGGTTCCGGGACGAAAGCTCAGATAGGGTTTTCAGTGTGGAATCTCTTAAATCGGGAAAATACAGTTAGCAGATTTTACCGGCCCAATGGCCTTGGTGAAGCCAATGCTTTTTCACAAAACTCCCTGGGGATAACCCCTAATGCCGTATTCAGACTAAGCTTTTAAAGTGAAAAATGGGTGAAGATCATGGTAGAATCACAATACTTAATATACTCCCTTTTCCCTCATGACCTATATTTGCATTTATTATTTATCGTAATTCGCAAAACTGAAAATAAGGTCAACCATGCTCCATTGGGCAATTTTTACGGAGAATTCAACCCCCATAACCAGCTTGCTGGATAAGTTGCTCAACGGACCACTGCCTGAGGGTTTTAAGTCATTAGAGAACAAGAAAGGAGCACTTTTCTCCACTGCTGAAATTCAGAAATGGATGGATGAAGAGCGCAGACACGATCGTAAAATACTGACCAGAAACCACACCCAAAGCCTTCAGTCCATGTCGAGCGGAGAACGTAAAAAAGTGCTTTTTGCTTATATATTATCTGAAAAGCCTGATTACCTGATCCTGGATAACCCCTTCGAAAATCTCGATCCCTCTGCACGAGCAGAATTTTTGAATAAGATCAACGACTTATCCCAAACAACCAGTCTTATCCAGATCCTTAGTCGTACAGATGATTTGCTTCCTGAAATTAAAAGGTATGCATTATGGCAAAAACAGGAACTTCAATGGACAAGTGAAATACCGTCACGCTCGGGAACTAGTTCAGAGGAGAATGAATTATTTCAATATGATTTGCCTGAATCCCTTGAAAGCAATTCTTATCAACAAGAGAATTTGGTGGAAGTAAAGAATGTCTCTGTTGCTTTTCATGACAAGCCCGTTCTCAAGAATGTATCATGGAAGATATCAAGAGGAGATTTTTGGGAGTTAAGGGGTGCAAATGGCAGTGGAAAGACCACTTTACTATCTTTAATTACAGGCGACAGCCCTAAGGCTTACGGACAAGACATTATACTTTTCGGCCAAAAGAAAGGAAGCGGAGAAAGTGTCTGGGATATCAAAAAACGTATTGGGTATATCACACCTGCCCTCACCGACAGTTTCAGAGGATACCACAGCCTGGAAAATATGCTGATCTCCGGCCTGGTAGATTCTATCGGACTCTACACCCGCCCCACAGAACAACAAAAAAGTCTGGCCAGAGACTGGCTCAGGTTGCTCAATCTCGAAAATCTCAAGGACACATACTTTCACGATCTGAGCAAAGGACAACAAAGGCTGATCATGTGTGCGAGGGCCATGATTAAGCAGCCATTACTCCTGATTCTTGATGAACCTACTGCCGACCTCGATGATAAGGCAGCCAAATTGGTAGTACATCTGGTGAACAAATTAGGAAATGAAAGCAATACAGCCATAGTATTTGTCTCTCATAGAAGTGAGCCGGGTTTGAGGCCTGAATCAATTATGGAATTGATTCCTACAAATCAGGGATCAATTGCAAAAATTTTGTCGTAATCTCTTATTTTACTATTTTAAAGAAATTTCGTTCAACTATGCCTTACACCATAGAATACCGTGTCCTTCCCAAATACCTTGAAGTTCACATTAAGGGCACCCTAATACCAGGAAAGGAGTTAAAGGAAGCTATAGAACGATGGTCTAAAGTAGCTGAGCTGTGTAAACAAGAGGATAGAAATTTAATTTTAACTTTTATCGATCTGGAAGGGCAGCATTCAACGAGTTCCAAGTTCAATCTGGTGGATGCAGCTTCTACCTTTGGATGGCAACCCGACTATAAATTATCATTGGTAGTAAAAACGGAACAGCAATTTCAACACTTGTCCTTTACAGAAACCGTAATGAATAATTTGGGATATGAAATGAAACTCTTTACGAATAAACGGGAGGCCCGGAAATGGTTGTTGACCTGATGTTGTAAAATAAAGACATAAAAAAAACCGCTCTGAGAGCGGTTTTTTTATTTCAATACTTATTACTTTTTCGTGATCTTCTCTTTCAGTGTATCAAACATCACAGGGGTAGCTATGAATAAGGAGGAATAAGTACCCACAATGATACCCACAATCATGGCAAACATAAAGCCCCTCAGGGTTTCGCCTCCAAAAATAAAGATAGACAAGAGTACCACTAAGGTAGTTAAAGAGGTATTCAATGTCCTGCTCAAAGTACTGTTTAGGGCCTCATTGATGTTGATACCTGCATTAAATCCTTTTTCGGCTACAATCTCCCGGATCCGGTCGAATACAACAACTGTATCATTCAAAGAGTAACCGATCACAGTGAGTATAGCTGCAATAAAAGCCTGGTCGATTTCCATGCTAAAAGGCATATAGGGACTAAAGAATGAAAAGACCCCTAACACAATAAGTACATCGTGGAATACAGCCGCAACCGCTCCCAGTGAGAACTGCCATTTCCTGAATCGCAATAGAATGTAAAGAAATACTACAGCCAGGGAGCCAAATACCGCCCATACTGCGTTCTTTTTAATATCATCGGCGATGGTAGGTCCAACCTTTCTGTACTTCATTACCCCAATATCCTCGTTGGTTCCCCCGGGAACAAAGTCTTCATAAGAGGCACCGTCAGGAAAATATTTTTGAAGCGTAGTGAACAATATTCCTAAAATCTCATCATCTACTTCAGTTCCCTGCACATCTACCTTGTATTTGGTGGTAACCATAATCTGATTGGCATCCCCAAAGGTTTTGGCACTGGCGCTTCCCAGGGCGGCAGAAAGGTCGGCAGTTATTTCCGAGGGACTTACAGGATCCACAAATCGGATCTGATAGTTCCGCCCTCCTACAAAGTCGACCCCCTGATCTAAACCACGGGTAGTTAGAGAAACGATTCCTGAGATCACAATGATCCCTGAGATGACATAGGCAATCTTCCTTTTACTTAAGAAATTGATGTTCATATTTGTGAACAGATTCTTAGTAATGGCGGTTGAGAAGGTAAGGGTTCTCCCTTTTCCTGAGATATACCAGTCAACTAATAATCGGGTAATAAATATGGCCGTAAAAAGAGAAGTAAGGATACCGATGATCAGGGTGGTGGCAAATCCTTTAATCGGACCTGATCCAAAAACCAGCAGTATCAATGCTGTTAAACCTGTAGTGATATTGGCATCGAGAATGGAGGACAAAGCATTGTTAAATCCGTCATTAATCGCCTGTCCTTTGCCTTTCCCTTTCTGTAATTCTTCCTTAATCCTCTCAAAGATGAGAACGTTTGCATCCACCGACATACCAATGGTTAATACAATACCTGCAATTCCGGGTAATGTAAGTACGGCTCCCAAACTTGCCAGTACGCCAAAAATGAGCACGATGTTAAATACCAAAGCTATATCAGCAAAAATACCTGCCTTTCCATAGTAAAACAGCATCCAGATCAATACAAATATCATGGCGATCAGGAAAGAGGTAAAACCACTATCTATGGCTTCCTGCCCTAAGGACGGGCCTACAACAAATGAGTCGATAATTTCAGCAGAAGCCGGTAACTTACCAGCTCGCAGGACATTGGCAATATCCTTAGTTTCATTAACGGTGAAAGTCCCAGTGATTTCTGAACTTCCTCCTGAAATTCCTCCCACCTGGGAAACCCCTGGTGCAGTATAGACTTTGTTGTCGAGGACAATGGCAATACCGGTATTATTCAGGTTGGCTTCATTCGTGAGTTTTTCCCATTCCTTGGCGCCACGCACATTCATATCCATTCCAACAGCGGGCCGGTTAAACTGATCGAACTGGTCCCGGGCATCACTCACCACATCACCGCTAATACGAGGGAGTGCGTCTCTATTCGATTTTAAAGCAAACAGAGAAGCCACTTCAGAATCCTGAGAGGGACGTTCCCATAGAAATTTAGTGAATTGTACTTCTGAAGGGAGTAACCTTCTAATTTCGGGCATACGCAGCCAGGAACCGATTTCTGCAGTATCCTTAACTGCAGCGACGCCTATGGCAAAGCCTGGGCCGTTTAATTGTAATTTCTCAAAAAGCGGGTTGCGCTCGGCGGTAAGATCCAGGGAATCCTGGGCCACATCCGAGAGCAGGGTATCTATCTCTGACGCCTCTTTAACCTGTTCTTCTGAAGTATCCTCAACCAGGGTTTTAAGCCTTTCATTTGCCTGAATAAAGAAGTTGATCAAAGGCTGATTTCCCGGTTCGTAGGTCTCCCAGAATTCGAGCTGGGCCGTACTTGAAAGCAGGTCCTGAGCTCTGGCTATATCTCTGGCTCCTGGTAATTCTACCAATATCCTTCCGGAAGTACCTTCACGTTGAATATTCGGCTGGGTAACCCCAAAACCGTCAATACGTTCCCTCAGTACTTCAAAGGCAGATACAATCGACTCGTCTATTTTCCTCCTGATAATCGGTTTCACCTGATCATCCGTCATCTGGAAATTGATCTCATCACTCAGGGCCTTATTTGCAAAGATATCAGGGGACGCCAGCTTGGTATCACCCTTGATATTATCAAAGGCATCAAAGAATAAGTCGAGGTAAGTATCATCACTGCTTTTTGAAGCCTGGTCTGCATCGGCCAGAGCCTTGTTAAAAACAGGATTTTTAGTATTGTCTGCCAACCCTTTGAGGATATCCTTTACAGAAATCTGCAGGGTAACATTGATACCTCCTTTAAGGTCGAGCCCTTTATTAAGCTCCTTCTTTTTGGCTTCTTTGTAAGAGGTGAATCCCAATACCGGATTATCCCCTATAGAATCAAGGTAACTGGCTTCCAGGGCTTCACGCTCTGCAACATAATTGTCTACGGTTGAAGGGATCTTTGCGGCGGCAAAAGTTTCTGCCTCATCCTCTAGTTTACTTGTAATGAAAGTGTAAGAAAGTTGATAAATACTTACAATCCCGAACAAAAAAGCAAAAAGCTTAATCAGTCCTTTATTCTGCATCTGAGTTTTGAATTAATTGATGGTATCCGTAAATAGCGTGCAAATATATCATTTCCAAGAGGAACTGACAATTTATTTAAATGATTTATAGGCGAAATACAGCCCTGTACCTAAGATGGGTAAGACACAGAATAGGCCATAAAAAAAGCGCTCCCGTGTAGGGAACGCTGTTTTTAATTCTGTGTTCTGCTGCTTAGACCTGTAAAAGACCGTTGGTTTTTCTAACACCTTCGGCACTTGTCTGCATTTTGTCTTTTTCTGTCTGATCGAGTTCAATTTCAACAATCTTTTCTATCCCGTTTTTTCCGAGGATCACAGGTACTCCGATACAGATATCCTCCAAATCGTATTCTCCGTTCAGGAAGGTTGAACATGGGAAGAGTTTTTTCAGATCGCAGGCAATGGCCTGAACCAGTCCGGAAACGGCTGCACCCGGAGCATACCAGGCGCTTGTACCCAATAATTTGGTCAGGGTAGCACCCCCTACTTTGGTGTCTTCAACCACCTGAGCTAATCGATCAGCGGAAAGGAATTCGGATACTTTAACGCTGTTCCTCGTCGCATGTCTTGCCAAAGGCACCATGCCAGTATCGCTATGTCCTCCTATTACCATACCATCCACATCCGATATAGGGGCTCCTAGCGCTTCTGCCAATCTGTATTTAAATCGTGCACTATCAAGCGCTCCACCCATCCCGATAATTCGTTCTTTAGGGAGGCCTGTAACCTTGTGCACCAGGTAAGTCATAGTGTCCATTGGATTACTCACCACAATCAGGATTACATTTGGCGAATGCTCAATCAGGCTTGTGGCTACCGTTTTTACAATTCCCGCATTGATTCCTATTAATTCCTCTCTCGTCATTCCCGGTTTTCTAGGAATCCCTGAGGTGATCACGGCAATATCACTTCCCGCAGTTTTTGAATAATCGCTTGTTGTTCCCGTAATTTTGGTGTCAAAACCGTTAAGGGAGGCAGTTTGCATCAGATCCATTGCCTTTCCTTCAGCAAATCCCTCCTTTATATCAAGAAGTACGACCTCTGAAGCAAAATCTTTAATAGCAATGTACTCTGCGCAACTTGCACCTACGGCACCGGCACCAACAACTGTAATTTTCATATCTGTATTCTTTAGCTTGTTTTCAACTCTACAAATTAGCCGTAAACGCCTTATTTTACTGGACTTGTTTGTCGACTAAAAAGCGTAGCAAAAATAGGAAATTCTCTTGTACTAGACCGTTAGTAAGCAAGGATTATTTTTAATGATTTGATTTTTCCAATTAACATTCATAATGCTTTTTTGATACGGGGCTGATGACGTTCATCGAATTTATTGGTATGGAAGGTGCTGTTCGTCGAAAAATGGCAATACAGGCTTACTTTGAGGCGTTAGCTTCCTGCAACAGATCCCAAATCTAAAAACCTACATTTTGAAAAAGCTATTTTCCCTCATGGCCATTGTCACCATAATTTCGGTGAGTAATTGTACCAGAATCCCCGAAAACAATGATCCCATAATCGGGATTTGGTCAAAAGTCGAATTTGCTGAAAATTCAGAAACCGGAAGGCAAACAAATCGGCAGGAATGGATTTTTAACGACGTTTACCTGGGTCGATACCATTCTTACGACGGAAACCAGTTAACGGTTAAAACAGATTTTAGCTGGACACAGGACAAAGGCGTATATACTATTTCTTATCCAGGAACGGATATGCCTGCGCACCAGGTAAGCTTGAAAAATTCGGATGAAGGAACAGTACTGGAAGATGTTCAGGGTAACATCCTTGCGCTCAGAGAATAAAGTATCCCCTGCTTTTTTTTTATATAAATGCAAACAGCCTTCCGATTGGAAGGCTGTTTTATTTTGCAATCAACTGTAGTTTCTATCTGAAACCGAAGCTCAGACCGAAGGAAAAGTTGTTGAATTCCGCTAAGGTATAATCAGCATGTAATCTGAAAAAGCCCAGCTTGAGTTTTGTACCCACGTTGGCTGTAACGCCACTCGCATCTTTGTTTAAAGTAAAGGGATCGGTATAAGTCTCCTGAAATGGCCCAGATTGTACATCGTATGTACCGAGGATGGCCGTTTCAGATTTTCCCGACATATACCCAAGGCTACCGTAAAAATTGATCACAGGAAGCTTGGTTGAGACCACAGCCTGAAAAACCCAGGTATTGATCTTTGCATCAATTTTCTGATCAGAACCGGCAATAATACTGGTATCTGTAAAATCATAGGTACCATTAATATGGGTATAGCCAATAACGCCCGAGATAGCTACAGGTAATATCTTATCCGCAGGCAGGTGCTTTGTAAATTCATGCTGAATCCCCACTCCATATAGACTAACCGCAACATCGTCTGTATCTATTTTGGGAAGAAATCGGGCCTTGAGCTCAGTTCCTTTGATAAGTCCAACACTTCCCTGAATAAATCCCGAGGGAATGAAGTTGATATTCTCTGCGGCTAAACCAGAAGGGAGATCAAACTCTTCTCTTGAAGTTACACCGGGGGCAACTTCGGCCTCCACAAATACGCGCACACCTTCAATATCCCCAAGTGCTGTCGACACAGTTCTGGAAGTACTGCCGTCAACAAACTGAAGGTTTTCGTAGTCGGCTGTGTTCAGAACAAAGGCCTTTTTATCTTCCTTGTTTTTAAATCCGGTTATGTTCCCAATAATAGATATTTCAAAGCCCCCCAGGGGCTTGGCATCACCGGTATTGAACCAGGAACCTGAAATACTGTAAATAGCTCCTTCTGATACTGGAGCGAGATAGTCGTTCATAAAGGTTTCAGCATCCTCCACCCCGGCTGCAAAAAGATCATTGACATCAGATTGCGCCTGAACGGTCAGAACACAAAATCCCATCATAGCAAGCAATAGATTTTTCATATCGATTAAATTTTGCCTAAAACTAAAAAACTCGCACCTGGGGTGCGAGTTTTTGTTGTGTAACGCTCTTTTTTATGCATCAATGTTGGCATAAACCGCATTTTTCTCGATAAACTCCCTTCTTGGAGGTACCTCATCCCCCATCAGCATGGAGAAAATCCTGTCTGATTCTGTAGCGTTGTCAATAGTTACCTGCCTTAGCGTCCTGAACTGAGGATTCATTGTGGTATCCCAAAGCTGTTCAGCATTCATTTCCCCAAGACCTTTGTACCGCTGTATGCTCACTCCACCTTTATAGCTTTCTGCTATTTCGTCTCGTTCCTTGTCATTCCAGGCATAATTCTTCTTACTTCCTTTTTTCACAAGATACAAGGGTGGGGTAGCTATGTAAACGTGTCCTGCCTCTATCAATTCTCTCATATAACGGAAGAAGAAGGTTAGGATCAATGTTTCAATATGACTTCCATCCACATCAGCATCACACATGATGATCACCTTGTGGTAGCGGAGTTTTTCAAGATTCAATGCCTTGCTGTCCTCTTCGGTTCCAATAGTAACACCCAGGGCAGTGTAAATGTTTTTAATCTCTTCATTCTCGAATACCTTGTGCTGCATGGCCTTCTCCACGTTAAGGATTTTTCCCCTCAATGGCAGAATGGCCTGGAAATTACGATCCCGACCCTGTTTGGCCGTTCCCCCTGCAGAATCTCCCTCCACCAGGAATACTTCGCATAGGGCTGGGTCCTGTTCCGAGCAATCGGATAATTTTCCCGGCAACCCGCCTCCTGACATCACATTCTTCCGCTGTACCATTTCACGGGCCTTGGTAGCCGCATGACGGGCCTGGGCCGCAAGAATTACTTTCTGTACTATTATTTTGGCATCATCCGGATTCTCTTCAAGATAATTGGTCAGCATTTCTGATACTGCCTGACTAACCGCTGAGGATACTTCCCTGTTTCCCAGCTTTGTCTTGGTCTGACCTTCAAACTGAGGTTCTGCAACCTTTACAGAAACAATTGCGGTAAGGCCTTCCCGAAAGTCATCCCCCTGAATCTCAAATTTGAGTTTATCGAGCATGCCTGAAGCATCGGCATACTTCTTTAAGGTGGTCGTAAGCCCCCTTCGGAAACCCGATAAATGGGTTCCTCCTTCATGAGTGTTGATATTGTTCACATAAGAGTGAAGGTTTTCCGTATACCCGGTATTGTAAACCATTGCTACTTCCACAGGGATATCGTTCTTTTCCCCTTCCATGGCAATGATATTCTGAATAAGGGATTCACGGTTCCCGTCGAGAAATCGGATAAATTCCTTCAGACCTTCTTCAGAATGGAAGACATCTGATACAAATTCGCCATCCTTATCTTTCTGCCTGCGATCTGTTATGGTAATAGTAATTCCTTTATTCAGGTAGGCGAGTTCCCGCATCCTGTTGGAGAGTGTCTCATAACTGAATTCAATAGTCTGAGAGAAAATTTGCTCATCGGGATGAAAGGTTACCTCCGTACCCCTGTCTTTGGTAGTGCCGGTACTTTTTACCGGATAGAGCGACTTCCCTCTTTCGTATTCCTGTTCCCAGATCTTTCCATCCCGGAAAACGGTAGCCTTAAGAGTGTTGGAGAGTGCGTTAACAACCGAAACCCCTACCCCGTGAAGTCCACCAGAAACTTTATACGAATCTTTGTCGAATTTCCCTCCGGCTCCAATCTTTGTCATCACAACCTGCAGGGCAGAAACACCTTCCTTTTTGTGAAGGTCTACGGGGATTCCCCGTCCATTATCCCTTACGGTAACGGAGTTATCCTCGTTGATAATTACACTGATGGTATCACAATGACCTCCCATGGCCTCGTCAATGGAGTTATCCACCACTTCATAAACCAGGTGGTGTAAACCTCTGACGCCTACATCTCCAATATACATTGAAGGGCGCATTCTTACATGTTCGATCCCTTCAAGGGCCTGAATACTATCTGCTGAATATTTATTTTTCTTCTCTTCGCTCATAAAATCGATTAAAATTTCTCTGTTTTTCAAGTTCGCATGGAACCATTCTTCACTAAAAGCAAAAACAATCCCGAAAGTTTCAAAATCTGATGGATTTATCTTCTTTAAAACCCCTTGGACTGTCTAAATTTTTACAATCTCACAAATATAAAGAAAAGCCCGTGAAATATAGGGATGAGGCAGGGTGTTAGCTATGAAGTTATTAACATTTTAACAACAATTTACTGCCTTTTCAAGCAAGGTGGAAAAAATTAATTTTATATGATAATTATTAGGTTTTATTCCTGTATCGCAGATTAATTTTACACCTAATTAAAATAGCAGACCATGAGCGATTCCAGAGGCGTTTCTCTGAAACTGATGTCACATATTCAAAAGGTGGTCGATGTGCAAAGCAGGGTCATCTATTTCCTGCTCTGTATTATTTTTTCCTTTGGCCTTACCTATGCGATGTACGAGCCCGGTCTTGACCAGGCACAGATCTATGTCCTTTTTCTCCTTTTCCTGGCTATCGGCTTATGGGTTACCGAAGCCATTCCGCCTTTTGCGGTTGGCCTGATGGTATTTGGTTTTCTCATTTTTGCGATGAACAGCCATTATTCCCAGGTAGATCCTGATAATGTCCGCTCGCATTATATAGGCTACATTAATTCCTGGTCGAGCAGTGTAATTTGGTTAATGCTCGGTGGCTTTTTTATCGCCGAAGCCATGAGCAAAACCCAATTAGACAAAGTAGTCTTCCGGATAAGTATATCGCGGATGGGAACATCACCCACAATGGTTCTCCTCGGACTGATGCTTACCACTTCCCTTTTCTCAATGATCATGTCTAATACGGCCACTACGGCTATGATGGTTGCTTCCGTATTGCCCTTTCTGAACACTATCGATAAAAATGCCCCTATGTCCAAGGCTATTTTAATTGGAATAGCCGGGGCAGCAACAATCGGAGGGATGGGGACGCTCATTGGATCGCCTCCAAACGCCATCGCCGTTGAGGCATTGAATAACCATGGTATCGACATTGGTTTTCTTGAATGGATGGTGATTGGTTTTCCCCTGGCTTTGATTCTTACGGTTTTGTTCTGGTATCTGCTCACCAGAAAATACATTGCCAAACAAGAAAAAATTGTAATCGCAATAGACGAGGATATACCACAGGCCGATGACGAATCGTATCGTTTTGAAAAAATCAAAAAGCGTATCGTGATCGGGGTGCTGTCACTTACCCTCATTTTATGGCTTACGGAGAAATTGCATGGCATCCCAGCCTCTGTAGTTTCCCTGCTGCCTATTATCCTATTGACCATGACAGGTATTGTCACGGCCGATGACGTTCGGAAACTCCCCTGGGACACCCTGATGCTTGTGGCGGGTGGACTCGCACTTGGGTTGGCAATTAAAGAAACGGGGCTCGCAGATTATTACGTGGAAAAAATCGCACAATTTGAACTAAATTTTATTGTCCTGGTGTTACTGTTTGCCTTTTTAACAGTCTTTTTGTCTAACGTGATGAGCAATACGGCTACAGCCACCGTTTTGATCCCCCTGGGAATCATTCTTACGTATCAGAATCCCATTGTTCTGCCTTTGGTAATTGGGCTATGTGCTTCAACTGCCTTGTTCCTGCCCATATCAACTCCCCCCAATGCCATTGCGTACAGTACGGGAAGGCTTGAACAAAAAGACTTCAGGTATGGCGGACTTTTAATGGGAGTTTTAGGTCCGCTCATAATTACTGCCATCGTCTTAATCACCTTTGTATTCTTGTAAGCCGTGGGCAGGCAGAAATCAAAGAAGCACCCATTGGGGTGCTTCCTGAAAATTCAATACAAAACCTGATTCAATCCTTGAACAGACTATTTAACATAGGCATCCTCATGCACCTTTGCCACGGCCCTTCCTGAAGGGTCGTTCATATTCTTAAATGCTTCATCCCATTCCAGGGCGATTTTAGTACTACAGGCCACAGAAGCTTCCTGAGGCACGCATAGTGCTGCGGCATCAGAAGGGAAATGCGACTCAAAGATGGAACGATAGTAAAATTCTTCCTTGGAAGAAGGAGTCTGAATCGGGAAACGGAATTTTGCATTTGCCAATTGCTCATCACTAACCTCTTTTGCAACCATCTCCTTCAACGTATCAATCCAACTGTACCCTACACCATCCGAAAATTGTTCTTTCTGTCTCCAGGCAACACTTTCGGGGAGATAGGATTCGAAAGCCTTTCGCACAACCCATTTTTCCATTCTTTCCCCGTTGATCATTTTGTCTTTGGGATTGATCCGCATAGCGACATCCATGAATTCCTTATCGAGGAAGGGAACTCTTCCCTCAATACCCCAGGCCGCCAGGGATTTATTTGCCCTGAGACAATCGTACATATGAAGTTTATCGAGTTTCCTTACGGTCTCTTCGTGGAATTCCTTTGCATTAGGTGCCTTGTGAAAGTAAAGATACCCCCCGAATAATTCATCGGCTCCTTCTCCTGACAAAACCATTTTAATTCCCATAGATTTGATCACTCTGGCCATCAGGTACATAGGCGTAGAAGCCCTTATTGTAGTGATATCATAGGTTTCCAGGTTGTAAATAACATCCTTAATGGCGTCTAATCCTTCCTGGATAGTGAATTTAATTTCGTGGTGAACGGTACCTATCTGGTCTGCCACTTTTCTGGCCGCCGCAAGGTCGGGTGAACCGTCGAGTCCGACCGAAAAGGAATGCAGCTGTGGCCACCATGCCTCTGTAGTATCGTCAGATTCAATCCTCTTCTGAGCGTATTTTTTAGCAATGGCTGAGGTAACCGAGGAATCCAATCCGCCGGATAAAAGAACACCATAAGGGACATCCGACATCAACTGACGATGTACCGCTGCCTCCAACGCTTCGCGTATTTCTTGAATACTTGTTTGGTTGTCTTTAACGGCATCGTACTCCATCCAATCGCGCGTATACCATCGCTTTAATTCTCCGTCATCGCTGTGCAGATAATGCCCGGGAGGAAATAATTCGATCTTGGTGCAAGTACCTTCAAGCGCCTTTAATTCTGAGGCAACATAGAATGTACCGTTCTTGTCCCATCCCATGTACAAAGGGATAATTCCCATATGATCCCGGGCGATAAAATAGGAGTCATTCTCCTTATCGTAAATCGAAAACCCGAAGATGCCATTCATCTCATCGAGGAAGGCAGGACCCTTTTTCTGATACAAAGCTAATATCACCTCACAATCCGATTCGGTCTTGAACTGATACTTTCCTTCAAATTGTTTACGCAACTCCCGATGATTATAGATTTCTCCATTGGCTGCCAGGACAAGTTTCCCGTCAGGACTAAGCAAGGGTTGCTTGCCAGAGGCCGGGTCAACTATCGCCAGTCGTTCATGAGCAAGGATAGCTTTGTCATCTGAATAAATACCGCTCCAATCTGGACCCCGATGCCGTACCTTTTTGGACATTTCCAATAACTGAGGCCTTAACACTTCACTACTTTCCTTAATATCAAAGGCACAAACAATTCCGCACATACAATTCTATATTAGATTATGATAGGCAAAGATGAAGCAATACTTTTAATTATAAAATATAATAGCATTAAATAGTTATAATTTATAACTAAATATGGATATTATTATACAATTTAACATGTATATATCTTAGATGGACGAATTTGCTTAAAAATTGTAAGATGTGAAAATTTTAACGACTCTTTATAAAAATACGACGGTTGAAGCCATTAGCTTTGAAGGAACTAAAAATCGATACTTATGAAAAATTTACTTACACTTACTTTAATGGTATGCGCCCTGGTATTTTCAGGTGATGCCATAGCACAGGAATTTAGCGGAATGGATAAAAGTCCAATGGATATGGCCTCTTATCCTTCAGATTACAAAAATTCTGACAAGGCAGTCAGGGTGATCTACAGCAGACCTCAACTTAAAGGCCGATCTCTCGACGACCTCGCTCCGGCGGGCAAGGTATGGAGAACGGGCGCCAACGAGGCGGCAGAAATTACATTCTACAAAGGTGCTACCGTTGGTGGTCAAAAAGTTGATGCGGGTACGTATTCGCTCTTTACCGTTCCCGGAGAAGACGGATGGACAGTCATCCTTAATAAAAACCTGAATCAGTGGGGTTCATATTTCTACGATGATTCCGGAGATGTTGCAAGAGCCAAGGGAATGGTTTCCAATGCATCCGATTCCCTGGAGGCCTTTTCGATGACTTTCAAAGAAGTTGACAACGGTGTTCACCTTATCATGGGATGGGGTACAACCCGTGTTGCAGTACCTATCTCTTTTGTAATGTAAAATCAAAAAAAGAATTAAAAAGCCGAAGCGGACTGCTTCGGCTTTTTTTTGCTTAGCTATTTCATCTGAACCCCATTGATAAAGACTTTTTCCGCCTCCAGATTCGGGATTTTTTCCAGTGGTATTTCCATTATATCCTCACTTAAGATCACAAAATCGGCCACTTTTCCTACTTCCAGACTTCCTTTCTCTTCTTCTTCAAAGTTTGAGTAGGCGGCCCACAGAGTCATTCCTTTCAGAGTTTCTTCCCTCGATAAGGCATCGTTCATCTGAAAGCCTCCTTCCGGATACCCTTCTAAGTCTTTCCTTGCTACTGATGCATAGAAGGTGAGGAACGGACTTACCTTCTCCACCGGGAAATCAGTACCCAGGGCCACCATCCCAGCCTTGTCCAATAATGTTTTAAAGGCATATGCTCCTATCACCCTCTCTGGCCCCAATCTGTCTTCTGCCCAGTACATATCACTAGTTGCATGAGTAGGTTGGATTGAAGGAATTATTCCTTCCTTAAAATAATCAAAGTCTTCAGCAGAAATAACCTGCGCATGTTCAATTTTCCAGCGCCTGTCTTCTTTCCCTGCAAGTGCCTTTTTGTACGCCCTTAGGACTGCGATATTGGCTGAATCTCCTATCGCATGTGTATTCATCTGGTAATCTGAAGCTGCAATACGCATAGCCAGGGCTTCAATATCTTCTACTGGGGTAACCATGGCTCCGAAATGCCCTGGCTGATCTGAATAGGGCTCCCTTAAAGCAGCTCCCCTTGAACCCAATGCCCCATCTCCATAAACTTTTACCGATCTCACATTGAGTCGGTTTGTCTTTACTATTCCTTTCTTAAGGAAGTGATCTACATTTTCCGGAGAGTTGCTCACCATGGCATATACCCGAATTGATAGTTCTCCTTTTTGCTGAAGGCTGTCGATAAGCTCAATGGTACCTCTCATGAGTCCGGCATCATTTACTGTGGTAAGGCCATATTCCAGACAAAGTTCTTCCGCATCTTTCAAAGCCTTTATGTTCATTTCCAGCGTTGGAGGAGGGACTATCCGGTCGATCAAGGCCATGGGGTTGTCTACCAGCACCCCGCTTATTTTTCCATTCTTTTTAATGATCTCCCCTCCCTGAACTGTAGTTGCTTCGGTAATCCCCGCAAGGTCGAGTGCCTTTTGATTCACGAGGTATGCATGCCCGTCAACTCTTTCAAGGGCCACGGGAGTATCAGGAAAAAGCGCATCCAGTTCTTCTTTGGTAGGAAATTCTTTTACTTCCCAGTCGTTCTGGTCCCATCCCCTGCCCTGTATGAAGTTCGAAGGATTCTGGTTCTGAAATTCTTTTACCCGCTCCAATACTTCTTCATAACTACCGGTTCCAACCAAATCTACTTTTAATTGGTTCAGCCCTAAACCGTAAAAATGACAATGTGCATCTATGAGACCGGGTATAACCGTTTTCCCACTGGCATCGATAACTTTATCCCCCTGGTATTTTCCCTGTATTTCTTCATTTGTACCTACAGCGATGATCTTACCCTCACTAACAGCCAGGGCTTCAGCCGTATCAAAAGAATCATTTACTGTATAAATGTTAGCATTGATTAGCAGTAAGTCTGCCGAATCCCTTGCAGTATCGCAGGCAAATACTACTGCAAGACAGGCGAAGAAAAGTACTTTTTTCATAAGGTGTAATTTGGAATCAGATTAAGAACCCGATTGAATTGAGCAGATCAAAAATAATGAAATCAGGTAAATCCGAAAATGAATAAGGGTCTGAACTATTTTCTGGGACCTTTTCCTTTTTTCTCTTTGATCTTTACATAGATAAGCTTCTTCCTCCCTTTGGCATCTTCTCGCCTTTCTATTTCAAATTCACCAAGGGCACTTATCAGGGGTGTAAGTTTCTGATACCCGTAATTCCGGGAGTCGAAATTGGGTTGTTTTTTCTGCAGCAGACTGCCTACGTCTCCCAGAAAAGCCCAGCCGTCATCATCAGCTACATCATCTACCGTATCTGTAATCAACTGAACATCTTTGCGGGTGATTTTATCTACACCACTTTTTTTATCGGCCTTGCTGCCTTCAGAATCCACTGTGCTTTCCTCTGATTGCTTTTTCAGGATCTCGATATAGATAAATTTATCACAGGCCACGATAAACGGATTGGGTGTTTTCTTCTCCCCAATCCCAAATACCTGCATTCCTGCTTCCCGTAACCGGGTGGCAAGGCGGGTAAAATCGCTGTCACTGCTCACCAGGCAAAAGCCATTGACTTTCCCGGAATAGAGAATATCCATAGCATCGATGATCATGGCCGAATCGGTTGCATTTTTACCGGCTGTGTAACCGTATTGCTGGATCGGGGTAATAGCGTTCTCCAATAACACGTTCTTCCATTTTCCCAGGCGTGGGTTGGTCCAGTCGCCGTAAATTCTTTTAATGGTAGGATTACCATACTTAGCAATCTCTTCCATCATTTCCTTTACATAGGCTGATGGGATGTTATCTCCATCTATCAGTACAGCTAAATTGATATCCATAGTTTACTTTTTTACAAAGTACGGGCTTTCTTTTTCATCCCGAAATATAAATAGAGTAAGAATGATAATTATCTAGACCTGCTTAGGATGTTTATTCCATTTTTGTCAGGATAAATTCCACCCGCCTGTTTTTTTTCCTTCCTTCCGGGGTAGTATTATCAGCAACGGGAAGGTCGCCACCGTGCCCTTTCCATGAAATTCTCTCGGGAGAAAGACCTAAGTCTTTAAAGTAGTTCACTACTGCCTTACATCGGTTTCCCGATAACTTCATGTTGTAGGCCGGAAGACCGATAGCATCGGTATGCCCGTGAATAATGATGTGCAGACTGGGATCTTCCACCAGAAAATCATAGGTTTTTTTCAGGTAAACCTTGGCTGAATCGAGGAGCAGGTATTCATCGAAATCGAATAGTACATGCTGGAAAAGGTGTGGTGTATTGAGACTTGGCGGACCGTCTATTGGTTGCTCAGTAGTTAAGGAAGTGGCCGCCTTTGTTTTATTTGAAATAAGGGAAACCATATCCACATAATAGTAGGCTCCCTGTTTGGCACCTTTTTTAATCAGAAATTTACGGGTTCTGGCGTTGTTTTTAAAGTTACCCAGGGTCATATACTCCTCATTCCCCTTTGCGATATACGTAGTTGAGACCAGCATCCACTCCTTTTTGTCATTGGCAAAATGCGAATAACCAATTTCCAGGTACGAGAACTTATTGTCGATATCAGAATACAAATGCTTTTTTGACATTTCTTTCCTTATCTCAAGATTGAATGGTTTTTCTGAAAACACAACTCCGAATTGGTTGATTGCAAAGTCGGATCGTTCCGCCAGGCTTACAAAGAAACTCAGTTCGTAAACTTCATCTTTAATCAGGGGGGTAGTCAGTTTAGCCTGCATGTATTCCCTGTAGTCGTTTGGGGCATAGAGATAAAACCCCGCATACCCCTGGCCAAAATCGGCGATCTGGGTACCATTGAAATTCTTTGGGGTGCCCATGGCCTCACTACAGGCGTGAAAATAATCAGTAGAACCCAGGGAGGGTGTGTTCCAGCCTATCACATCAGAATTAAAATTCCCGAGTTTTTCCGGGCAGGATGTATGCTCTTCAAAACTGGGATTTACTACCAGATTTTGGGCACCGCAAATCCATAGCCCAAAAAGGACTATACAAATACTGATAAAATATCTCAACTTACGCATGGGTAAGGCTTCCCGTTTATCGTCTTGATAAATTTAAGGAAAGTGGACTTTTAAAAGCCCCCAGGACCTCCTCGCTTCGTTAAAGGGTTAAGAAATTAGGCTATATCACGTGGGAATTAAGAAGAATATTACCTAAAGCAGTGTTATTTAAAGGTCTAGAAATCAAATTTATAAGTGGCTCCTGCCAGTATTTGAAAACTCTGAACCCTGAAATTAGCCCAACGCTGGTAGTCATTATTGGCCAGGTTACTGGCTTTGGCAAAGATGGAAAGCTGGTCACTTAGACGGTAACCTACATGCGCATTCGCGTCGATATAGGCATCGAGGGTGAGGATGCTAGCAGGATATTCTGATGGCTGTGTATTAGGAATCACCACCGCACTGAGATCCTCCCGTTCTCCTACATAAAAAATAGTTGCCCCCATAAACCAATTTTCATCCAATTGATAATCCATAAATAAAGATCCCTTTAAATTTGGAAGGTTCCATGCCGGGTTGTCGGTTTCGGTATCGTATTCTGAAACCGAGGCGTTGATCCCCAGACTGAAATTTCGATTGACATCGAGGTTAAGTTCCCCAAAAATGCCAAGCGTCTTCACGTCATCATAAAACAATTCAAATGAATTGCCGTAGGTATAGCCCTTTTCATCATCCCGGAAATCATTTTGGGGATTTAACTTGAATAATGGCTTTCTGTTTTCTGCCTTATAGGATCCCCTGATATTGTAGCTCAGGTTGGGGAAGAGCTGCCCCTTAAATCCAAGTTTAGCATTGTATTGCTGATCTGTTGGCTGAATAACCAGGGTAGGCGAAACAAAAGGATTTTCCTGCACAAAATCGGCATAAGAATTCTGACGCAATTCTCCATTAACTCCTCCATAAACAATTACCACTTCATCCAGCAATCGGTAAGAGGCGGTCACCTGAGGGTAGATATAGAAGTTTCCCTCGCTGTTCTCCATGTCCATCCCATAAACCAGATTGGCTCCCAGGCGAATATGCAATTCGTCCTTTTCAATTAAAATAGACGGACTGAGACCCACCTGAAACTGAGAATAGGTTATACCTTCCGTATTTGCGGTATTATTAACATCAGCATTGGCAAACTCACCTTCCACATAGTCTGTTTTAAAGCCCAGCATAAAGGATTCCTGACTCAGAGGGAAATCAAGGCTTGTAAACAGGCTAGCCCGGTTCTCTCCCGACTCAACCTCATCCCAAAACCTTTTAAGGTTTAGCTTACCCTTGCTAAAAACAGCATCTTCCTGTTTGAAAGTGGCTCCTACTTCAGCGTTAAAATACTGTTGTTGTTCATCAATTCCCGCAATGGTAGCCTCATCAAAAACCCCTTCGGGAAGACCGTACCAGTTGTAGAGTTTATGTCCTCCGCCCAGGGATATTCCCCAGTCGCCATCACGACCTCTATTGGAATAGGCAGCATTTATTTTTGTGTTGTAGAAATCCGTCTCCAGAGGTGTAAAATCCAGGTCGCCTCTTGAGGAGAAATGATTGATTCCAACGTCAATTCGTTGTTTCCCACGATCGATATCCCGGCTCGTGTAAACATCGAGCAGGGCATTGTTATAATTACCTAAGCCCATAGAAACTGATGAATTGTAAAGTTTTTCCGGGGTTGCTTTCTGAACAGCAGCAGCAGTCCCTTTTGCAGGTACAAAAGTGGAGGCAACAGGCACTGAAAATATGCTATATGTGATTTCCTTTTTAGTTTGGATGATGGAGTCGTTGAGAACAGGCACTGATTTGATCTTAAACGCGTCAGAGACCGTAGGCGAATACGGTTTCACAACGGTGACCGTTTCAGTACCCAGATCTTTTTCCTGAGCTAAAACACCCAGGGAAGAGCCGAAAAGAATACTTAATATTATTATAAACTTCCTTGACATAATTGTAAACGTTGTTTAATTCTCTCCTGTGTTTACAGAAGCATTTTTCTCAGCCTCTTTGGTTTTTATCTCCGCCAGTTCCTCTCTTGCCATTGATTCAATATCAGGAAACTGAGTAAAATTAGAGATAACACTTTCCAGGATGTAGGTTGCCTGAAAAGCATCTCCTAATGAGTAGAAGTTCTGTGCCATTACAATCAATCCTTTACCTCCCCATTCTTTATAAATGGCATATTCTCTGGCCAGTTTCTGTACCGAGATATTGCTTTCTTCCAGGGCACCACGTTTTTGTTTGAAATAGGCATCGAAATACAAGGCTTCTGCAGCAAGTGACCCTGAAGCGATTTTCTGCACTTTCGCATAAGCCTCTTCTGCAGTTTCCTCGTCAGCTGTTTTCATGGCTGATCTGGCGATCATGATCTGTGCATCACTCTTTATCCTGTCATCTAAGCCAGGTGAGTTCAGCACCTTATCGGCATACTCCAGTGTTTTTTCATAATTCTTTTGATCGTAGTATGCCTTCATCAAATTCTGACGAGCATATGTCCTGTTTTGGGTGATGTCAGCGGAATTCTCCAGCTGGATCAGGTATTGCATTGCGTTAGCGTAGTCCTCTTTTGCAAGCAGGAGTTCACAAACACGAGTCAATGCCTGTTCCTTATAATCACTTCCTCCCCTGTCGGCAACATATTTAAAGGAATTCAATGCCTTTTCCTGATTTCCCTCGGCAAACTGCAACTGTGCCAGTTTAAAATGTACATCTACAATGTGTAAACCGGAAGGAAATTCAGAGATATAATTCTCATACCCCTTTATGGCGGCGGCAGTGCGACCTTCAAGAGCTTGTTTTTCTGCAGATTCAAAGGTGGCATTATCGAGTTCAGCATCTGAAACCTCTACAAAATCGAGATTTCGTACCCAGGCCGCATATTCATTTACCCTGCCCATATCCATATAGACCAATTTTGCCGTGTTCACAGCCTGAATTGCTTCCTGTGAGTTAGGGTATTTGTCAACCACAGAACCAAATTTAGACAGGGCTTCTTCATTGCGATTGGTATTGTAATGAACCAACCCCTGCCGGAGAAGTGCCTGAGGTACCAGTTTACTACCGGGGTAAAAATTCACCATGTCAGCAAACGCCTTCAGTCCTTCCTGGTTCCTGTTTTCCCTGATATAGGAATTCCCCAGTTCAAAAAGAACATCATCTTTTAATGTTGAGGAGGGATAGGCAGTTAAAAATGCATTGAGTTCAGCCAGTTTCGTGGAATTCCGCCCCATAAATCCGTAGCTTACTGCTTTCTGGAAGGCAGCATAATCCTTTTCCCTGCCATTTCCGGAAATATAGTCGGTATAGGCTTCAATGGCACTGTTGTATTTGCTTGTTACAAAATAACAATCCCCAAGCCTTACCTGTGCATCCTGAGCTTTTTCATTCCCTATGGTTGCTGATTTATAATTCCTGAAGTACGGTATAGCCGAATTGTAATCCTTTAACTTAAAATAGGAATATCCCAAATTGTAATCCAGCTCCTTAAATTCTTCAGTTCTGGCGGCAACCGGACTTTGTTGAAAGCGGATATATTCAACAAGTGCCTCGTCAAAACGATTGAGCAAATAACTGGCTTCGCCTTTCCAGTACCGAGACCTTGCCGTAAAAACAGCATCAGCATCACTTTTAATAGCCCTGTCTAAAATATCGGCCGTTTCGGCGTAATCTCCGTCGAGAAACAATTCCATTCCGCGGAAAAAAGCTACTTTCTGGTAGGTCGATTTATTGGCGTAATTCCTGTTTTGCTCAATTAATTCCAGTGCACCTTTAAAGTTTTTTGAGGTGAGGTAAGAGTCCACCAACAAGTCCTGAAGTTCAGGGGCGTATGTGTCTTTAGGGTATCGATCAAGATAGGTTGAAAGCACCTGCGTAACAGGCTCATAAGCGTTCCCGATCTCATAACTGAGTCGGGCGTAATTAAGCAGGGCGTCTTTTTCTATTTCAGGAGAAAAATCCATTTGCGAGGCATTTCTAAAGGCATTAAGAGCTTCCTGTTTCTTCCCGAGTTTTAGATAGCACTCGGCAAGATGGTAGTAAGCGTTCTGCGCCACGCTGTTCGTACCGTCAATAATCTTATTGAACTGCAGGATGGCATTGGCATAATCCTGCTGCTGATAATAACAGTAACCCAGCTGATAGTAGTCTGTATTGTTCCATCTGCCCCGTTTACCGCGATAGGCCTCCAGGTAGGGAATGGCCTGGGCGTATTGCTGCAGATTGAAATAACTCTCTCCTATGATCTTGTTGAGTTCGGAAACCTCCTGCCTGTCGGAATTTGGAAGCTGTTTTTTTCCCAGGGCGATGGCTTCTTCAAAATTGCCCAGCTTAAAATTCAGATCTGCCTGGAAGTAGGAGAGTTTCTCATCGAGAAGATCCTGGTCTGTGATCTGATCAAATCTTTCGGTAGCCTCCTGGTAATCGTCCTGTTGGTAGGCAATAAATCCCATGTAATACTTGGCTTGCGAACCGTATTCGGGTGAATTTAACACACGGTTAAAATAGCTTTTGGCCTCCTCGGGTTTTTTAGCGGCGTAAAGGGAATAGCCAAGATTGAAGTGGTAGCGTTCCCGGTCCTTTTTCGGAACCGTATAAGGCTCTACTTTCTTATACCATTTAAGCGCATATGGATATTTACCATTCTCGAAATAATAATCGGCTACATCCATAAATGCCGCATCGCGTTTGGTAGAAGTCGGATAACTTTCCACAAAATCTTCCATCAGTCGGTCTGCCCCCAACTGATTGAGTCTTACAGCTGCGTTGGCCGCGTAATAGGCACTGTTAGCTTTGGTTTCCTCGTTTTGGGTCCTTGCTTTTACTTTTTCAAAGAGGGTTTGCGCAGCCTGGTACTGTTTGTTATTATATAGTTGGAGCGCTTCCTGGTATTCACTGTCATCATGGGTATAGATTCCAGATTCCTGTGCATTTACCAAAATTAGCAGCCCAAGGGCCACGAGGGTTAAGGCGGTCTTTTTCTTTAACATAGTGTTCTAAAACTCGTGAGAATTACCGTATTTGTCTTAGTAACGGCAAATATCGGGTTGCAGTATAATCCAGTCAAAGAA
This sequence comes from Muriicola sp. E247, assembly GCF_041358175.1. NCBI lineage: Bacteria > Pseudomonadati > Bacteroidota > Flavobacteriia > Flavobacteriales > Flavobacteriaceae > Muriicola > Muriicola sp. E247. Next base: position 64,810 of record NZ_JBGKBE010000005.1, read on the forward strand.
AAAGTTTTTTAAGCGGCCTGTTCTTTTTATCCTGTAGAACTTATTACTTTTATATCAACAAAAGATGTATGGAAGAGCCTGTACTAAGCTTAAAGGATGTTGCTGTTTTCCAAAAAGAAAATTTGGTATTAAACGATATCAATCTGGAGGTCAGGAAGGGTGAATTTGTATACCTTATCGGAAAAACCGGGAGTGGGAAGAGTAGCTTTATGAAAACTCTTTATGCAGATCTTCCATTGAAACAGGGTCATGGCCGGGTGGTAGGGTTTAATCTTAAGACACTTGAGGAAAAGAATATCCCGTATCTGAGACGAAAATTAGGAGTTGTTTTCCAGGATTTTAAACTTCTTCCGGACAGGAATATCCATAAAAATCTTCAATTTGTTCTAAGAGCCACTGGATGGAAAGATTCGACCAAAATGGATGCCAAGATTGAGGAAGTTCTCGAAAAAGTGGGGATGAAGACCAAAGGATTTAAATTTCCCCATGAGCTTTCAGGGGGAGAACAACAGCGGGTAGCCATTGCCAGAGCCTTACTCAATGACCCCGAACTCATTCTTGCTGATGAACCTACTGGTAATCTCGATCCTCAAACCAGCGTGGAAGTAATGAAGGTGCTGCAGGAAATCAACCAGACCGGACGTACTATCCTTATGGCTACACATGACTACGCACTGATCCTGAAATACCCTTCCAAGACTTTAAAATGCGATGGGAATAAGGTTTTTGAAGTAGTTCAGAAAGCGGTTTAATTGCTTTTGACAACCCCAGGCACTTCTTATTTCTGAAAGAAAAAAAAGCGTATCTTTCTCACAACAACCAACCTGATTAATTATGAAACTAAAAGCTTTCACCTTACCCCTATTCCTGCTATTCCTACTTTCATGTAAAACTGATCCTGCTCCACTAGCTGAAACAGTGGTTGAGGAAGTAAAAGAATGGCAGCCCGAGGATACCCGAAGTATGACAGGAGTAATGGCCAAAAGAGGCCTGATCTACAATTCTGAAACGGATACTGAAGGTTATGTGCTTTTTGAACCATCAAGCAGTACATCCACCTTTTTAATTAACAAGAATGGAGAGGTGGTACACCGATGGGATTCCGACCTCAATTCAATGAACTCCTATCTTCAACCAAACGGACATCTTATCCGGATGGAGCGCGATGAAAATTTCCCAACCTTTGCGGCAGGAGGGCAGTCCGGTAGAATTAAGGAATACGACTGGGAGGGGAACCTCGTATGGGACTTTGCTTATTTTAGTGAAACCTACCTCACCCACCACGATATAGAAGTAATGCCCAATGGCAACATCCTAGCGATTTCTTATGATGCAATAAGTGCTGAGGAAGCCGAAGCATCAGGGATGGACCCCCAACACATACCAAAGGCGGGAATATGGCTCGATAAGATCATAGAGATTGAACCTGTAAAACCAAAAGGAGGCAAGGTAATCTGGGAATGGAGAATGCAGGACCATCTCGTACAGGAATTTGATCCTTCAAAAAAGAACTATGCAATAGTTGCTGAACATCCCAGAAAGATCAATCTCAATACAGCCAGTGAAGAAGCTGGTCCTCCCATGACCCAGGAACGTCTGGACCAAATGAAAAAAATGGGCTTTTTAACTTCCAATGCGACTGTAGACAACCGCGGCTCGGATATCACCCACACCAATGCCATATCGTATAATCCTGAACTCGATCAGATCGTCATTAGTGTTCCGGGATATGGAGAGATCTTTGTCATTGATCACAGCACTACTACGGAGGAAGCCAGAACAGCCTCCGGTGGCAAGTCGGGATTAGGAGGAGAACTATTATATCGCTGGGGAAATCCCGCCAACTACGGAATGGGAACCAAAGAAGATCAGAAGTTATTTGGACAACACGACAGCAAATGGATCCCGAAAGGATATCCGGGCGAAGGAAATCTGATGGTCTACAACAACGATATTCCTCATCCGGATAACAAGCTTCCCAATATGTGGGCAGCTCTGGCGGGTAATCCCTCGCCCGAATTAAATGTATCTATAGGAGATGTAGGTAATTATTCTGCTGTCCATGAATGGAAGATACCTACCTCAGAAAACGGATTTTACGAGCCAAATGAGAATGGGGTATTCGGGCCAAAAACACCCGACTGGACCTATACTGCCCCGGATAAATATTCTATGTATTCTTCCTTTATTTCAGGGGCTCATCGGCTAAAAAACGGACATACACTTATCACTCAGGGGAAGCAGGGTAGATTTATAGAAGTTGACGAGAATGGCAAACTTGTCTGGGAGTATTGGAATCCCTTCGTGGATGACTACAAATTACCCGACGGATCCCCTGCTCAACCTACGGGGCCTTTTATATTTGGGATTTTCAGGGCCACCTTATACCCTGAGGATCACCGGGCTTTCAAAGGCAAAAGTCTGGAGCCAATAGCTCCTCAACCCGATCCATTTATCTTTAAAATGCCACCTCCACAGGAAGAAATTGCTCAATAAAATATCAACCTTAAACCAAAAATAATGTCAATTAAAATCATCGGAGCCGGATTCCCAAGAACGGGAACGACTACACTTAAAAGATCGCTTGAAATGCTTGGATTTAATCATGTCTACCACATGAAAGAACTCCTTGTAAACCCACATAATCTTCACTATTGGAAAACCCTGTCTGAAACAGGGGACACAGATTGGGAAGGACTTTACAAAGGGTATGATGCCACAGTGGACTTTCCAGGATATCCCTGGTATAAAGAACATATGAAACGCTATCCGGATGCCAAAGTGATCCTTACTGTCAGGGATTTTGATGCCTGGTATAAAAGTGTAGACAGTACTGTTTACCGGGCCGGACCCCAGACTCCTGGCGAAAAAATAAAGATGATGGGGAAGCTGCTTTTTAGCTCAAGGGCCAGAAATGTGGTAAAGTGCATTAAATTCTTTAAAAAGACCTTTTTTGCAGGTGAGTTAAGCGGCAATTTCGAAGACAAAGCACATGCAAAAAAAGTTTGGGAAGGACATCTGGCAGAGGTAAAACAGTTTGTTCCCGAAGAAAAACTATTGGTATACGATGTACGGGACGGCTGGGCACCCCTTTGTAAATTCCTGGGGGTTGAAGAACCTGCCGAATCTTTGCCACATTTAAACAAGAAGGAAAACTTCAAAGAAATGCTCCCTAAATTAATGAAAGGGCAAATGGCCTGATTGATTTAAGGTGTACTTCTTTCTCAGGTCTGTAACCAGATCATTTAATAATCCGCTTTGAATTTCCCTCTATGAATTCAGAAACCTGGCAGGTAAAAGCCACGCTTTTGTTGGTGAGTAGTCTTACCATCATGTCTATGATCACCATTTCGGCTTCCCTCCCGGATATGACCGCAACTTTTTCGGATGTCCCCAATCACCTTGCCCTGGTAAAATTATCCCTTTCGTTTCCCGGGTTATTTATTGCCCTCAGTGCAATCGCAGCAGGAATAATTATAGATAAAACGGGAAGATTAAAACTTTTGGGGGTTGCGCTGGTCCTCTACGCCATCGGCGGCACTTCAGGATACTGGCTTAATAACCTCTATGCGATCCTGGTCGGCAGGGCACTGCTTGGTATTTCGGTCGGAATTTCCATGACTATCGTCACTACACTCGTAGCTGATTATTACCAGGGAAAGGCACGGCAGAAATTTGCGGGTCTGCAAATCGCCGTAATGTCTTTAGGAGGTATATTATTTATTACTCTAGGAGGAATCCTTGCCGACATCAACTGGCGCGTTCCTTTTTTGCTATACCTTTTTTCGCTCCTGATCCTTCCCCCCGCCTTCCTGTTTCTAAAGGAACCCGGGAGGGTAAAACAACCCGAACAGAAGAGTATCATTAAATCTCCGGGAATTATCTGGTTGATCTTTGGCAATGTGATGCTGATGTGGATCATCTTCTTTATTATCCCCGTACAGATTCCATTCTATCTGAAATCAATTGGAATAGAAAAAAACACCATGATTGGAATAGCTATCGCTTCCAGTACGTTATTTTCGGCCATATCCTCATTTTCTTACAGCAGGATCAAGGACTTGATGGGATTTCGCCAGATCTTTGGCCTGGGTTACTTCCTGATGGCCCTGGCGTTCGTAGCGATTGCATACGGAAACTCATATGTCATGGTGCTCCTGGGAATGCTTCTGGCCGGTTTTGGTATGGGTCTAATGATCCCAAATGCCAATGTCTGGGTAATGCAACTGGCGCCACAGGAAATCAGGGGACAGGAGATTGGGCGCCTTACTACTTTCTGGTTTTTAGGGCAGTTCTTATCCCCACTTGTGCTTCTTCCATTTTTGGATTACTTTTCCCTTGCTCAATTATTTTATGGTCTTGGCATCGTTTTGTTTGGTCTTACCCTCACCTTTCTGGTCTGGTATTGGGTTCAACCACGACAAATACAGTGAATTATTGATAATAATTATCCCCAAATCTATTGATACGGAAGATTAAAACCTCAGCCCCCGATAAGAAGTCGAACCCCTTGATTGGGGTATTGCTCTTTATTATTTCCCTGATATTACTTGTCATCACAGGTCCGGTCGGATTTCTTTACGGCTTAATTTACTCATTGATTAAAGGTGGTATTTCAGGTCTGGGGGAATACTTATTAAAGATTGCCGTTTCGATTGACCAGCTGGGCAATGTGATGATGCAGCATTTACTGAATCTGTTATGGAAAAGGAAGGGAGGTTACCCCTTCGGCAACAGGGATGAAACCATTTCCAGTGCTCTTGGTAGGAATAAGAAACTGGGTATGCTGACGGGGTTCGGAAAAGGCATCGACAAATTTCTTGATACGATTGATCCCAATCACTCACTGAATTCTATTGATTACTATATAGAGCCCTCGCCAAAAATCATAGACAAACTCGCATGGGTAGTGGTTGAAAACAAAAGGCTTTTATGTGTCAGGAGTAAGGGAAAGGAATTGTTCTATATCCCTGGTGGAAAAAGAGAAAAAGGTGAATCAGACCTCATGGCACTGAGTCGGGAAATCCTGGAAGAACTGCAGGTAATTCTGAAACCGGACAGTTTTAGCTTTTTCGGCAATTTTGAAGCACAGGCCGATGGGCGACCTAAGGGAATTATGGTTCGATTACGCTGCTACGAATCGAATTACATAGGTACACTGCAGCCGGCGTCTGAGATCGCGGAAATGCAATGGTTAGAATACAACGATAGGGAGAAAGTATCAAAAGCGGGGCAATTGGTTTTCGATTTTCTTCGAAACCAGGACAGGATCTAATCATTTTGCCCCACTTTTTATCTCTTAGTTTTTTGTTACTTTTACGGCCGACTAACCGGGCGGGAATCGCCATTTATTTAAAAATTAAATGACAGTACTGGGAATTGACATTGGAGGATCGGGCATGAAAGGTGCCCTGGTGGATTCTATAACGGGAGAAATGCTCTCAGAACGATTCCGAATTCCCACACCTTCTTCGCGCAAGCCCAAACCCATGGCTAAGGTCTTTAAGGAAATTGTAGATCATTTCAACTACTCTGGCCCCATTGGTTGTGGCTTTCCCACCACCCTAAGACATGGGGTATGTAAATCAAAAGGCAATCTCCACAAGAAATGGGTCAATGTAAACGTAAAAGAGCTATTTAGTGAGGCCTCCGGTTTGCCTGTGACTGTCATCAATGATGCCGATGCAGCGGGTTATGCCACCATGAACTACGGAATAGGGAAAGGACGAAAGGGATTTGTGGTAATGATTACCATCGGTACCGGACTGGGAAGCGGGGCTTTCTGGGATGGTGAACTCATCCCAAATTTTGAGTTAGGACAAATACCCTACAAGGAATACGATAAGATTGAGAAATGGGCCGCAGCCTCCGCCAAAGAAAAAGAAGGTCTTTCGTATGGGGAATGGGGCAAAAGATTTAATATTTTCCTCGAATTTGTGGAAGTCATTGTATCGCCTGATCTGATCATCCTCGGTGGGGGAACATCAAAGGATTTTGATGAATACAAAGAATTTATAACCATAGAAACACCTGTGATTCCGGCCGGTCTCCAGAATCATGCAGGAATTATAGGCGCAGCCGCAGCTGCCATGCACCATCCTATTACCCTGGATTAGAAAGAAAAAAAGCGCCATCAGGCGCTTTTTCTAATTTATTTTATTTCGTTTACGATCCACTTCTTTAAGGTAAATCTTCCGTAAGCGAATGTGTTTTGGTGTCACTTCAACATATTCGTCTTTCTGAATATATTCCAGGGCCTCTTCAAGGGAGAATTTGATGGCAGGAACAATCTTGGCCTTGTCGTCTGCACCCGCCGACCTCACGTTAGACAACTTTTTGGTTTTTGTGACATTGATAGTCATATCATCACCTCTTGAGTTCTCACCGATCACCTGTCCTTCGTAGATATCTTCTCCCGGATCAATAAAGAATCGACCTCTCTCCTGTAATTTATCAATTGAATAAGGGATTGCCTTCCCATTTTCCATAGAAACTAATGATCCGTTCTGCCTTTGAGGAATATCACCTTTCATAGGCTGATATTCCAGAAAACGGTGTGTCATAATAGCTTCCCCTGCGGTTGCAGTAAGTAATTGATTCCTCAATCCTATTATCCCTCTTGAAGGGATTAAAAATTCACAGACCATTCGCTCTCCTTTCGCTTCCATCCCTATCATCTCTCCTTTTCTTACAGAAACCATTTCCACTGCCTTTCCTGAAACATTTTCAGGAAGGTCGATGGTCAGCTGCTCAACGGGTTCACATTTGACACCGTCAAAATCCCTGATAATTACCTGGGGCTGGCCTATCTGTACCTCATAGCCTTCTCTCCTCATCGTTTCGATCAGAACAGACAGGTGCAGTACACCTCTCCCAAAGACCATAAACTTATCCGCACTATCAGTTTCTTCAACTCTTAAAGCCAGGTTCTTCTCCAGTTCCTTTTCGAGGCGTTCCTTGATATGTCTGGAAGTCACAAACTTTCCATCCTGTCCAAAAAATGGACTGTCGTTAATAGTGAACAACATGCTCATCGTTGGCTCGTCTATGGCTATAGTTTTTAAGCCTTGAGGATTTTCACTATCTGCAACAGTATCGCCAATGTCAAAACCTTCGAGTCCAACCAGGGCACAAATATCCCCTGTTGCAACCTCTTGTACCTTAATTTTACCCAAGCCTTCAAAAGTATAGAGCTCCTTGATCCTGGATTTTACTTTACTCCCATCCCTTTTGACCAAAATAATGGGCTGCCCTTCTTTTAAACTACCACGCTGTAACCTTCCGATTGCGATTCTACCAGTAAAAGAGGAGTAATCTAGGGAGGTGATCAGCATTTGAGTATTACCCTCTGCCGGTTTAAATTCGGGAATATGTTCCAGGACCATTTCGAGCAAAGGCTCTATCGTTTCAGTAGGTTTTTTCCAGTCCTCACTCATCCAGTTGTGTTTGGCAGAGCCATAAACTACCGGAAAATCTAACTGCCACTCTTCAGCACCCAGTTCATACATCAGATCGAAAACCTTCTCATGTACTTCTTCGGGCGTACAATTTTCTTTGTCTACCTTATTGATTACCACACAGGGCTTTAATCCCAGGCTCAGTGCTTTTTGGAGTACAAAACGAGTTTGAGGCATTGGTCCTTCGAAGGCATCCACCAAAAGTAATACCCCATCTGCCATATTCAAGACCCGCTCTACCTCCCCGCCAAAGTCGGCGTGACCAGGAGTATCGATGATGTTGATCTTGGTATCCTTATAGGTAACAGAAACATTCTTAGAAACGATAGTAATCCCTCTTTCCCGTTCCAGGTCGTTGTTATCCAGGATCAGATCGCCAGTCTTCTCATTCTCACGAAATAACTGACAGTAATGTAAGATCTTATCAACCAGGGTAGTCTTTCCGTGGTCGACGTGGGCAATAATTGCTATATTTTTGGTAGTAGACATCTCTTTGTTTTGAGCCGGCAAAGATAGTCCTATTTTCTGTACTGAAGCTTAAAGTTATAATAATTTTACATTCCTGGTTTTGAGGGAGTTCTGGTAAAATTCAAGTCCCAATAAAGTCTCCTCAAATTCCTACCTTTACGAAAATTTTAGAATGGACCTTACTAAAATCCCGCGCCTAAAACATATTGATAGTCAGCAGTTTTTTCTGCTCTCAGGCCCCTGTGCCATTGAAGGTGAAGATATGGCTTTGCGCATCGCAGAGCACATTGTAAAAGTGACTGATCGATTAAAGATTCCTTATGTATTTAAAGGGAGTTTTAAAAAGGCCAACAGGAGTCGGGTCGACTCCTTCACGGGGATTGGCGACGAGAAAGCACTAAAGATCCTTCAAAAAGTCTCGCAGACTTTTGATGTGCCCACGGTTACAGATATCCACGAGGTCTCTGATGCTGAAATGGCGGCTGAATACGTAGATATACTACAAATTCCGGCCTTTCTTGTACGTCAGACCGATCTTGTAGTTGCAGCGGCCAGAACCGGTAAAACGGTAAATTTAAAAAAAGGGCAATTCATGAGTCCGGAAAGCATGAAACACGCCGTTACAAAGGTGACCGATTCGGGGAATGATCAGGTGATCATTACCGACAGAGGAACGATGTTTGGCTATCAGGACATGATTGTCGATTTCAGGGGAGTGCCTACTATGAAACAGTATGCCCCTGTAGTTTTAGATGTTACACATTCATTGCAACAACCCAACCAGTCATCAGGAGTAACAGGCGGTAGGCCTGCACTGATCAGTACTATGGCGCGTGCCGGCATTGCGGCGGGCGTTGACGGTCTTTTTATGGAAACCCATTTTGATCCCTCAATTGCCAAGAGTGATGGGGCTAATATGCTGCCTCTGGATAAATTAGACCAATTACTCACTCAGCTCTCACAATTGCGGGAAACAATCAACCAGTTTGATTTGTAATTAGGGATTGGAGTAAAACTTTTTATGCCTCACCTCGTATGCGTTACGCAAGATATCGCATAGGATGTCTTCATCGATATCCCCTAAATCTCGATAGCGAAGGGACTTCATCATTTTCCGTCCTTTAGTGGTCATCTTATCCAAATGAACGCAGAGGTGAGCGGCCATCCAAAAGCCCAGGTCCACATAGTCCCCAGTCTGATTGAGATAGCAGAAAGGCCTTCCTTCCAGGTAATAAAACGGAATCCGGTATTTAAATTTAAGGGTGACATCGGGAATTTCCCTTTCGATCACTTCTTTTAAATACAGGTGTATGGAGCGAAAAGGCTCGGTTTGATCCAGAATATATGCAGAGGCAGGATCCATTGTAAAAATCCCTCAGCTACAACAAAGACTATTGATCTCCCTTTCAAAGTCGCGTTTGATCATTCTGGCAAATCTGGAAGGCGTTCTGGGAGAAATTCTAATATTATTGGTGACCATATCCACGTCAAAATGAAAAGAGGAAAAGTCGCCTGAACATTCATGTTCTAAACGAGCCATCAGGAATTTTGTGATTCTCGGTCTTAATCGATATTCTAAATCGATACATTGACGCTTTAAGTTGACGTCCATATCGTTGGAAAGTATCCAATTAAATTTCACTCTGGAATCCCATTAGTTAATCCATGAAATATATTAAATTTCTTCCAAAATCAGGATACTTTAAACCAACTTTTCGATATTTTTAGAAACAGGTCGGCAAAAGACAATTAACCAAAAATTAAGTACAGTAATTATAGGAATTAAATAATGGCATACCCTGCCATCTCAGAAGGACAAATTATTGGTTTTTGTCCTATACCAACTTAAATGATAATATTATGAGATTACAAATCCTGATTTTTTGTGTACACATTTTCCTGATTACAACCGTTCGGTCACAGGATCATAACCACGTAGGTAGCAAGGCTCTTTCCTATCCCGACATACCGGGATTTATAACCCTGAAGAGTGATCTTCATCAACATACGGTTTTTTCAGATGGTGAAGTCTGGCCTTCCATCAGGGTAATGGAGGCCATGCGTGAAAACCTCGATGTTATTTCCCTTACTGAACATTTGGAATATCAACCTCACAAGGATGACATCCCTCATCCCGACAGAAACCGATCCTACGAACTGGCTCTCGCAGAGGCGGAAGAGCACGATCTGCTTGTTGTACATGGATCCGAAATTACCCGCAATGCGCCCATCGGACACAGCAATGCCCTCTTTATAACGGATGCCAATCTTCTATTGGATACCAATCCCAGGGTTCCCTTTGCAGAGGCCAATAAACAGGGGGCATTTGTATTCTGGAACCACCCTGCCTGGTACCGGCAGAGTCCGACTGGAAATCCTGTCCTGAGTGATTTTCAACTCGAGCTGATCAAAAGAGGAGAATTACACGGGATTGAGGTGATCAATGAATACGATTATGCTGAAGAATCACTCGCCATCGCGCTTGAGCATAATCTCACTATCATGGGTACCAGTGACATTCACGGGTTAATCGACTGGCAGTATCTCGAAAAGGGATTCCACCGACCAATCACACTGGTTTTTGCAAAGGAAAGAAGTCTTGAAAGTTTGAGGACTGCATTGGTTGAAGGCAGAACTGTAGCAGTTTATAATTCACTACTGGTGGGGAAATCGGAATTCCTGATTCCTTTGATTCAAAAATGCATTCAGGTCAAAAGAGCAGAATACATAGAGAACACACAAATCCTTGAGATCGAGCTAGAAAATATTTCTAGCAGTGACCTCTTATTTGAAAATAGAATGGAATATACTTTTTACAGTAACGCAGCGGTATTTGAAATCCCCGCAGGAGAAACAAGGATACTGAAAGTTAAAACCCTGGAACAACAAAAACAAATTAGTTTGAAGTTAAAGGCCCTTAAGGCCTATACAGCTCCAAAAACAAGTCCTGAAATAAGCTGGCTCATTCAACTCAACTAAGAACTATTCTTTGCCGTCTACATAATCCTGCAAATATGCATAATGAGGGGTTAACTTCCCCTTATGGGTCATTCTGGCCCTGTCTAAGATGCCTCTTTTATCCCCATTAAAAAATGCCGGAATTACGTGATCAACAAAGGTATCGCCAAAGCCTTCGCTGGCATCTCTTGGCAATTCTGCCGGGAGATTATCTACCGCCATTACAGCAATAGCCCCTTCTTGGGTATAGGAAGTTTCAGCCTCTTTTTCAGGATCATAGCCATAAATGGGATCGGCAATTGTGGAGGCCCTCAGTGTTGTGGCGACCGGTCCGTCAATATCGCAGCTGATATCAGCGACCACCTGAATCTTAAATTCTTTTCGTTTCACGTCTGATCTGGTATATAAAAAGGGGGCTCCATCGCCGTAAAAATGTCCTGCAATATAGATATCGGATACACTGGCAAAACGCATAAAATCTGATTCGTATTCCTCAGGGTGATCAAAGAAGTCCTGCATGGGTAATTGCTGCCCATCTATTCTGCGATTATAATCTAACACATCGATCTGACAGTAGACCGGTTCCTGAAACGTCTTATGCAGGTAATCCTCTACAGTCACCTCTTTGAGCTGCATTCCGTCGAGAATTTCTTTAGCTCCGTTCCCTACTCTGCCTTTTCCTGTCAGGAGAATTTTGACAGGTGGTAATGAAATGGTTTTTAAAGTCCTGATCAAATCCTGTTGATCTTTCAGTGTTTCTGCCTTTGGAATTTCAAAAGATGAGCTTTTTAAACCATAGGCACGCATCCCATTATAAGCTCCAACAATACCCGCATAGCGTCCGAAAGCAACAAGTCTTACGCCTTTCTCGTTCGTAATCACCTCATGGTCGTACAACTCGATATTCTTTTGTAAAACGGCCTGCAACAACTTCCGGTTATAGGGCTGTTTCTTAATTGTATGAGAGAAAAAGAAATACTTTTTCCCAGGGATCAAAGCTTCAATAGGGACTTCTTTTACGCCTATTAATACATCGCAGTTTTCCATAGCAGGGGTTACCGAAATACCTGCGGACCGGTACTCGTCATCGTGAAAAACACGAATAGGTGAAGGTTCTACACTTATTTTAGCATCTGGAAAGGATTTCAGGACTTTTTGGCAGGCTGTAGGAGATAGCACAACCCTCCTGTCTGGTGGGTTTTTACGCTCTCTGATGATTCCGAAATGTATCATAGGGTTTGGTATAGAATTTGCTCAAAATTACGCGGATTTAAGGCGGTGCACAAACTTTTTGGTATCTTCGCAATCCTTTTTACAAAAGTAAGTTCTTTAACATATTGGGGCCGACTGGTTTTGACAGCGAGACCAATGGCATTGTAAGCATGTCGAGCGCTGGGATACAGCTCGTTAATCTCATATTTCACACTTTTTAAATGGCGAATCTAATTACGCTCTTGCCGCTTAATCTGAATTATAGTAGGATTTAGCCTCGTCTCTGCAAGGCAGGGAAGCGAGATGTCCCGGGATAGCCCTTGTTGATGGCGATCTGTTATGGGGCACCATAAAAATCAACATAAAGCCCTTTTTGCTTTATTAAGGGTTGAAAGATAACAAAGCTAAGTGTTCATTAGGCGGTTTTTGGTCAGATGAACAACTAAAATCAAACAAAAACTAAGCATGTAGAAAGCGGTGATATTGCTTGTTTGGACGGGAGTTCGATTCTCCCCGGCTCCACGATCAAATACCAAACCCGCAGCATTAAGCTGCGGGTTTTTTATTTTCAGAAGCCATCAGAACTTGTTTTGAAATGGCGGATGAGAATAAAAAATAAGACAGGCAGAGCCTGGCTGGTTTTGGATTTGCAGGACTGGCTCCCAGGTGAACACCGACCCCGACAGAGATCGGGAGAGGTAATCTCCCCGGCTCCACCTTCGCCCTCCGTAGCTTGAGCATAGCGAAAGCGAAGGAGGGCTTTATTTTTTAACTCCGTATTTAGATCGATATATTATAGATAACTAGAGGGCTACGGTGGATCTGGATCCACTATTAGTTGTTTTACGTATTTCCGTAGCTTGAGCAAAGCGAAAGCGAAGGAGGGCTTTATTTTTTAACTCCGTATTTAGATCGATATATTATAGATAACTAGAGGGCTACGATGGATCTGGATCCAATATTAGTTGTTTTAAGTATTTCCGTAGCTTGAGCATGGCGAAAGCGAAGGAAGGCTTTATTTATTACTCAGAAATTAATACTATACCAATTCCAGAGGGCTTGCCGCCCCCGCTAAAGCTTTAGCGGCACGCGGGCGGCGGATGCCGATCCACTTGTTCTAATATTTTAATTAATTCCAAATCTTGAGCACAGCAAAAGCGAAGGAGGGCTTTATTTTTTGTATCTCTTCATTTTGAGTTAAATATATAGTTCTGGTAGGTTGAGGTTTTCAATGTATTTCCCAAGCATGATTATGCAATATCATTTCAGTCTGGAATTATACCTTTTGTCTTATTTCGTAAAAATTGTGGTTCTTCCCTTTGCCATATACATTTTAAAATGCGAGAACGGACAGTTCTACACTGGATTTACGAGTAATATTACCAAAAGACTATCTTCCCACAGAGAACGCAAGGTGTCTTTTACTAAAGACAAACTCCCGGTTAGACTCATCCATGTCTCCTATTTTTCAGATGTCCAAAAAGCTTATGACTTTGAGCGGTATTTAAAGTCGGGATCTGGAATTGCTTTCAGAAATAAAAGATTGATATAAATACTATCGGCAGCTTGGTTTAGCCTCATTTAAATAATAGACTGGAGCTCTGTCTTTAAGGTTGCAGATCTGAAGCATATAGAACACCGAAGGTAATCTCCCCAAAACCTACATATACAATTTGAAAGACTAAGATCATTAAATTATAGAAGCCCATTGTTCGCAGAATTGATTTCTTTCTTAACTACCAATTTGCCTCTCTTAATGCCTAAATCTATGTGCTTTAACGTTTTAAATGATGAAATCAAGGAATTTCTGAGTTCTATTGCAGGATTTCCCTTAGATTAGGAGTCCCAAAAAATCAATTTTGAATATAACCAAGACCAAATTTGCTATTGTTCTAGCTATTGTAATAGTTGGATTTGGCATTGGGATATACCTTCAAGATCTCAAACACCAGGAGAGTACGGAAGCAGCCTGGAAAGCAAATAGGTATAATCTGGAAAGATTTAATCAAATCAGGGATTATACTATAAAATTGAATGCTGCCAATTGGAGGTTGATGCGGGATAGTATAGGACAAGAACTAGACAGCTTTATCATACTGCGATTCCGCAAAGAAGTTGATAGCCTGAAGGCCCTGGAAAATAATCAATAAACCTCTTACCGAGAGTTAGCACACTTCACAACAGTACTTCAAAGTTAAATTTTAGAAAATCTGACAATCTCATGCAATTATTCCGCTGCTTTCCTTCATATCTTAGGACCTGATTAAAATGCAACCAAGTGACCTTGATCTTTTCTGGGACTATTACTGCCTTCAATAAATCAAATCCTTCTCAGGCTTTGGCATTTTTGATAACAATCTTGTTATTGATCCAGGTAAATATCCAAGGTCAGGAATTCATATCTGACGAAAGAGATACTTTAATTCGGAGTCAGTTAAGGTTAAAACACGACAATGACTTCCTCACCCTAAGTGATCGCTACTATTCTTCAGGGCTTTTTCTGAGTTATACACGGCGACTGAGATCATCGGTAAGGGAAAATGAGCAGCAGCAACTCTCGCTCACTATGGGACAGGAAATCTTCACCCCTTCTAATATTACAACTACCGATATTTCGCAGCAGGACCGACCTTACGTGGGATTCTCAGGATTACAGGCGAGCTGGTCCAGAGTAAGGGAAAACAGGGCGCTAGAAACGAGACTACTCCTTGGCCTTGCCGGAAATAACTCCGGTGCAGGCGGATTTCAGCGCTGGTACCACAATTTTTTGGTAGTATCCGATCCGCCGGTTTGGGTAGGGGAAATGAACAATAGTTTTCACGCTAACCTGTATCTCAATTTACATCGGGAATGGTGGCTTGCTCCACTCCCCTTTTCTGTTAGCCTGGGTCTGCAGCCCGAGGTTGCGTTTGGAACAAGGGATCAATACGGCGAAATCAACCTTATCGCTTTTTTCGGGCGGAGAAATCCATTGATGTCGAGCATGGTGTATGAACGCATAGGGAGCACGGCAAGGGAAATTTTCATCACCCTTCAGGCTGGCTATAGGAAGGTGTTTTATAATGGCATGTTACAAGGGAACGCCCTCGGAGATGATTCAATTTTTCTTATCGATGCCAACGAGAATTTAATTTTTGGAACCTTTAGCGTTCAACACCGATTTCAGAAAAATGAATATCGCTTTAGATACCAAATCCAGTCGGCTGAAGCGGCGGGAAACAAGTCACATAAGTTCATTACCCTTTCCTATGCCAGAAACTTCTAAGAAAATAGGGTTGGTCACTTACTTTTTCTTTTCACAGAAACTACAGAAATTTAGTATTTTTAGCCTGTAAAAATTGTTTATGAAAACCGCAAAGAATCTATTTAGCCTTATTTTACTAGCCTTTTTAACTGTACAATGTTCAAATGACGAAGGCGATGATACGAATACAGTTATCAGTCCGCCTGTTGCAGATTTTGACGCTTTGGCTACAACCATTCGTGCAGGTACAAGGGTTCAGTTTGTAAACGGTTCAACAAATGCCACTTCTTTTGAGTGGACTTTCGAGGGTGGAACACCCGGAACCAGTACCGAAGTAGAACCTTCTATTGAATATCAGGTTGCAGGAACTTATGACGTTACCCTAACTGCGATAAACAGTGAAGCAGAAAACACCTTATTGCTCGAGAATTTTATCACCGTGGTTGATCCTCCGGCAGCAAACTGATCTGATTCTAGAATTTTAGGCCGTATTTTACTCCTTTTTTATGATCATCTTTGTATTGGAATAGATGATATAGGGAATTCTATTTACTTGATATACAGGTATTAACATTTAATCAGCATAGATCTCAGATACCTTTCACATTTGTTTAAGTAAATTATATGAAAATATTATGCTAAGTTAGATATGGCTTATCTGAAATCTTTCCTATCTTTTGGCCTTGATTTTTGAAACGTACTACTATGGACTTACTTAAAAGGGCAGAGACATTTGAAAACTTAAAAATGAGTCATATGTCTACCAGTGACAGGGTACAGGCATCGAGAGATGCCAAGGCACTGATCCTGGGATTGAACGAGATATACAAAAAAACGAAAGATCCGGAACTTATGGATCTTATGAAACGATTGACCGAAAAAAAGCAAAAGATAGAAAAGCGGATCAAAGGATCTCCGGTGATCTAGCAATCCAACTTCTCTTGTTCCTCAGAGAAAATCGTAAAAAATTGATAATGATTTAATAATCCACAGTAAGATGTGGATTATTTTTTGTCATATTCCTAAAAAATTTAGTTTTAAGTGTTAATTTTGAGAAAATAAAAATATTTCAAAATGGGCAAATTCGAGATTAAAAAAGACAAATCAGGTCAATTCCGATTCAATCTTAAGGCAGGTAACGGACAAGTTATCTTGAGCAGTGAAGCATATAAGACCAAATCGGCCTGCGAAAATGGCATTGAATCTGTTAGAAAAAATTCTAAGAACGACTCTATGTTCGAGCGAAAAGTCGCTAAAAACGGAAAACCGTATTTTGGCCTGAAAGCCTCTAACGGGCAGGAGATAGGAGCGAGTCAGATGTATGCTTCCGCATCCTCCATGGCTAGTGGTATTGCTTCAGTAAAAAAGAATGCTCCTTCGGCAAAAGTGGTAGATAATTCATAAACACTGAGCGCTTATTATCTAACCCTGAAATTAATCAGGGAAGAAAGGACAACATCTGTTGTCCTTTTTTTGTGATTTACTACCTTTAAAGTAAGAAGCAAGGAGTGTATTGTATTATAGACATTGAAACCACAGGAAACGGGATCAAAGGCAATAAGATCACCGAGATCGCTATATTTAAATTCAATGGAAAACAGATTACCGAAGAATTTACTTCCCTGGTTAATCCCGAATGTGAGATACCGCCATTTATTACCGGACTTACAGGTATAGACAATGATACCGTCCGAAATGCCCCTCTGTTACAAGATATTGCTGAAGATATCCTACGGATCACCGAAGGCTGTATTTTTGTTGCTCATAGTGTCAACTTCGATTATAATGTAATCCGGAATGAATTTGAACAGCTGGGCATCAACTTCGTGAGGAAAAAGTTGTGTACAGTACGTCTTTCAAGGGCCGTATTTCCAGGGTATCGATCGTATAGTCTGGGTAAACTCTGTAGCTCCCTCGGGGTATCCCTTGAAAACAGACACCGCGCAAGAGGTGATGCCCATGCTACGGTTCTTTTGTTTTCGAAAATTTTAAAAACTGAAGGAATCGATATTACACTAAAAAAGTTCCTGAATGCAAGATCCCAGGAAGCAACCCTTCCTCCTTCATTACCCAAAGCACAATATATCAGGCTACCTCAAAAGCCCGGCGTTTATTATTTTAAAAATAATAAAGGAGAAGTTATATATACTGGCAAAGCAAAAAACATAAAAAAAAGGGTCTTGAGCCATTTTTATGATAAAAGTGAAAAGGAAATAAAAATGTGCCGGGCAACCCGGACAATCGATTTTGAATTATCAGGAAATGAACTCGTAGCCCTTTTGATGGAAAACCATGCAATCAAAAAACTATATCCCCTTTATAACAGGGCTCAGAAAAGGAAGGTGCCAAGGATTGCTATTTTTTCATATGAAGACAGGGATGGAATTTTACACCTAGCTTTTTCAAAAATCAATAGTGTACCTCAGCCTTTAACCACCTTGTATTCGCTTACTGAAAGCAGGGAATTCCTGGAACAGATTTGTGCTAAATTTGAATTATGCGCCAAATATTGCCATCTCCAGGATGGTGTTGCTCAATGCAGCCATTTCCGACTTGGACCTTGTTCAGGAATTTGCCGAGGAAAAGAAAATATAATTGAATACAATTTAAAAGTACAGAAAGCCATTGACTATGTCACTTCTGAACGGGAAAATTTTATAATCAAAGAGCAAGGGAGGAATCCGGAGGAAGATGCACTGGTAGTAGTTCGCGATGGATTGTATTGCGGGTATGGATTTATCCCCAAGGACCTGCAAATTTCATCGCTGGAAGATGTAATGGCCTATGTTACACCCCAAACAGAAACTCTTGAAGCTAGGCGCCTTATAAGTTCGTATACTTTCAGAAACCAAAACAAAGTACTTCTGATAGGGCAAGAATAAAGAGGTATTCAGTTATTATTTCTTGTTGAATTCCCGATACATTCTTACGACAAAAACCATCCAGATCAGGAAGATAAAAGCGACGAATATGGAATATGCAAGTATAAAATCCATCACTTCCTGTATTTAAAATAGTTCATAAATCCAAGGATGGTAGGCGCCCAGAAGGCTATAAAAATGGCATCGAGCTTATTCCCGGTAAGGTAAAGGTATTCAGAGACCACTATGATAGAGAGAACACAAAGGAGCAGAATAATATTGATTACCCCTACACTCTGAACAAAGTTTTTCAACATTCCTGTTAGTTATTTAAAATAAAAATACACAAATTCCCTTTCTACTGAAGTGGGTTAGTAGAAATAATTCAAAATAACCAAATAGAGAGAAACAATGAGTTAACCCCAACATTAAAGAGTTGGGGTATCAGGCAAAAAATTGATTGAGGGCTGGCAGAGATTCCGTATAACTTTCATTTACTTTTCACAGCACATGTATTAAGGCCAAAAATCCCATAGAGTGGACAAAAACCAATCAGACTTGTAAAAAGAAAAATTGCTGTGATCGTCAGGAGAACATATGAATACATTCCGGTTACAACTTCGTAATAAACCAAAGCACCCGCTACTAAAGCCACAACTACTCTGATCAGTTTATCTAAGACACCCATATTCTTTTTCATCTGAATTGGTTTTAAGTTAGTCTATGTACGAGCTGAACCACCAGGTATATTAAACCCAGACAAAGGATACATACTCCGACAAATTTCAATGCCCGTTTCAATTTTACTAACCTAAGGTAATTCAGCCAATTAAGGCGTCAAATGATTTCAATCATAGGGTTGTAGGACATACGTAATCTGTAAGTTCCATTCCCGCCTCTTTCATGGCATCAAAACCTCCGCCAATATCAATCAGATTATGAACACCCCTGCTCTTCAGAATGGAAGCTGCTATCACTGATCGGTAACCTCCCGCACAATGAAGGTAAAAAGGTTGTTCAGCAGGAAAAGTATTTAAATGTTCATTGATGTTGTCCAAGGGAGTATTTTCTGAGCCTACCAAATGTTCAGAGAGGTATTCCGTTTCTTTCCTCACATCAAACACCGGGGCCGATTCATCGGCTAATTGCTTTTTGAGATCTGCAGCAGGTTCAGAAACAATGGTATCGGTATCTTTTCCAGCCTTTACCCAACTTTCGAA
This sequence comes from Muriicola sp. E247, assembly GCF_041358175.1. Classification (NCBI taxonomy): domain Bacteria; kingdom Pseudomonadati; phylum Bacteroidota; class Flavobacteriia; order Flavobacteriales; family Flavobacteriaceae; genus Muriicola; species Muriicola sp. E247. The sequence continues at coordinate 84,230 of NZ_JBGKBE010000005.1, forward strand.
TCCTCCTTTTAAAAAACCGAGGGTACGGTCGAATCCAACTCTCGATAAACGGGTAACTGCTTCTTCTTCCTGGCCCTCAGGTGTCACCAAAAGCAAGGGCTGATTCACATCGGCGATCAAGGCCCCCACCCAGGGGGCAAAATCACCATTTAACCCGATAAAAATTGATCTGGGAATATGTCCTTTTACAAATTCCTGTTGGGTTCTGACATCGAGTACAACCGCTTCGGTCTCATTTGCCAGGTTTTCGAACTCATCAGGGGTCAATGCCTTGGTGCCCCTTTTAAGAACATCCCCTATATCTTCGTAGCCTTCCTTGTTCATTTTTACATTCAGTGGGAAGTATTTAGGAGGGGGAAGCAGGCCTTCTGTCACCTCCTGAATAAACTCCTCCTTACTCATATCAGCCCGAAGGGCGTAATTTACTTTCTTCTGATTTCCAAGGGTGTCTACTGTCTCCTTCATCATATTTTTTCCACACGCAGAACCTGCTCCATGTGCTGGATATACAATAACATCATCGGCCAAAGGCATAATCTTGGTTCTCAGACTATCGTACAACAATCCGGCAAGATCCTCCTGTGTCATATGTGCCGCTTTCTGAGCAAGATCAGGCCTTCCTACATCTCCCAGGAAAAGGGTATCCCCGGAAAATATTGCCACATCCTTGCCCTTTGAATCTTTTAAAAGGTAGGTAGTACTCTCCATAGTGTGTCCCGGAGTATGCAAAACTTTAATTGTTAATTCACCAAGTTTAAATTCCTCTCCGTCTTTTGCTATATAGGCATCGAAGGTGGGGTCTGCTTTCGGTCCATAGACAATGGGGGCATCTGTTTCTTTAGCCAGCGTTACATGTCCACTCACAAAATCGGCATGAAAGTGAGTTTCAAATACGAATTTTATTTTAGCCTTATCCTTTTCCGCTCTTTTAATATAAGGGGAAACCTCCCTGAGAGGGTCTATAATGGCCGCCTCTCCCTTGCTCTCAATGTAATAAGCACCCTGAGCCAGGCATCCTGTATAAATCTGTTCTATAGTCATAGTCTTTTTTGTTTAATTTCTTCGCAAAAATAAGGCAATATCCCCTAGCTTGAGTAACCCTTGTTACCAAGCGAATTCCTTTGTAAGGCTACTTTATCCTGAATTTCCGACTTTTTTGCCGGATCATCAAAAAATGAAACAGCTTCCCGTGTCTCCACAAAAAGACACTCTTTTGGCAATAATTCCATAAGTCCGCTTGAGAACAAAATATCCCTTGTAGGCCCAATGGCGCCAGCAATATAGAAGTGGATCCCCCTTTCATACATCACCTCAATGAGATTTCGCAACATATGAGCTGCCGAGGAATCTATGTAATTTATCGCCTCTGCATTTAGGATCACCGCTTTTAGTTCCGGGCCTTTCTGATCAATAAGGTTGAGGAGGCGCGACTTAAAAAATCCTGAGTTTCCAAAATATAACTGAGCATCAAAACGTACAATTAGTAAATCATTTCTTACCAAAGCATCAGATTCAAACCTCCTTATATTTCTGTAGTAAGGAGTGCCTTTTATATTTGCCAGGACAGCAAAATGTGGATTGGAAGTTCTATAGACCATCAGGAGCAGCGAAATCACCACCCCGACGATAATTCCCTCCATGATTCCAATAAAAATAGTAATTGCGAAGGTAGCCAGAAGGACAAAAAACTCATCTTTTCTGTATTTCCATAATTCACGGGCGTACTTAAAATCGATTAAATTATATACCGATACCATAATTATAGCAGCCAAAGATGCTTTAGGCAAGTAATAAAGTAAAGGTGTCAGGTAAAGCAAAGTGAGAAGTACGATTAACGCTGTGACAAGAGTTGCCAGATTCGTTTTTGATTTTGCTTCATAGTAAATAGCTGACCTTGAAAAGCTCGCTGTAACCGGGTAGGATTGAAAGAGTGAACCCGTCATATTTGAAAGTCCCAATGCCACAAGTTCCTTATTTGCATCGAGCTGATCTCTATTCATCCTATCCTCAATTCCCTTGGCTATAGAAATTGTTTCCAGATATCCGATCAGGGATAAAGTAAGGGCGATGGGCCACAACTGCATAATAGAATTGAGCGATACCGATGGCAGGACTACTTCCGGCAAACCCTTAGGAATTTCCCCTACAATATCTACGCCTTTATCGACCCATTGAAAAAGATATACGCTAAGGATAGCCAGAATTACCACTATTAAAATATACGGCAGCTTCTTATTCAATCTTTTTAATACTATGATAAGAAGGATTCCTATCAGCCCTATTCCCAAATCGTAAGGATTTAATTCTGCCATTTTCTCTAAGGCATTCCAGATGATGGCATGCAATTGGTTACTCCCTTCGATATCGGTCCCCAGCAGGTATTTTAACTGACTAAACATTATGATCAATGCAGCTCCGGAAGTAAAGCCGCTTATGACGGGCTTCGATAGAAAATTCACAAGGAATCCCATCCTCAGCAACCCGAGTAAAAACTGAAAAGCCCCTACCATAAAAGCCAGCAAAATAGCCATGGCTATATAATTTTCGGGACCTACAGAGGCGATAGCTCCCAGACCTGCCGCAACAAGAAGCGAATCCATTGCCACCGGGCCTATTCCCAGAGATCTCGAGGTACCAAAAAAAGTATAGATCAGCAAAGGTACCATGGAAGCGTAAAGGCCGTACACAGCAGGTAATCCGGCAATAAGAGCATAGGCGAGGCCTTGAGGAATTAATACAATGGCCACGGTGAGTCCGGCCAACAGATCTTTAGGCAGGAATGACCATCTATACTTCCTGATCCAGGCTGTAAATGGAAATATATTATGCATTTCTAATAGTAATCACTTGCTATGGAATCATAGCGAATTGATCTTTATATGGCTGCGCTGAAGGTCAATGATCCCTTCTCGTTCCATCTTTTTTAATACCCGTGAGATTACGACTCTGGACGTATGTAGGTCCGCTGCAATTTCCTGGTGTGTCGCGTGGATAACATCATTGTGATTTACCATGGCCTTATCCCTGAGGTATTTTAACACCCGTTCGTCCATGTTCATAAAGGCAAGAGTATCTACAGTTTCAAGTAATTCTTCCATTCTGTTATTGTAACTATCCAGAATGAATGCCCTCCAACTCCTGTATTTACCCATCCAGTCCTCCATTTTTTCCACAGGAATCATCAGCAGGTCCACATCAGACTCGGCCACCGCCCTGATCTTACTCGTCCCTTTTTTTACACAGCAGGATAGTGTCATTGCGCAGGTATCACCCTTTTCAATAAAATACAGAAGAAGGTCTTCTCCTGCCTCATCCTCTCGCATGATTTTAATCGCCCCACTGATTATCAAAGGCATAAAAGTGATAGAATCTCCAATATCGATAAGATAATTCCCCTGTTTCACATTTTGAAGTTTCCCTGTGGTAAATATTTCTTCCAGCAGTTCATCCTCGAATAAATACCCGTAGAGTTCCTTGAGAAGTTCAAGGTCTAATTCTATTTTGTTCTGGTTGTCCATTGTTATCCTTTTGGTATTATTCTTAACTTGAATTCGGCTTCGGGTTGATTGAGATGCTTAAATCCTTCGTGTAAAAACGGTTGTTCCACAGCATATGGATAAAAAGTAATCGGCTCTATACAAATCATATTTGAAACGGGTGACCAGAGCATAAAATGACCAAACCCGCTACTCATTATCTGCAGTTCCCTTTCGTCCTTCAGGATTATACTTTCTTTCTCAGGCACATGCAAGGCAATATTTCCTGCAGCCATGACCTCATCCAGACTGTATGAAGTATCGTCTGATACAACCCCTGCAGAAGCCGATCGCAATTTAAACGCGGGGTGATAACCAAGCATATAAGGCATATCCTTGTCGCCACTGATGACAAAGGTAATTTCCAAACAGTCTTTTAAAAGAACAACTCGCTTTTCAAACCGAAAACTAAAGGGCCATATGAGTCGACCTACCTTAGACCGCTCCGGGTACTTCGAATTCTGAATCACTGTACCGGCAATGTATTCTTTGCTAAAACTTGCCGAATGAGCGTCCTCACTGTCCAGAGAATACTCGAGTTCACGAAGCAGGCCATGCTGATCCTGAATAGCATTGCCTTTTGGCACCTGCACCCTGTATCCCGCTTTCTCAGTAGGGCCTATAATGGGGAACATTTCCGTATCTGTATGCCCCCAGCCCGGGCTGCCCTTCTGATGAAGATACTCATATTCATTAAGTTGATAACTGATAATCTCTCCTGAGTCGATGACAATAGTCTGATTATTATTTTTTAGTGTAACCATAGACTATTGATTGATAAGGCGGTAGATCAGTATTGCAGATCGTTTTGTAAGTGCCTCTATCGTTTTTAGATTCACCGTTTCCTCAGGTGTATGTGCTCCGGAGCCCATAGTCCCAAGGCCGTCAAGACAATCTACATAATCAGCCACAAAAGAAGTATCGGCTGCTCCCCTTTTTCCCGGGTCATAGCCTAAAACTTCTCCCTGCCCCAGATCCTGGCTCACCTCATTTAAGGCCGCCAGTAACTTCATGTTTCCCTCTGTGGGCTGCATGGCAGGATAACTATCAGTAAATGATATAGTAGCCGAGGTATTGGGCAAATTATCCGCTACAATTTGCTTCATTTTTTCCCGTGCATTCGCTTTTTGTTCTTCTGAAATAAATCGCAAACCGCCTTTAACATAAGCCGTTTGGGCGACCACATTGGATTTTCCGAAGACTTCTGCTGTGCTTTTTAAGGGATTGTAGTCTACAAAAGTACCTCCCAGTAAGATTCCAGGATTAAATGTTAGGAATTCCTCTCCCCTGACTTCGGTGTAGAACGAGTTCAGGATCCGACTCATCTCAAAGATGGCTCCGGCACCGGTTCTCTCACTAAATACTCCTGAAGAATGTGCGCGTTTGCCTTGTACCTCAACCTCCCACCCGGAGGCTCCTCGCCGTGCTACAGTGGCATAATTAAATCCTGTAGAGGTTTCGTACCCAAGGGCGATGTCACTTCGTTTTGCAGCTTCTATAAGATCTTTCCTGCTCAATTCCAGGGGTTTGCCGGTACTCTCTTCATCCCCGGTAAAGGCTACGATAATCTGTGCATTCCCCAACAGATTCTGCTCATACAAGGCTTTAAGGGCATAGAGAATGATAACATTCCCGCCTTTCATATCATTTCCTCCCGGGGCATGGGCTATACTGTCGTTAATTTTTTCAAATTTCTGAAACGGACTGTTTTCCTCGAAAACCGTATCAAGATGTCCGATAAGTAGTATTTTTTTTCCTTTTTTTCCGCTTGTCTTAGCGAAAAGATGACCTGCCCTGTTCATTTCCTCGGGCATGTCAATCCATCGTGTTGTAAATTCTAATTCTTCAAAAGCTTCCTGAAAAACAGTCCCTACCTCCTTTACCCCCCTGGCATTTAGAGTTCCACTATTGATATTGACTACTTTTTCCAGAAAACTTATAGCCTCATCATTGTTCTTTTCAACGGAAGCTATGATCTTACTTTCAAGACCAGTCAATTTTTGGGAGAAGGAGCACAAGGGGATGGCACTGGCCATCATCAAAATCAGGATTTTACGCATTTTCAAGGGATTGTTTTGGCTTCAAAAGATAGGAAAACTATTCAAGAAAGCCTTGTTTTTTCATCCACTCATCATTGTAAATTTTCCCGACATACCTGCTGCCATGATCGTGAAAGAGTACCACAACTACGTCATCTTTAGTAAAATGCTCCTGTAACTGAATAACGCCTTTAATAGCAGCCCCTGCCGAATTCCCAAGGAACATTCCCTCTTCCCGGGCCAGACGCCGTGTATACACAGCTGCATCCTTATCGGTCACCTTGGTAAAGCCGTCGATGATATCAAAATTGACATTTTCAGGCAGAATGTCCTCCCCTATGCCCTCTGTAATGTAGGGGTAAATTTCATCCTTATCAAAAATACCGGTCTCGTGGTACTTCTTAAATACAGATCCGTAGGTATCTACTCCCCAAATTTTGATATTGGGATTTTTCGATTTCAGAAAGGAGCCTACTCCCGAAATCGTTCCACCAGTACCCACACCCACTACAAAATGCGTGACCTTACCATCGGTTTGTTCCCATATTTCAGGGCCAGTAGTCAGAAAATGCGCTTTGGTATTTGATGGATTATCGTACTGATTTACATACCAGGAATTGGGAATTTCCTCAGACAGTCTTTTGGCAGTAGAATAATAACTCCTGGGATCTTCCGGAGCGACATCGGTAGGGCATACATGAACTTCACTACCCATGGCCTTGAGAATATCAATTTTTTCCTTCGATTGCTTATCGCTGATTACACATATCATTTTATAGCCCATTACCACTGCAACCAAGGCCAGGCCCATACCTGTATTTCCAGAAGTCCCTTCAATTATGGTGCCCCCCGGCCTGAGTTTTCCTTCCGCCACAGCATCTTCCACCATTTGAATTGCCATACGGTCTTTAACAGAATTTCCCGGATTAAAGGTCTCGTACTTGGCCAGGACAAGGCATGGCAAATCCTTGGTCAGTTTGTTTAGTTTAACAAGGGGAGTATCCCCAACGGTTCCTAAAATGTTTTCTGCATATTTCATAGGGTGCAAAGATACAGGTTCACAAAATCTAGGCCTAAAAAGTCCTCAATTTTGACGGTATCATTTTATAAGAGTCCGCAAAAGAATTAATCGAATTTGATTGCTTTTACCGGACTAATCCTTGTAATGATATGCGAAGGGATAAGGAGCATCAGCATACAGAGTAGCAATACCCCCGCATTTAGTAAAAGGATAGTTGGCAGATCCATATATACGGGAATGTAGTCGATGTAATATTCCTGGGGATTGGGAAATTGAAAGTATCTGAAACGATCCTGGAACCAAATCAGGCCCAGACCTAATAAATTTCCCCAGAACAAGCCGATAAGAATAAGGTAAGCCGCATTGTAGAGGAAGACTTTTCGTATACTCCAGTTGGCAGCCCCGAGAGCTTTGAGTACACCTATCATTGGGGTTCGCTCCAGGATGAGTACCAGTAAGGCCGTGATCATATTGATCCCCCCTACGATGATCATAATCCCTATAATGATTCCGATATTGAAATCGAACAACCCAATCCACTCAAAGATTTTATAGTATTTGTTTTTAATGGTCTGGGTATCCAGGGTACTCAGTGTCTGGCCGTAGATCTCTGCACTTTTTTCTTCAATGGTATCAAAATCAGTGAGGAAAACCTCAAAGTTCCCAACCTCTTCACTTTCCCATTGGTTCATCCGCTGGATATGCCTTATGTCTGTTATGATGTAGGTGCCGTCAAATTCTTCAAATCCACTGTCATAAATCCCCGTAATTTTAAATTTTCGCTGATTAGGGATCTTCGACGGATCTTCTTCCTTCAGGAAAAAGGTAAAAAACTCATCCCCCACATCCATTTGGAGTCGGCTTGCCATCAAAGCAGACATGAGTACTTCCGAATTGAGCTTGGAGCTATAATCGGGAAGTTCTCCTCTTATCAGAAAATCTTTAAAGGCGGTCCAATCGTAATCCTCCCCCACCCCCTTGGCGATAATACCCTCAAAAGTATCTTCGGTTCTGATGATCCCTGCCTTGGTGGCAACGGCCTGAATATGCCTGACACCTTCAACCAAATTAAAATCGGGATAGAAATCCTGTTGGAGAGACACCGGAATGACAGAGACCTCGGAATTGTTATTATCGTAATTGTATATCTGTATATGCCCGTTGAAAGCCGCTATTTTTTCCCTGATCTTGTATTTAAGTCCGACCCCTGTGGATACGGCGATAAGCATCATCAGAATCCCCAAAGCAATAGCCGCAATCGCTATTTTTATTATTGGAGCAGATATGCTAATTTTATGCTGCTTACCTTTGATAAGGCGTTTTGCGATAAACAGTTCTAAATTCAACCGATGTTTTTTTTTCTCCCTCAAAAATACAGTTTTCATCTGTTAGTTACTGATGTTTCTGAACTTTCAAAGCAGCTACTCAATGGGACAGCCTTGACGGGTCGACTGATCCTTGGACTAAGTATCCTTACGGCATCCCTGCTCTATGGATGCGGGGACAAAGCTGCACGGGCTTCAGCTGCCGGAAAAGATCTACCTGCGGTAGAAATACTCACCTCTGAAGAGGGGCTTGTTGTTGGAGCGAACCGAACCGAGCTATATCTCCCCTTACTTAGCGGAAAAAGAATTGGTCTTGTTGCTAACCAAACCAGTGTGATCTTCAGAGAAAAAAACAAAGATGTCGGTGCAAAGACCTCCTACACTCATCTTGTTGATTCCCTGCTTGCTTTAGACATGGATCTTATCCGTGTTTTTTCTCCTGAACATGGATTTCGGGGTACAGCCGATGCAGGTGAAAAAGTGAAGGATGGAATCGATCAACGCAGTGGACTCCCCATTATTTCCCTTTATGGGGCGAATCGGAAACCTACGAAAGCACAACTAGAAGGACTTGATGTTGTGTTATTCGACATCCAGGATGTTGGGGTGAGGTTTTATACCTATATAGCTACCCTGCAATTAGTGATGGAAGCATGTGCAGAATCAGGCATACCGGTTATTGTTTTAGACCGTCCTAATCCCAATGGGCATTATATTGACGGTCCCAGTATGGAACCCGAATTTACAGGTTTTCTGGGTATGACGCCCATTCCACTGGTCTATGGGATGACCATCGGAGAATACGCGCAGATGATCAATGGAGAAGGCTGGCTGGAGAAAAGAACTAGGGCAGAATTAACGGTAGTTCCCTTAGAGCACTACACGCATCAGACATCCTACAGCCTCCCTCTCAAACCATCTCCAAACCTACCCAATGACCAGGCCATTAATCTTTACCCCAGCCTGGGTTTATTTGAAGGCACCAATATCAATGCAGGGAGGGGAACAGACTATCAGTTCCAGCGCTATGGGGCCCCGATTCTCAATCCTTCTGTTTATAACTTCAGCTATATCCCTGAATCCAATCCAGGCGCAAAATCGCCAAAACATCTGGGAATTAAGTGTTTTGGGGAAGACCTAAGTAGTGTTCCCAGGCTTGACAAGGTTTCACTGGAATGGATTATCAAAGCATATAATAACTGTGAAGAAAAAGAACGATTTTTTAATACTTCAGGATTTACCAAGCATGCAGGGACAGAGAAATTACAAAAGCAAATTGAGGCGGGGTATTCCGAAGAAAAAATTAAAGAATCCTGGGAGACAGATCTGAACGCCTTTAAAAAGATCAGGAAGAAATACCTCCTCTATCCCTGAGAAGAATCCTCGCCCCCGGTAGGTTTGCGGTATTTGTGGAAAGGTTGTTTCAGCAAGCCCAGAATAGAACCATTTTCTTTTTTGTCCGGAAAGGTATCAACACCATAGACAATGGCCTCCCGGTCTAATTCCATATAAGTCCCAAATAACCTGTCCCAGATGGAGAAAATATTTCCATAATTAGAATCGGTATAAGGCAATACATAATGATGGTGGACCTTGTGCATATCAGGGGACACCAGAATATAGCTGATCATTCGGTCTACTTGTCTTGGCAATCTGATGTTGGCATGGCTAAACTGTGTAGCTATAAGGGAAAGCGATTGATAAAGCATGACAATTCCAATAGGAGTACCCACTAGAAAAACTCCGAAAAGGGTAAAAGAAAATCGGATAAGACTTTCCAGGGGGTGATGCCTGTTGGCCGTTGTAGTATCTACCTCATGATCTGTATGGTGCACCAGGTGTATCATCCATAAGGGTTTTACATTGTGCTCCACATAATGGGCCAGATAAGCCCCAAAAAAATCGAGTAACAAGACACCGAGCAAAATATAACTCCAGAGAGGCATAGCCGGCAACCAGTTGATAAGTCCGAATTCGTTAGCCGCGACCCAGTCACTGGTTTTTAAAAGCAGAAAAGCCAGGGCAAAATTGATAACTATTGTAGTAAAGGTGAAGAAAAAATTAGGCACGGCATGTCGCCACTTTTTATAACTAAAACGAAACAAGGGTACGGCACCTTCCAGCAGCCAGAAGAAAGTAATCCCCAGAACCAGGATCAGACTTCTGTGACTCGATGGGATGGTTTCGAAATATTGAATCAAAGTTTCCATAAACTCAAAAATAATCAAATTGAGGATAAATATCAGAATCAGTTTCCTATCCTCTTTTTCATTTCCTCCACAATATTATACGCTGCAGGACAAACGAAAGTATTCTTAACGGTTAGTTTACCCAGTTGTTCAAACCGCCTTCGATCCGTATGCGGATATTCCCTGCAAGCCTTGGGCCGAACTTCATAAATGCTGCAATAGTTATCAGAACCCAGAAACGCACATGGAAGTTCCTGCAACACATGGTCGCCATCTTCATCCGTCCTTAGATAAGTATCCTCAAAGCTGGCAGCCTTCATTTTAAAATGCTTTGAGATCCTGTCGATATCGGCGCGTGTAAAAAGCGGGCCCGTCGTCTTGCAACAATTGGCACAACTAAGACAGTCTGTATGCTCAAATTCATTATGATGCAGCTCTTGTGCAATGCTATCGAGATTTTTTGGAGGTCTTCGCTTCAAGCGGCTAAAAAACTGGCGGTTTTCACGCTCTTTCTCCCTGGCCAATTTTGGAAGGACCTTCAGGATATCCTGCATACTCATTTCGTTATCCTTATTTAATTTCACCCAGATTTCATTTTCCTTACCGCAACAAATATCCCACTTTTGCATTAAAGAAAAGGCGAAATGGGTGCAGATGTGTTCGGCAAGGCAATTCTGGATTACCAGATGGGTGAAAAGGACGGTGAGATTTTCACTATTTCTTCCCTTGGAGATGAGGATTCCATCCCGGTATCACATCTCTTCAGGAGCTACCAAGCCATGCCCGATTTAGAAAAAACTGCCTTAAGCCTGTGCAGTGGTCGAGTACTCGATGTGGGTTGTGGTGCAGGAAGCCACAGTTTGCACTTAACATCCAGGGGATTAGATGTGACATCAATCGATATATCTCCCGGGGCAATACAAGCCTGCAAGTCACGCGGATTAACAGATGTCGTTCAGGCTGATTTCTGGAACTACCAGGGCGGTAAATTTGACACACTTTTATTACTGATGAATGGGATAGGTATTGTAGGGCAAGTGTCAAAACTAACTCAGTTCTTTCAAAAGGCAAAGGAATTGCTCCATCCCGGAGGTCAGATTATTTTTGATTCAAGCGATATTATTTATATGTTCGATAGGGACGACGATGGAGGGTTCTGGATTCCCAACGATGGCACTTATTACGGGGAGCTTACATACGAGATGCAGTATAAAAATTTAAAAAGTAAACCTTTTCCATGGTTGTTTGTCGATTACAATACCCTCCAGGGTGAAGCCCTGAAAGCGGGATTTGATTGCAAACTTGTAAGGATGGGAGTTCATTACGACTATTTGGCCAGATTAGTGTTAAAGGCATAATAGCGAGGTTATTTTGCCGTTCTTATGTAGGGTTTTAGAGTTTATACTTGTTATAAGTGTATAGATATCATAGATTTATAAGACCGTAATGATGATAAAAAGATATTATTTCTTCCTGATTGGCTTGCTACTTATTGCTGGTTGTTCTAAGGATACGGACAACCCTGGAGGTAATGGCCCCGATCCTATCGACAAGTCAGCTAACTTATTGTCGACAGGTGATTCGGCCAATGACATCCTTACCAATGATACCTTTACCAAATTACTTATTGAAATTGGATATGTCACCGGATTTCAACCCAGTGCAGAAGCCATGAACAATTTCCAGGCCTTTCTACAGGCACGCACATTTAAACAGGATATCGAGATACAATATCTTGAATTGCCCAGTCCGAATGAAAATGACCTGAGTTTACAGGAAATTGCAGATCTGGAAAGTGATAATCGTACAGCTTATAATGAAGGTTCAACCCTTGCAATTTATATATACTTTGCTGATGCTCCGGCAGATGCCGACGATCCCCAGGAAGGAACCGTTACTTTAGGTGCCGTGTATCGCAATACTTCTATGGTAATCTACGAATCTACGGTGAGGGACCTTGCCGTAAATAGCAGTCAGGTTACCATTGCCGACGTAGAAACTGCTGCCCTAAATCACGAGTTTGGACATTTGCTGGGTCTGGTAGATCTGGGGTCACCACCTGTAAATTCTCATGAAGATCCCAGTGCGGAACACCATTGTGATATCAGTGGTTGCCTGATGCGGGCCGAATTGCAGTTTGGCGGTGGCTTACTTGGAATGATGAATAAACGAATCTCATCAGGAAAGGCCCCTGTACCTGGCCTGGATGCCGAATGTATTACTGATTTGCAGGCAAACGGAGGCAGGTAAACAAAGTGTTTAGACAGGTCGTTCCCTCTTCCCTGATTTAGGGGATGTTTAAATATTTGTGAGTTTGAAGGGAGACCTTCCATTTGGGATTGGCCATTACATAATCCACGATAAGAGGTGTAACTTTTTCCCTCACACTCCATTCCGGTTGTAAATAAAGCACACAATTTTCACTTACCTTGGCGGCGTGTTCTTCAGCAAACCTCAAATCATCCTTGTTGTAAACAATTACTTTTAGTTCGTGTGCCCGGAGATGGATATCCCCGACAGGGGCCTTGTTTTTCTTAGGGCTTAAACAAATCCAATCCCATGACCCGCTGAGGGGATAAGCCCCTGAGGTTTCTATATGGGTTTTGAGTAGCTTTTCTTTCAGCAGGGAGGTAAGAGGTGTCATATCCCATGTTAATGGTTCTCCCCCGGTAACTACAATTGTATCAGAATAATTTGCGGCATTTTCAGCAATACTTTCAACGGCAGTCGGAGGGTGTATTTCGGCGTTCCAGCTCTCTTTAACATCACACCAGTGGCAGCCCACGTCACAACCTCCTATCCTGATAAAATACGCAGCAGTTCCCTTGTGGTATCCTTCTCCCTGAATAGTATAAAATTCCTCCATTAAAGGAAGCATCTTTCCCTTATTCACCAGCTCCATGATCGATTTTACTTCCATGGCACAAAGATAAGGTTAACTTATGGAGAAACCTCAGAAATACCCTGCCTTGCCTGCCTTAATTCCTGGCAGCGATTACGTCTATTTCTACCCTTGCATTTCGGGCAAGACCCAGGGCTGCAAAGGTGGTACGGGCGGGTTTATTGACAAAATATCTGGAATACACCTCATTAAAGGCGCTAAAATCTTCCATTGAACTAAGGATTACCGTACATTTTACAACATTTTCAAGACCGAGGCCATGCTGTTCCAAGACGGCTTTAATATTCTCAATAGCCTGGGTTGTTTCAGCTTGTATTCCTCCCTCAACCTTGGTTCTTGTTGTATGATCCATCCCGATTTGCCCGGCGAGGAAAAACATATTACCCACTTCCACGGCATCACTGAAAGGGGCCATTTGTTTTTTGGGTTCATGAGACTTATGAAATATAATTTCCCCGGTTTCCTGGGACATCGCCAAAGGAGAACACAGAAAGAAGCACAGTAGAAAGAGTGTAAAGAATTGATTCATAATTAGTCGTTTTAATGTTGCTTAAAATTACCCTATTTTTATCGAAAATTAGGAAACATGAGTAGGAAGGACGAATTCTACGCACATATAGAAAAAGGGTATGCTACCAAGGGTGACTTTATATCCATGGGAGCAGCTATGCTAGATGGTGAAACCGTCACCAATGCCCTGGTGAAAATTCCTCTGAAAACACTTAACCGACATGGCCTTATTGCAGGCGCTACGGGAACGGGGAAAACTAAAACACTCCAGGTACTGGCTGAAAACCTCTCTGATAAAGGAATTCCAGTCCTGTTAATGGACCTGAAGGGGGATTTAAGCGGCCTTGCCCAGCCCAGTCCGGGCCATCCCAAAATTGATGAAAGACACGAAAAAATAGGGTTTCCCTTTACGGCCAGGAAATTTCCTGTTGAAATCCTCTCTCTTTCAGAACAGGATGGGGTAAAGCTTCGGGCAACTGTATCCGAATTCGGACCGATATTGCTCTCCAGGATTCTCAACCTCACAGTGACCCAGGAGGGTATCGTTGCCGTAATTTTCAAATATTGCGACGACCACAAACTACCCCTCCTCGATCTCAAGGACTTCAAGAAAGTCTTGCAGTATGCCACTGGAGAAGGGAAAAAGGAATTTGAAGAAAGTTATGGAAGGATCGCCACAAGCTCCACAGGGGCTATTCTGCGTAAAGTCATTGAATTAGAGCAGCAGGGAGCCGACCTGTTTTTTGGTGAAAAGTCATTCGATGTGGACGACCTTACCAGAATCGATGAAAATGGCAGGGGGATGATAAGCATTTTAAGACTTACCGATATCCAGGACCGGCCCAAGTTGTTTTCTACCTTTATGCTGAGCTTGTTGGCAGAGGTGTACGCCACATTCCCCGAGCAGGGAGACAGTGACCAACCCGAACTTATTCTCTTTATAGATGAGGCCCACCTCATCTTTAAGGAAGCCTCAAAAGCCTTGTTAGACCAGATTGAAAGCATTGTAAAACTCATCCGTTCCAAAGGTATAGGCTTGTATTTTGTCACACAGAATCCTACAGATGTCCCTGATGCCGTACTTGCCCAACTGGGATTAAAAGTGCAGCATGCCCTCAGGGCTTTTACAGCCAAAGACAGGAAAGCGATTAAACTCACAGCGGAAAATTACCCCATATCAGAATATTACGATACCAAGGAAGTTCTTACTTCCCTCGGGATAGGTGAGGCATTGATCAGTGCGCTGGATGAAAAAGGGCGTCCTACCCCTCTGGCAGCAACCCTGCTGAGAGCGCCGATGAGCAGAATGGATATTTTGACCAAAAAAGAATTAAAAGAGGTTATTGACAATTCCCGACTCGTACATAAATACAATGAAACAATTGACCGGGAAAGTGCCTATGAAATGTTGAATGAGAAGATCGAAAAAGCTGAAGCCAAAGCTAAGAAAGAAGAAACCCGATCCTCAGGCAGATCCAGATCAACGAGTACCAGAAGCAGAAGTACCCGGCAGAATCCTGTGGTAAAAGTACTTACTAGTGCCACTTTTATAAGAGGGGTCCTTGGCATTCTAAAGAAAGTTATGAAGTGAGAAAAATCATTTCCATGTTTTCTACTCAATCCTAAAAAACAATTATTCATGAAAAATTTCACAGGCATATGCCTTCTTTTTATACTTCTTGCCGCTTGTAAAAAAGAGCCGGATCCCAGGTTCAATATTACAAAAGACCGCGTTGGTTTGCTTGAAAAGTCGGCCACCCTTGAGGATCTGGATCGCATTTTTACAGAAGACTCAATTGTCAGACCCACGTCTTTACCCAATAATCAGGGAGCTTCAGGAATAATCGAAGTATTTGAAAAAGGCGGGAAACAGTTGCTGAGTATCACCCCTTCAGAGGACAGCATTCCCGGTATTACCAATATACGGATCCACGATGCGAGGTTTACCACCGGGGAAGGTATCTCTGTTTCTAGCACTTTTGGCGAGATTAGAGATAAGCTTACTGTGAAGAAAGTGATCACTTCCCTAAACAATGTAGTTATTTTGATCAAAGAGAGCGATCTGTATTTTACGATCAGCAAGGATGAGTTACCCGCAGAACTCCGGTTTAATAACTCCGATATCGATTTGGTTCAAATCCCCGATAATGCTAAGATCAAGTATATGATGGTGGGATGGAATTAAGCCTTAGGATATGACGAATTTCCCTGTTAATTAATTCCTAAGCTAAAACAAATCCAACCCAGGTTTCATTACATTGAGAATAAATAACCTCATTATGAAAAAAATCACCCTGGCTTTTCTATGTTGTTTCACCCAATTCATATCAGCTCAATACGAGTATGATCCATCCCCGGAACATCCCTATGGCCTGCCAAATCCGGAAGCACCACAAGAATTATTAGATTTTGCTCCCTTGATTGGGGAGTGCGATTGTTCATCTGTTTCCAGGAATGCGGATCAAAGTTGGGGAGAACCGGTAGATATGATATGGCGATTCAAATACATTATGAACGGCTTAGGCGTTCAGGATGAAACGCTGAAAGCAGACGGCAAACACTCGGGCAGTATTCGTCAATTTGTAAAGGATAGTACACGCTGGTATGTCCATTATTACAGTTCCGGATCACCCTCAACCATTTTACCTGCCTGGGAAGGGAACAAATCAGCAAACGGAGATATTGTTTTGTACCGAAAACAAAAAGCACCTAATGGCCTCGATGGGTACTATAAAATAACTTTTTTTGAAATTAATTCCGATGGTTTTAAATGGCTTGGCGAATGGGTAAATACTGATGAAACTTTTTCATTTCCTACCTGGAAAATAGAATGTAAAAAAAGAATCAGTCCGGGTGTTCAAAGTGAAAGGCAACGCATACTGACTTCCATGAAAAAATTTTCAGAGGCTTATCAAAATGGAGATTATGAAAGTATTGCGAATTCATACACTGTAGATGGAAAAATTTTTCCGAATAACACTACCATCATTCAGGGTAGAGATGCCATAAAAAAACGATGGACCTTACCCGAAGGAAGCCGTATCCTGCATCATGAATTGCAACCTGAAGAGATTAATATTCTTGGAAATTATGCCTTTGATTATGGCTATTATAATGGCAGATCAGTTAGTGGAGAAGGAAATGAAGCAACGTTTAGAGGAAAATATGTAGTTGTATGGAAAAAAGTTGCTGATGAATGGAAGATGTATCTCGATATATGGAATCGAGTAGCAGATAATTAAATTAATTTTCTATTAATAGTGTTTTCCATAAGGATTTTCAGAATGCATGAATACTAGCGTTTCCAAGTATAAGCTACTTAAAATAGATCGATTAGGATGACCACGTACTTAAAGCGCATAGTTCCAAAAATTTATGGTTTAGCTTTCAATTTATTATCCTTCTTCTCCAAAAGAGCGGCGGCTATTAAAGCGTACCGACTTTTTTGTACGCCCAGAAAAGGGAGGGTTTTGCCCATTCAGGAAGAATTTCTCAAAAAGGCTACATTCGAAAAAGTGCAGGTTGATGACATGGAAATCCAGACCTATCACTGGAAAGGACCCGGAAAAAGGGTGATGCTTCTCCATGGTTGGGAGAGCAATACCTATCGCTGGAGAAATATGATCGGATTTCTCAAAGAAGAAGGGTACGATATCGTTGCATTTGATGCTCCCGCCCATGGCTGGTCTAAAGGAAAATTGTTTCACGTTATCAGGTATACCGCCTGTACAAAAAAAATGGTTACCCGGTATGAACCGGATTATCTAATCGGCCACTCGGTAGGGGGCATGAATGCAATCTATCACCAGTATTTATACCCTAAAAATTCCCTCCAAAAAATAGTAACCATCGGCTCTCCTTCAGAGATGCAGGATGTAATGAAGCAATACCAGGAAATACTGCAGTTCAATGATCGCGTAATGCAGGCCCTCGATGAATTGATTATTGATAAATTTGGATTTCGGATTGTTGATTTTTCTACCTCCCGATTCGCAAAGGAACTCGACATTGACGGATTCCTTATTCACGACAAGCTAGATACCATTGCCCCATTCAGGGCTTCACAGGAGGTACATGCACAATGGAAGGGAAGTAAGTTGATCAGCACTGAAGGATTTGGTCATTCCATGCACCAGGACTTTGTAAGCAAGGAAATTATCGATTTTCTGAACTCATAAAAAAGAGATATTTTTAATCTGCCTAAAAAGGGCTTAACTAATTCTCATATCTCAATCTTCAAACTATGTCTTCATTAACTCCTTTTCATATTGCAATTCCGGTACACAACCTTGATGAATGCCGAACCTTTTACAGGGAAATCCTTAATTGCACTGAAGGTCGGAGCAGTGATCACTGGGTAGATTTTAATCTATTCGGGCACCAATTGGTGATACATTACAAGCCCAGGACGAATGAGGAAACACACACGAATCCTGTAGATGGTAAAAATGTTCCCGTTCCACATTACGGAGTGGTTCTTCCCTGGAATGACTTTCAGGAGTTTTCAGCGGAATTAAAGAAGAAGGGAGTTGAATTCATAATTGAACCCTATGTACGCTTTGAAGGAGAAGTAGGTGAGCAGGCCACTATGTTCTTCCTTGATCCGGCAGGAAATGCTTTGGAGTTTAAGGCGTTTAAGGATATGGAGCAATTGTTTGCAAAATAACATTCTTCAGCACAAGTTTCTGGTTTCCAGGAGGATATATCAATTTTTTGATGGAAAATACTCGTTTTTTTGTATCTTAAAGGGATTAATCTTTCTCAAACAACCCAATCATGGAAAAAAAAATTATTGCCGTTGTGGGTGCAACAGGCGCACAGGGAGGTGCGGTTGTAGCAGCCCTGCTCAATGACCCCTCAGGTGAATATGCCGTAAGGGCGATCACCCGTAATTCTGATTCCGACAAATCGATAGCCCTCGCTAAAAAAGGTGCTGAAGTTATCGAAGCCGACATCTCAGACAAATCGAGCCTGGTTAAAGCATTTAAAGGAGCCTATGGCGCTTTTTGTGTCACCTTTTTCTGGGAGCACTTTTCTCCTGAAAAAGAGATGGATAACGCAAGAAACATGGCTGAGGCAGCAAAAGAAGCCGAACTCTCGCATGTAATTTGGTCTACCCTTGAAGATACGCGAAGATGGGTTCCGTTAGATGATAACAGCATGCCAACCTTAATGGGGAAATACAAAGTTCCTCACTTTGATGCCAAAGGGGTCTCCAATGCCTATTTTGAAAGAAGCGGAGTTCCTTACACCTTGTTATTGACATCATTTTTCTGGGAAAATTTTATTTATTTCGGAGCGGAACCACAAAAAGGTCCGGATGGAGAACTTGCTATCACCTTCCCGTTGGCGGAAGCTAAAATGCCGGGTATAGCCGTTGCTGATATAGGAAAATGCGTGCTTGGCATTTTAAAAGAAGGAAACAAATATATGGGAAAGACTGTCGGTATAGCCGGTGAACATCTCAGTGGCATGGAAATGGCGGAAATATTTACCGAGGTGTTGGGCAAAAAAGTGAAATACAATGCCGTACCACCTGAAGTGTACAGGTCCTTTGGATTCCCCGGAGCAGAAGATCTGGGGAATATGTACCAGTTTAAAACCCAATTTGAATCAGTATTCCGCAAGGCCAGAAACGTAGATGAGTCGCGAAAGCTCAACCCTGAACTTCAAACCTTTAAAGCCTGGTTAAGAAAGAACCAAGCCAAAATTCCGGTACACAAGGAAACTGCCTGAACAGACTGACACTTTTAGTCTGCTACATAAAATAAGAGTGATGCCCCTAGTTTATAGGGGCATTTTTATTCTAGGATCAGTTTTCTTCTTTTTTCCTGAAACGATTTCTGAGAAAAAGATATAAACCGTAAAGAATACCAAAAATAAAACCTTCTCCAGCCTCCCTGATGAGAATATCCCTGGAATAATCCTTTTCTAAAATAAGGGATACAATGATGTACAACACCATTGCTACAAATATTTGTATTGCGTATTTTCTGAGTTTCATTTTTCCCATTTCTATCAATTTCACCCGAGGATCAGTCCCCTGCGACGTACCCAGAAAAAGGCGAAAATTAAATTGGGTACCCAACAAAGCCAGGCTACGATCCTGTAGGCTGTGATAAATTCCCCAAATATCAGAGTAAGCAAGGGCAACCAGATACGAAGGGTAACTGCTGCAAAGCACAGTGCATAGCTGTATATCATAAATCCCTGGTGAAGGGAAATATCCTTATTCCGTATCGCCTTAAAAGCCATATAGGTGGTCCATAACCACAGTATCCCGAGGCTAATAAATCCGATGGATGAAATGAGTCCGCCCGTAGCATAAAAACCAATGTAAATAGCGCAGCTGCCACTCACGAGTGCGGCAATCATATATATCCTGCCGATGAGCCTGTGCCGTTTTAAATTTCGGTTTCTGAATTCCTTGTGGAATTGTACCCACCCTACAAGCAATGCCAATCCGCCAAAGAGGATATGACCATAAAAGCCAGTATTCCAGATGACGTTAGACAACAAGGCATCGCTCTTGGATGCAAGCAGTCCAAATTCCCTGTCAATTAAAAAGTATGTCAGGGGATACAAACCAATAGAAATCGCCATTATGGCAAAGATGATCCAGGCGAATTTATTGGTTGTATTTTTCATAGTTTACCGGTACCTCCAGCTATTCAGATCAGCACCTTCAGGAGCAGTTTCAGCTATTCTTTTCATAATCTTGGGGACGTACATGCTGTTATATCGCAGGCGACTGATATGGTTGGGTTCCTCTGGATCCCCGTTCCAGCAATGTTCTGCCCTGTCACCGTATTTCACTTCCCCATTGTAGTAAGGATCAGTGGTACTTTCAAGGAAGTCCTCCATCAGATATACGGCATTATTAAGGTAATAATTATCCATATCGCCGCAGTAGATATGAATCTTCCCCTTTAGCTTTTCCCCCAGTTTATCCCAGTCGCGCTCCAGAATATACCGGAGATCATAATTTTCTTTCCAGTATTCGGCCACACTGTGATCAATATCACCCGACACCTTATCCCATAGTCGCTGGGGATACCCATCTTCCCCTTGAGGAGAATAGGTTGCCTCCCAGATATCCCACTGCTGGCCTGAACGCGATTTATCGCCCAACACCAGTTCAAGGTGGTTCTCATCTTTTACAGTACTCTGAATATGCCCCAGGTAGTCTCTGTGTGCCGGCACTTCCAAATCTTTAAAATCACTTTCATAAAAATAGGCGTTCTCGTCCCCGTATATGTCGGTTAGGCAATACGCCCTGAAATCTATTGGATCAGGACAGGCAGCGAAGCATCCATTGTATTCTTCCGGGTATTTTACCTGTACTGCCAGGGCCTCCCAGCCCCCGGTAGAACCACCGTAAAGGAATCGTGACCAACCTTCCCCCATACCCCGGAATTCCTTTTCAATATGAGGAATGAGTTCATAGGTAATCGCATCTCCGTAGGGGCCCTGACTAGCCGAATTTACTGCATATGAATCATCATAATACGGTGTTGGATGCTGGATTTCAATGATCAGGAATCTGGGAAAATCAGGATCATTCCAGCGTTTATAAAAGTCGTATGCCTCTTGCTGTTGAATGATGTTATAGCCTTCTACGTCAAATCTGGCGGAGTATTCGGGCTCAAGATTGGGATCCGGGGGTGTTGTCCTGAAGCCTCCAAAATCGTCAGGAAAATGCCCGTGAAAAATCATAAGAGGATATTTTGCTTCCGGGTGTTCTTTAAATCCCTTAGGGAGTAAAACATGCGCCCCCAGATACATATCCCGACCCCAGAATTCGGATAGCTTTTCAGATTTAATTTTAATGTGTTTTATCCACTCGGTGTCTTCGGGTTCTACAATAGGCGGAATCTTCTGATCTAAAAGAATTTCTAAGGATCCTATACCATTATCCGTAACGGTAATTTTTTGAGGAGTACTGTATAAATTGCCCGGCGATCTGTTCCATTGCTGCCCTTCCCCATTATCCATGGGGAGCTTTACTGTATGACCAGTGGCCAGATCAAAAGTCTCATACACATGAAGGAGTGCCTGTACCCAGTACTCCCCCGGTGGTATCTCAGAAAGATGCGCTATAGGGAAGCCTAAGGCATCAGCATCAAAAACTGTGGCTTGTCCGGGTTTCATCTGGTTGACATTCATCCCGTAAATCAACTGAGTTTTGAGGCCCCCATTGATCTGAAACCTGGGTTCTACGGCATTGTCTTTGGCCAGCATCAATAATAACCTACCGTCAAGGGCATTTTCACTTTGTGAATCCGGGATTGATATTGATATATTACTGTTTGTTCCAGAGGCTACAGGACCGCCGCAACCTACTAAAAAGACCAAAACACCGCTGAAAAAGAGGAAAATTCGTTTCATTACACCGAAATATTTTCGATAAAAGGTACCTATTTTTGGGAATGTCACCAATACCAAACCGTTTTTTTCCACGTTTTAATTAATCAGTAACTCGGTAATCATACCTACTAAATTATTGAGCTATGAAACGTCCCTATGTGATTTATTTCCTCTTGGTGATCCTGGCTATCATCTGTACGTGGAGTTGTACCAATGAAGAAGGTGAAAGTGATATCGACATACTTACACCTAATGATTCCACTCAGAGCAGCTACGAATCGCGGGAAATACCAAAATAAAAAAACCCTCCTGATGGAGGGTTTTTTTCTCTTTCTATAAAAAGATTTACCAGATTTTCACTCTTTTTTCAGGAGCCAGGTAGAGACTGTCTCCCTCCTGTATATTAAATGCAGAATAAAATTCAGGCACATTTCTCACCACTCCGTTTACCCTGAAATCTGCAGGAGAATGCGGATCTGTATTGATCTGAACACGTACGGCTTCATCTCTGGCTTTTGATCTCCATGCCTGGGCATAACCAATAAATACCCGTTGTTCTCCGGTATAGCCATCCATGACAGGAGCTTCAGCTCCATTGAGTGACATGTTATAGGCTTTTAACGCAATACTCAATCCTCCCAGATCACCGATATTTTCCCCAAGGGTAAATTCGCCGTTAATATTCAGGCCTGGTAACACTTCATAGGAGTTATACTGCTCTACCAGGGCTCCGGTTCGTTTTTTAAACTCTTCCTTGTCCGCATCTGTCCACCAGTTTCTCATCGCCCCATCACCATCGAAGGTACTACCACTATCGTCAAAGCCATGGCCGATCTCATGGCCAATTACCGCCCCAATAGCTCCGTAGTTTACGGCGTCATCGGCGTTTAGATCAAAGAAAGGAGGTTGTAGGATAGCCGCCGGGAATACGATTTCATTTAAAGTGGGGTTGTAATAGGCATTCACCGTCTGAGGAGTCATTCCCCATTCTTCACGATCGATGGGCTGCCCAAGTTTAGTCAATTCACGATTGTACTCATAGAGTTGTGATCGCTGCATATTACCGAACAGATCATCTTCTTTAATCTCAAAATCGTACTCTTTCCATTTATTAGGATATCCGATCTTAGGTGTAAACTTACTTAGCTTGTCGAGGGCTTCCTTTTTAGTTTCATCACTCATCCAATCGAGCTCATTAATACTGGCTTCATACGCCTTCATTAAATTATCCACCAAAGTTTCCATACGTTCTTTAGCTTCCGGTGGAAAGTGTTTCTTTACATAAACCTTCCCTACAACTTCGCCCATGGTACCATTAACTACAGATACTCCACGTCTCCACAAAGGACGTTGTTCCTTGGTACCCCTGAGTTCCTTACTGTAAAATTCCCAGTTTTGCTTGTCCATTTCCTCATTTAATCTGGAGGCATAGGCATCAACAACACCCCATTTAAGGTAGGTCTTCCAGGTATTGAGATCTGTTGAAGTAATAATGTTATCAAGTGCCTTGGTATAATCCAGCATCAATACTCCCAATTTATCCTGTTCGGCCAGACCGGCTTCCCCCAGGAATGCCGTCCAGTTGAACTGAGGCATGATGTTGCTCAGAGTGTCTACAGGGAACATGTTATACAAGGATACCAGGTCTCTGGTTTTCTCTTTTTCCAGGTGCTTTTCAGCCAGAGTAGTTTCCAGATTCATGATGGCAGAAGCCGAAGAGGATGCATCTGGCAGGCCGGCAAGCGTCAGCATTTTTTCTATATGCTCCAGATACTTCGCTTGAATTTCTTTGGATCTTTCATCGTCTTTGAGGTAATACTCTCTGTCTGGCAGTCCCAGTCCCGATTGCCAGGTGTATACTGTATAAATAGTAGGGTTCTTAAAGTCCTGATAAACGAAAAGTGCCAGGGGCACGTTGATTCCCATTTTATTGGCATAAGCGAAATATTCAGCGAGATCATCATAGTCTTCCAAGGCGTCTACCTTGTCAAACTCAGGCTGAAGAGGCGCCGCACCAATTTCGTTTCGTATTTCAAAATCGGTATAGGACTTAAATAGGTCGCCTACCTTCTGTTCGTCCGATCCGGCAGGAAAATCTCCCTCGGAAGACTCCTCGATAATTTTCTTGACGTTATCTTCAGATTCTTCATGCACTATATATCCAACACCATAGCTGGCTTTGTCATCCGGTATGGGTGTGTTTTTTACCCATGTCCCATTGACATAGGCTGTAAAATTATCTCCGGGCTTCACCAGGGTGTCCATGTATTGTGTAAGCACCCCGGAGGTGAGTTCTTTTTCCTCTTTTCCATCTGACTTGCAGGATGTGAAAACAAGAAGGGTTACGGCAAGTATACCGTACATTAATTTTTTGATCATAATGTTTCTATTTAGTTCGTTTTAATTTGACTCCCGGAGACCGGGATTGTTACAACTTAGGTGTTAAAATATGGATTCTCTCATGTTCTAACCGGAAATCAGACATTTACCCGGTGTCTTTCTCTTGCCAACAAGGTATTCTTTAATAACATAGCGATGGTCATAGGGCCCACTCCACCAGGTACAGGGGTAATATAGGAGGCCTTTTCTTTCACCTTCTCAAAGTCGACATCCCCGGTAATATAATATCCCTTTTCTTTCGACTTATCCTCAACCCGGGTAATCCCTACATCAATGACCACCGCACCAGGTTTTACCATGTCTGCTTTCAGGAAATGTGGTACCCCCAGGGCAGAAACTACAATATCTGCCTGCAGGGTTAATTCTTTGATATTTTTTGTACGGCTGTGACAAAGGGTTACCGTAGCATTGGCGGCTTTTCCCTTCTGACTCATCAGAATACTGATGGGTCTTCCCACAATATGACTTCGTCCGATAACCACTGCGTGTTTCCCTTCGGTATCAACTTCATACCTGCGAAGAAGTTCCATGATGCCATAAGGGGTGGCTGAAATAAAAGTTTCCATATCCAGCGCCATTTTCCCAAAATTTGTCGGATGGAATCCATCGACATCCTTATCAGGATGTACGGCCATCAGCACTTTTTCTTCATCGATGTGTTTGGGCAAGGGTAATTGAACTATATACCCGTCAATTTCCGGATCCTCATTGAGGTCATTAACCAAACTCAGCAGGTCTTCTTCACTGGTATCTTCCGGTAAATGTTTTAGGGTAGATTCGAAGCCGATGCGCTTACAGGATCGAACCTTACTTCCAACGTATGTTAAGCTTGCACCGTCATTCCCAACAAGAACTGCGGCAAGATGAGGCACCTTCTCTCCCCTTTCCTTCATCTTTGCAACTTCTGTTGCAATTTCATCCTTGATTTGGTTGGAGATTTTTTTGCCGTCTAATATGACCATGCCTGCCTAGTTATGTTATTCCTGTTGTTTACTATTTGCATATGTTTAAAATGGAGGGTAAACCTTACCCGTCTAGCCCTTGAGACCACCCATCATTTGCATCATTTTCTTCCCTCCCCCACCTTGCATCATTTTCATCATTTTTCCCATCTGGTTGAATTGCTTGAGCAACTGGTTTACCTCCTGCACCGTTCGGCCACTTCCTCTGGCGATTCGTTTTTTCCTGCTTGCATCCAATTTAGAAGGGTTAGACCTTTCATCAGGGGTCATCGAATGAATAATAGCCTCCACATGTTTAAAGGCATCGTCATCTATATCCATCCCTTTAAGCGCTTTTCCTGCGCCGGGAATCATCCCCATAAGGTCTTTCATACTCCCCATTTTCTTGATCTGCTGGATCTGCTTTAGAAAGTCGTCAAAACCAAAGGTATTCTTGGCAATTTTTTTCTGGATCTTTCTCGCTTCCTCTTCATCGAACTGTTCCTGGGCTCTTTCAACAAGGGAAATCACATCTCCCATCCCAAGAATACGGTCGGCCATCCTGTCTGGATGAAAAACGTCCAGGGCATCCATTTTTTCGCCTGTCCCAATGAACTTTATCGGTTTTTCCACAACTGATCGGATGGAAATGGCTGCACCACCTCTGGTATCACCGTCGAGTTTGGTAAGAATCACCCCGTCAAAATTCAGGACATCATTAAAAGCCTTAGCCGTATTTACGGCATCCTGTCCCGTCATGGCATCGACGACAAAAAGTGTTTCCTGGGGTTCAAGAGCATTTCTGATGTTAGAAATCTCTGTCATCATACGCTCATCCACTGCCAGACGCCCCGCGGTATCAATAATGACCACGTTCTGACCATTGGCTTTAGCATGTGCAATCCCTGCCTTGGCTATTGCTACAGGATCAGAATTTTCTTTGTCTGAATAGACCGGCACGCCTATTTGATCTCCAACGACGTGCAATTGGTCAATTGCGGCAGGTCTGTAAACATCACAGGCTACCAGCAAAGGAAATTTGGTCTTCTTTGTTTTGAGAAAATGTGCCAGCTTTCCGGAAAAGGTAGTTTTACCCGATCCCTGCAAACCCGACATCAGAATAATGGATGGATTGCCCGAGAGATCTATCCCTTCGGCATCTCCTCCCATAAGCTGTGTGAGTTCGTCTTTGACGATTTTGACCATCAACTGTCCCGGCTGCAGTGTAGTAAGCACGTTCTGACCGAGGGCTTTTTCTTTTACCTTATTGGTAAACTCCTTGGCGATCTTAAAATTGACGTCAGCATCAAGGAGGGCTCTTCTAACTTCTTTGGTGGTCTCAGCCACATTGATCTCAGTGATCTGCCCATGGCCTTTTAAAACGTGCAGGGCTTTATCTAGTTTCTCACTTAAATTATCGAACATATCCACTTCATCTTTAGAGGAATGCAAATTTAACAATTGGATCGGGATCAGGGAAGTCTGGTGGAGGAAATCTAAAAAGAAAAAGGGCCACTTCGGTTTGAAGCGGCCCTTTTATCAAAATTTGGGGACAAATATGGTGTACTATGGCTTTTCGAAGACTAATACATCATAGCTTGCATTAGCATCATTGTAACTTTTAAGCTCTATTCTGTTGCTCTCCATAGAAACAAAGTCCCAGTCATCTGTCAATTCAGCGAGATCACCTTCCACTCCGGCATTCAGATATACTTTGAGTTTGCCATCGCTGTTGCGAAGTACTCTCCAAACTCCGGCCTGGGTTACCCCGGTCTGTCCGGTAGTGATGCTCATCACATGCTCTGCACCAAATCCAAAGGTATAGGGCATATAGTTCTGAGTTTCATCCACCTCGCCGTCTTTGTACTGCGCAACCATCCATTCTCCACCCATCATCACATTCCTGATCTCAAGGACATCACCATCTGGAGTGTTAGGAGCATCTTCACATACTCTCTGAAGGATCAATTCATAGGCAGTTCCCTCTATATCGAATTTCAAACGATCATTTCTCAGGTCACTTAATAACCATTCAAAATAAATTTCATTCGGATTAGGATCTATCCTGTCGGGATTATTTGGATCCTCGCCAAAAGTAAGGCCCATTACGAGTCGCCCCTGTGTATTGGTAGTAATTTCCCAGGAACCAGTAGAAGTATTAACTCCGTTGCTCAGGGTAACTACACCTTCAGCCATGAACTTAAATTCATATCCAAGCAGACGATCAATTTCCTCACCATTATTCTTCACTTTTTTGATCACCCAGGCACATTCCCTTAATATTTCACGTAAGGTATTGGGGTCTTCGTTGTAAACATCGCATACTGATCTCAGTATGATCCTGTTTCCACCTTCTGCGTACAATTTGATCTTACCGGGTTCTATTTCATATACAAACCACTCCAGGGTGAAGTCGACCAGTACATCAAATTCAAGATTCAACAATACTCCGTGATCCGTAATTCGGGTACTCCATGTTCCGTTAAGAACATTACCTAATCGGTCTTTTACAGTTACAGCTCCGTCTTCAGTGAAGTTCATCAGATACTCGAAGTACTGATCGGTCTGATTAATTGCATCGCGTTGTACTTCGTTGACTAACCATGGACATTCTGTAATAAGATTATTAAATCTTTCCAGGGTAAAATCGTCATCATTATAATCATTATCATCGTCTTCGTCACAAGCTTCCTTAGCATTCTCTATAGCAGCGGCTAATTCGGCATTAGATCTAACGGTAACCTGAGTTCCGTCATACAGTTCGAGGGTAACAGGAAAATCGATACTGATCAGGTCATCGTCATCCAGACCTTTGAAAAATAATCTCAGTTCCCGATCGCTGTTTACTGTAACGCTTCCGGTTTGCTGTTCATTGATATCGAAAGTATACAGGGTAATAGGGTAAACGAAGTCGATACATTCAATATCATCATCATCACCTCCTTCAATACACTCCTCAGCAAGGGCTCGTAGCTCTTCCTTGTTATTGATTACTTCTTCTGAAAAGTCACTGAAGGTAATCGTAATTGGAAAAATTATATCCAATACATCCACATCATCTTCAATAGCGTCAAAAATCTCTTCAATTACATGAAGGTCTTCTCTAGAATCGATGGTGATTTCAATTCCATTTACCTCAACGGTATATGGGAAATTCAGGGCAAAACAGCTGGCTCCATCAACGATATTGTCATAGGAACCGTCATTGGAAGTTGTTTTTTCAATTAAAAGAGCCGTTGATGAGCTGGCCATAATGGTTTGTTGCTCGTCCGGCTGCGGTAGTTCTTCAAACTCTTCCTGACAGGAAGTTACCATCAGTGTTGCCATAAAAAGCAAGGAAAACACTGAATACTTAAAAACATTTTTCATAACGATTTGGATTTTTTGTTGTTCGTACAGACTTATAACACCTCTTTAAGAAAATACCCTACCCCGTTTTTAATTTTTTTTAAAATATCTTTGGCTTACATCTATCAAATAAGAGGGGCACTATATGGATAATGTTTGCGAAGAGCAGGTTTTCAATACAATCTTCAAATCCAATTCTAAAACGATTTTTAATTACATATATTATAAATACGGTAATGAAGAGAAGGCCTACGATGCTGTACAAGAGGCTTTTGTAAAGCTTTGGGAAAACTGCGCCAAGGTGGCACCGGATAAAGCAAAGGCTTTTGTGTATAAAGTGGCCAACAACCTTTACCTTAATGTATTAAAAGCGGAGAAGGTCAGATTAAAGTACGCTGAAAAAGCAACAAAGGACCGTAACCAGGAATCTCCTGAGTTTCTGTTGGAAGAAAAAGAATTCAAGGAGAAACTAGACCGTGCCCTGGACAGCCTTCCGGAAAATCAGCGTACCGTGTTTCTCCTTAACCGGATTGACGGAAAAAAATACGCTGAAATAGCCGAAATGGAAGGGGTTAGCGTAAAGGCTATCGAAAAACGGATGCACCTGGCACTTAAAAGCCTCAGGGAACAGATAGATGGCATATAGGCTGAAAGCAATGTTTATAGGGCTTACAGAAGGAATTAATAAAAAAATATCGATCAACGGTAGGGTTTTTTAAGGTTGGAGTGTTATATAGGAGTAAAGTGCAGAAATCATGCAAGAAAATTACCTGGCCAAATGGCTAAATAACGAATTAAGCGAGGAGGAACTCGCTGTCTTCAAGCAATCTGAGGAATACGCTTCCTATCAAAAGATTGTAGAGGCAAGCAGCACCTTAACTTCGCCTTCTTTTGATATGGATCGTGCTCTGGCCGACATTAAGAAGAAGCAGGGAGTTCGTGAGCCTAAGGTTGTAAAATTACACCCTGCCCGGTATATGATGCGTATTGCTGCCGCCGTTACAGTACTTATTGCAGCAACGGTCTTTTATATTTCCACTTTAGATGAATCCTATACTACTGAATATGCCCAGCGTACAGAAATTGTATTGCCGGATGCGTCCGAAGTAATCCTCAATGCAGGATCGGAACTTTCTTTTAGTGAACGCAATTGGGAAAAAGAACGTAAGTTATCCCTCGATGGAGAAGCTTTCTTCAAAGTTGCCAAAGGAGAGAAATTCACTGTAAATACCCCTATGGGTGACGTTAGTGTGCTTGGTACTCAATTTAATGTGGAAAGCAGGGACGACTTTTTTGAAGTGACTTGTTATGAAGGCCTCGTAAGTGTGAACTTTCAGAACGAAGAGAGAAAGTTAGCTGCCGGCAGCTCATTTCTGGTTATTGGCGGGAAAATTACAGATGTTCAGACAGCTACTGCAACCGAACCTTCATGGGTTAATAATGAAAGTACTTTTAAAAGTATTCCTTTCTCTTATGTTTTGCAGGAATTTGAACGACAGTACAATGTTGAGGTTGAAACCAAAAACGTTGATCTCAATGAACTTTTTACGGGTACATTCAGCAACACAAACATAAATTTGGCGTTACAGAGTATAAGTACTCCTTCTCAAATTAAATTTACTTTAGAGGGGAATAAAGTGCTCTTTTATGCAGATACCGCGCCTTAAAAGATTCCTCTTTTGCATCTTACTGCTTTTTGGTATCCTTGCGAATGCGCAAGACCAGGATACGAGTAAAGTAGGCCTTATCCCCTATCTTCAAAAGTTAGAGTTACAGTTCAACGTGAAGTTCTCCTATGTCGATGAAGACCTGAAGGATCTTAAAGTATTGCCGGTTGAAGACACAGAACTTTCGGCTATTTTACGCACCCTTGAAAAAGAAACTCAACTTCGCTTTAGTAAATTGTCTGATCGGTATTTTTCCATTACCCCCAGTACAACCTTAGACATATGTGGCTTTGTCTATGACAATTATGGCCAAAACAATATCCCCGGAGCAAGCGTTGAAGTGCTGGGCAGTTCCATGGCCGTACTTACAGATATGGATGGAAAGTTTAGCCTCACAAATATTCCCCGGGATGCTCATCTTAGAATCCGGTTTCTTGGCTTTAAACCCCGCTATATAAGTGCTTCAGAACTTGTGAATAATTCAGCCTGCCCTGTTTTCTTACTGGCCCTGAATTATCAGGAACTGGAAGAAGTAATCGTCTATCAGTTTCTAACCACGGGGATTTCCCGTGAAAAAGACGGGAGTATCTTATTAGACATTGAAGATTTTGGTATACTCCCCGGCTTATCAGAACCCGACATCCTGCAGACCATACAGGCCTTGCCCGGGATAAAAAGTATTGATGAAACTGTATCAGACATCAATATCAGGGGTGGAACCAACGACCAGAATCTCATTTTATGGGATGGAATAAAGATGTATCAATCGGGTCACTTTTTCGGTCTTATTTCTGCTTTCAATCCCTATCTGACAGATCAGGTAACGATCATTAAAAACGGCACCAGTCCACAGTACGGAGACGGTGTCAGCGGTATTATCAGTATGGAAACCAAAGACGAGGTGCGGGACGGTATTTTCGGAGGCGGAGGTTTTAATCTCATCAGCGGCGATATGTACGGGCATATTCCTTTATCGAACCGTCTGGCCGTTCAATTTTCGGCCAGAAGGTCGGTAACCGACTTTCTAAATACGCCCACCTACAACCAATTCTTTGAACGGGCATTCCAGGATACTGAAGTAAAAGGAAGCAACGGTACTGATGAGGAGATCGACAGGGAGGAGAACTTTTACTTTTATGATTTTACAGCAAAGGTATTGTACGATATCAACGCCTACCATAAATTGAGGGTCAGTGCCATACAGATCAACAATAATCTGGACTACCTGGAAACCAATCAGGCTACAAACCGGACAAATCAAAGCCTGCTCGACCAGACCAATTTTTCTTTTGGCGGCCGACTCTCCAGTGAGTGGTCTGATCGATTTTCCACACAAATCAATGCCTATTACACTCGATACAACCTCGATGCCCAGAATATTGAAGGCAATGGCCAGCAAACCCTCTTCCAGAACAACAGGGTTCTTGAATCCTCTTTTAAAGCCCTATCGGATTACGAGCTTACTGATGAACTTCTCACAAGGAACGGGTATCAGTTTACCGAAGTAGGAATCACAAACTTTACCGATGTTAGCCAGCCTCCGTTTATGAGTAATGTAAAAGGTGTTATCAGGTCACATGCCCTCTTTAGTGAATTTCAATATAAGTCGGCAGATCAAAAATTTGAATTTCTTGGGGGTGCCCGCCTCAATTATCTGCAAAATCTGGGAACCTTTGAGGAGATTATCCTTGAACCCCGCTTAAATATGAGTTATATGCTCTGGCCGGATTTTCGCCTGGAATTCAGGGGGGAATTCAAGAATCAGACTACAAACCAGATTATCGACCTCGAACAGAATTTTCTGGGAATTGAAAAAAGACGATGGATATTGTCTGATAACGATGAACTGCCCATTACAAAGAGTAAACAAGCTTCTTTGGGAATCAATTATGATAAGAACAGATGGTTTATCGGTTTAGAAGGATTTTACAAAGAGGTAAGCGGCGTCAGCACTGCTACTCAGGGATTTCAGAATGAAGACCAGTTCAATGGTGAGCTCGGGAGTTATACCATCAAAGGGGGCGAATTCCTTGTCAATTACAAGAACAACCGATTTAGTAGTTGGCTGAGTTATGCCTTCAATGATAACACCTATTTTTTTGAGGACATTACCCCAAATGAATTTCCAAATAATCTGGACATCAGGCATACCGCTACCCTGGCAAGCACTTATAACTACAGGAATCTCAAATTGGGGATAGGGTTAAACTACCGAACCGGCAAGCCTTACACAAAACCACAGGAAGGAAATAACTCCATTATCACCACTGTGTTTCCCAATAGGATCAACTATCAGGATCCCAATAGCAGCAGACTCCCCGATTATTTGCGGGCTGATGCATCGCTTATTTATAACTTTAAGATAAGCGAAAAGGTGAAGGCATCGGCAGGAGCTTCGGTTTTGAATATTTTTGGGAAGCGGAATGTATTAAATATATATTACCGGTTGAACGAGCAGAATGAAATCGAAACTGTGGAGAGTATTTCCTTAGGCCTTACTCCTAATGCGAGTTTCAGAGTTAGCTTTTAACCCTGATTAAGGCGGTTCATTACAATGACATGAGGAAAGGTAATCGCCGCAAGGAAATAGATCATAAGGGAGAGAAACAACCCTTGTTTTTCATGAAACAGGAAATACAGAATCCCCAGACCAATCATGGAAATCAGCCAGTAAACAAAAGAAGTTTTCAGGTATTTAAGCAAGGTACTTTTATTGACTTTCCCATAGAGGTAGGTAGTCTGATCCATAAGCGAAGGGATACTATGCCACACTACAAAATAGATGCTGAAGGCCCACAAGAGGGAGGCAGTTTTAAAAACTATCGCAAAAACCAGGAGATAGAATAGCTCCTTCACCATATTTACTTTGACCTCCTTTTTTCTTTGACTCCACAGGTAAATACCCAGAAATCCTCCAAAGGAAGTACATAGGACATAGAGATAATAGGTGGACAGGATTTGTATTCCGGTCACCTGATAAATGATAGAAGATACTTCTTCTGCATTGGTATAAAAAAGAAGAAAAAAGATCACCAAACCGTAACAGCTGTAAAAAATATAGGACAGTGGAGAGGGTTTAACCCTGGCAGACCAGTGTTGTTCCCCGAAATGATAGCTGCTGGCCAGAATAAAAAAGACAAGGGCAAGGGCTGGGACGATTGCAAAAAACACTACTGTCATTGCTATTACAGCCACATAACTGGCCAGAGCTCTGAAGAAAAACATCTTCTTTGATGCGGAGGAAGTCTGTTGTATAAGCTTCAGATCATTAGACCCATGTAAGATTCCAAAAGTAAAAATTAGAAAATAGGCCAAAACCGCCTCTGCTTCAATGTTAAAACTAACAGTGATCCAGAGGAAGAAAAACGTCAGCACGATCATAAAACCGCTGAAAGTGTTAATATTTTGTTGTTTTTTTTCCAAATCGATAAAATACTGGATGTAAATTTATGAAATATTGTTTAATCTTTATTATTTTTATTTAAACAAAATTAACTAATTCTATATCTATGGAAAATTTTTTAGCATCAATTTCACTGGTCTCCAGAATGGCGACCGATGATTATGTAGGGTTTACCTTCTTTGTTGGCTGTATGGCCATGATGGCAGCCTCTGCATTTTTCTTTTTGTCGATGAGTAGTTTTGACAAAAAATGGAGAACTTCAATCCTGGTTTCAGGATTAATTACTTTTATCGCTGCCGTACATTACTGGTACATGAGGGATTACTGGGCAGGATTTGCAGAATCCCCAACTTTCTTCCGCTATGTGGACTGGGTTTTGACTGTTCCACTAATGTGTGTTGAGTTCTTTTTAATACTTAAGGTGGCAGGAGCCAAAAAGTCTCTGATGTGGCGCCTTATCTTTGCCTCTGTAATAATGCTTGTTACCGGATACTTCGGAGAAGCTGTATACAGAGACAGTGCTGCTTTCTGGGGATTAATCTCCGGTCTCGCATACTTCTGGATCGTATATGAGATCTGGTTTGGCGAAGCAAAAA
Source organism: Muriicola sp. E247 (assembly GCF_041358175.1). Taxonomy (NCBI): domain Bacteria; kingdom Pseudomonadati; phylum Bacteroidota; class Flavobacteriia; order Flavobacteriales; family Flavobacteriaceae; genus Muriicola; species Muriicola sp. E247. The sequence continues at coordinate 118,474 of NZ_JBGKBE010000005.1, forward strand.
AGCTGGCGGTTCAGGCGGGAGGCTCTGTGTTGAGCGCTCACAAAACACTGTGTTGGTTCGTACTAGTAGGATGGGCTATTTATCCCCTTGGATATATGGCAGGAACTCCGGGATGGTACGATGGGCTCGGTAATATCGGACTCAATATGGACGTGATTTACAACATTGGTGATGCCGTCAATAAAATTGGATTCGGACTTGTAATCTACGGCCTTGCTGTAGCACAGAGTAAAGAAAAATAATTTTCCTGATCAATTATAGAAAAGACCGCTCTCGAGCGGTCTTTTTTATTACATCCTATCCGGAACCTGAATTCCCAGCAGTGCAAATCCTCTCTTTATCACCACGGCTACTTCTGCAGAGAGTAATACCCTGAAATCTCTGATCGCTTCTTCTTCCTCTCCCAGAATTGATACCTGCTGGTAAAATGAATTAAATTCCTTCACCAGATCGTAAATATAATTGGCAATAAGAGCCGGACTGAACTGCTCCGCAGCAGCCTGTATAACACCTGCAAAAAGTTGCAGCAATTTGATCAGTTCCTTTTCCTTCGGATGCAATTCTTCAATAGTTTTTGTTGAAGTATTTCTTTTAAATGATTGATCAAAATTAGCCTTTCTTAGAATAGATTGTATTCGGGCGTATGTATACTGAATAAACGGACCTGTATTTCCCTGGAAATCGACAGATTCCTCAGGGTTGAACAATATCCTCTTTTTGGGATCCACCTTCAAGATATAGTATTTTAACGCTCCTAAACCTATGATCCTGTACAACCCCTGTTTTTCTTTTTCTGTATAAGCATCAAGTTTTCCTAATTCCTCTGAGATCGCCTCTGCAGTTTGTGCCATATCCCTGATCAGGTCGTCAGCATCAACTACAGTGCCTTCCCTGCTCTTCATTTTCCCACTGGGCAGGTCAACCATCCCATAACTGAGATGATAAAGATGATCTGCCCAATTATAGCCCAGCTTCTTTAGAATCAGGAATAAGACCTTAAAATGGTAATCCTGCTCATTCCCTACAGTATAAACCATCCCGCTGATATCGGGAAAATCTTTTACCCTTTGTATGGCAGTACCGATATCCTGTGTCATGTAGACCGCCGTACCATCGGATCGCAATACGATCTTTTCGTCAAGACCTTCATCAGTGAGGTCGATCCAGACACTCCCATCTTCCTTTTTAAAAAATACGCCTCTATTGAGGCCATCCTCTACCACATCTTTCCCCAATAAATAGGTGTTACTTTCATAATACAACTTGTCAAAATCGACTCCCAGATTGGCATAGGTTTCTTCAAATCCCTTATACACCCACGAATTCATGGTTTCCCATAAGGCCACCACATCCTGATTACCTGCCTCCCACTGGCGAAGCATTTCCTGGGCTTCAAGAAGAATCGGTGCCTTTTGTTCAGCTTCCTCCCTGCTCTTACCTTCACTGACCAACTGCTCTATTTCCTTTTTATAGGCCTTGTCAAAGGCAACGTAGTAATTCCCAACCAATTTATCTCCCTTCAGGCCAGTAGACTCAGGTGTTTCACCCTTACCAAAACGCTTCCAGGCCAGCATACTCTTGCATATGTGAATCCCACGATCGTTGATGATTTGAGTCTTGTACACCTTGTTCCCGGAAGCCTTCAGAATTTCCGCTACTGAATATCCCAAAAGATTATTGCGGATATGGCCCAAATGCAACGGCTTGTTCGTATTTGGTGAAGAGTATTCTACCATTACAGCCCCTTCTCTCTTTTCCTCCGCAATTCCGAAGTTCTCCTCTCCTAGAATCGTATTGAACTCTCTGAGGTAATACGCATCGGAGAAAGTGAGGTTCAAAAATCCCTTAATGACATTAAATCCTGAAACTTCGGCAACCTTATCCAATAAATAGTCTCCTATGGCCGTACCTATCTTTTCGGGATTTCCTTTGACAAAACGGAGCATGGGAAAAATTACCAGGGTTATGTCACCCTCAAAATCCTTCCTTGTGGGTTGAACTTCAACCGAAGGTAAGTCCACTTCGTAAAGCTTGTTAACCGCTTCTTTTACCTTTGAGACAAGTTGCTGCTCCATAGTTTTTAAATGACCTGCTTTAAAGATGCAAAACTACGTATTTTTTAAGCTTTTATACCTTTTCAAATCGGTATTCCCCAATGTTTTCGGTAACTTTATGCAGCTAATGAAAAAGAAAGAATATGTTACTCAACGTATCGTATAACAACAAGGAAATTACCCAAAAAATAGATGAGGAAGTGGGCAAACCATTTCCCCTGAAAGATCGATGGGCCATGGGCGGAATTGGGTCGCCAAAGTTATTTATTACCGAAGCCAGCCTGGAAATCAGAAATCTCCTTATTCTTGACAACAACCTGGATAGCTGCAATGTAGAGATAAGACCGAAAGGAATTATTGTCAGATTTCGTTCTCTGCTCGAAACCTTTGCTCTGGTCATCCCATTTTACAAGCTCACTATTTATAAAGGCGATCTGGCCGTATATTCCATCTATCGCGACCATTACTTTATCAAAGTGAGATCAGACACCAAGGCAATTCAGAAATTCTTTAAAAAATTGATGGATTACAAAGCCGACAATGCGCCTACACATATTGAAGATCTCTAACCGATGAAAATTTTCCTGACCGGAGCCAACGGATATATTGGGATGCGCCTTTTACCTAGGCTATTAGAGCTGGGCCATGAGGTAGTCTGCGCCGTAAGAGATCAGAAACGGCTTTCTGTTGATGAGGAAACACTATCACGTATTGAGATAGTAGAAATTGATTTCCTTAAAGAGGTGAAAGCCGATTTAATCCCAGGGGATATTGATGTAGGTTATTACCTCATCCACTCCATGAGTTCTTCTACCCAGGATTTTGATGAAAAGGAAGCCCTGTCTGCCGAAAACTTCAATACCTATATGAATCAAAGTGGGGTAAAACAAGTCATTTACCTCAGTGGGATTGTCAATGATGAAGAACTTTCAAAGCATTTAAAATCGAGGAAAAATGTTGAAAATATCCTTTATCAGGGATCCTATCACCTCACCGTGCTCCGGGCCGGGATTATCGTAGGCTCAGGGAGCTCTTCTTTCGAAATTATCCGGGATCTCTGTGAAAAGCTGCCTGTAATGATTACCCCAAAGTGGGTTTTGACCAGGACACAGCCAATTGGAATAAGGGATGTGATCAATTTCCTTTCCGGAGTATTGGGCAGAGAAGACACCTATGACGATTCATTTGATATTGGGGGAAAAGATATTCTTACTTACAAGGAAATGCTGCATCAATATGCGAAAGCCAGGGGTTTTAAAAACTGGATAATCACCGTGCCCATTATGACACCCAAATTATCCTCCTACTGGTTGTACTTTGTGACTTCCACCTCCTATAAGCTGGCCGTAAATCTGGTAGATAGTATGAAGATGGAAGTTGTGGCCAGAGACAACCGCCTGCAGGACCTTCTCAAGCTGGAATCCCATACTTATATGGAAGCCATCGACATGGCATTTAAAAAAATTGAACAGAACCTTGTTATCAGTAGCTGGAAGGACAGTATGGTAAGCGGGCGGTTTCAGAAAAACCTCGAAAAATATATTCAGGTCCCTAAATACGGGGTTTTGAAAGATGAAAAGAAGATAAAAGTAGATGATCCCGACCAGGTTTTGCGGAATATCTGGAAAATAGGAGGAGAACAGGGCTGGTACTACGGGAACTGGCTATGGAAAATCAGGGGCTTTATCGATAAGCTTACAGGCGGAGTGGGTCTACGCAGGGGACGTACACATCCCGATAAGATTTATCCCGGAGATTCCCTCGATTTCTGGAGGGTGCTGCTGGCAGATAAAAAAGGAAAACGCCTTCTCTTATTTGCAGAGATGCGATTGCCGGGTGAAGCCTGGCTGGAGTTTAAGATTGACAAGAACAATGTCCTTCACCAGACAGCTACTTTCAGGCCCAAGGGACTCAGAGGTCGCCTATACTGGTACTCCATTGTCCCTTTTCACTACTTTATTTTCGGAGGAATGATTCGAAATATTTCCAGGGCAAAAACCTGAGGTCCCTACGACGGCTCCTTGTTCCAATTTACAGAAGGCTAATCTACCGCCCGTGGCAGGAATATTTCGGCCATCATACAGCGTGCACTACCGCCACCGCAAGTCTCAATGGTTTCCAGGGGACTGTGAAGGATCTCACAATGCCGGTTAATTGCCGTGATCTGTTCGGGTGTCAGACTTGTAAACGCAGCTGAACTCATCGCCAGATACCTTTTTTCCTCTTTCCCAATGACCTGAAGCATATTTCCAGCAAAATTTTGCAGCTGAACTTCGGTGATAGCGATGATCTCTTTTCCGTCTTCTTTAAGGTGGTTCAAAACGTTCCTTCGTTCCTTTTTGTCGTCTATCGCATCGAGACAAATTACCACAAAGGTTTCTGCTATACACATCATGACATTGGTGTGATATATGGGCATTCTGCTGCCATCTACCGACTGGTAAGCGGTAAAAATAATTGGCGTACATTCCATATCCTCGCAAAATTCTATAAAAAGCTCTTCATCTGCTCTGGGGGATAAGGCACAATAAGCTTTCTGGTGATCCCTGTCCATAATAATACTGCCTGTCCCCTCTAAAAACAGACCCTCTTCTTCTGCCGAGGTATAATCGATGACCGTTTTGATCTCAAATCCTTTTTCTTCCAGAACATCCAGAATATCTTCACGTCGCTCCCTGCGTCTGTTCTCGGCAAACATCGGATATAATCCTACGGTACCACTTGCGTGAAAAGACACCCAGTTGTTTGGAAAAATAGAATCAGGGGTATCTCTTTCATAAATATCGTCTACAACTATCACATCAACTCCCTTTGATCTCAAAAGGGACACAAATTGGTCGAACTCCTGCTGGGCTCTCAGGTTGATCGTCTGATTTTTTATATCGATATCTTCCTGGAAATAGTTGTTGACCGCAGTTTCCTCGTTCATTCGAAAACGAACCGGTCTCACCATTAATATGGTATTTGTAATCTGCATAGAAGGAAAAAATTTGCAGGCTAAAGGTAGCTCTTTAACCGGATTTTTTTGATGGACTTCCACCTTTATTTTATCGGAAGAAATTGCTGGAGTTAGTCTCTGATCAGGGGCAGGGTACTACATCGCAGAAGGCCTTCCTGTTTGCCGATTTCGTTGTATGGAACTTCCTCTACCGTAAATCCCTGATCCCTTAACCAGTTGTTGAGACGGGTAAAAGATCGCTCAGAAACGATCACTTCAGGTGAAATAGAGAACACATTGCTGAACATCTGGTACATTTCCTCGCTGTCAATTTCAAAGACTCGATCTTTTCCAAAGTAGTTCAGCAGCCATTCGTATTCCTCTTCCACAAGAAAGCCGTTTTTATGAAGTATGGCCTTGTCTCTCCCAATAGGCTGAAAACAACAATCGAGATGAAGGGCGTTCTGTTTTGGATCTGTATTTGATTTTCTCAGATCGAAGGATTTTACTTTTTTATGCGGAAAAGCTTCTTTTAAATAGGCAACCGCTTCGGTATTGGTCCGTGCGGTGATATAGTCGGAATAGTCTTCTCCCCTGTAGGTTCCAACAAATATATAATCCTTCCAGGGCATCACATCTCCCCCTTCTATATGGACGGGTTCAGGTGGGATAAGGATTTTATTGGGGTCGATGACATCGAGAACATGGATAATTGCTTCAAACTCCTTTTCCCTTTCAGGAAGGATATTAGCTTTGATGAGTTTATCCTCAATAACAAAAGCGATATCTCTCGAAAATATCTGATTGCAATTCTCCAGGACCTCAGGCCTGAATACTTTAACCCCATGTTTCCTGAGCACGCTGTTAAATGCCTCCATTTCACCTATCATATCCTTTTCCCTTGGATAGGTCCCTGCCAGGATATGTTCAAGCGATTTGGGGTCATAGGCTTCCTCCGGCTTTGGGATAGGGCCGGGACTGTTAGCAATTCCAAGGACTACTGCTTTTAGCGGGGAAGTCTCATCCCTTACATTAAGTTGAAGCATAGATAGCTGCCTAACGCTTTTTTAGAGGAACGAAAGGTCGTTCATTCTCGCCTATGTATACTTGTCTCGGCCTGCCTATGGGTTCTCCCCTCAATCGCATTTCGCGCCACTGGGCAATCCAGCCGGGTAGTCTACCCATTGCAAACATTACGGTAAACATCTCCGTAGGGATACCCAAAGCCCTGTAAATGATCCCGGAATAAAAATCTACATTGGGATACAGTTTTCGCTTTACGAAATAAGGATCTTCGAGGGCCACCTTTTCAAGGCCTTTAGCAATAGAGAGAATAGGATCTTCGATCCCTAAATCACCAAGAACTTCATCTGCTGCCTTTTTGATAATCTTGGCGCGGGGGTCAAAGTTTTTGTAAACCCTGTGGCCAAAGCCCATCAATCGGAATGGATCATCCTTGTCCTTGGCTTTATTCATATATTTCTGTGTATCACCTCCGTCTGCTTCTATAGCCTCCAGCATTTCCAATACCGCCTGGTTGGCCCCACCGTGCAGAGGACCCCATAGGGCCGATATACCCGCCGAAAGAGACACAAAAAGTCCGGCATGCGATGATCCCGTTATTCGCACCGTAGAAGTGGAGCAGTTCTGCTCGTGATCGGCATGAAGGATAAGGAGCTGATCCAGGGCATCAATGACAATCTTATTCTTTACATACTCCTTATTGGGTCTCTTAAACATCATTTTGTGGAGGTTCTCCACATAGCCCAGGGAATCATCCCCATAGTCGAGAGGAAGTCCTTTTTGTTTCCGCATTGTCCAGGCTACCAAAACCGGAAATTTTGCCATTATCCTGATAATGGCCCAGTACATTTCTTTCTCCGAAGAAATATTTACGGAAGAAGGATTAAAGGCTATTAAAGCACTGGTAAGGGAGGAAAGAACTCCCATCGGGTGAGCCGATTTTGGAAAGGCATCAAGGATCTTTTTCATCTCCTCGTCTACATGAGATTCCTGCCTGATGTCTTCGTGGAACTGTTCTAGTTCTTCTTTATTGGGTAGTTCCCCAAAAATAAGGAGGTAAGCAACTTCGAGAAAATCAGCCTTTTTAGCTAATTCCTCGATATTATATCCGCGATAACGCAAAATACCTTTCTCCCCATCGAGATAGGTTATTGCACTTTCGCAGGAGCCTGTGTTTTTATAACCGGGATCCAGCGTGATCATTCCCGTAGAGGAACGCAGGGTTTTGATATCTATGGCCAGTTCCTGCTCTGTGCCTTCAACCACAGGGAATTCGTATTTTTTTCCTTCGTATTCGAGTATTGCTTTGTCTTTCATGCAGGTGATTTTGAGATTATTTTGACGGGATGTTAAAGGTAAGAAAAAGGGGCCTTCTTAACAATTCTAAGCAAGGCTTTATACGTACACAATGAACATTTTTAGAAGAATTTATCAGAGTGATAAAAACATCTGTCTAATTTTGAATACTATAGAGTTTCTGATAGTATTCATCGACAGATTTCTTCCAGGTAAAGCGCATTTTTTTGGCCTCAGACTTAATCGTCTTCCATTTCTCAGGTTTGTTCTGATAAATATCCAGGGCCTCATCAAAACAACTGAGCATATTGGCGATCTTGTCATCATAACTGTCCCCGTCAAACGCGAAGCCCGTTTTAAGATGAGATACAGTGTCCTTTAATCCCCCCGTACTGTGTACAAGGCATGGATTACCGTTTCTCATGGCCAGCATCTGACTAATCCCACAAGGTTCAAACTGACTGGGCATAAAATACAAATCAGTTTCCAGATAAATAGAGTCGATCACATCTTCAGACTGCCCGTTAAAAAATATAAAGTTTTCCTGTTCCCGGCTTAGTTTCCTGAACAACTCCTCATATTCAGGAGCCCCTGTCCCAAGGACCATATAGATGCCGTTTACTTTTTCAAGTTTCTCTAAAATAGCCAGAAGTGCCTCAGGCGATTCCTTAAAGAAAAAGAATTTTTGCTCTGTTAGTCGGGCAACACTGGAGCAAATAAATTTTGGTTTTTCGTATAAATAGGGAAGTAACTTTTCCCCGGTATGAGCAAGAAAATCGGCTTTGTATTTCTTTGACTCTTCCTGCAGCCAACCAAAAATAGCCTTTACGGCATTTTTAAAGAGCATATTCCGTTTTGCCGATCGAATGTTTTTGTAGTTACTCCCATTTAATATCCCAAACAAACGACCCTGATTATCGGCCTGCAGAAGATCCTTCTCAAGCGACTCTCCTCCAATGAATTCAGGCGGTCTGCTGGGCTGTAAAATATCCCGTTTATACGAAGGTGAAACCGTATGAACCGCATCAGCAAGCCTTATCCCTGTTGCCATAAGGTTTATACAGTCCTGATAGCGATAGTCCATCAGTCGTTTTATATCATAGCTCACTTCGGGAAACCAGGTATTGACCGATGCCTCATTCCCTTCAAAAGGACGGATGCCCTGTATGGCCAGGTTGTGAATGCTATAAACAAATCTGTATTTCTTAAGGGAAGCGTATTTGGCGTGATAGGTTTTTAGAAAGAGTAAAAGACTCGTATGCCAGTCGTGTAAATGCACAATGTCTAAAGTTCCAAAAGCCTCGTTATTGATCGCTGTGGCCACTGCTGTGCAAAAGATGGCAAATTTGTTCGAATCAGTGAAAAACGGCTTCTCCGGATCATTGTGATAAATTTTACCTATCTCTCCTGCCTTAATCTCCGGATGGTGAATTACATAGTGTTGAATATTCTCCAGTTCTTTCTTGGGTGGCACCTTGTAGAGTTCGGCCGTATAGGGTCTCCCGTTTAAACTAAAGCTAAGTTCTGACAAGAATTCCCCATTGAGATGTAATCTTGAATAGCTCGGAACCACCACATGAACCATATCACCCCGTTCGGCAATCTGCCTGGGTACGTCACGTACCACATCTCCCATTCCTCCTGCTTTGCAATTAGGAATGGCGTCATTTTCGGCGGCGACAAATAAAAAGTGATTCATAGATGAGTTCTGGAAATAAGGGAAGTTAAAAAAAGCCTTTCAATTTACGAAAGGCTTTTCTATTCTTAACTGATTATTAATGTCCGACCTTGAACGCATCGACACCCGGATAATGGGCAACTTCACCCAGTTCCTCCTCAATGCGAAGCAGTTGGTTGTATTTGGCCATCCTGTCTGAACGAGAAGCAGAACCAGTTTTAATCTGCCCGGTATTAAGGGCAACTGCCAGATCGGCGATGGTATTGTCTTCAGTCTCCCCTGATCGGTGAGACATCACGCTTGTATACCCGGCATTCTTAGCCATGTTTACAGCTGCTATGGTTTCTGTGAGTGTTCCTATCTGGTTGACCTTAATGAGGATTGAATTGGCGATACCTTCCGAGATCCCTCTTGAAAGTCTTGTGACATTGGTCACAAATAAATCGTCTCCCACCAATTGTACCTTATCTCCTACCAGATCAGACAAGATCTTCCATCCATTCCAGTCATTTTCATCCATTCCGTCTTCAATAGAAATAATTGGGTATTTGGCACAAAGTTCAGCCAGGTATTTCGCTTGCTCTTCCGAAGTTCTCACGGCTCCTTTGTCCCCTTCAAATTTTGTGTAATCGTATTTGCCATCCACAAAGAATTCGGCTGCGGCACAATCAAGGGCTACCATTACCTCATCGCCAAAAGAATATCCTGCATTCTTAACAGCAATGCTTATTGTATCTAAAGCGTCTTCCGTACCTTCCAGGGTTGGGGCAAATCCACCTTCATCTCCTACTGCAGTACTTAAACCACGATCGTGCAGTACTTTTTTAAGATGATGAAATATTTCCGTTCCCATCTGTATGGCATGCGAAAAACTCTTCGCCTTTACGGGCATCACCATGAATTCCTGAAAAGCGATAGGTGCATCGGAATGCGATCCGCCATTGATAATATTCATCATGGGTACTGGAAGGGTATTGGCACTTACCCCGCCTACGTACCTGTATAGTGACATCCCCATTTCGTTTGCTGCAGCTTTGGCAACCGCAAGAGAAACACCCAGGATAGCATTTGCTCCGAGTTTAGACTTGTTTGGGGTACCATCTAGTGAGATCATGGTCTGGTCAATCAGATTCTGATCAAACACCATCATCCCCCTAATTTCTTCAGCTATCTTAGTATTGACATTTTCGACCGCATTCATAACTCCCTTCCCCATATAGGCTTTCCCGCCATCTCGTAATTCAACGGCCTCATGTTCCCCGGTAGAAGCACCGGAAGGCACGGCTGCCCGGCCCATTACACCGTTTTGTGTTACCACATCTACCTCTACGGTAGGATTACCCCTGGAGTCAAATATCTGACGGGCATGGACATCTAGTATAATACTCATAATTCTTGCTTTTTATGGGTTGATTTCTTTCATTTCAAAGATACAAAAGGCCCCGGTGAATCGTGAAGATTCCTCAAAAAATGGTTGATCTCCCTTCTTTTTTTATACTGAAACTCCTGTATTAGAATGCTCTTTAATCAATTGAAAAAACTGATCGAATAAATAGGAAGCATCATGTGGCCCCGGACTCGCCTCAGGATGGTACTGCACAGAAAAGACATTTTTATCTTTCATCTGTATCCCTGCTACTGTTTTGTCATTGAGATGTTCATGAGTGATCACCAGTTCAGGATGTGCCTCCGTTTCTTCTCTGTTTATAGCAAAACCGTGATTCTGGGAGGTAATTTCCCCCTTCCCAGTTTCAAAATTGATCACCGGGTGGTTGATTCCCCTGTGTCCGTTGAACATTTTATAGGTAGAAACCCCGTTTGCCAGAGCAATAATCTGATGCCCCAGACATATTCCGAATAGTGGCTTGTCCTGGGCGATGATTTCCCTTGCCGTTTCAATTACTCCTTTCAGTGGTTCCGGATCTCCCGGGCCATTTGAAATAAAGTATCCGTCGGGATTCCATACCTTAAGCTCTGAGAAGGGAGTATTGTATGGGAACACTTTAATATAAGCATCCCTTGCTGCAAGATTTCTCAGGATATTCTTTTTGATTCCTATGTCAAGTGCCGCAATCCTGTAGGTTGCGTCTTCCTTTCCATAGTAGTATGGTTCTTTGGTCGATACTTTTGAAGCAAGCTCCAGGCCTTCCATGCTGGGTATCTTTTTAAGTTCAGCTTTGAGGGCATCCAGCTCATCTACTCTTGTTGAAATCACCGCATTCATGGCCCCGTGATCCCGAATATAACTTACCAGGGCTCGCGTGTCTACATCAGAAATAGCAAAGAGCTTATTATTGTTTAGAAATTCTAAGAGGCTTTCATCAGCGTCCGGCCTGGAATAATCATAACTGAAATTTTTGCATATGAGGCCGGCAATTTTTACAGAATCTGATTCAATCTCTTCGTTATGGGCCCCGTAATTCCCAATATGGGCATTAGTCATCACCATCAACTGTCCAAAATAGGACGGATCTGTAAAAATTTCCTGATAGCCGGTCATTCCCGTATTAAAACACACCTCTCCAAAGGCCGTGCCATCAGCATTTCCAACCGATTTACCATAAAAAATAGTTCCATCTGCCAGCAATATGAGTGCTTTCTTCTTGGTTTGATATTTCATTAAACTGCAATTTTTTGGTTTCACAAATAAACATAAAAAAAGGATAGACTTGCAGGTCTATCCTTTTCAAATTTTAAAGACATTATGAACATCCTATTCTTTGGAGTCATCTGTTTTTGTTTCTTCTGCGTCCTTGGCTTTCTCCTTCTTTGGAGCTTCAGCTTTAGGCTCTTCAGTTTTGGTTTCCTTTTCGGCTTTAGGAGCTTCAGCTACTTCCACCTCTTCAACGCTTTCAGCTGCAGGTGCTGCGGTAGCTTCTGCTTTCTTAGAGCTTCTGCCTCTACGCGTAGATTTCTTTTTCTTTGGCTTCCCGGCATTGTAAATTTCATTGAAATCCACCAATTCGATCATCGCCATATCAGCGTTATCACCCAGACGGTTTCCCAATTTGATAATTCTGGTGTATCCTCCTGGTCTGTCCCCTACTTTTTCTGCAACTGTGCTGAACAATTCAGATACTGCATATTTATCTCTTAGGTTTCTGAATACGATTCGCCTGTTATGGGTTCCTTTTTCCAATGACTGATTATTTTCAGCTTTGGATTTAGTGATCAGGGGCTCAATAAACTGTTTCAGGGCCTTGGCCTTGGCTACAGTGGTATTGATTCTTTTATGTTCAATCAGGGAACAGGCCATATTGGCCAGCATAGCCGACCTATGTGCCGTTTTCCTACCCAAGTGATTGATTTTCTTACCGTGTCTCATGCTTATGTACTATGTGTTCTTTTGGTTCAGTATGCCTTCTAGGGCAACGAAACAGAACTTAAATTAATCTTTATCCAATTTGTATTTTGACAAATCCATTCCAAAATTCAAGCCCTTGTTGATCACAAGTTCTTCTAATTCTGTCAGGGATTTTTTTCCAAAGTTCCTGAATTTCATCAGGTCGTTCTTGTTAAAAGATACAAGGTCTCCCAATGTATCCACCTCTGCTGCTTTTAAGCAATTGAGGGCTCGAACTGACAAATCCATATCCACGAGTTTTGTCTTGAGCAATTGCCTCATGTGCAAAGACTCCTCGTCATAAGTTTCCGTCTGAGCAATCTCATCAGCTTCAAGGGTGATACGCTCATCAGAGAACAACATAAAGTGGTGAATAAGAACCTTTGCTGCCTCAGTGAGTGCTTCTTTAGGGTGAATTGAACCGTCGGTAACGATTTCAAAAACCAATTTTTCGTAATCGGTCTTTTGTTCAACCCTGAAGTTTTCGATGCTGTATTTTACGTTCTTTACCGGAGTAAAGATGGAATCGACAGCGATGCTTCCAATAGGTGCACTTGATTTCTTATTTTCTTCAGCCGGTACATAACCTCTGCCTTTTTCGATGATCAACTCCATGTTGATACTTACCTTAGGATCCATATTGCAGATCACAAGGTCTGGATTCAGTACCTGGAAACCAGAGATAAACTTCTGAAAGTCTCCAGCTGTAAGCTGTTCTTTCCCACTGACAGAAACTGAAACGGTTTCTTCGTTAACATCGTCGATCTGCCTCTTGAAACGAACTTGTTTTAAGTTGAGAATAATTTCCGTAACGTCTTCTACAACACCTTCGATTACCGAAAATTCGTGTTCAACCTTATCTATCCTTACCGAAGTAATGGCGAATCCCTCCAGGGAGGAAAGCAATACTCTTCTAAGTGCGTTCCCAACAGTTAGACCATATCCGGGTTCCAAAGGGCGGAATTCAAATTTCCCTTCGAAATCTGAGGAATCGATCATTATAACTTTATCGGGTTTCTGAAAATTAAATAATGCCATAGTCGGGTATATGTGGTTTATTTAGAGTATAACTCAACGATTAATTGTTCTTTGATATTCTCCGGAATTTGAAGGCGTTCTGGAACGGCCACAAAAGTTCCTTCTTTCTTTTCGCTATTCCAGGTGATCCATTCGTATACACTGCTGTTAGCGGAAAGAGAATCTGTAATAGTCTGTAATGATTTTGACTTTTCCCTTACTCCAACTACGTCACCCGGTTTAAGAGAGTAGGAAGGGATATTCACGACATTACCATTAACAGTAATATGTCTGTGAGAAACTAATTGTCTCGCACCCCTTCTTGAAGTGGAAATACCCATTCTGTAGACTACGTTGTCTAGCCTGGCTTCACATAATTGAAGTAAAACTTCCCCGGTAACACCTTTGCTTCGGTTAGCCTTTGCAAAAAGGTTTCGAAATTGTCTTTCCAGAATACCATAAGTATACTTGGCTTTCTGCTTCTCCATCAGCTGGATAGCATATTCTGATTTTTTTCCACGGCGTCTGTTGTTACCGTGTTGTCCCGGAGGGTAATTTTTCTTTTCAAACGACTTGTCGTCGCCAAAAATCGCTTCGCCGAATTTACGAGCGATCTTAGATTTTGGTCCTGTGTATCTTGCCATCTTCTTTAAAATTAAAAGTGTGATTATGAATTAAGGCTTATCCTTCGATAATCGTAACTACACTTTTGTGAGAAATTAATTATAGGATATAATGATTAAACTCTTCTTCGTTTGGGCGGTCTGCAACCGTTATGAGGCATAGGAGTTACATCGATGATCTCAGTAACCTCTATTCCGGCATTGTGCAGGGAACGGATGGCAGACTCGCGGCCATTTCCCGGTCCTTTTACGTATACCTTCACTTTCCTTAACCCGGCTTCATGTGCTGTTTTTGCACATTCTTCTGCAGCAATCTGTGCAGCGTAAGGAGTATTCTTTTTAGAACCTCTGAATCCCATCTTACCTGCCGACGCCCATGAAATCACATCCCCTTTTTTGTTGGTCAGGGAAATAATGATATTGTTGAACGACGCAGTAATATGAGCCTCACCAGTAGATTCAACAATTACCTTACGTTTCTTGGTTGTTTTTGTACCTGTCTTTGCCATGTTACGCCTTATTACTTAGTAGCCTTTTTCTTGTTGGCCACAGTTTTTCTTTTTCCTTTCCTGGTCCTGGAATTATTCTTGGTTCGTTGCCCGCGTAACGGAAGTCCGGATCTGTGCCGGATTCCACGGTAACAACCGATATCCATCAGCCTTTTGATATTCAGCTGGTTCTCGGACCTCAATTCGCCTTCTATCTTGTATGAAGAAACCACGTCCCGGATTCTCCCGATCTCGTTATCATTCCAATCAGACACCTTCGCATCAGCATTTACCTTTGCTTTGTCCAGAATTTCCTGAGCTCTGCTCTTACCAATTCCGAAGATGTAGGTAAGGGCTATAACACCTCTTTTTTGTTTTGGGATATCTACCCCTGCAATTCTTGCCATAATTACCCTTGTCTTTGTTTGAATCTGGGATTCTTCTTATTAATTACGTACAACCTGCCTTTCCTGCGAACAATTTTGCAGTCGGCACTTCTTTTCTTTATCGATGCTCTTACTTTCATGTCTCGAGTTTCTTAATATCTATATGTAATTCTGGCCTTACTCAAGTCGTAAGGACTCATCTCAAGTTTTACCTTATCCCCGGGCAATAATTTAATATAATGCATGCGCATTTTTCCCGAGATATGAGCAGTAACCACATGTCCGTTTTCCAGTTCAACCCTGAACATGGCGTTAGACAATGCCTCTATGATACTTCCATCCTGCTCTATTGCTGCTTGTTTGGCCATATCTTATGCTACTTTTCTGTTCTTTCCTGTTTTCATAAGTCCGTCGTAATGACGGTTCAATAGGTAGGCATTTACCTGCTGCACGGTATCTATGGCAACCCCTACCATAATAAGCAGGGAGGTACCTCCGTAAAACAGTGCCCAGCCTGCCTGTATATCCATCAACTTCACTACTATAGCCGGCAATACCGCCAAAAAGGCCAGAAATATTGAACCGGGAAGTGTAATCAATGACATGATTTTATCTAAAAAACTACCCGTTTCCTTTCCCGGTCTGATTCCGGGAATAAAACCACCACTTCTTTTCAGATCGTCCGCCATTTTATTGGTTGGGACAGTAATGGCCGTATAGAAATAGGTAAATATGATGATCAACAAGGCAAATAAGATGTTATAAGCCAGACCAAATATATCCTGGAACTGAACTTCCATCCACTGACCAATTGCTGTGTCATTAAACGTTCTGCCAAGTAATCCCGGGGCAAACATAATTGCCTGTGCAAAAATGATTGGCATTACCCCTGAGGCATTCAACTTTAACGGAATATACTGCCTGCTTCCCATTATATTTTTTTCGTATCCTCCTGAGGCCGATCTCCTGGCGTACTGCACAGGGATCCTGCGGGTAGCCATCACCAGTAGCACACTCGCTAAGATGACAACAAACCAGAGGATTACTTCAACCAGGATAAGCATAGGACCTCCATTTCCGTCCCATCTCGTGATCGCTTCCTGTACAAAAGCCTGAGGCATTGTTGCAATAATTCCGATCATAATAAGGAGGGAAATACCGTTTCCAATCCCCTTATCCGTGATTTTTTCCCCTAACCACATGGCAAAGACACAGCCTGTCACCAGTATGATCACAGAAGGTACAATAAAGCCTAGTCCTTTTCCGAGAAGGAAAGCACTATCGGGAACTCCAAGTGCCCCAAGGCTGTACAAATAAGCAGGCGCCTGAACGATACAGATTCCGATAGTCAACCATCGGGTGATCTGATTTTTGGTCTTCCTGCCGCTTTCTCCCTCTTTATCGAGCTTTTGGAGGTACGGTACTGCTATCCCCATCAGCTGCACCACAATGGATGCCGAAATATAAGGCATGATCCCAAGGGCAAAAACAGAAGCATTCGCAAATGCCCCTCCTGTAAATGCATTCAGAATACCGAGGATACCTTGTTCTGTATTTGAAGATAAGGCTGCCAATTGTGAGGTATCAATACCGGGAAGTACCACCTGTGCACCAAAACGGTAGACAAGTAAAAGGCCGAGGGTCATCAGAATCCTGTTCCTCAGCTCTTCTATCTTCCAGATATTAGATATGATCTCAAAAAATTTCTTCATAGAGCCTACTCTCTTATAATGTTATCGCTTCTCCTCCAGCCGCTTCAATTGCTTTCTTGGCGCTGGCGGTATACTTGTGTACTGTTATTTTCAGTGGAGCTTTGAGTTCACCTCCTCCGAGTATTTTAACCAAATCGTTTTTACCGGCCAGGTTATTTGCAATGAGGTCTTCTAACCCCACTGATTTTTTTACTGCGCCGTTATCTACCAGCTCCTGTAGTTTATCGAGATTGATTCCGCGATATTCTACCCGATTGATATTGGTAAATCCGAACTTGGGTACTCTTCGTTGTAAAGGCATTTGTCCCCCTTCGAATCCAATCTTTTTAGAATAACCAGAACGGGATTTGGCTCCTTTATGCCCTCTTGTGGCGGTACCGCCTTTCCCGGATCCCTGGCCTCTACCGATGGTCTTTCCATCCTTATGGACAGAACCTTCTGCTGGTTTTAAATTGCTTAAATTCATTTCAACACTTATTTCTTAAGCTTCTTCTGTAGAAACCAAATGTTTAACTTTATTGATCATACCAAGGATATTAGGCGTATCGTCGTGAACAACCTGTTGTCCAATTTTACGCAGTCCTAGGGCTTCCAGGGTCCTCTTTTGATTCTGAGGTCTTTTAATCCCGCTTTTTACCTGAGTAACTTTAATCTTTCCCATCGTTCCTTATCCTTTAAAAACTTTTTCCATGGCGATTCCACGCTGTGACGCTACTGTTTTGGCATCTCTGAGTTGCAGCAGGGCATCAAATGTAGCCTTCACCACATTATGAGGGTTGGAAGATCCCTGAGACTTAGACAAAACGTCCTGTACTCCTACGGATTCCAATACCGCCCTTACAGCACCACCAGCAATAACTCCTGTACCATGAGAGGCAGGTTGAATGTATACTCTGGCTCCTCCGTATTTCCCCTTTTGTTCATGGGGTAAAGTTCCTTTGTTCAAAGGAATACGAATGAGATTCTTCTTAGCATCTTCAATGGCTTTCGCGATCGCGGTAGCAACTTCCTTGGATTTCCCAAGACCATGGCCAACAACTCCGTTTTCATCTCCTACAACCACGATGGCAGAAAAACCAAATGCTCTTCCCCCCTTGGTTACCTTGGTTACCCTTTGAACGCCTACCAGGCGGTCCTTAAGTTCGAGGCCTCCGGGTTTTACTGTTTCTACATTCTTGTATTTGCCGTACATAGTATCTATTAAAATTTTAATCCACCTTCTCTGGCACCTTCGGCCAATGATTTTACCCGTCCGTGGTACAAATTCCCTCCACGGTCAAAAGCTACAGTTTCAATACCGGCTTTTTTAGCTTTCTCGGCCAGCGCCTTCCCTACCAGGGCGGCAATTTCCATTTTTGTCCCTTTGCTTTTACTCAATTCTTTATCTCTTGACGAGGCAGCAACCAGGGTTTTGCCCTCATTGTCATCTATAACCTGTGCATAGATTTCATTGTTGCTTCTGTAAACAGACAATCTTGGTCTTTCTGCCGTTCCAAAAGAGATTTTTCTGATTCTCTTACGGATACGATCTCTTCTTTCTGTTTTTGATAATCCCATAATCTTACTCTTATGCTGATTTACCTGCTTTTCTTCTCAATTGTTCCCCGACAAATTTGATTCCTTTCCCTTTGTAAGGTTCAGGTTTGCGGAATGAACGTATTTTGGCTGCAATTTGCCCTATTAACTGCTTGTCGTGCGACGTTAGTTTAATGGTTGGGTTTTTACCTTTTTCAGAAGTGGTTTCCACCTTTACTTCCGGTGCAAGGTCAAAAACGATATTGTGAGAAAATCCGAGAGCAAGGTCTAATTTCTGACCCTGATTGCTCGCTCTGAATCCTACACCTACCAATTCCAATTCCTTCGTCCAACCCTTGGATACTCCCTCGATCATATTGTAGACCAAAGATCTGTACAGTCCGTGTTTTGCCTTGTGCTCTTTTGAATCAGAAGGCCTGGTGATCCATACTTGTCCGTCTTCCACTTTGATCTCAACGGCAGAGTATTCCTGAGTAAGTTCACCCAGCTTTCCTTTTACCGTAATGATATTCTCCTTGACCTCTACGGAGGTTCCCTCTGGGATCGCTATCGGATTGTTACCTATTCTAGACATTTCTTTTTAACTTTTATCGGTTTAATAAACGTAGCAAAGCACTTCGCCCCCAACATTTTCTTTTTTGGCTCGTTTGCTGGTCATCACCCCGTGTGAGGTAGAGACAATCGCTACACCCAAACCATTTAAAACCCTCGGCATATCATCAGATCCGGCATATTTACGCAATCCCGGCTTACTGATTCGCTGAATTTTTTTAATAACAGGCTCTTTGGTCTGCTTATCGTATTTCAAGGCAATTTTAATTATACCCTGAACTTTATCATCCTCGAATTTATAACTCAGGATATACCCCTGATCAAATAAAATCTTGGTGATTTCTTTCTTTAGATTGGAAGCTGGTACCTCAACAACCCTGTGACCCGCCCTGCTGGCGTTTCTAATTCTTGTCAAATAATCTGATATAGGATCTGTTAACATCTTCTTGCCTTTTATGGTGTTACCAACTTGCTTTTTTAACTCCCGGAATCAATCCTTTATTAGCCATTTCCCTGAACATTACCCTGGACAAGCCAAAAGTTCTCATATAGCCCTTTGGTCTCCCTGTGAGTTTGCAACGATTGTGCATACGCACCGGAGAAGCATTTCTTGGCAATTTTTGTAATGCCTCGTAATCTCCGGCCTCTTTCAAAGCTTTTCTCTTCTCAGCGTATTTTGCTACTGTTTTTGCCCTTTTACGTTCACGGGCTTTCATTGATTCTTTAGCCATACTAATTCTTTTTAAAAGGTAGTCCCAGTTCTGCTAAAAGGGATTGTGCTTCTTTATCGGTTTCGGCGCTGGTCACAAAGGTGATATCCATCCCGTTAATTCTGTTGATCTTGTCAATATTGATTTCGGGGAAAATGATCTGCTCCGTAACTCCGAGGTTGTAATTCCCTCTTCCATCAAAACCGGTAGCTCTGATTCCCTGAAAATCACGTACCCTTGGTAAAGCCGTTGTTACCAATCGATCAAGGAACTCGTACATTCTTTCTCCTCTCAAAGTAACTTTGGCCCCGATAGGCATTCCTTTTCTGAGTTTGAAAGACGCCACATCCTTTTTGGATATTGTGGAGACTGCTCTTTGCCCGGTAATGTTTGAGAGTTCTTCAACCGCGTGGTCGATGAGCTTCTTATCGGCTACAGCGGCACCTACACCCCTGCTCACAACAATCTTCTTCAATTTAGGCACCTCCATAATGTTCTTGTACCCGAATTCCTCCTGCAACGCTTTTATCACGCGCTCTTTGTATTCTTTCTTTAATCTTGGAACGTAAGTCATAACTATATTACCTCGTTAGATTTCTTTGAAACCCGTACTTTTTTACCATCTCTGATCTCAAAACCAACCCTTGTGGTCTCTCCCGACTTTCCGTCGATCAGAGAAAGATTAGAGATATGGATAGGAGCTTCTTTTTTAACTATTCCCCCCTGAGGGTTCTTGGCGCTAGGTTTTTCATGCTTAGACACCATATTGACGCCTTCTACAATCGCCTTATTCTTCTGTAGGTCTACAGTAACCACCTTACCCTCTGACCCCTTATGATCACCGGCTACTACTCGTACTGTATCTCCTGTTTTTATTTTTAATTTCATTGTCTTGTCTGATTATAGCACCTCAGGAGCTAATGAAACAATCTTCATAAATTGTTTGTCCCTGAGCTCTCTCGCTACAGGACCAAATACCCTGGTTCCTCTCATTTCCCCGGTTGGGTTAAGAAGTACACAGGCGTTATCGTCGAAGCGGATATAAGAACCATCTGGTCTTCGGACCTCTTTCTTGGTGCGTACTACTACTGCAGTAGACACGGCTCCTTTTTTTATGGTTCCGTTAGGTGTAGCTTCTTTTACAGAAACCACAATCTTATCTCCAACAGAAGCATATCTTCTTTTGGTTCCTCCCAGTACACGAATGGTCAACACCTCTTTCGCCCCGGTATTATCTGCCACTTTAAGTCTAGATTCTTGCTGTAACATAATTATTTAGCTCTTTCAAGGATTTCTACCAATCTCCAGCACTTAGTCTTACTCAAAGGTCTGGTCTCCATGATCTTTACAGTATCACCAATTTTGCAATCGTTGGTTTCATCGTGTGCAACATATTTCTTTGTCCGCAATACGAACTTACCATACATAGGATGCTTTACCCGCTTTACTTCAGAAACCACAATTGATTTCTCCATTCTATTGCTGGTTACAACGCCTACTCGTTCTTTTCTTAAATTTCTTTTTTCCATAAAGCAGAACCCGTTATTGGTTTTCCCTTTTTGTTAATTCTGTGGCCAATCGTGCTACTGTCCTTTTCACCTGCCTCAGTTGAAGAGGATTTTCAAGTGGTGTTACAGCGTGAGCCATTTTCAAATCGGCATGTTTCCTTTTGAAATCGGACATCTTTTCCTTTAATTCCTCTACCGATAATTCTTTTACTTCTGATTGTTTCATGATCTTCTATATCAGTATCATTAAGCGGCATCGTAATCTCTAGCCACAATAAATTTTGTCTTCACCGGTAATTTCTGAGCAGCAAGCCTTAAAGCTTCCTGAGCCACATCCATAGGAACCCCTGCAACTTCGAACATGATTCTTCCCGGTTTTACAACCGCAACGAAATATTCCGGTGCTCCTTTTCCTTTCCCCATCCTTACTTCAAGAGGCTTTTTGGTAATAGGCTTGTCTGGAAATATTTTAATCCAAAGCTGACCTTGTCTTTTCATGTATCTTGTAGCAGCAATCCTTGCAGCTTCAATCTGACGTGATGTAATAAAGCTGGATTCCAATGACTTAATTCCAAACATCCCATTAGAGAGTAAGTGGCCTCTTCCGGAATTTCCTTTCATTCGGCCCTTCTGCGCTTTACGAAACTTGGTTCTTTTCGGCTGTAACATCTTTTCCTACTTTATTAATTTATTTTCTTCTACGTTTTCTTCCGGAGTCGGACTTATCCTTGCCCGTCCCTTTAGACATTCCTACTAAGGGCGACAAATCTCTTTTTCCGTAAACCTCACCTTTCATTATCCACACCTTGATCCCTAATCGTCCGTAAGTGGTATGGGCCTCTTCCATGGCGTAATCAATATCAGCCCTGAATGTAGATAAAGGAATTCGACCTTCTTTATAAGACTCTGAACGTGCCATTTCCGCACCATTCAGCCTACCTGAAATCATAATTTTGATTCCTTCAGCATTCATCCTCATTGCGGCCGCAATAGCCATTTTAATGGCCCTCCTGTAAGAGATCCTGTTTTCTATCTGTCGCGCGATACTGGCAGCAACCAGGTTTGCATCAACTTCGGGTCTTTTGATCTCAAATATGTTGATCTGAACCTCTTTATCTGTAATCTTTTTAAGCTCCTCCTTCAGTTTATCCACTTCCTGGCCACCTTTTCCGATAATGATTCCGGGTCTTGCGGTAGTGATGGTAACAGTGATCAACTTCAATGTTCTTTCGATGATGACTCTGGAAACACTTGCTTTGGCCAATCGGGCGTAAACATACTTCCTGATTTTATCGTCTTCTGCGAGTTTATCCCCGTAATCGTTCCCTCCGTACCAGTTAGATTCCCATCCCCTGATTATACCCAGTCGGTTTCCTATTGGATTTGTCTTTTGTCCCATACTAAGCTTCTGTATTATTGTTAGCGCCTAAAACCAAGGTTACATGGTTTGAACGTTTTCTTATCCTGTGAGCCCTTCCCTGGGGTGCAGGTCTGAGGCGCTTTAGCATTCTGCCAGAATCAACGCGAATCTCCTTCACGAAGAGTTCTACTTCTTCAATATCGGCATCTTCATTCTTCGCCTGCCAGTTAGCGATGGCTGACAACAAGAGCTTTTCCAGCCTTCGGGAAGCTTCCTTAGGATTAAACCTAAGAATTGCAAGGGCTTTTTCAACCTCAGCACCCCTTACAAGGTCTGCTACCAAACGCATCTTACGAGGCGAAGTAGGGCAATTGTTTAATTTCGCGAAGGCGAGCTCTTTCTTCTCTGCCTTTATTCTTTCGGCCATTTGTTTTTTTCGAACTCCCATAGCTTACTTTTTACCTTTATTTTTCGCTCCGGCATGACCGCGGAAAGATCTCGTAGGCGAAAATTCACCCAATTTATGTCCTACCATATTCTCGGTAACATAAACAGGAACAAACTGCTTCCCATTGTGTACCGCGATAGTCTGGCCTACAAAATCTGGTGTGATCATGGAAGCTCTTGACCATGTTTTGATGACGGTCTTTTTATTCGAATCTACATTCTGTCTTACCTTTTTCTCCAGGCTCAGGTGAACGTAGGGTCCTTTTTTTAGTGAACGTGCCATTTCTTTCTACTTTTTATTTCTTTCTACGTTCTATTATATATCTGTTGGTGTCCTTGGTCCTGGAACGAGTCCTGTAACCTTTTGCAGGAATACCATTTTTCGATCTTGGATGTCCTCCGGACGCTCTTCCTTCTCCACCTCCCATTGGGTGGTCTACAGGGTTCATAGCTACCGGTCTGGTCCTTGGTCGTCTACCCAACCAGCGACTTCTTCCTGCTTTACCGGAAACGATCAGCTGATGATCCGAATTGGAAACAGCACCTACGGTGGCTAAGCAATTTCCCAGTACCATTCTGGTTTCCCCGGATGGCAATTTAATAGTTACGTATTTCCCCTCTTTAGCCATAAGCTGAGCAAATGTTCCGGCACTTCTCGCCATCACTGCTCCCTGGCCGGGGCGTAATTCAATACAGGAAATGATCGTTCCCAAAGGAATTTCATTCATAGGTAACGCATTTCCAATCTCAGGTGCAGAACCGGCTCCTGATGTGACCTTCTGGCCTATCTGTAAACCATTTTGCGCAATGATATAACTCTTTTCCCCATCCTTATACTCAATAAGAGCAATAAAGGCGGTTCTGTTTGGATCGTACTGAATCGATTTCACCTCGGCGTTAACACCGTGCTTCATCCTTTTGAAATCGACTAAGCGATACCTTCTTTTGTGACCTCCACCTCTATGGCGCATGGTCATCTTTCCATGACTGTTTCTACCTCCGGACTTTTTTAACGGAGCAAGCAAGCTTTTCTCCGGCTTATCAGCAGTAAGCGCGTCAAATCCGTTTACTACTTTAAATCGCTGTCCTGGAGTGATCGGTTTTAATTTTCTAACTGACATTTGGTGTCTTTATAGATTACTGTAAAAATCAATGACATCACCTTCCGCAACATCAACAATTGCCTTTTTATAAGCCTTTGTCTTCCCTTGTTGTACCCCTGTTTTGGTGTACTTGGTCTTGCGGGTTGGACCATAATTCATGGTTCTTACCTTCTTTACGGATACCCCGTATGTTCCTTCAACCGCATCCTTAATCTGCAATTTATTGGCCCCGGGATTTACAATGAAACCATAGCGGTTGTGTAACTCACTATCGGCTGTCATCTTTTCCGTTATGATTGGTTTTATTAACACACTCATGATTTCCTATTTATTTAAGTTGGCCTCTATACCTTCCAGCGACCCTTCTAATAGCACAATATTATTTGCATTTAATATTTTGTAAGTGCTTAATTCTGAGTTAGTTATAACCTCAGAACCTTCCAAATTGCGCGACGACAAATATACGTTATTATTTGATTCGCCCAAGACAAAGAGGGACTTTTTATTTTCCAGTCCGAGACCTTTGAGAACCTTTAGAAAATCCTTGGTCTTGGGGCTCTCGAAATTAAAGTCCTCAACCACCATAATCGCCTTTTCCTGATTCTTGATACTCAGTGCCGATTTACGGGCCAGACGCTTCAGGTTCTTATTGAGCTTAAGGCTGTAATCCTTAGGCCTTGGCCCAAAGATCCTACCCCCACCGCGAAAGATAGGCGACTTGATGCTACCTGCCCTTGCGGTTCCGGTTCCCTTTTGCTTTTTAATCTTACGGGTACTCCCCACAATTTCAGCTCTTTCTTTGGCCTTGTGAGTACCTTGTCTCTGGTGAGCCCTGTATTGTTTTACATCCAGGTAAATGGCATGCGTATTAGGCTCTATCTTAAAAACAGCATCAGAAAGGTCTGCCTTTCTCCCTGTTTCTTTTCCTTTGATATCTAAGACTGCTACCTTCATTATTTCTCGATCGTTATATATGCGTTTTTATGCCCGGGTACACACCCTTTCACAACAATCAGGTTTTTTTCCGGAACTATTTTTAAGACGCGCAGGTTTTGAACAGTTACCCGTTCTCCGCCCATTCTTCCGGCCATTTTCATTCCCTTGAATACTCTGGCGGGATATGAAGCTGCACCGATAGATCCAGGAGCTCTTAAACGGTTGTGCTGTCCGTGGGTAGCCTGTCCGACACCGGCGAAGCCATGTCTTTTAACAACCCCCTGAAAACCTTTACCTTTTGAAGTTGCAGTTACATCCACAAACTCCCCTTCCACAAACAGATCTACCCCAAGGGTATCTCCCAATTTGTGCTCTCCTTCAAAATCACGGAATTCGACGACTTTTTTCTTGGGAGAAGCACCTGCCTTTTTAAAATGTCCCTTTTCGGACTTCTTAGCACGATTTTCTGCCTTGTCATCGAAACCGAGCTGAAGGGCATTATACCCGTCTACCTCTTCGGTTCTGACTTGGGTAATCACACATGGTCCTGCCTCAATGACCGTACATGGAACATTCTTTCCATTGTCGTCAAAGATGCTGGTCATGCCTACTTTTTTTCCTATTAACCCAGACATACTATTTATTATTAATTGTTTTTACTATTCTAAATTACCTGACAAAAAAACAGGGCCAAAAATAATTCGACCCCGAATATATTTTTGTTACCGTTTTTCCTTCGCAAATCGCTCCGGACATGTCGCGGAAAGCATCCTGCCTTCCAATTCTTTTATCACACCTTAATCTCTACTTCCACCCCACTTGGCAGCTCTAATTTCATGAGCGCGTCGATGGTTTTGGAAGAAGAACTGTAAATATCAAGTAATCGCTTGTAAGAGCTTAATTGAAATTGCTCTCTCGACTTCTTATTTACATGAGGTGAACGTAAAACTGTAAAAATCTTTTTGTGTGTAGGCAACGGGATAGGTCCTGTTACTACAGCTCCGGTAGTTTTTACTGTTTTAACTATCTTCTCGGCAGACTTATCTACCAGGTTGTAATCGTATGATTTTAACTTTATTCTGATTTTCTGACTCATCTCCTAAGAATTAAGCGGTTACCCCTTTGGTTGCTTTTATCACCTCTTCTGCAATATTTGTAGGTGTTTCGGCATAGTGCGAAAACTCCATTGTACTTGTTGCCCTACCTGAAGATAGCGTCCTCAGAGCAGTAACATATCCAAACATTTCCGAAAGCGGCACCTCTGCTTTGATCACTTTGGCCCCGGCTCTGTCGTCCATGTTGTTTACCTGTCCTCTTCGTCTGTTAAGGTCACCTACTATATCACCCATGTTCTCTTCCGGCGTAAGCACCTCTAACTTCATTATCGGCTCCATCAGCACGGCACGGGCGGCTTTGGCGGCCTCTTTATAGCCTAGCTTGGCAGCCAATTCAAAAGAAAGAGAATCCGAATCCACCGGGTGGAAGGATCCATCTTTCAGGACTACCTTCATGCTATCCATTTCAAATCCGGCCAAAGGACCGTTTTTCATAGCCTCTCTGAATCCTTTCTCAACAGAAGGAATGTATTCTTTAGGAATATTACCCCCCTTGATCACATTGACGAATTCGAGTCCGGGTTTATCTTCCGTAGAAGGCTCCATGGTAAATACGATATCCGCAAATTTACCTCTACCTCCTGTTTGTTTCTTGTAAACCTCTCTGTGATTAGCAGGTCTTGTGATCGCTTCCTTGTATTCAACCTGAGGTTGTCCCTGGTTGACATCAACCTTAAACTCTCTTCGGAGACGATCGGTGATGATATCAAGGTGAAGTTCTCCCATTCCTGAAATAATCGTTTGGCCTGAAGCCTCATCTGTTTTTACCTGGAATGTAGGATCTTCTTCCGCCAGTTTGGCAAGGGCCATCCCTAATTTATCCACATCAGCCTTGGTTTTTGGCTCCACAGCAATCCCTATTACAGGATCGGGGAAGTTCATACTTTCAAGGACAATAGGGTGTTTCTCATCAGAAAGGGTATCCCCTGTCTTGATATCTTTAAATCCAACAGCAGCTCCAATATCACCGGCAGCAATAGAATCTACTGCGTTTTGCTTGTTGGAGTGCATCTGGTAGATACGAGATATACGTTCTTTATTTCCAGATCTGTTATTTAAAACATAGGATCCAGCATCCAGTTTTCCTGAATACGCTCTGAAAAATGCCAGTCGACCCACAAAAGGATCTGTTGCAATCTTAAAAGCAAGTGCAGCAAAAGGTTCTTTAATATCCGGTTTCCTGGAGATCTCAGCACCTGTATCGGGATTTACTCCTACAATCGCTTCCTTATCCATAGGAGAAGGAAGGTATCGGCATACGGCATCCAGTAAAAATTGTACTCCTTTATTCTTAAAGGAAGAACCACAGATCATTGGAATAATACTCATATCCATAACCGCAGCTCTCAGGGCAGCATGTACTTCATCTTCTGTGATGGAATCTTCGTCTTCGAAGAACTTCTCCATCAGGGTTTCATCGTACTCAGCTACAGCCTCAATAAGCGCCGCTCTGTATTCCTTCACCTCAGCTTCCATTTCAGCCGGGATATCGATCACATCAAACGTTGCACCTAGATCTTCCTCATTCCAAACAATTGCTCGGTTTTTAACCAGATCAACTATCCCTCTAAAATCAGCTTCATCTCCAATGGGAAGTACGATTGGCACAGCGTTGGATTTCAACATATCCTTTACCTGCTTGCACACGTTCAGGAAGTTGGCACCCTGCCTGTCCATTTTATTGACAAATCCCATTCTCGGCACCTTGTAGTTATCTGCCAGACGCCAGTTGGTCTCAGACTGAGGTTCAACTCCGTCAACAGCACTAAAAAGGAATACCAGACCATCGAGAACCCTCAAAGATCGGTTCACCTCAACGGTAAAGTCAACGTGGCCGGGAGTATCGATGATGTTAAAGTGATAAGGCTTTGACTCATCAGTAAGCTGACCGTTTTTCATTGGGAAATTCCAGGTACAGGTTGTGGCGGCGGAAGTAATAGTGATTCCTCGCTCCTGCTCCTGCTCCATCCAGTCCATGGTAGCAGCCCCATCATGAACTTCTCCAATCTTGTGGCTTACACCAGTATAAAAAAGGATTCGTTCTGTGGTTGTGGTTTTACCGGCATCAATATGAGCGGCAATACCTATATTTCTTGTAAATTTTAAATCTCTAGCCATCTTGCGTATTAGAATCTAAAGTGAGAAAATGCTTTATTGGCTTCTGCCATCTTATGAGTATCAACTCGCTTTTTCACTGCCGCGCCCTCTTCTTTTGATGCTGCCAGGATTTCCGCTGCCAGCTTCTGAGCCATCGACTTTTCATTTCTTTTTCGGGAAAAGCTGATCAGCCATTTCATCGCAGTTGATATTTTACGATCCGGTCTGATCTGCATCGGGATCTGGAAAGTAGCCCCTCCAACCCTTCTGCTTCTTACCTCTACGTGAGGCATCACATTGGAAAGTGCGTCTTTCCATAATTCGAGACCTGATTTCTCTTCGTCAGTCTTTTTTTCTTCCACGATATCAATCGCGTCGTAAAACACCTTAAAGGCCACTGATTTCTTTCCATCCCACATCATCATATTGACGAAACGGGTTACCAGCTGATCATTAAATCTTGGATCTGGTAATAGTGGTCTTTTCTTTGCCTGTCTTTTTCTCATTGCTTCTTCTTAAAAGTGTTGCTTACTTTTTGGGTCTTTTGGCACCGTACTTAGAACGTCTCTGTGTCCTGCCGGCTACACCTGCAGTATCCAGAGCTCCTCTCACTATGTGATATCTAACTCCTGGCAAATCCTTCACCCTTCCGCCTCTAACCAATACTATCGAGTGCTCCTGTAAATTGTGTCCTTCTCCGGGGATGTATGCGTTTACTTCCTTTCCGTTGGTTAACCTCACCCTGGCTACTTTTCTCATAGCCGAGTTAGGCTTCTTCGGTGTAGTGGTATAAACACGCGTACAAACACCCCTTCGCTGGGGACACGAATCCAAAGCAGCCGATTTACTCTTCTTGGTAATTGTGGCCCTTCCTTTTCGTACTAATTGTGAAATTGTTGGCATACTATTATATAATGTATAAATCTACCCTCTTTTAAGGGCTGGCAAATGTAGTAATTATTCATTATAATTCAAATGCCTGTGGCTTAATTTTGCAGGATTTTTTTTTCACGCATAATACTTTGAGAATCAGAGTCGTCTTTGCCTTTGAAAACCAAACTGATTTACACCATAGTTTATACCTTAATATATGTAGGAAATTCATTTTAAAAATTTTTTACAGTTTTAGAACATAATTCCCGATAAAAATATCTTTAAGCCTTTTAGAGTGGATTTGCGAACTGCACAATATCAGACATCCTTAAATATTCATTTCTAATTCAACTCATGAATTCGGATTCGATTTATTAATTTTTTAACAAAACCAATTCCTATTTGCCCTTTTTACTGTTCTCAAAATCAGGAGACCCCTATTATTCTCTTAAAGTTTTATTAAAATAAGTTTGGATTATTAACATAGAATTGTGATTTTCGCACTTAGCTAATTCAAATAATTTTAAAATGAGAACAAATTTAAATGGAATCTTGACGCTTTTATTGGCGTTTGTTGTGCATTTGACTTTTGCGCAGGAGAAGACGGTCTCCGGTACCGTGACGGACCAGGACGGACTTCCGCTTCCAGGAGTAAACATCGTCGTTGAAGGAAGTACCTCAGGTACTCAAACCGATTTCGACGGAAATTACTCTATTAGAGGTAGTGCAGGTCAGACACTTCTTTTCAGTTACATCGGTCAAAGAGATGTACGGGTTACTATTGGAGCGAGCAACACTATCAATGTGCAGATGCAGGAAGATGCTCAGGCACTGGAAGAGGTAGTAGTAACTGCTCAGGGTATTAAGAAAGAGAAGCAAGCCCTGGGGTATGCGGTTTCTGAAGTAGGTGATGAACTACTTGAGCAACGTGCCGAGGGTGATGTCGGTCGTATCTTAACAGGTAAGGCTTCCGGGGTTAATATTCAGGCCCAGAGTGGTCTTTCCGGATCTGGTACCAGTATTATCATCAGGGGTCTCAGTACCTTTAGTGGTAGTAACCAGCCATTGTTTATCGTTGACGGGGTACCTTTTGACAGTGGTACTAACGGACAAACACAAAACGGACAAGGTAACAGCTTCGTTGATGGAAACAACGGTTCCAGTAGGTTCCTGGATTTGGATCCCAACAACATAGAGAGTGTAAACGTATTAAAAGGTTTGGCTGCTGCCACACTTTACGGTACTGCCGGACGTAACGGGGTAATCCTCATTACTACCAAGAACGGTGCTGCCGGAACAGGACAGGCCAAGAAAAACGAAGTAACAGTGAGCAGCTCGATCTTTATCAACGAGATTGCTTCCCTTCCTGATTACCAGGATGAATTCGGTAACGGATTCGACCAGGCTTTCGGTTGGTTCTTCAGTAACTGGGGACCAAGTTTCGACAGAGACGGAGTAGCAGGCTGGGGAACTCAGTCGGCCATCGATGATGCAGGAACTCTTGCTCACCCATACTCTACTTCTACTTCAGCTATCCAGGCTGCATTCCCGGAATTTCAGGGAGCCAGATACCCTTGGAGACCTTATGACAGTGTAGAGAAATTCTTTAAGCAAGGAGTTGTTCAGACAAACTCTGTAAACGTAAACGGTTCTTCCGATGACGGAAGCATGAGTTACAACATGAACTTCGGTCACCTGGACGATCAAGGATTTACACCAGGTAACAACCTGAGAAGATATACAGTAGGTCTTGGTGGTAGAGCAGTGCTTTCCAATAAGATCACTGCTTCAGGTACACTGAACTTTGCAAATACTAACTTCCAGTCGCCACCGGTTGCTGCAAGTACAGGTAACAGTGTTTTCGGTACAGGTTCTTCAGTCTTCGCCAACGTATTCTATACGCCAAGGAGTGTGGACATTCAGGGACTACCTTTTGAGAGCCCTGTTGACGGTTCCAGTGTATACTATCGTCAGAACAACAGTATCCAGCATCCGCTTTGGACCGTTAAAAACTCCAAGACTGAGCAGGATACCAAAAGGGTTTTCGGAAATATGGCCCTTGTTTATGATATCAATGACAACCTTAACCTGACTTACCGTTTTGGTTTGGATGTCTACAGTGAAAATAATATTACGTCTCAGAATAAAGGTGGTATCGGAGGTAGCGTTGCTACACAGAGTGGTATCCTCCAGACCTGGAACAACACTAACACCCTTTTTGATCACAACCTGATCCTTACAGGTCAGTACGAGATCTCAGAGAAAGTTGGGTTCAGCTTTAACGCTGGTGCTACTACAAGAAGCGAGAAATTCGATCAGAATGGTGTAGCTTCTTCTGGACAGCAGGTATTCGGAGTACTGAGACATTTCAACTTCTCCCTGTTCGAACCCATCCAGTTTCTACAAGAAAGAAACATTGCAGGGGTTTACGGACAGTTAGACTTCGACTACGATCGTATGGTCTATCTTACGCTTGCAGGAAGGAATGACTGGGTATCTAACCTTGCCCAGGACAACAGAGCGATCTTCTACCCCAGTGCTAGTATTTCGCTTATTCCTACCAAGTTTATCCCAGGATTGCAAAGTCCTAACGGAGTTAACTACATGAAGCTTAGAGCAGGTTACGGAACATCGGCTAACTTCCCAACAGGGTATCCGGTAGCTTCCACGCTGATCCTCGATACACAGAACTTCCAGGATGGAGACGGAAACAATACCGTGACCAACGTAAGTGCTAACTTGTTGGGTAATCCTAACCTGAAGCCTGAACTTCTGCAGGAATTAGAATTTGGTATTGAAGCCAGACTTTTTGACAGCAGACTTACATTAGATGCTTCTTATTATTCAAGGATCACAGAGGATCTTATTATCGACCGTCCACTTGACCCGTCGACTGGTTATACAACTACACAAACAAACGTGGGTGAGATCAAGTCATGGGGAACGGAAGTTGACGCTACCCTGGATATCTTCAGATCTAGTGAGCCGGGAGGCTTAAACTGGAGCCTGAATTCAAACTGGTTCTTTAACGAATCAGAGGTAACCGACCTTGGTCTTGATACTGATATCGTTGTGTACGCAGGATTTACCAATTTAGGTAATGCTGCAAGGGTTGGAGATCCGTTAGGAATAATGGTAGGTACCCGTATCCAAAGGGATGACAATGATAATTTTGTGGTAAATGCCGCCGGTGACTATATCGAAGAAGAAGGATTGTTTGAAATCGGAGATCCTAACCCAGACTGGGTACTAAACGTTGGAAACAGCTTTAGTTACAAGAACTTCAATTTTAATTTCTTGTTCAACTATACACATGGAGGAGATATTTATTCAAGAACCGCATCCGTATTAATCGGAAGGGGATTGACCACAGATGTTGTAGATCGTTTAAATACCTTTATCCTTCCAGGTGTGAAGGGTGACGGAACACCTAACGATGTTCAGATTAACAACTCAACGTTCTACTTCAACAACGTTTTATTCGGACCTGATGAATTAGGAGTCTTTGACGCATCAACCGTAAGGTTACAGGAAGTTTCTTTAGGCTATAGTGTGCCTGCTAAGTTCCTGGATAAAACACCATTTGGTTCCTTGAGCTTTACTGTTTCAGGATTCAACATGTGGTACGAAGCCATTAACATTCCCAAGGGAACAAATTTTGATCCCAACGTAGCCGGTATCGGTATTGGAAATGGTAGAGGATTTGATTATCTTAATGGACCTAGTTCAAGAAGATACGGATTCAGTGTTAAAGCTTCATTTTAATTAAAATAAAAATTGATCATGAAAAACATATTTAAATATTTAAGTATTGGTCTGTTGGGTGGAGTCCTTTTCACAGGATGCGAAACCTCCAATCTGGACCTTACCGAAAATCCCAATGCTCTGACACCTGCTCAGGCTGATCCCGACTTCTACCTCAATGAAGTTCAGGTAAGGTTTGCCCGAGTGGTAGAGTCCCTGGGTGAAACAGGTGCTGAGGTAACCCGTATCGAATGGATGGGTAGCAGAAACTACCAGAATGCGTATTCTCCGTCTGGCTTTGACGTTAGCTGGGAAGATGCTTACCAGGAAGTTATCAAGAACGCCAGAGATCTTACGCCAATCGCGCAAGAAGCAGGTCTGACACATCATGTTGCCATCGCTCAGTTGATCGAGGCATATACGATGACCCTGCTTGTAGATTACTTTGGAGATGTTCCTTACTCAGAAGCCATAGGTGGGGCCGATAATCTTAATCCTGCTCCTGATAGTGGTACTGACATCTATACAGCCGCTTTGGCTCTTACAGATCAGGCAATAGCTAATTTTAATTCCAATGCTTTAGCTGATCCGGCTATTGATTTCTATTATGACGGTGACTGGGATGCATGGGTAAAAGCTGCAAATACATTGAAATTGAGGTTACACCTTAATCTTGGAAATACTTCAGCTTTTAACAGCATTATCTCCGGAGGAAACTATATCGCTTCAACAGATGATGACTGGCAGTTCCAGTGGGGGTCTAACCAGGTACAGCCTGATACAAGACATCCTAATTACGCACAGAACTATACTGTAACAGGTGGTGGTGATTATGCTTCAATCTGGATGATGAACCTGATGGATACCTCTGATGATCCAAGGATCAGATACTATTATTATCGCCAAAACGAAGGTACTCCGGGATCTAACGATATCGATGGTGATCCTGTTGCACCGAATGAAGAAACACTGGATTGCTCCCTACAATCACCTCCTGCTCAGTATACTGCAGGTGGGTTCCCATTCTGTACTTTAGACAACGGATACTGGGGTAGAAATCATGGTAATGATTCTGGTATTCCACCAGATGGTTTATTGAGGACTGCCGTTGGAGTTTATCCACAAGGAGGTCAGTTTGACGACAACAGTTTTGGAGAAACCAGTTTAGGTACTGGGGGTGGCGGAGCAGGTATTACTCCTGTTATCCTTGCCTCAACAGTCGATTTCTGGAGAGCAGAACTTGCGATGAATGGAAGTCCGGCCGCAGGAAAACCTTTTATCCTTGCCGGGATAGACAAGTCTATTATGAAAGTACAGACCTTTGCTTCCCTGGATGCCACTGCGGATCTCTCCTTTGAGCCATCTGCGACAGACGTTTCAGATTTTATCGCTTCCATCGATGCTGCCTTTGACGCGGCAGATGATGAAGGTAAATGGAACATCATGGCCGAACAATTCTTTGTTGCCCTGAAAGGGAACGGTCACGATGCATATAATTTTTATAGAAGAACTGGATATCCTACTAATTTGGAGCCTAATTTGGAGCCAAATCCAGGAGCATTTATCCGAAGCTTCTTCTACCCGGCGAATGCTGCAAACACCAATTCTTCCTTAGCGCAGAAATCAGGTGTTACAGACCAGGTGTTCTGGGATACTAATCCTTCCTCACCAACATTCCCAGTTGCTAATTAATTTAAAAAAAAATTACGATGAAAAAAGTTAGTGTATTTCTTTTAGCGTTGTCCACAGTCTTCTTTGTCTCCTGTGAAACGGATGACAAAGTAGTGGACCAGGTACTTGAAAACTACACCGTAGGTGCGGTGTTGAGAACAAGAACCCAGGAAGGTAATCCATTTAATGCCTTTGTACCGGAATCTGTTTTTACAGTTACCGTAGAAGAGCAGGATTCAGAATTTGGAGACTTGTTAGCCTCAGTTGATCTGTATGCTTCATTTACAGATAACCAGGAAGATCCTAATGACAACAGTAAAGCCGAGATTTTGATTGCCACTTATGATGCAAGCGAATTCTCTACTAGTTCACGGGGGCTTCCAGAACTTACATTCTCAACTACTCTTGCAGAGTCGGCCAGCCTTTTAGGAGTTGGTACAGATTATTCAGGAGGAGATGTGTTCAGCTACCGATTTGTAGTAAACCTTACAGATGGCTCGAGCTGGACCAATGTAAATGGTAATCAAAACGTTCTTGGGGGATCTTATTTCAGTTCTCCTTATAAGTACGATGTTGTCGTAGCATGTATCCCTGTAGGTCCTGTTCCTGGTGATTACACTTTGGATATGCAGGATTCCTTTGGTGATGGGTGGAACGGTGCTTCTATTAGAGTTACAGTTGATGGTGTAGCTACAGATTATACCATCTCTGCTGCTCAGGGTGCCTCAAACTCAGAGGTATTTACAATTCCTGACACAGCTACAACAGTTACTTTTGAATATGTTTCAGGAGACTGGGATTCGGAAGTTACTTACCAATTGTACGCTCCAAACGGCAAGATTGCCTTTGAAGATGGACCTAGTCCGTTTATTGGTGACTTTACCGGTAGTTTAAGTATATGTCCATAGAAGGATTATAATATAAAACAGAAAAGGCCATCCTAATAAGATGGCCTTTTTTCATTCTTAGTCGGGAATTTCCCAAACTCTTTTTATTACATTTGAAAAATTTTAAAAATGAATGTATTTCCAAAGCTATTTACAGAACTCATGGGATACTTCTTAAATGTATAAATTATTACTTATCAATTATGAAATTTAAATTCCTGGCAGTTTTCGTATCAATATTATCCTTTACAGGATATTCTCAGGTAACCGGCGCTGCTCCATTAGGTGAAACCGGACTATTTAATTCCGCCCAGGGAGGAAGTCCCATGCTCAACCTGGTGATGATGAACCTGCGTGTAAATGAAAAGACTAAAGGAGGCGAGGAAATACTAGGTTCTCCTTACCTCACAGAAAACTTCATTAAAAGTAAAGTGTATTTTGGGGAAGAATTTGTGGGCGACTTCTTTGTACGATACAACGCATTAAACAGTGAGATTGAAATAAAGGAAACAGACCTTGAGGAAGAAAATCCCAAACGCCTGTTAGCCAATCAGGATCTCAGAGTGAAATACGGCAACCGTGAATTGAGGTTTACCACCTATATCAACAAAAAAAATGAAACCAAGAACGGATACCTTTCTATTATCTCATCCGGTGATTCATATACTCTTTATCACCGCCTTGCAGTGAAATACAGCGAAGGTAAAGCTGCTGCCAACTCCATGGTGATGGCCATACCCAGCAGATATGCCCATTTTGTAGAATACTACTACAAAAAAGCCGGGGTTGAACGGATTGATCAGCTCACTCAGAAAAAAGGCGCCCTTTTGAAAATACTCGATAAAGAAATCAGGGACCAGGTAAATTCATTTATTAAAGAAGAAAAAATTGATCTGAGCGAGGAAACTGATCTGATTCGTACCTTTGAGTATATCAATTCAATAGACACTTCCTCATGAAAGATTTAATCCTTCCCATAGTTCTTTTATCATTCTTTGTGCTGAGCGGTCAACTGGTTGACCAGGCCGCACCCCAAATGGCAGGTGTGGAGAATGATCCATTTGCCAATTTCCACCAAAGATGGACCCCGTCTATGCAGAAACTATTCCAACTTGTTCGTGACGATGACGGGAAGGTAACTCACTATGTTGGAGCCGAAGTGGGAACACCCTATGAAACAATTGATTTTAAAAAAGGACATGTTTGGTATAAAGATGAAGACCTGGGAGAATTCTATTACAGGTATAACATTTTTTCTAATGAAATAGAACTTAAAAGAACTCACCTTCCGGAAGAAAAACACCAGGCGTTGATCAGGGACCCCAACGTTGTTCTTGCTTCTACTACAAGGGACAAGGAATATTTTTATCTTCCTTTTATTAACGATAAAACGATAAAAAAAGAAGGCTACCTTATCCGGTTGTACAACGGCAGCTCCTTTAAACTCTACAAACATCTCGAATCGAAATATACCGAGGCCAAACCGGCTGCCAATTCAATGGTAAATCCTACTCCCAGCAAATTCACCACCTTCAGCTCTTATTTGCTACAAAAAAAAGACGGTGAGATCAAGGAAATCAGCCTTAAGAAAAATAAATTCCTCAAACAGCTAGATGCTAGCTCAGCAGAAAAGATGAAGGCTTATTTAAAAGAAAATAAGATCGACCTCTCTGAAGAAACACAATTGATAAGAGCGATTTCCCATATGGAAGAAGCGGAGTTGTAAACTCTTGTTTTATGGCTTATT
The DNA here is from genome assembly GCF_041358175.1 of Muriicola sp. E247. Lineage (NCBI taxonomy): Bacteria > Pseudomonadati > Bacteroidota > Flavobacteriia > Flavobacteriales > Flavobacteriaceae > Muriicola > Muriicola sp. E247. The sequence goes on from NZ_JBGKBE010000005.1 coordinate 155,318, forward strand.
TTAAGCCGATTTCACGCATTATTCAGTGTAATTGTTCACTACCTTTGCCTTATGTCTAAAAACACCCAGATTTACGGTATTAGAGCCGTTATGGAGGCTATTGAGTCTAAAGAACCCATTGACAAGGTATATATTCAGAAAGGACTGAAAGGCCATCTTTCAAGGGAATTGGAAAATCTCGTACGTAAAGAGGGTATTCCCGCTTCCTTTGTACCCCTGGAAAAGATCAATAAATTAAGTCAGAATAACCACCAGGGAGTTGTGGCTACAATCTCCCCTATTTCCTTCCAGACCATGGAATCTTTAATCGACAAGGTCCTGGCGCAGAAAAAAGATCCGCTCTTCCTTTTACTCGATGGAATTTCAGACGTTCGGAACCTGGGAGCAATTATCAGAACCGCAGAATGTTCTGGTGTAGATGGTATCATTATGCCGAAAAAAGGCGCTGCCCCAATCACCGGAGATACCGTAAAAACTTCAGCAGGGGCTGTTTTTAAAATTCCCATTGCCAAAACGGACCACATAAAAGACGCTGTCTTTTATCTAAAGGCATCGGGGGTAATGGTCGTAGCTGCAACTGAAAAAACAAATAATTTGTTATACACCCTGGATCTGAAAGGAGCCGTTGCGGTGATCATGGGTGCTGAAGACACGGGTATTTCCCCTTCTATTCTCAAAGAATCTGATCATACGGCTAAACTTCCCTTGATGGGAGAGATTGGTTCATTGAATGTTTCGGTCGCCTGTGGGATATTTTTATTTGAAGTGGTCAGGCAAAGAATGAGTTAATCATTTTTACTATCAGAACCCTTCCTAGCCTTTTTATAGTGGTAAGTGATTTTGAGATTCTCTTCCCCTTCCTCCGATAGATTTTCTATAAAATTTCCATCTTCATCGAAATGCTTTAGAAATTCGTCCTCCTCTTCATTGTAATCCTCCTTTTCCCAGGCGTATTTTACGGGAGGAGGCAGACTCACTTTTAAAAAGACAGCCATCAGCAATCCCACGAGGAAACCGCCCAGGTGCCCTTCCCAGGAAATCTCTTCCTTAATTGGGAATATATACCAGAGCATACTTCCATATATAAAGGAAACGACAAGAGAAACAGCTACCAAACGGTAATGTTTGGTAAAGATGCCCTTAAAGAAAATAAAACTGGCCAGAAGATATATGAGTCCACTCGCCCCAATATGATAAGCAGGTCGGCCAATCGCCCAGGTGATAATTCCCGTGGCAATCAATCCCCAGAAAAGAAATCTAAAGGAAATATTACGGTAGAAATACAAGAGTGTGGCCAGTAAAATAGCCAATGGCAGGGTATTGTTGTACAGATGTTCAACAGATGAATGCAACAAAGGACTAAAGAGTATCCCCCGGAGTCCGGTAACTGTTCTGGGGTAGATTCCAAATTCATTCCAGTTAGTGTTGAATTGCAGTTCCAGCCAGAAAACCGTCCAGATCAGCAGGACCGCAATCATAGGCACCAGTAGTACCCCGTTAGAATACCTGAAATGTGTCTCTTCTTTCAATCGGGTTATCTTTCCCCTAATAGTACAAATTTCGAACCATTTTGCCAATTCCTGCCCTCTTGTCATCCGTAGAAAAAATGTACTTTTAAGGTCATGAATGAACCCCTGGCAGAACGCGTAAGGCCCAAGACTCTGGAAGACTATATTAGTCAGCACCATCTGGTAGGTGAGCAGGGATCTCTTACACATCAGATCAGGAAGGGAACAATCCCTTCTCTTGTGCTTTGGGGTCCGCCCGGTACCGGAAAAACAACCCTGGCACAGATCATCGCCAATGAGAGTAAAAGGCCATTTTACACTTTGAGCGCGATCAACAGCGGGGTAAAGGATATCAGGGAAGTCATTGACAAGGCAAAGGAAAGAGGCAATCTCTTTACTACTAAAAACCCCATCCTATTTATTGATGAGATTCACCGGTTTAGCAAAGCCCAGCAGGATTCTTTGCTGGGTGCCGTAGAAAAAGGCTGGATTACCCTCATCGGAGCCACCACTGAAAATCCCAGTTTTGAGGTTATTCCCGCTTTGCTGTCGCGATGTCAGGTATACGTACTGAACCCTTTTGGAAAAGAAGATCTCGAAATTTTATTAAAAAGGGCTATAGATGAAGATCGTGTCCTTAAAGAGAAAAATATTGAGCTAAAAGAAACTGAAGCCCTCTTAAGACTATCAGGAGGTGACGGACGAAAACTCCTGAATATTTTTGAACTGGTTGTCTCTTCAGAGCCGGACATGAAAATTACCATTACGAATGAAATGGTGATGAACAAAGTGCAGAAGAACACTGTTTTGTACGATAAAACCGGAGAGCAGCATTACGACATTATATCCGCTTTTATAAAATCCATCAGGGGAAGTGATCCACAGGCAGCTGTATACTGGCTGGCAAGAATGATAGAGGGAGGCGAAGACGTAAAGTTTATCGCCCGGCGAATGCTAATTTCCGCTTCTGAAGATATCGGCCTGGCAAATCCCACTGCCCTGGTTATCGCCAATAATACTTTCCAGGCTGTTACAATCATAGGCTATCCTGAGGCAAGAATCCTATTGAGTGAATGCGCTATTTATCTGGCGACAAGCCCCAAGAGCAATTCCAGTTATACAGCCATAAAAAAAGCTCAAGAGGCCGTAAGGCAGCACGGTGATCTCTCTGTGCCTGTAGACCTGCGAAATGCCCCTACCCGACTCATGAAAGATCTCGGGTATGGCAAAGAGTACAAATACGCACACGATTACCAACAAAACTTTGTGGATGCAGAATTTCTGCCTGATGCTATAACAGGCACCGTTTTTTACTCCCCCGGTGACAACTCACGTGAAAAGGCAATCAAAGACTATCTGGACCAAAGATGGAAAGATAAGTACCAGTACTAGAACTTTATCTGCAATTCTTCCTGGATGCGGTCTGCCCCCTGATAAAATTCAAATATCCAAATATCATCCCTCAGGAACAACAAGCCGGTCTGCCCTTTCCTTTCCGCAACAAATACATTGGGAAGGGATGTCTCATTTAAATAGAACTGGATACTTGGGGTTGTATCAACCAATTGAAAGCCCGTTTCGGTTTTCTGGGCATAAAGTGTCCCTAAAAATACCGGTTCATTTTCAGCAACCTCAGCAACGGCGTCCTGCAATGTAACTGCTTCCGTTTGTTCCTCAGGCATCGGCAGTAAGGCCGACTCTTCTTTATCCTGCTGTTCTTGCGTGGATTCAGCTGTATCTTCAACCGCCTCCGGTTCGGGTTCGACGGCTGGCGGAGGTGGTGGTGGTAATTTTTTTACATCGTCCTTAAAATTCAGAACAACCGGAGAATTATTTTCTGATTCGGCATAGGCGTATTGAAAACTACTCAGCGAACTAAAGGCCTCAGATATGGCTTCCCGATACGCTTTTACATATTCTTTTGTTTTACTGCTGCCCATTTGGGTACGGTACTGCTCTTCCCCTTTACAGTCTTCAAATACAATAGCTACTTTAGTGGAGAATAGGTTCGACTGTTCATCCAGTTTTGTATAGAGCGCCAGACAACGATCCGAGTCTAATTCCAGGGGTAAAGCATCATCGTAAAAAGCATTAATACCTTGTTTTGAAAGGTAAAACTTAACCATCGTACTTGTTTTATACTGATTTTCACTTCGAAATTTCTCGAATTGTTTTGGTACAATGACGTATTTGTAGTTATTGATGACAGACTGCGCAAAGCAAAAGGTCCCCAGAAAGAGAAGCAAAACGGTACTGTAAATTTTCATGTATCGGAACTATCGGTTAGTTCCCCAAGATAGGATATTAAATCCTATTTGAAAAGACGCATAATGACTGTCGGCAAGGTTCTGATATCCCAGGAGGTTATTTCCCAGAACATAAAAATTGACGGGGCCTGCCTGAAAATTTATCCCTAGTCCTATATTGGTCATGGAAAATTTATCAACGGTATAGGTTGTTTTCAATCCAAGGAAATTTCCAATCCTACGGAGATAAAAAGCTGTAAGAGCTGCTTGTGGCCCCCTGGGTCTGTTAATGGCATGTAGTTGCACTCCCAGGGCATTTCGGTAGGAAAAGCGCGTATCAGCATCTGTAACCCCAATATCACAATCACAGTCAAGATCACCATTTACAGGTTCACCAAAATTATATCTCAGCGACCCGTATAGTTGAGTGGGCCTGAACGTGATATAACTTGTATTGTTATCCTCAAAGGGTAATTGGGCTTCTATTTCATCGACCAGATCCTGCCAGAAATCTGAATTGGCATCGTCAAAGGCATCGGGCAGAATTACTTCAATACCTTCTGTAGTGGCACTCCCCTGCAGGGAATATCCTTTGATGTCTCCCGAATGATATACAAATCCCAGATCGAGCAGGCTTCCCGTCACCACTGTTCTTTCATTGAGTTGATAAGTAAAACCCAGATCAATCCCAAGACCCAGGTCCCCTCCAAGAAGGGCTCTTTTGGTAATCACATTCGCCACGGTACCAGCTGCTTCGTTATCTATGATAGCCCTTATCTCTTCTACACCCGAGGTTCGCAATTGCATATCGGCTACCAGGGTATTAGCCAAAAGGTTGTTCTGACCTTCATTGGTTACGAAATAACCCGAATTCGTTGAAGAATGGAAATCGTAGATGCCGGAATATATCTTGGCTCTGGCACCCACGGTAAGACTTCGGTTTAATTCTTTGTTCAGGCCGAAATGAAAAACCGTAAGTCCTTCACCCCTGGTCTTCAGGTGCCCCAGATCAAACCTTCTTCCCAGCTGATCTGCGTTCCCCTCAAAGGCGAGATAAGCGAGATCCTGTGGCCAGTAAAGAATTGTACTCGATTCAAAATACACTCCAAAGGAATAAAAATGCCTTGGATTTTTCTTACTTCTATATCCACCGTGAAGCAGGTCTAATTGTACTGTTGCTCCAAATTCATCCCTTTTTGACAAGCCATTAAGTGCACGTGTACGAACTTTTATGTTGAAATCAATCCCATCATTGGCAAACAGATCATTCACCGTAATCCCGCTTGTCCCGGCCTGGCCGTAAATTCCGGATGCAAGAGGAACTCCTGCATACCAGGAAAAAGAGGTGTTCATCCCGGGATTCAATAAAATAGCCTGTGGTATCTCAGTAAAATCGTAGAGTAACTCCTTGTTCTGGCTAAAAAGAGAGCCACTACCCCAGAGAGCAGCTATAATTAAGAGTCCCCAGAATCTCATTTTAATTGTAACCTGAATTTACCACTAGACCTGAAGACAACCATAGGGTCTGGCAGAGATGAAACACTCGTTGTATCGCCCAGATTACTGGCACTTACCCGAACTGCCGAAGTGTTTCTGATAATATCTAAACTTCGCCCTGTCGGAGTGCCATAGGTGGTCTCACGTCTTATTATTGATGCAGGGCCGGGATCGAGTGAAAAAAATTCTGTATCAAGGACATTTCCGGCTTCATCGAGGTACTCAAAAACAATCTCTAGCTCCTTACTGGTAGTGTTTTCAAGCTCATAAGTCATTACCCCATCCAAGACGTTATCCGCAAAAAAACTCTCGTTAAAAGCATCGAAATTAAAGGTCTGAATATACCAGATAGCACCATTGGCGTCATTAATTACACTTTCAGGACTTTCCACATACAAAATGCTCGCTTCAATGGTCGGAATGATCTCAAGGTCGTCAAACTGATCGAAGTTTTGCTCCTCCACACAGGAGGTCAAACCTAACACTAATACCAATATGAAGTATTTAAATTTCTGCATCTTAGGGCCCTGTTAAAGGCATCGGAATTTACAAGAGATACGCCCTCCTTTCCCTATATAACTTTATAAAAAAGATTTTATTTCACTAAGATGGTGAATGATTTCCCCATGTTTGTGAAGAGGATCGCCATGGACATTAAGATGAATTGTATGTAAACCCATTGCACGTGCACCCAGTATATCAGCTTCAAGGTTATCTCCCACCATAACGGCATGCTGAGGAAGTACCATGGTTCGGGCCAGGGCAAGTTGAAATATTATTGGATTTGGCTTTTTAACTCCTGCCATTTCTGAATTAATAATTTGATCAAAGTATCCCGATATTCCTGCGTTGTACAACTTTTTCGTCTGTACTTCTTCAAACCCATTGGTAATGATATGCATCTTATATCGCGGTTTCAAATAATCAAGAATCTCACGAGTATAGGGCAGTAAGTGCCCATATGTTGAAAGATGTTCGATATAGGCATGAGCAAGGCTATTAATCACAGTATCCTCAACAGCATAATTCACCCTGTCAAAGACCTTACGCAGCCTTTGATAACGCAAAGCTCCTTTTTCAATTTTATTCTCCCTGTATAATTTCCAGAATTCCAGATTGACCGGTCTATATTCTTTCAGGAAGAACTCCAGCTCGAGATCGATACCATGATCCTCAAATATTTTCTCGAAGGTCAGTGCAGAATTTTTTTCAAAATCCCAGAGCGTATGGTCGAGGTCGAAGAAAACATCAGTCACTACTTCTCTATACATAATACCTGACAATCATTTCTGAATATAACTTGAGCCAGTTTGCTTTTTGTTCCGTCCCAAGCAATTCGTTAGAAAATACAGTGATAAAATGCCCATTGACATTCTTTACTTCCCGGTGTAACCGGTCTAATTCCGAAAATATTTCTTCCTCAGACTCCAGCTTTAACAAGGCATAATCATGCGCTGCAAACGGATGGATCTTTACCGGTTGTTGTATTTCCAGGGGAATGTCATAAAAGTAAAAGGAGGTGCAGGTTCCTGCTTTGAATCCCGTTTCATGGGTATATCCCATGGAATAATCATCCGTAAATTCGGCATCCACCAGATTCCGGTAGGTTTCCGGAATGTCGACCCGGTTGTAGCGCAACCGCACATAATCCACCGGCCTGTTGATCACATTAGTCAAATTCAGCTTTTCATCCTTGAGTAAATCAAAATTGGTAAAAGAACTATACGATGCCGCCAGAGAAACCTTATTGTAATCAGCCACCGATTTTATTAAATACCGAAAGTGGTTGTTTTCAGTAGATATATTTTTATCGTATCTCGAGTATTGGGCAAATTGAAAGAAAAACATCCCCGGTACCCCATGTTTTTTATGAATCTCAATCAAATCAGAAAAGTTATCAAAAGGATCTTTCCTCAGCCTGGTAATGACCATAATCCTTTGTGCTACCCTCCTGAACTTCAGGGAGAACAAATCGAGGAACAAGCCTATTCCACTGCGAAAAAATCCCCTGTGTCCAAAGCTGTGGGACACTGGAACGTCAATAACGGAAGTATATCGCACCTGTCTTACAGGGACCTTCAAATCGGGGAATCGCTCCTGAAGTAAAATGCGAAGTTTCTGAGCCCAGAGATCAACTACGGGGCGTTTTAGAAAACTATGCTCATGGGCGAGGCTTTCCCTGAAAGGAAATCTGCCGAAAAGGTCTTTAACATGAGGAAAGTATTCCTCATAACGGGACAAAAGATAAAAACTCGCCGCGAAAATATCAAAAGGAACATTACTTCTTTCCCCTGTCTGAAAAAAACAGGGTACCTCATCCCATTGAGATATGGTAATATCAACACTGCGAATACCCTGTTCAAACAACAAAGGATGGCTTTTAATAAAGAATTCATTTTGTAGCGGCTGTTTGGTGTAGGTGATCTTTGGCCCTGAGTGTTTGATAAAATCTTCTATTTTGGTAGTATATCCAACCTCAATCTGAAGCATCCGCTTAAATATCTGTTTCATGATATAGCTGAAGCGCGGAGTAATTTTATGGGTGTAGATCAACAGCATATTAAAGTAGTTGTTGGTCTGCAAAGCTGTAAAAGGACTTCTCGGCGATGATCAGATGATCAAGGACTCTTATATCGAGTACCTTCGCAGCTTCTTTTAATTTTTTTGTTATGGCCCTGTCTGCTTCGCTCGGAACAAGAGCTCCGGAAGGGTGGTTGTGGGCCAGGATTATGGCCACAGCACCGAGCTCCAGCGCCCTTTTTAAGACGAGCCTTACATCGACCAGGGTACCCGTAATCCCCCCTTTACTAAGCTGAGCCCTGTGTATTACAGTATTGGCATTATTTAGATAAAGTATCCAGAATTCTTCGTGTTCAAGTTCGGCCATAATGGGTTCTAGTACAGCAAATGCATCGGCACTCCCCCTGATTTTGGTTGGCGAATGACTTCCCGATTCTCTTCTTCTTCTCCCTATTTCGAGTGCTGCAGCAATAGTTACGGCTTTGGCCTCCCCTATTCCTTTAAATTTCATAAGGCGTTCTACAGAAAACTTCCCCAACTGATGAAGGTTGTCATTTGAACTATTGAGTATCTTTTTAGCAAGGCTAACGGCACTGTCTTCTCGGCTACCGGAGCCTATCAGAATTGCCAAAAGTTCGGCGTCTGTGAGTACCGACCTCCCCTTTTGTCTTAATTTTTCCCGCGGTTTGTCGTCGTCGGCCCACGATTTTATGGAGAATGAATCCGCCATTTTTTCCATGTCTAAAGATAATCAACTAATATTTTTAATGTACATTTCCCAGTGCAATAAAAAAGCAAGTTGTGAAATCTCTTTTCGACAGTGAAGTTTATAGGGAAATACTGAACAGGATAGACCAATTAAAAGCTACAGACAGAGGACAATGGGGAAAGATGACTGTTGGGCAGATGGTATGGCATTGTCAGGTTCCGTTAAAAGTGGCTGTTGCCAATAAACCCAATTCAAAAAAAGGCAATCTGCTGGTCAGATGGTTTTTTAAAAAGTCGCTCTATAACGACACACCGTGGCGAAAAAATTTACCCACCTCCCCTTTTGCAAAAACAACTGAAGCAAAAGATTTTACTACTGAAAGAGAAAAACTACGGGCGTTGATCACTGAATTCCACCAGCTGAACAACAGAAAAACATGGAATCCTCACCCCTTATTCGGGCGCCTTACTCATGAACAATGGGGTTTGATGCAGTACAAACACCTAGATCATCACCTCAGACAATTTGGTGTCTGACCTTCTTGTAATAAGAAAACTTAACTAATCCCTAAGTGACCCAGGAAGGCCTGCAGGTCTAGTCCGCCATAATTTCCGGAACTCATCAGCAGAAATACAGTATTATCAATTTCCTGCTGGTATAAAAATTGTTCAAATTCCGCGGGATCGGTAAATACTTCCAGCTTCTCATTTTTAAAAGCCCTTCTGATCTGTTCTGCTGACAAAGGCGCCAGTTTTTTGATAGCCACAGATTCAGGGGAATAAAATACCGCCCTTACGTCTGCAACGTCAAGCGTTCCCTGATAGTGTGAGAGAAAGGCTTCATTAAGGCTGCTGTAAGTATGTAGTTCCAGGCAGGCCACCAGCTTTTTGTCAGGAAATTGTTCTTTACTCGCTTTTGTGGTTGCCGCTACTTTACTAGGCGAATGGGCAAAGTCTTTAAAGACAACAGAGGACTTACTTTCCCCCAGTTTCTCCAGACGCTTTGATGCTCCTTTAAAGGTGCTTATGGCCTGGTAAAAGTCATCCTCATCAACACCCATCTGCTGACAAATCCATTTTGCCCCGGCCAAATTACTCAGGTTATGTTTCCCAAAAACTTCAATGGGTAAGGGGCCTTCTTCAGTACTTAGATAGGTCTGGCCTTCTATAACCTGGTAATCAGGGGTTCCGTAGGGAAATTTCCTGATCGTGTTTTCCGTCTTTTCCACCACTTCAGCAACCCATTTGTCTTCCTGGTTGTAAGTAATACTACCTCCCTTAACTATGCTATCTACAAAGATTTGAAATTGCTGGAGGTAATTCTCAAAAGTGGGAAAGACATTCATATGATCCCAGGCGATTCCACTCAAAAGGGCAATATTAGGTTGATACAGGTGGAATTTAGGGCGTTTATCTATAGGAGAGGACAAATACTCATCCCCTTCAAGAACTATAAAGTCGTTTTCCTCGGTCAGATGAACCATACGGTTAAATCCTTCCAGTTGTGCCCCTACCATATAATCGACGGCCTTTCCATTATAGGCGAGCACATGCAGTATCATTGATGTGATCGTTGTTTTGCCATGACTTCCGCCGATCACTACCCGTGTTTTATTTTTTGATTGCTCATAGAGGAACTCCGGGTAGGAATAGATCTTTAACCCCAGCTCCTGAGCTTTTAATAATTCGGGATTGTCTTTTTTTGCATGCATCCCAAGGATGACAGCATTTATGTTTTTGTCAAGTTTTCCGGGATACCATCCAAATTGCTCTGGTAACAGGCCTTGCCGCTCTAACCGCGATTTAGAGGGTTCAAAAATAACATCATCACTCCCTGAAATTTCATACCCCTTGTCGTGCAAGGCTAGGGCGAGGTTGTGCATGGCACTTCCCCCTATAGCAATAAAATGGATCCGCATTTGCCAGTAAAATTTCGAACAAAGATAGGGTTTGAAATATGCTTCCCAAAGTGAAGAGGGACGGAGATTCTTACTATCTTAGATTCTGCATAGGATTTTTGTTCTGGAACAGAAAATAAACATACACGAGACCGCTTTTGTCACAGCTGCATTCAGGGCCGGAGACCCTTCCCTGAGTTTGGATCCTTTTGCCCATCTATGGGCAAATGAAGCTACAAATGTGCATGCCCAACGCTATAGTCAGGCTGTATCTTCTTATGAAGCTCTTGCCCACTGCCTTCGGAACAGGTACTTTTTCGATACCCTGAATACCCTGGCAAAAGAAAATAAAATCGATATCCTTATGAATTTTGGATGTGGATTCAGCATGTACCCTTTTACCCTCCCCCCGTCGGTTCTATATGTGGAAATTGATACGACCGATGTCATTTCTTTTAAAAAGGATAAAACCCACCTATGGCAGGCTGAAGGATTACTGCCAAAGAGAAATATCGAATATGTGTCGGCCGACTTTAATGCGGTTTCACTGGAATATCTTTATAATAAATTACTTCCGCTGTCAGAGGGTAAGAAAATATTTATTCTGATTGAAGGAGTTTTGTTTTTTTTGGGGAGGGAGGATACTACTCGACTTTTTAATCTCTTCAATCGGTTACAGAAAAAGCAAGATTTCATTGGAAGTGTTTCCTTTGAGCCCTCTCTGGAAAAGCAAAAAGTTTTTAAGAAGTTAATCGATTTTGTAGAAGTGAATCTGGAGAAAAATCAGCAATTTAATTATCAGACCGTACCGGAAGAATTCTACACATCCGTTCAAGGATATCACCTCATTGATCACCAGGATACCATGAGTCTGGCTTCAAGATACAAACCAGACATATCGATATCTGAAGATGAAATACTCAACGAACATATGTACCTTATACAAAAGAGCTGAACTTATCATCAAATGAAAATACATTTAGAAAAAATGACTCCGGAAGAGATCATCCCGGGCTTTCTGGGCAAAATGATACATGGAGAAAAAATGACCCTGGTTTACTGGGAAGTAAAGAAAGATGCAGAAGTTCCGGAACACTCACATGAAAATGAGCAGATCATGCAGGTTCTCGAAGGCGAATTTGAATTTACCGTGGATGGAAGTACGGCAATTTACAAATCCGGTGAGCTCATTGTTATTCCGCCACACCTCCCACATAGTGGCAAAGCATTAACTCCCTGTCTGCTAATGGATATATTCAGTCCGGTAAGAGAGGCCTATAGATAAACGATTATGATCATTAACTTAAATGGGAAAAATGCTCTTGTTGGAGGTAGCAGCCGGGGAATAGGACTTGGCATTGCCCGCCAATTGGCCAAAAGCGGCGCCAGCGTTACAGTAATGGCCAGAAGGGAAGAAAAACTCAGGTCGATTGTAGCCTCACTGCATAAAAGTACTCCAGAGCAAGAGCACCAATATTTGGCAGTGGATTTTAACAATTATGAACAGTACAAAGGAATCATGGAAGAGTACTTTGCTACGAATACTGTTGACATCCTTATCAATAATACTCAGGGACCTCTGGCTGGATCAGCTACAGAAAAAGAGGTAGGAGATTATCAAAATGCCTTTGATACCATGTTTAAGACAGTGGTCTTCACCACACAGCTGGCCTTAACACATATGAAAGCCCGGAGTTGGGGCCGAATTATCAATGTTGCTTCGGTTTCGGTAAAAGAACCCTTGTCATATCTTGTGCTGTCTAACACAATCCGCTCTGCCGTGGTGGCCTGGGCAAAAAGTCTGGCAACTGAGGTCGGACCGCATCAGATTACGGTCAACAATATTCTAACTGGATACTTTGACACAGAACGATTGAATGAACTCAATCAAAAAAAAGCAGAACAGCAGCAAATTGAACCAAGCGAAGTAAGGAATTTTATGACGAGTAATGTCCCTTTAAAAAGGTTGGGTAAACCAGAGGAATACGGCTACCTGGCAACTTTTCTCGCCTCAGATCAGGCCGCTTATATCACAGGAATCAATATCCCTATAGACGGAGGCCTGTTAAAATCCCTTTAGGCAGGTAAAAGGACATGTTCACACATCCTAAGTGATTATAATCAACATAGGCTATCCCACTAAAGGGGCGGATATTTAGACATTACCTTAACTACAATTTGCCGTAACAGCCGTTCTCGTTCTGCGGGACTTGCATTTTCGCGATAGCTACTTGTACTGATAGCCTGCCAGAATAATATATCCCTCTGACTATCGATAAAATCGAACAGAATCTCCCGTTCTATCCCTGACCCACCCAAGGGCACGCCAATACTGACACCTCCACCTACATTTCTGCCTCCGCCTCCTATGCCAACTCCCACATTGCTGTTTTGAGTGGGGCCAAATTCTCTTGATTCGATATTGATAAAGAAATCGGGTTCCTCGGAAGATTTGAACCCCTTTGAGATAAGCACTGAATCGAGAGCCGATAATAATCGCCTTGAATCTAAATCACTTAAGCCCGTCTGAATGTCGGGATAGTAATTGTAGGTCTGGAAACTGCTAAAATCAGTTTGTGCGTCATAGTCGTAATCTACCTTCAGCGAAGAGCAGGCAGATAACATAATGAGCAAAAAAAACAGACAGTTTCTCATGAATTCTGAACTAGAGTTTCTGAATTAATCCCGTAGGTGTTCAACTCTTTAAGTTGGTCAAACTCTAATTTACGGAAAATCAGAATGTTCAGGAAGAGAAAGAAAACTTATTCGTTTAACAGCCCCCAGAGCTTGTCTTTGAGCGATTGAAGTCCGTATTGAGAAACTGAAGAAATAAACATAAAAGGAACGTCTTTAAGGTCTTTTTTAACTTCTTTCCGCATTTCGTCCATCAGTTCCTCATCGAGAAGATCAGCCTTGGAAATAGCTACCAGTCTTTCCTTATCCAGGAGTTCGGGATTGTAATCCCTCAGTTCCTTCAGAAGTATTTCGTATTCCTGGGACACATCGATACTATCGGCAGGAATAAGGAAAAGCAGGATAGCATTTCGTTCAATATGTCTTAGAAAATAATGCCCAAGCCCTTTTCCCTCTGCAGCGCCTTCAATAATCCCTGGGATATCGGCCATCACAAAACTTTTAAAGTCTCTGTACTCCACAATCCCCAGGTTGGGCTTTAAGGTAGTAAAAGGGTAGTCAGCAATCTTAGGTTTGGCTGAAGTAAGCACAGAAAGTAAGGTAGATTTGCCGGCATTGGGGAAACCTACAAGACCTACGTCGGCCAGTACTTTAAGTTCGAGGATGACGTCTTTTTCCTGACCCGGAATGCCCGGTTGAGCATATCGGGGGGTTTGATTGGTTGCGGTTTTAAAGTGCCAGTTCCCACGACCCCCCATTCCACCCTCTGCAAGCTTTTCTTCCTGCCCGTGTTCGGTAATCTCCATTAATACTTCTCCGGTCTCTGAATCCTTCACTACGGTTCCCAAAGGAACTTCCAGGTATACATCCTGACCGTCGGCGCCTGTACTCCTGTTCTTACTGCCATTTTCGCCATGACCCGCCTTAAAATGGCGTTTGTATTTAAAATGCAAAAGGGTCCACAGGCTTTCGTTTCCTTTGAGAATAACATGACCTCCCCGGCCACCATCTCCCCCGTCGGGACCGCCTTTGGGTACATACTTTTCGCGATGCAGGTGTGTAGAGCCCTTGCCCCCTTTACCAGAGACAACGTGTACTTTGACGTAATCAACAAAATTACCTTCAGTCATAAATCAAAATAATTATGCTCCGGAAGAATGTTAGTATTCGAGCGCTCAACTATTAAAAAGGTTCCGCTTACGAAAGGGTATCTATCACCTTTGACAGACGTTCAGTGATTTCTTCAATATCACCAATCCCATTGACACTGTGAAACTTGCCCTGTGCCTCATAAAACTCTTTGAGGGGTGCTGTTTTCTGATTGTATTCTTCAAATCTGTTTCTGATTTTTTCCTCGTCCTGATCATCCGAACGACCACTGCTCTTCCCACGTTCCAAAAGTCGATTAATCAGAATTTCATCCTGAGCTTCCAGGGCTATTGTTGCGTGGATTTTCATGTCCTTGGAATCCAGGAAATTATCCAAAGCCTCTGCCTGGGCCGTAGTTCGGGGGAAGCCGTCGAAGATAAATCCACTGGCTTCCGGGTTTTTCTCAACCTCGTCCTTCAGCATACTTATGGTGACTTCGTCAGGAACCAGATCGCCTTTATCCATATAAGATTTGGCTAACTGCCCCAATTTGGTATTGTTCTTTATATTATAACGAAACACATCTCCTGTTGAAATATGCTTAAGGTTGTACTTTTCCTTTAAATATCCTGCCTGAGTTCCTTTCCCGGCTCCGGGCTTCCCGAATAAAACGAGGTTAATCATATGCGATTGGTTAATTTGATAAACTGCTTTTAGGTTTCGCCCCTGCTCCATATAATCCAGGCCATATCCCACAATAAACTTATCAGGAATTTTCATTCCAAAATAATCTATGGTGTATTCCCCATTGTAGACCTCTGATTTAAAAAAGAGGCTGGCGATCTTAAAATTCTTGACATTGGTGTTAGAAAAGAGGTGTACCAATTCCTGTAAAGTCCTTCCTGTATCTATAATATCCTCGAGGATAATTACACTGCGTCCTTCTATATTGTCGGGTACATCCAGAAGGGTTTCCACAATCCCGGTAGATGTGAGACCCCTGTAGGAGCTCAATTTCACAAAAGAAACCTCACAAGGATAGGGATAATTCTTCAGGAAATCGGACACAAACATAAAGGCTCCGTTGAGCACACCGACAAAAATGGGAACCTCATCCTTATAGTCGGCAGCTATTTCTCCGGCAACCTTTTTAACGGCATTGAGAATCTCTTCCTCTGTAAGGAATAATTCAAAATTCTTATCAAGGATTTTTATGGTGTCCGTTTTGTCCATCAGGAGGGCAAATATAGCATTTTGAAATCTCTTTTTAGAGGCGCTGGCCTTG
The DNA here is from genome assembly GCF_041358175.1 of Muriicola sp. E247. Taxonomy (NCBI): domain Bacteria; kingdom Pseudomonadati; phylum Bacteroidota; class Flavobacteriia; order Flavobacteriales; family Flavobacteriaceae; genus Muriicola; species Muriicola sp. E247. The sequence continues at coordinate 170,703 of NZ_JBGKBE010000005.1, forward strand.
GTTTATAAGATTAAGATGTATTTTTGTCAAAACCTCTTCAAATTACATGTCTACGTCTGATAATTCGAGTTATTTTTCTTCATCATTCACCCTGGGTATTTTAGGTGGTGGGCAATTGGGAAAAATGTTGCTTTATGAAACGCGCAAATGGGATATCGCAACCAGGGTTATGGACCCATCAAAAGATGCTCCATGTCGTTTGTCCTGCAATGAATTTGTTCAAGGTGATCTGATGGACTACCAGGCTGTTTACGAGTTTGGTAAAAACCTGGATGTACTTACCATAGAAATCGAAAATGTCAACATTGAGGCCCTGGAGAAATTGGAAGAAGAGGGTGTACGGGTTTTCCCAACCCCCAGGGAACTAAGGCTCATTCAGAATAAAATTACCCAGAAGTTGTTCTATGTAGATCACGGTATACCTACGGCAGATTTCTCCCGTTTTGCCTATACCAGCGAGATACAGGAAAGTATAAATCACGGGGGGCTGAACTTGCCATTTGTGTGGAAAAGCGCACAATTTGGGTATGACGGACAGGGGGTTAAGATCATCAGGGAAGTTTCGGATCTGAAAAATCTTCCCAATGTGGAATGTCTGGCGGAAGAGCTGATACCTTTTAAGACCGAATTAGCCGTCATAGTAGCCAGGAGTGCCAATGGAAGTAGCGTTAACTACCCGGTTGTGGAGATGGAATTCCATCCGGAGGCCAATCAGGTAGAATACGTACTGTGCCCTGCTCGTATTGAAGATCACATCGCCCGGAAAGCCATTAAAACGGCTCTTAAAGTTTCTGAAGAATTGCAACATATTGGGTTACTTGCAGTAGAAATGTTCCAGACCAAAGATGATGAAGTCCTGGTCAATGAAGTAGCACCAAGACCACACAACAGCGGTCATTACAGTATTGAAGCCAGTTTTACCAATCAGTTTGAACAACACCTTCGCTGTATTCTTGGTTTACCTCTGGGAAATACAGAAAGCAAGGTGGCGGGGGTCATGGTTAATCTGGTTGGTGCTGAAGGTTATGAAGGAGAGGTTTTTTATGAAAATATAGAGCAGATTCTTAGGCTGAAAGGGGTAACTCCACACATTTATGGAAAAACCCTTACCAGGCCATTCAGGAAGATGGGGCATGTGACCATTGTAAATGAAGATATGCAGGAAGCCAGAAAAATTGCTGCAGAGGTAAAACAAACGATCAATGTAATCAGTAAACAAAAAGTATGAGCAAAGTTGCCATTGTCATGGGAAGCACGAGTGACCTTCCGGTTATGCAGGAAGCCGTTGATATCTTAAAAGGATTCGATCTGGAAGTTATGGTCGATATCATCTCGGCCCATAGGACGCCTGAGAAGCTTTTTGAGTTTGGAAAATCGGCGCACACTGAAGGATTTAAAGTGATCATTGCAGGAGCTGGGGGCGCTGCACACCTACCTGGTATGCTGGCTTCTTTATCTCCGCTGCCAGTTATTGGTGTACCGATCAAAAGCAGTAACTCAATAGATGGGTGGGATTCTGTTCTTTCTATCCTTCAAATGCCAGGTGGGGTTCCTGTTGCTACTGTTGCCCTGAATGGAGCTAAAAACGCAGGAATACTCGCCGCTCAGATCATTGGATGCCAGGATAGCTGTGTCCTTGACAAAATTGTACTCTACAAAAAAGGCCTAAAGGAAAAAGTGATAAAAGGGGCAAAAGAAGTAAAGAAGGGTTGAAAATTATATACTTCCTCAATTGTAGCTATTCTCATTCTTTTGTCTGATTCAATTTAACAAGTACATGAAAAACGCATTGCAAGAGCCATTTGATCTGGCTCCTTTCAGTTCCATAAAAACAGCTCATTTTAAACCGGCCTTTGAAAAGGCTTTAGAACAGGCTCGCCTGGAGATCGATGAGATTGTAAGTTCGAAGGAAAAGCCCACCTTTAAAAATACCATTGAAGCCCTCGAATTTGCCGGGGCACACCTCGACAGGCTTTCCAGCCTGTTTTTCAATCTGAATTCTGCTGAGACCAGTGAGGAAATTCAAAAACTGGCTCAGGAAATTTCTCCCATGCTTACCGAATTCAGCAACGATATTGCGCTGAATCAGGCTCTGTTTGAGAAAGTAGCGGCAATTTTTGAAATAAAAGACTCCTTGGCACTCAATGAGGAGGAGCAAATGTTACTCGATAAAAAATACAAATTCTTTAGCAGAAACGGAGCTCACCTTCCTGACGATAAAAAAACACAACTCCGTGCCATCGACAAGGAATTAGCCCAATTAAAACTGACTTTTGGTGAACATGTGCTGGCCGAAACCAACAAATATGAAATGCATCTCACCAGGGCTGAAGATGTGGAAGGTCTTCCCGAGGGTGCAAAAGAAGCTGCCTCCCAACTGGCTGCTTCAAAGGGAAAAAAAGGCTGGATCATCACCCTTGATTATCCCAGTTATGTCCCTTTTATGACCTATGCTAAGAACAGAAAATTACGCAAAAAGCTGGCAATTGCTTTCAGCAGCAAGGGTTTCCACGACGATGAACTCGATAATAAAAAACTGGTTCTGAAAATTTCTCAACTGAGGTATGAAAGGGCTAAATTGCTGGGGTATGACACCCATGCGCACTACGTGCTGGAAGAACGTATGGCAGAAACTCCTGAAAAAGTGTTGTCGTTCCTCGAGGAACTCAAAGAAAAAGCCAAACCCGCTGCCTTCAGAGAATTAAATCAGCTTAAAGAGTTTGCAAAGGAACTGGACGGGTTAGAGACTTTTGAAAAGTGGGATAATAGTTATTATAGTGAGAAACTAAAACAGAAACTATTCGACCTTGATGATGAAAAGCTGAAACCTTATTTTAAACTGGAAAATGTTATCAGCGGGGTTTTTAGTATTGCGAGTGAATTATACGGCATACAGTTCAAGGAAGTTTCAGATATTGACACCTACCATGAGGATGTAAAAACGTATCGGGTTACTGGTCAGGATGGTGAACTGATTGCGATTTTTTATGCTGATTTCCATCCAAGACCGGGGAAACGGGGAGGCGCATGGATGTGCTCCTACAAGCCTCAATTCAGAAAGGAAGGTAACAATGAAAGACCCCATATTTCCATTGTTTGCAATTTTACAAAGCCCACCAAAACCAAGCCGTCATTACTCACTTTTAACGAGGTAACCACTTTATTCCATGAGTTCGGGCATGCCCTTCACGGTATGCTTGCCGATACTTCCTATCCCAGCCTCTCAGGCACTTCTGTTTATTGGGATTTTGTAGAATTACCTAGCCAGATCATGGAAAACTGGTGCTTTGAAAAGGAAGCCCTCAAACGATTTGCACATCACTATGAGACGGGGGAAGTCCTGCCCATGGAAATGATTGATAAAATAAAGGAGTCCTCTAATTTCCTGGAGGGAATGGCGACTTTAAGGCAATTGAGTTTTGGATTTCTCGACATGGCGTGGCATGGCAGGGATCCCTCAGGGATTGACGAAGTGAAAGAATATGAACTGCAAGCCTTCCAAGATACTCAGCTATTTGCGGATATTCCCCAAACCTGTATGAGTACGGCGTTTTCGCACATATTTCAGGGAGGATATTCTGCGGGCTATTACAGTTATAAATGGGCTGAAGTTCTCGATGCGGATGCCTTTGCCTACTTTAAGGAAAATGGAATATTCAATAAAGAGGTGGCCAGAAAGTTTAAGGACTACATTCTTAGTAAGGGAGGTACAGAAAAACCTATGGAACTTTACAAGAAATTCAGAGGAAGTGAACCTAAGCTCGATGCGTTGCTTGAACGAGCAGGCCTGCTAAAGAGATCGGCTTAATCCTCTTCCGAACCGGCTATCACGTCATAGCCCCCAGTAAGGTCTACAGCCCTGAATCCCAAAGAATCGAGAACGGCCTGTGCTTTGGCACTTCTACCCCCTTTCTTGCAGTACACATAGATGGTATGCTCCTTGTCCAGAACACCAACCTTCTCAGTAAAATCAGTATCGTACCAGTTGATGTTGATCGCATTGTCAAGATGTCCTGCCTCAAATTCCTCCGGGGTACGTACATCCACTAAGGTGTAGTTCTCCAGATTCTCTTGCTGAAACTGATTGATCGGCAATTGATTGGTGATGTTTTTGCAACTCCCGGCAACGAGCAGAAATACAAAAAAAGATAGATAGTTTTTCACCTTTTTGTCATTTGAATCAAAGTTACCTTTTTTCTTTAAAAACCCTTATTTTTATAAGCAATAAAACGCTATGAAACCTCGTCAACTAGAGCCGGATTCCTGGGTAGATGCTCATGCCGACTATCTTTTTAACTACGCTATTTCCAGAGTGAGTGACCAGGAAATAGCCAAGGACCTTATCCAGGATACCTTTATAGCAGCCTTGAAATCGGCTGAAAATTACAAAGGAAAGGCGTCTGAAAGAACCTGGCTTATTTCAATCCTCAAAAGAAAGATCATTGATCATTATCGCCGGATCAATTCTAAAAAGGGCAAAGCTGAAGTACGCCGTAATTATAAATCATCATCAGAAAATGAAGGGGATTGGCTTGAAGAACAAGTAGCAGATCCGGGTAGTATCACTGAAAATGATGCTATTGAAAATAAGGAATTAGGGTTGGCCATTCAGGCTTGTATTGATTTATTACCTGTAAACCAACGCCGTGTATTTACCATGAAAACCGTGCGCGGACTTGCTACTGAAGATATTTGTAAAGAACTCGATATAAATCCGTCTAATCTTTGGGTAATGATTCACAGGGCCAGGACAGCTCTGATGGGATGCCTTAATAAAAACTGGTTTACGTTATGATCTCTTGTGATGAAGCCGCATTGATTTGCAATAAATCTCAATACCATGAGGCAAGTGTATCTGAAAAGATAAAGCTAAAGCTGCACATCCTTTTTTGCAGCACATGCAAATCTTTCTCCAGAAAAAACAAGCAACTATCGAGCTTGTTCGAAAAGGCCAAATTGATTGTCCTCAGCGATGCTGCAAAAGAAGATCTAAAGCAAAAACTCAGGGATAATCTCTAGACAGTATTAAGTATACCCCATAAGAACCCAGCCCAAAAAACTGGAAAAGCCTCCACCCAAAAAGATGCAAAGTACCTGTGTTGCTTCTTGGGCAGCCAGACCAGAAGTCCGATAAGACTAAGCGAAATAATCGATTTACCAAGTACTTCATAGGCTAACAGCTCGTCTTTCATGAATGTCAGCAGAAAGCCAATCAGGCATAAAATAATCCCAAGTCGTCTTGTTTTTCTGATTCCCAATCGCTGAGGGATTGTCATCATCTCATTGGGATCAACGCCAAGGTCCCTGATTTCGAAAGGGACCATCAGGACCAAAATCACGAGTAAGCGTTGCAAAGTTTCAATCCATACATCCCAGCTCAAATTCTGTTGTACTTCGATAACCGGTAATAATACAGTAGCGCCGGCCCATACGAATGCAATTATGAGAATTTTTATGATCCCTGAATGTCTGAGCGTTTTCCGGCTCGGAAAAATGGGTATGGTATAAAATACAGCGAGTACAGCAAGGATAAGAACACCCATCATGGTATTGGCTGTTAGCTGCGTTCCAAAATACGCGGCGAATGTAAGGGAGAGAACACTGAACCAGCGTATCGTTTTATCACCTGATAATAAACCGAAATACTGATTTTGACCGCCCCTGGTTTGTTTTATAAAATTATATGCAGGTATTGTACCAAAAAAAATGAAAAGATAAAGGCTGTTTGGCACGCTAATGTTTAAGAAACAGGAGGTTAGAAATAAAAAGGAAACCACGGCCAAAGACACATGGATACTGGCTTTGACATAAAAATCAAAAATCTTTCCTGCCCACTGCATTAAACAAAAATAGACAAAGCAGTTCTATCAACTGGTTTTGGTTAAAAACTTTGGCTTTGCAGGCCTTTTATCTGCCTGATTTAAAGGAATAATTACCTAATTTTGTGCTCCTTTTAGCAATGTAAATTTACGCATCGATTATGAACACAGATTCTTTTGCACTTCGCCATATCGGTATTAGAGAAGAGGACCTTCCTGATATGTTAAAAACTATTGGAGTCGATAGTCTGGATGAACTTATTTTTCAGACCATCCCACAAGACATCCGCCTGAAGGAAGACCTGCCTTTGGATAAACCCATGAGTGAACAGGAATTTCTAAATCACATTCACGAGGTGTCCCGAAAAAATAAAGTGTTCAAATCGTATATCGGCCTGGGATATCACGAAAGTATTACGCCCTCGGTAATCAAACGAAATATCCTGGAAAATCCGGGATGGTATACGGCCTATACTCCTTATCAGGCTGAGATTGCCCAGGGACGACTGGAAGCTTTGCTGAATTTTCAGACCATGGTATGCGACCTCACCGGGATGGAGTTGGCCAATGCCTCACTATTAGATGAAAGTACGGCTGCTGCAGAAGCCATGACCATGCTCTTCGATGTTAGAACAAGAGATCAGAAAAAAAACCAGGTCGTAAAATTTTTCGTATCAGAAGAAGTATTACCCCAGACTCTCTCTTTGCTTGAGACGCGGGCAGAACCCCTGGGTATAGAACTAGTTATAGGAAAACACACAGAAATTGAATTAAACCCGGGTTATTTCGGGATATTACTGCAATACCCGGGGAAATACGGTGCGATTTTTAATTATTCCGACTTTGTCTCGAAGGCAAAAAACAATAACATCCGTGTGGCTGTTGTCGCTGATATTTTGAGCCTGGTGCTGCTTACCCCTCCAGGTGAATTCGGTGCAGACGTAGTTGTCGGATCTACTCAGCGTTTTGGCATTCCGCTTGGGTATGGTGGACCGCATGCTGCTTTTTTTGCCACAAGAGAAGATTTTAAGCGCAGTATTCCGGGAAGGATTATCGGAGTTACACGTGATTCTGATGGTGCCCGGGGCCTGAGAATGGCGCTGCAGACAAGGGAGCAACATATAAAGAGGGATAAAGCCACTTCAAACATATGTACAGCTCAGGTTTTACTGGCTGTAATGGCGGGAGCCTATGCCGTTTACCACGGACCTAAAGGATTAAAGTATATCGCTGATAAGGTTCATTCTCATACCCTTCATCTCGCTGATGGGCTGGAACAAATGGGACTTTACCAATTAAATTCAGCCTTCTTCGATACCATTCTGGTAAAAGCAAATTCGGAACAGATCCGACCGATTGCTGAAAAAAATCATATTAATTTTCTCTATGTCGATAAGGAGACCATTGCCATCTCCCTCAATGAGGCAACCACAAAAGAAAGGGTAAACGAAATCCTGACTGTTTTTGCAATAGCTCTTGGGAAAGAAAAGCCTACTGGTAACGCCAGTAAAAGAATATCCCTCCTAGGTGTAGATATGCAGAGAACATCAGTTTACCTTACTCATGAGGTCTTTAATTCATACCATTCAGAAACGCAGTTAATGCGTTATCTGAAACGACTAGAACGCAAAGACCTTGCTCTGAACCATTCTATGATCTCTTTAGGGTCTTGTACAATGAAACTCAATGCAGCTTCCGAAATGTTACCCCTGAGTATGCCTGAATGGGGCAATATCCACCCCTTTGTTCCTTTGGAACAGGCAGCAGGTTACCATGAGGTTTTAGAGGAACTCTCACGCGAACTCAGCATTATCACGGGTTTTGCAGCAACATCACTACAGCCCAATTCAGGGGCCCAGGGTGAATATGCAGGGTTGATGACCATCAGGGCATATCACCAATCCAATGGAGAATCACACAGGAATATTTGTATTATCCCCGCTTCCGCGCATGGAACAAATCCAGCCTCAGCAGTTATGGCCGGGATGCGTGTTATTGTCACAAAGACCGATGAAAAAGGAAATATTGACGTCAACGATCTGGAGGAAAAAGTAAAGTTGCATTCAGAAAATCTCGCAGCTCTCATGGTGACATATCCTTCTACCCATGGAGTTTTTGAATCATCGATAAGAAAAATTACCCAACTGATCCATGATCACGGAGGACAGGTATATATGGATGGGGCAAATATGAATGCCCAGGTAGGACTGACAAATCCGGCAATTATCGGTGCCGATGTTTGTCACCTCAACTTGCATAAAACCTTTGCTATCCCACATGGTGGCGGTGGTCCGGGCGTTGGGCCGATATGTGTAGCAAAGCAGCTCGCACCATTTCTACCCGGGAATCCCGTAGTGAAGACAGGTGGCGAAAAGGCCATTACAGCAATTAGTGCAGCCCCCTGGGGCAGTGCCCTGGCTTGCCTGATTTCATATGGCTATATTAAAATGCTGGGGGCAGAAGGTCTGCGTCGGGCAACAGAAATTGCGATCCTCAATGCCAATTATATAAAGGAAAGGCTAGAGGGAAAATACGAGGTGTTGTACACTGGTGAACAAGGGAGGGCTGCCCATGAAATGATTATTGATTGCAGGCCATTTAAGATAAAGGAAGTAGAAGTTACAGATATTGCAAAGCGACTAATGGACTACGGATTTCATGCTCCAACAGTTTCTTTTCCCGTGGCAGGAACAATGATGATTGAACCAACTGAAAGTGAGGGGTTATCCGAATTGGATCGTTTCTGCGATGCGATGATCGCTATCCGGCAGGAAATTGATGAAATCGAGGAAGAAAAAGTTAATAATGTGATGAAAAATGCACCTCACACATTAAAAATGGTTACGGCTGATACCTGGAATTTCCCTTATTCACGCGAAAAAGCCGCCTTTCCTTTAGCCTATGTGGAGGAAAGTAAATTCTGGCCGAGCATCAGGCGTGTTGATGAAGCCTATGGCGATCGCAATCTTATATGTACCTGCGCTCCAATCGAGGCATATGCCGAAAGTGAATAGGTCTTTTTTAGCTCACTATCCTTTTACTGTTCGTAAAACGAGCACTAAGGTCTTGTTTCTTCCTTTTTGGACATCGTATTTAGGTTGCATTGTACTTTTATTTTGATCAGCTTTTATTTACATTTCTGAAATAAATTAACATTTGCATTATGAGTATTGCCATTTCCGGTACAGGATGCTATATCCCTGAGGTGCTGGTTCCAAATAAAGCCTTTGAAGACAAACATTTCCTCAATAGTGACGGTTCAACCTTCCAACAGTCGAATACCGTAATAATTGAAAAATTTAAAGCGATTACAGGTATTAGTGAGCGTCGATATGCCAAGAAGGAATACAATGCCTCAGACCTGGCATTCTTTGCCTCACAAAATGCTTTGGAAGATGCCAACATCAGTGCCGAAAATTTAGACTATATCATCTTTGCACACAATTTCGGAGATGTCTCTTATGGGTCTTCCCAGGGAAACACACTACCAAGTCTGGCTACCCGGGTAAAGAACCACCTCCAGATAAAAAATCCGAAATGCGTTGCCTATGATCTGCTCTTCGGATGCCCGGGATGGATTGAAGGTATGATACAAGCCTATGCATTTATAAAGAGTGGAATAGCCAAAAGATGCCTCGTAATTGGGGCAGAAACACTGTCCCGTGTTGTAGACCCACACGACAGGGATTCTATGATTTATTCAGACGGGGCAGGAGCTTGTATTGTGGAAGCAAAAGAAGGAGGAGGTGAAATCCTTGCACATAACTCGGCTACATACGCCAATGAGGAGGCCTATTATTTGTTTCACGGCTCTTCATACCATCAGGAAATTCCAGACGACCTGCGGTACATTAAAATGTACGGGAGGAAGATTTACGAGTTTGCGATTACCTATGTGCCGGGAGCTATGAAAGAATGCCTTGATAAAAGTGGTATTTCCATCGACGAAGTTAAAAAGATCTTTATCCACCAGGCGAATGAGAAGATGGACGAGGCGATCATAAAACGATTCTATCAATTATACGATCGGGAGATGCCGGAAGGGGTAATGCCCATGAATATTCACGAATTAGGCAACAGCTCTGTTGCGACTGTTCCCACCCTCTTCGATATGGTACGAAAGGGAAAAATTAAAAATCAGCAGATCAGCAAAGGGGATGTTGTTATCTTTGCGAGTGTCGGTGCAGGTATGAATATCAATGCCGTCGTATATAGATGCTAGTGAATGTACGAATCAAATTATCCTAAGAAAAGATACGAGAATACCCTTTCCTTTCTACAAAAGCATGTAAACACTTCAGAAACAATCCTGGATTTAGGGGTGGTTAATCCTTTTACTCATATTATGGAAAAACATGGGTATAGGGTAAAAAATACGCAGGGTGAGGATCTTGATCTGGATTATTCTGCCGTTTCCTCCTCAGACGCCTCAGTAGTAACGGCTTTTGAGATTTTTGAACATATGCTGGCTCCCTTAAATGTCCTCAGGGAAATTAAAGCCTCGAAGTTAGTTGCCAGTGTCCCCTTGAAACTCTGGTTTGCCTCAGCATACAGAAGTAAAACCGACCCAAGAGACCGGCATTACCACGAATTCGAATCCTGGCAATTCGATTGGCTACTTGAAAAAGCAGGGTGGAACATCATCGACTCAAAAAAATGGACACATCCTGTAAATAAAATAGGAGTAAGACCCATTTTAAGGCGATTTACACCTCGATACTACATTGTGTATGCCGAACGATCAACTCCCTAAATAAGGAACCCACCATGTCATCGCAAGACGCTCTTTCTTATTATGTTGTCATTCCCGCACACAACGAGGAAGAATTCCTGGCAGATGCATTGGAAAGTGTTGCGCGTCAGACTGTATTGCCAAAAAAAGTAGTCATTGTAAACGATCATTCAACCGACGGCACGGCTAAGATAATTGATGAGTATTCTTCAAAATATCCATTTTTTAAAGGCGTTAACAATCATTCCTCAGACGAGCATTTACCCGGAAGCAAAGTAGTAGCTGCTTTCAATAAGGGACTTTCACTTCTTAACAAGGACTATGATTTTCTTGTGAAACTCGATGCGGATGTAGTTCTACCAGCCAACTATTTTGAAACAGTTTCGGAAGTCTTCCGGTCATCGCCGGATATAGGGATAGCAGGGGGATACGCTTATGAAAAAAATCCCGAAGGGAAATGGATCTTAAAACACCCCATGGACAAAGATCATATAAGAGGAGCTTTTAAAGCGTACTCTAATAGTTGTTTTCAGGCTATGAACGGACTCAGAACGGCCATGGGATGGGATACCGTTGACGAACTTCTTGCACAGTACCACGGCTTCAGAACGGCCGCGGTTAACTCCCTGAAGGTAAAGCATCAAAGGCCTATTGGAGCCGCCTATAATATAAAGGCCAGAAGGTCACAGGGTAAGGCGATGTTCCTTATGCGATATGGAATCATAATAACGATGATCGCCTCCCTAAAAATGGCCTTGAAAAACGGAAAATTGAGAATCATCCGCGATAACCTTCATGGATATCGGGACGCCAGGAAAAATGCCGTCCCGTATATTGTCACCCCCGAGGAGGGCAAATTTATCAGAAAACTTCGCTGGAAGCGAATCCTGCGTAAGTTAATCTAGTACTTCCTCTATGGGCTGCCCTGTTGTTCCGCTTGGAAATGCTATGCCAAGCAGGGCTGAGATGGTTGGAGCAATATCATCTATCTCTGTTCTTTCTACCGTACTTCCCTGAGGGATTCCCTTACCGAAAAACAACAAGGGTACATGGGTGTCATAAGGATAAGGTGAACCGTGGGTTGATCCTGTTTCAGGATAATAAACTACCCCCGGATTCAGCACGAGAAGAATATCCCCTGACCTTTTCTGATTATATCCATTCTGGATGATGTAAGGGATTCCGTGATTATATTCGTTATGCTCCATCTGATACCCGGTAAATACCCTGCTTATCCCGTCATAGCTTAATAATTCCTGTCCGATCTTATATTGAACATCTTTTACCTCAAGATCGAGGTTTCGGATCACATCGTGATCTAGGAAAAATTGGGCGTTGCTGTAGTTTTTTATCACATCGGCATCGCCGTAGGTGTAAGACATAAACTCCTTAAACTTGGCAGACATTCCCTGGGAATCCATATATCCGGCGGGTATTTTCTGATCTCTTAAATAGGCCGGAACGTCTACTGCTCCGTGATCCGAAGAGAGAAATACAAGATATTCCCCTTCTCCCACTTTTCTGTCGAGTACCTCGAGTAATCTTTCCAAATCCTGATCAAGTCGGAGATAGGTATCCTGAACTTCCTTTGAGTTCACCCCGAACTGATGTCCTACGTAATCGGTACTTGAATAGCTAACAGCAAGGAAATCAGGGATGGCATCCTTCCCAAGGTCTTCCCCATCGATAGCTGCCAGAGCGAAATCAGTAGTCAGACTATTTCCGTAGGCGGTTCCCCTAAGGAGATCAAACTGACCGTTATTTTCCCATATTGCAGGCAGATCATGTGGGAATACAGGAGCGGTTTCACCAGCGAACATTCCTTCATACATATTATTATCCGCGCCACTTTCCAGATAGGTGCTGATACTTTTTAGAGTAGTCCAGGGTTTCTTGTATTTTTCAACGACATCAGAGGAATTAAAATTCTTAACCCACCTTGGAAGCTCATCCATATAATATGAACTACTAATCCAATCCCCTTCTGCACCGCCATTATACCAATAAGCAGCATTGGCCATATGTCCTCCAGGCAACACAGCTCCGCGGTCTTTTAACGCCAGGGCTATTACCTTGCCTCTTTTTTGAGTAAACAAACGCAATTCATCTGTTACCGTAGAGACAGTCATCCTGTGAGGAGACATTTTTCCGGTACCTGCACTGGTCCCTACAGAAACATAATTTTCATCGGAAGCACAATACACAATTTTGTCTGTGGTTTTGTCATACCAATTATTTCCTATGATACCGTGTGTGGAAGGTGTTGTTCCGGTATAAATAGAGGTATGGCCCGGACCTGTGGAGGTTGGAGCGTAATTAAAATGATTGTTTTTGCAGTTAAAACCTTCATTGACCAGCCTTTTAAAACCCCCATCCCCATAGTGATCCCAGAATCGAGTGAGATAGTCATATCTCATTTGATCTACGACAATCCCTACAACTAGTTTGGGAGTTGTTTTAATAGGTTTCTGGTTTTCCTGTGCAGTTGTTTGAAGTGCTGGAATTATAACCAAAGAGCCAAAAACCAGCATTGACCTGATATATTTTTTCATAGAATTAAGCGTATTCTCAAAAATAATTAAATAAACCCTATAAATTTTAATTCAGAGTTATAAGAGCGTTAATATTGTTATTTTTACAGCAATAAGCATACCATCTCCAATGAATTATGTAACCTCTATTGGTAGTTATTCCATCATGATCCGTGATGTTTTCAGGAAACCTACCAAATGGCCCATCATGAAATCTTTGATCTTAAAGGAAATTGATGAGCTCATTTACGGTTCCATGGGAATTATCATTTTTATTTCCTTCTTTATCGGCGGGGTTGTCGCTATACAAACTGCCCTGAACATCAGCAATCCTCTGATTCCTCGTAATCTGATAGGGTTTGCTACCAGGCAGTCCGTGATCCTCGAATTTGCCCCTACATTTACCTCGATCATCATGGCCGGGAAAGTGGGTTCATATATTACTTCAAGCATAGGGACTATGCGGGTTACAGAACAAATTGATGCGCTGGAAGTCATGGGCGTCAATTCCCTGAACTACCTGGTATTTCCCAAGATCATAGCTATGTTCTTTTATCCTTTCGTAGTGGCCATTGCGATGTATATTGGAATCTTCGGGGGATGGATTGCAGGGGTTTTTGGAGGTTTTAGCTCCAGCGCCGATTTTGTAGAAGGTCTGCAACTCGATTTTATCCCTTTTCATGTCACCTATTCCTTTATTAAATCGGTTGTGTTTGCATTTATCATTGCGACAGTCCCATCCTACCACGGGTACTTTATGAAAGGAGGAGCCCTTGAGGTTGGGAAAGCGAGTACCACGGCTTTTGTCTGGACCAGTGTTGTGATTATCATTTTGAATTATATCCTCACTCAATTATTGTTAGGCTGATGATAGAAGTACACAATTTACACAAGTCGTTTGGCGAGAGTCATGTCCTGAAAGGGATCAGCACTTCTTTTGAAAAAGGAAAGACAAATCTGATTATCGGGCAGAGTGGTTCGGGGAAAACGGTATTTATCAAATGTTTGCTGGGTCTCTTCACACCCGATGAAGGTACCATTAGTTATGACGGCAGGATCTATTCAGAATTGGGGCCAAGGGAACGAAGTGATCTCAGGCAGGAAATGGGGATGGTCTTTCAGGGAAGTGCATTATTCGATTCCATGACTGTAGAAGGGAATGTTATGTTTCCGTTGGATATGTTTACAAAACAATCGAAATCCGAAATGTTAGACCGGGTCAACTTTGTACTTAAAAGAGTGAACCTTATCGACGCCAATCACAAATACCCTTCAGAGATTTCTGGAGGAATGAAGAAAAGGGTTGCCATTGCCAGGGCCATTGTGATGAATCCAAAATACCTGTTTTGTGACGAACCCAATTCGGGTCTCGATCCTAAAACGGCTATCTTAATTGATAACCTCATCCAGGAAATTACCCAGGAGTACGATATCACTACAGTGATCAATAGTCACGACATGAATTCGGTAATGGAGATCGGAGAAAAAATTATTTTCCTGAAAGACGGATTTAAAGAATGGGAAGGCTCTAACAAGGAGATCTTTAAAACCGATAACGCTGCAGTGACAAATTTTGTTTACTCCTCAGAACTCTTTAAAAAAGTGAGGCAAATGTATATTGAAGAGCGCAATTAATCCGGGCTTACCTTAACCTGCACTTTTGTGTCTTTTAACCTGATCTTTAACCATTCGTTTAACTTCTTCAAATCTGCATTGAGCTGGTCTATTCGAATACCTTCTTTCCATTTTACCTCAAATACGGGAATGGTGTCGAGCGACTTAAAATCGGTGGTGATCATATAGGAAAAAGACAATTTTTCAAGATTGTCGTACTGACTTTGAGCTTCGGCGCTTATATCTGTGAAGGGAATCTGTTTCCTGGCAAAACTACTCAACTCCGTCAGTTCCTGTTCCAGGAGTCTAATCCGCTCATCTTTGCTGAGTAACTCAGATTTTTTGGCTTCGTAGAGTTCATTGACATAGTTTAACATCTGATCAGAATCATCCTGTCCTCCCTGAAGAATTTTTAGTTCTGTATTCTGCAATTTGGAATATGATGCCATTTGGTTTTCCCAGGTGGCGATCACATTTTCCGGAATGGATTCGTCGCCCATAGTAACCAGTTCAATGGTAGAAATTCCATTGGGGTTATAATCGATTTCGGTAAGATTATTCATAAACCGACCTCTGTTTTTAAATTGATACAGGTCAATTGTATTGTGTATCAAATCATTAGCCTGATTCATAAACCGGGATTCCTGAAATACATTGTAAAATGTGAAACCTGCGGGAATCATGACCAGGATTGCCACAAGAGAAGCAATTCGCGCAATAAAACGCCTTTTTGTAGAATTTGCATATTTCACCATGGGAAACCGCAGCAGCTTAAGTACGAGAAAAGTCGCCAGGCCTATAAAGATCGTATTGATCATAAAAAGATACATCGCCCCTCCGGCGAACGCAAAATTTCCGATAGCCAGGCCAAATCCGACCGTACATAAGGGTGGCATAAGTGCAGTGGCAATAGCTACTCCAAAAATGACACTGGCAACTGTTCCTTTCTTTGCCCGGGCTATGACAAGGGCCAGTCCGCCAAAAAATGCAATCAGTACATCCCTGATATCCGGTTTTGTACGGGCGAGTAGTTCTGATGATTCGTCCCTAAGGGGAAAAAACTCGAAAAAGAGATAGGCGGTTAATACACTCAGAACCACCATCACTGTAAAATTTCGCAATGCGCGCTTAAGGGTATCAATGTCATTAACGGCCAAAGACAAGCCAATACCCAGGATTGGCCCCATAAGCGGACTAATAAGCATGGCCCCTATGACTACTGCAGTTGAATTGGCATTTAAGCCAATGGAGGCAATAAAAATGGAACAGACCAGAATCCAGGCGGTATGCCCTTTAAAGGGGATATCGGCGATAATGGCTTCTTTGGTATTTTCCCTATCCGTATTTTTCCGAATATCTAAAAGCTCTCTAAGGAATTGTCTGGTAGATCCAAGCGCACCCTTGATCTCCCTTTTTACTTCCTCAGCTCCCTCTAGATCCTTATCATTATTGGGATCATTCCCTGTATTCATAATTGAGTCTATCCTTAAGTATATTGCTCACCAAATGTAGCCTTTGTTTTTGAAACAATTGCCTTTATATCCTGTTCCTTTGCCTTGGGAACAATCAACAGTACATCTTCCTTATCTACAATAATAAAGTCTTCTAAGCCGTCAATTACAGCAATTTTACCTTTGGGCAAACGAACCATGTTCCCTCTGGATTCCATCTCGAGTAATTTGCCATTTACTACCGCATTGTCATTGGAGTCTTTATCCAGTTTATCATAGAGGGATCCCCAGGTTCCAAGGTCATTCCAATCAAAACTAGCAGGCAGTACATAAATAGTGTCAGACCGTTCGAGGATTGCATAATCTATAGAGACATTATCTGCTTGGGAATAGTGTTGTCTGATAAAATCACCTTCCTTTTCCGTATTGTAAGATGGAATCCCCTTTTCAAAAAGCTGGTACTGTTCAGGCTGGTATTTTTGAAAAGCCTTAATTATGGTCTTTACACTCCACATAAAAATACCTGCATTCCACAAAAAATTTCCCTGCTCAAGGAAAGACTTTGCAGTTTGGTAGTCTGGCTTTTCCCTGAACTGTGCTACCGGCTTTAAATCATCCGTACTTTGTTTATCGTATTCGATATATCCAAAACCTGTATTGGGAAATGAAGGTTTGATTCCCAGTGTACAAAGTGCTTCTTCAGTTTCACAGATCTGAAAACATCGTGTTACATCCATGGCAAAGGCTTCTTCATTTTCGATCCAGTGATCACTGGGTGCAACGATCATCACCCCATCCGGGTTCATTTTCTGGATCTTGAGCGCAGCGTAGAGAATACAGGGGGCTGTATTTCGCATGGCAGGTTCCAGAACAACTTGTCCGGGTTCGATCTGTGGCAATTGCTCCAGCACCAGATCGTTGTATCTTTCATTGGTTAGAATTAAGATATTCTCCGTCGGGACAAAAGTATTAAGGCGTTTAAACGTTCGCTGTATTAGGGTATCCCCTGTTCCCAGCATATCGTGGAATTGTTTTGGGTTTTCCGTAGTACTCACAGGCCAAAATCGGGATCCGACACCCCCGGCCATTAAAACGGCATAGTAGTTTTTATTTTTCATAAGTTTTTTCATTAACTATTCTTACTTCAGCATTGGGTTGAAACAGGTACATACGGCCTGATTTCACTTCCATACATTGATATCTTTTTATCTTTCGCGGACCCTTTTTAAAGGTACGACCATTTTTTATCCGAAAGATGCTGCCCGGAGGAAGCTCATATAATAACGATTCTTCGCCCGGGGGATCAAATTGCTTCAAAGCTATAGACAAATTAGCATCCGTAGTACTACTGGCCTTTGGATTCCGGAAATGATTCGCCAAAAGGGGCAGAAGTGTCGACGGAAAAATCTGAGGCCTTAAAAACGGAAGCATCAGTTGCTGAAAAGAATATTTCCATTCTTTACCATGTGGTTTAATCCGTCTTCCATAGTTTTCAAACGCAACCAGGTGAGCTATCTCATGGACCAATGTAATAAGGAAACGATACGGGTTAAGGTTTGCATTTACCGTAATCTGATGACTGCCATCGGGCAGCAACCGGTAATCTCCATGCCGTGTCACCCTTTCATTTACCACTTTAAGATTTACAGAATACGTCCTGATCAATTCAAAGCAGGGACCTACTGCATGCTCCGGCAAGTACTTTTGTAAAACAGAATCCATTATGACAAAAATAAAGGTTCTGAAATTAGTTGTTCTTTATAAGGAAAATTAAAAGTGAAAACTTAGCCCAATGATAAAAGTCAATCTGGTAAACCGTAATGACATTCATACCAAACGTTATCACCAGAAATAGTATTGAAATGCCTTTTCTCAGGGAGTGGAATTACTAACCTGCAGGAGTTTGCCATTGTAGTAGGAATGACCGTTTAGTGCAAAGTCCATTATATAAGCGGCCATCTCAGTAGCGTTGAGGGGTGCCTGATATCCCGGAAATGCCTCTTCGAGCATCTCGGTCTGAACTGCACCCAGTGCCAGAACATTAAATGAAGGGCCGGTTTCTTTAAACTCTTCTGCCAGTAATTCAGTTAGCGTAATCACAGCTCCTTTGCTGGAACTATAGGCAGACAGGCCCGGGAATTTAGCACTTCCCTGAACTCCTCCCATGGAACTTATGGTTAACACGTGCCCCTCTGCAGTCATAAATGGCAATACCGTCCTTGTTAGCGCAGCAACGCCAAATACATTTACTTTATATACTTCCTCGAACATTTCGGTAGTAGTCTCCAAAAACGGCTGGTTCACAAGCATGCCTGCGTTATGGATTAGAATATCAACCTCCTTCCAGTGTTTATTGATAAAATCGCTGACATTTGCAAGGGAATCTTCTTTTGAAATATCAAATGAAAAGCAATGCAAGTTACTGATGTTCAAATCTTTAATGGGTTCTTCATTCCTGGATAACGCCAGAACCTCGTGTCCGGCGGCTGTAAACAATTGAGCCAACTGGTACCCGATTCCTCGGCTGCAGCCAGTAATAATTACATTTGCCATTACTTCAGAATTATTTCTTTGTTCGGTGCATTGACTATCCCTTCAATGGCCGGAATCATTTTATTTACCACCCTGGCCATATGAGCAAAATCCATCAGATCTGCCTCGTCCCCTACTTGATGATAATGGTCAAAATTTGTAAAATCAAAGGTCGCAAAAGTGTGGGCCGGGATCTGAAAGGCTTTGTAAAAAGGATAGTTATCTGAGCGCATAAAAAGATTAAACTCCTCTGCAGTAGGGAGAAATCCTACGACCTTTTCACCTGCATAGGAATTGCTAATCTCGGCAATATTTGATCTGTTGTACCCACTGACGTATACAAGGTGGTCCTTTCCCACCATGGGAACTCCGGTCATCTCGTAATTCAATACGGTATAGAGGTCTACTCCTTCAGCTTTCATTTTTTTAGCCAGATGATCTGACCCTTTGAGGCCTTTCTCTTCTGCAGTAAACCATGCAAATAAAAGGCTTCGTTTATTAGTTTTCGCTTTGGCGAAGTACCTAGCCAGTTCAAGCACGGTAGAAGTACCACTTGCATTATCATTAGCTCCGTTAGCTATGGAGTCGCCCAGCTTAACCTTGCCCATTCCAATGTGATCGTAGTGAGCTCCGATTAGTACAAATTCCTTTCTTAATTCGGGATCATTTCCAGGGATAACACCAACAATATTGTAGGCCACTGGAGTATAATTGTCCAAAGTGTCCTGGTAGGACTCGAAATAAGGTTCAATGTCCTGCGCTTTTAAAAAGTCCATTATAAAACCGGCAGCAAGTTCTATACCATCTGAGCCTGTATCCCTCCCTTTTAATTCATCAGAAGCGAGATACTTCATATGAGCTTCCATCTGTAGGGAGGAAGAGAAATTAGCTACATCGATTGCTGTTTTTTTGGTAGTCTTGCATGCTCCTAGCAATAAGCCCAAAAAAAGTAGGAAATAAATTCTGTGCATTTATATTAATTTAGGTTTATAAAAAAAGCATTCAGGCCTTAGTTGAATGCTTTTTTTACGGTTCATTTATTGTTGACCAACTTCATCAGGCCAGCATAGTTACGGGATTTTCCATATATACCCTGAGAGTCTGAAGAAATTGAGCTCCGGTAGCCCCATCCACTGTTCTGTGATCACAGGCTAGTGTTAGTTTCATTGTTTTGCCCACGACAATTTCTCCATTTCTCACCACCGGTTTTTCTACAATAGCCCCTACCGATAAAATAGCGCTGTTAGGCTGATTGATAATAGAAGTAAATTCGAGGATACCGAACATCCCAAGATTGGAAACCGTAAAGGTACTTCCTTCCATCTCGGCCGGAGTTAATTTCTTTATACGTGCCCTTCCGGCCAGGTCTTTAACGGCCGCCCCGATCTGTGTTAGGCTCATCTGATCAGCAAACTTCAGAACAGGTACAACGAGCCCGTCTTCAACAGCCACTGCCACACCTACGTGAATGTGTTTGTTGTAACGTGTTGTATCTCCATTCCAGCTGGTATTCACCTGTGGGTGTTTCTGTAAGGCCATTGCACATGCTTTCACAACAAGGTCATTAAATGAGACCTTGGTATCAGGAAGTTCATTGATATGTGCTCTCGATTTAGCCGCATTTGCCATATCCACTTCTATGGTAAGGTAGTAATGTGGTGCGGTAAACTTCGATTCGCTTAGTCTTTTAGCGATTACCTTCCGCATCTGAGAATTCTTCGTTTCCTCTGATCCTTCTTCTCCGACGGGAAGAATGACAGGTTGTTGAGCTGCTGCCTGAGGCGAACTGACCTCTGCAGGAGTTGCTACTGTTTTCGCAGCCTCAGGGCTGAAATTCTCAATATCTCGTTTTACTATTCGTCCCTGGTCTCCAGTTCCTTTTACCGCCTTGAGATCGATACCTTTTTCTTCAGCCATTTTTCTTGCCAGGGGAGAAACGAATATTCGTTGTCCGTCCTGGGTTACGGCTGGAGTAGGTGATTCTGCACTGTCTGTTTCCTGACTCTGGGATTCTGATTTTTCAACTTCCTGACGTGCGGAAGCATCGGGCTGAGCGCCCGAAGTTGTCTGATTCAAGACCGTGTCCACATCGGTACCCTGTGGTCCGATAATCGCGAGAATATCATCAACAGGGGCCGACTCCCCTTCTTTAATTCCTATGTACAAAAGGGTTCCGGAATAAAATGACTCAAATTCCATGGTAGCCTT
Organism: Muriicola sp. E247; assembly: GCF_041358175.1. NCBI lineage: Bacteria > Pseudomonadati > Bacteroidota > Flavobacteriia > Flavobacteriales > Flavobacteriaceae > Muriicola > Muriicola sp. E247. Next base: position 191,590 of record NZ_JBGKBE010000005.1, read on the forward strand.
ATCCGTCTCAATTTCCGCAAGGATATCACCTTCCTCCACATCATCTCCAACTTTTTTTAACCAGGTAGCTACGGTTCCTTCTTCCATAGTATCACTTAACCTGGGCATCTTTACAACCTCAACCCCTTCGGGGATTTCGCCGGATGATGCCGGGGCGTTGGACTCTTTAGCCATGTCCTGACTTGAGGGTGAGCCTGAAGTTTCCAGAGCCTTTTCAGAAGCTTCCGATTCCTGAGTCCCTCCATCGAGCAAGGCAGAAATATCTTCTCCTTCTTCCCCGATAATGGCAAGTAGCGAATCAACCGGAGCACCATCTCCCTCAGCAATGCCTATATGGAGAAGCGTGCCTTCGTGAAAAGACTCAAACTCCATTGTAGCTTTATCGGTTTCGATTTCGGCGAGAATATCTCCTTCTTCAATCTTATCTCCCACCTTCTTCAGCCATTTAGCTACGGTACCTTCCTCCATGGTATCGCTAAGCCTTGGCATGTTTATGATCTCTGCCATTTAATTATGATTTGTGTTCAATAAACGGATAGTCTTCCTGCTCGTAAACCATGTCGTAAAGTTGATTCGTCGGAGGATAATCCGATTCTTCTGCGAATTTTTCGCACTCCTTCACCATGTTTTTCACCCTGCTGTCTATCTCTTTTATTTCGTCTTCTGTTGCGTATTTCTTGTCCTTGATAACTTCCAGAACCTGAGTAATTGGGTCGATTTTCTTGTACTCTTCAACTTCTTCTTTCGTCCTGTAGTGCTGGGCATCTGACATCGAATGACCTCTGTATCTGTAGGTCTTCATTTCGAGAAAAGTGGGTCCTCCACCGCTCCTTGCCCGTTCTATAGCCTTACTCATTTCCTCTGCAACAGTAACGGGGTCCATTCCGTCTACAGGTCCGCATGGCATTTCATAACCAAGGCCCAGTTTCCAAATTTCCGTAGAATGGGAAGTACGCGCAACTGAGGTCCCCATAGCATATCCATTATTCTCACAGATAAACACCACGGGTAAGTTCCATAACATGGCCAGGTTGAAAGATTCGTGCAGCGACCCTTGCCTAACCGCTCCATCTCCCATATAACAAAGCGTAACTGCATCTCTTTTAAAGTACTTATCGGCAAAAGCCAATCCGGCACCTAATGGGATTTGTCCTCCTACAATTCCGTGTCCACCATAGAATCTATGTTCCTTGGAAAATATATGCATTGAGCCACCCATTCCTTTAGAAGTCCCTGTGACCTTTCCGTATAATTCTGCCATCACCTTTTTTGGGTCAACTCCCATACCAATAGGCTGGACGTGATTTCTGTAGGCTGTGATCATCCTGTCCTTAGAAAGATCCATAGCGTGCAAGGCACCTGCTAACACGGCTTCCTGTCCATTGTACAAGTGAAGAAACCCACGTACTTTTTGTTGTATATAGACTGCGGCGAGTTTGTCTTCAAACTTGCGCCAAAACAACATGTCCTCATACCACTTTAGATAGACCTCTTTGGTAATTTTTTTCATTTAAATTGTAGTTTATTCGGTTGACAGTGCCTTCGGCTGGTATTCTCTCTTCAAGATATTCACAGAAAAACAAAAATACACATTATATTCATAGTGAAAAAGAATTGAGAAAAAAGCTTACAGGGCCTTGATTCGTCGATCAAATCAATGATTTTTCTTCTTCTTTCTCTTCTGATTAATCGAGGAAATCACTACCAAATGCCAGGGGTAAGATATCTTTAATAGAAGAACATTTATACACTTCTCCATTGGTGCCCATCAAAAGCAATTCAATGGGCTGTTCATATCTTTTTTCGTATTCAAAAATAGACTGTCGGCAGTTGCCACATGGAGCAGCCGGCTTACTGGACGAGTTTTTTACCGATCCGGCGACGATGGCTACTTTCAGAATGGGAATGTCGGGATATTGTGCACCCGCCTGAAAAACAGCTACGCGCTCGGCACATAAGCCAGAGGGAAATGAGGCATTTTCCTGATTATTCCCGATGACCACTTGTCCGTTTTGAAGTAAAACTGCGGCTCCCACTTTAAAAGCTGAGTAAGGTGCATAGGCATCCTCCCTTGCCCTTTTTGCCTGTGCTATCAAAGCTGCATCTTCAGCTGATAGTTCAGCGATGGAATGATAAATAGTAAGATCAAAGGAATGGGTTTGTTTTTTCATACCTAAATATACGATTCCTCCAAACCCGAAAATAAAAAAACCTGCTCAGAGGCAGGTTTTATCTTTTAGTAATATCGTTTAATTGTTGATGAATTCTTCACCCAGGTTGAAGGTCAGTGAAAAACGCAACGTATTTTCAAGCGGATTTCTCACCTGTGAAGAAGAGAACAGATATGACAGATCTATTTGTGCTGCCTTGAATTTAAATCCGGCACCCAGGGAAAAGAATTTTCTAGAACCTTTATTCTCACTTTCGTTAAAATACCCTGTACGTACCATAAAGGACTGCTGAAAGGAATACTCTGCGCCCAGCGCCCAGGTTATCTCCTGAAATTCTTCGCTCATTCCATCGGGGGCATCACCAAAGGATTCAAAAACCCCTTTAAGAAAACCTATCTGCTGATATTGATCATTGTCCTCAGAATCGACATCCCCATCGCCGTCAAAATCGCGGGGAGTAGGAACCAGCAATTTGTTAAACTCCGTAGTAATGGCGAGAACATTGTCCTCGTCCAGGATAAAATCGAATCCACCACCAAATCTCAGGTTGGTAGGTAAAAAGTTTTCCTGTCCTCCCTCATCGTATTGTATTTTTCCACCGAGATTGGAGATATTAAATCCAGCTCTCCATCTTCCGTTAAAATTGGAAAATGCAATTTCGTTTGATCTAAAGTAACCGGCTACGTCTACGGCAAAGGAGCTGGCGGCCTGAGAATCAACATTACTGATCTCCGGTAATCTCAGGTTGGATCGTATAAACCGACCTGCAACAGCCATGGAAAATTGTTCGCTCAATTTCAGAGAATACGAACCATCAAGGGCAAGCTCGTTGGGTTTGGCCAGTGTCCCCGGATCATTGGCAAATTGTCTTAATTCAATTTCACCAAGGGTAAAATAGCGCAGACTAAACGCAAAAGCACTTCTATCATTGATTTTGTTGTAGAAACTACCATTCAACAAGGAAATATCTGTAATAATACTTTCCAGATAGGGTGTATAACTTACACCTATTCCCATTTTTCGTTCTGCAAAAGCAAATTTTGCAGGGTTCCATTGCTGGGAAAAGGCATCTGTAGATGTAGCAACACCCATATCTCCCATCCCCGCAGCACGTGCATCAGCGGCAATAGTCAAAAAAGGAACAGCCGTTGTGATTACCCTTTCTTGTTGGGCCAGAAGGTTACCAGCACATAATAAAAGAATCAATCCCGTTAATTTTCTCATATTTTTCACACTTAAATGAACTAATATATTTTCCTGAACCTGCATTGAAATGGTAAAACGGCCGTGGGATAATAAGACAATTGTCCTTACCGTTTATTACTTTACCCTCAGGTTCACTACAGAATTTTATTATTTATACATCTGGTAAACGGCCAATTTGAGAATATCTTGTACAAAACCCTGCTTAATTTGCGCTTCTCCCTTGGAAAACAAAAGGCTGTTCGTCGATTTGCATCCGCAAGATATAGCCTTAGCCCGCAGAACCTAATATTTTTTTAACATCAAACAAGAAAGAAAAACAGCGCTCCATACTATAATGATATTTGTTCCGTTATGAATTTGTAATGTTGGCCAGATTATACGGTGATCAGGCCTTAAGAAATTACCGAGTAATAAAATATTATAAGTAAAACATCGTTTAAGTAGCCGAAAGTAAAATTTAATCATTAAACCGAGTCTTTTCAAGAGGTTGAACAGACTAAAGCAAAGGAAGTCCTGAAAGGAACAGATTCTGACGAAAGAACGCATTCATCGGCACAAAGTTCATTCTCCCCGAATCTGAAAAACTATTAAATCAAAGATCAACAGATGAAAAAACAATTTATCAAAGTTGTACTCTCTTGCACCGTACTAGTAGCAGGATTTACAGTAACCAGCTGTAAAAAATCTTCTAGTTCTAAAAATGTATCCAGGGCCACAGGCTGGAAGATCAATGCCAAAGAAGGAGGTTTTCAATACAACTCAGATTTTAAAGAGCAGGAAACAGCACCCGGACTTGTCTTTATTGAAGGGGGAACCTTCACCAAAGGAAAAGTCCAGGATGATGTGATGCACGACTGGAATAACACCCCTACACAACAACACGTTCAGTCATTTTATATGGATGAAACCGAGGTAACCAATGTTATGTACCTGGAGTACCTCGACTATCTTAAAAGTGTATACCCCCCTGAAAACCCAAAATATGCTAATATCTATAAAGGTGCCCTTCCGGATACCCTGGTATGGCGTAACCGATTGGGTTTCAATGAGACGATGACCAATAACTACCTGCGTCACCCTGCCTATGCAGAATATCCTGTTGTAGGTGTAAACTGGATACAGGCCACTCAGTTCGCCGAATGGCGAACCGACCGTGTCAATGAAGCGGTTCTTGAGCGGGAAGGATTTCTTGCCAAAGATGCAAAATATCAGGCCGTAACCGGTGAAGTTGCAGGTACATTTAGTACCGAGGCATACCTGAATAGACCAGAGTCTGTTTATAATGGTCAGATCGATTCCCTTCAGGGAAATAAGAAAAAAGATTCTGTCTCTACTTTTGCGAAGCGAAGTAGCGGAATAATAAGTCCGGAATATCGTCTTCCCACCGAAACGGAATGGGAATACGCAGCTGCTGCCTTACAGGGAAGCAGGGAGTACAATAATTACAGAGGAAGGAAAAAATATCCCTGGGAAGGGGAGTATACCCGAAACGGTCAAAGAGTCGGAAGGGGTGATCAGCTCGCTAACTTCAAGCAGGGAAAAGGAGATTACGGCGGAATTGCCGGATGGTCTGATGATGGTGCAGATATTACTGCTGAAGTGAAGTCTTATAAACCCAATGACCTTGGATTATACGATATGGCAGGGAACGTTGCCGAGTGGGTAGCGGATGTATACCGACCTATTGTAGATGATGAAATAAGTGACTTTAATTATTACCGGGGAAATATTTATTCCAAAACCGCTATTGGCGAAGACGGAAAAGTAGAAATCCTTAGGGACAGCATCGTGTATGACACTCTGCCAAATGGTAAAGTTGTAGCCGTTAATCTACCAGGTGAAATTCTGATGGTGCCTGTTGATGAGGAAGAAACCTATCTCAGAACCAACTTTTCAAAAAGTGATAACAGGGGTTACAGGGATGGTGATCCGGGTTCTACAAGATTTTTCAATAGATTTAGCGATGAGGAAGATCAGGAAAATCAACGCAAAATGTACGATTCCCCAAAGCATAAAGTGGAAAGGGATTCTACAGGAAACATTGTCAGAGGTTATGATACCAGTAACGAGAGGACTACCCTTATCAACGATGAAGTTCGTGTATACAAGGGAGGATCCTGGCGAGATCGCGCATACTGGTTAGATCCTGCTCAGCGAAGATTCCTGCCACAGTATATGGCAACGGATTATATCGGATTCCGATGTGCTATGTCTCGTGTAGGTTCAAAGGCTAAAACCAAAAACAAAACCGTACGCGGTAAGAAAGCGAAATAGAAAAATAGAATATACATACAGTACAAAAGCCCTGGCAATAATCCTGCCGGGGCTTTTTTTATTTATGACACCCCAACCATGCACTAATAACTATGCATATCTGGTTACTAATAATAGCCTAAACCGCCCGGGCAGTAGATACAACGAGTTTGTTTTACTCCGATAAGCGCTAACAAACTTACTCTCCAATATTGTACCCGGGATATGGATCCCTCCTATGTAATTAAAGGACACTTTTAGTTATTACTTGAATAATCAATATGACTATATTGTAAATAGTAGCACTCAACCTCTTTGAATCATCCTTTTTTTGATAGTCTACCTTTCTTAAAATTCAACATTTTTGTATATGATATACTATTTTAAATGTATTTCATCGATATTTTATGTATTTCGTCGATTTATAATACTATTTTGTAAGAATATTCCTTCTTATACCGGGCCATCGCAATAAGGCTTTTAGTATTAGCAAGTAATTGAATGACTCAACAGAATTAAAAAGATATAAGAACCCAAATCTTAGCAGTTATGAAAAATGTAATGTTAGTGAAGGTACTTTACCTGGAGGCATTTAAGAGTATTAGCAGTTATTTCGCTAAATCTTATTTAAAAATCTTATCCTGGTTATTTTTAGCCAGTTATTTAATAGTTGTTTTTGCTTTCATATTTAGGGCATCCACAGGTTTTGCATTTGATTAGGGATCAAGGCAAGGGATGTATAAAATAGTGCCCGGGGGGAAATGGGCGCTATTTTTTTTTCAATTACAATAAAACATTTTGAAAATACCATAGTAAATTTCGATTAGTTTAATTAGCAGTAAGTAATGGGCAAGCCTCGATGTAATAGTCGGGGCTTTTTTTATCTTTAGACCATGACAATTGAGGTTTTACACAAACTATTTCTTAAGCATTCCGAAGTATCAACGGATTCGAGAAAGATTAAAAAAGGTGGACTCTTCTTTGCCCTTAAAGGACCCAATTTCAATGGAAACTCCTTTGCAGCAAAAGCATTACAGGAAGGAGCAGCCTATGCCGTTATTGACGAAGAAGAATATGTCCAGAACGAAAGGTGTATTCTCGTAGATGATGTTCTGACTACCTTACAGCGCTTAGGTACATATCATCGGAACCAGTCTGAGGCAACAATAATTGCCCTTACGGGAAGTAATGGAAAAACGACAACCAAAGAGCTTATTTCAGCAGTCCTCTCGCAAAAATTCAATACCATTGCCACCGTTGGAAATCTCAACAATCATATCGGCGTCCCTTTAACCCTACTCTCTATTAAAGGAGATACCGAGATGGCTGTAGTTGAAATGGGGGCCAACCATCAGAAAGAGATCGAGTTCTTATGTCAACTCGCACTTCCCGATTACGGCTATATCACCAACTTCGGAAAAGCTCACCTGGAAGGTTTTGGAGGTGTTGAAGGAGTTATTAAAGGTAAGAGTGAGCTCTACCAGAATCTGATGTCCCGAAAAGCTCATATTTTCTGGAATGCCGATGATCCCATACAAAGAGAAAAACTTGAAACTTATGGGGATAAAACAGGTTTTAGTCGGACCAAAACATCCGACCATCAGATCATATTCCTGGGGGCAGATCCCTTTGTTCGACTTAAAACACAGGGCTCGAAAATAAAGACAAAGTTGCCAGGGGGCTACAATTTTCCAAATGCTGCCATAGCGATTCTTATCGGTTTGTATTTTAAGGTTCCCATGACTAAAATTAAAAAGGGAATAGAAGCTTATGAGCCTGAGAATAACCGTTCTCAAATCATAAAGAAAAATGACCTGGTGATCTACCTTGATGCTTACAATGCAAATCCAACCAGTATGGAAGCAGCACTTGAGGCCTTCGACAGAACCACTTCAAGGCCAAAAACTGTACTCCTGGGAGATATGTTTGAACTTGGAGATGATGCCGCCAGGGAACATCAGGCTATTGCAAATCTGACAGAACGCTTGTCCTTTGATAACAGGTATTTTGTCGGAGAAAATTTTTCCGGTACACATACCAATGGCAAAACCTTCAGATCATTTGAGGATTTTTCAACCTTTTTAAGAAAACACCCCCTGGAAAATGGTGCCGTTTTGATTAAAGGATCCCGGGGTATGGCCCTGGAGAGAATACTAGATTTACTTTAAAAAGTAAATTAAACGGAAAAGATTAAATCAGCACTGCATGAAACCTGGATCGAAAACGAATCAATTGGGCTTGTCAGAAGTAGGTCGAGTATTAAAGGTAGTATTAATACTATTTCTTTTCGTAGGATGTAATAAAGATGATGCGGAAAAGGACTCCATTCCGACCCTTGAAGAATTTGAAAAAATTTCACTTGTTGCGGGAGAACGCAATGAGGAAATTAAACTTGCCGATGGTTCGGTTTGGCAGTATCGTATCTCTGTACCCGATCTTGAAAACGGTGAAAAAGTACCCTTTCTTCTAAATCTACACTGGTCTGGTAATTACGACAGTTACATCGAGTCTATGCGATGTCTGGTGGAACCCGCTTTTAAAGAGAAACGGTACATCATATTTTCCCCAAGAATTGGTTTCGGTGAGAATTGGTTTGAGGAAGAGACCAGAGAAAGGATTCTGGCTTTTCTGGATCTGGCAAGACAAAAATGGCCGATTGACACCTCTAAAATGGCGGTTACCGGATACAGTCTGGGGGGAACAGGAACCTGGAATTACAGTTTGAGTTACGACAATTATTTTAGTGCTGCCATCCCGATGGCAGGGGCTTATTTCGGGGATGAGAAAATCAATATTCCAGTTTGTGTCATTCACGGTACTGAAGACGAACTTTACCCCTATGATCTCGCCCTTCAGGCCGTCCAGGACAGCAGGGATATGGGATCATCCATCACCGTCATTACAGCAGAAGGACGATCTCATCAGGAGGCCTGCCTATACTTGCCCTACCTTTTAGAGGCGGCTGCCTGGTTAGAGAACGAGGCTTGGCCTTAATTCGGCAGATGCATTCCTGCCTGCCGCAGGCACTGTAGAAAATCCTGCGCCATAGGCGCAGTTATTTTTGCATTTCCCACCAAAATCTCAAACTACCTCCGGTGAAGGATTATTCGCTTCGCCTGCCTCATGGCAGGAACGCTCATGATCCAAAGCCAGTCCGCTGATGCAAATACTAAATCCCGGCGACTTCAGTCGCCGAAGGTTTTTTATTTTCCCTTCACATCATCATACGAGTATATGCTGTTTCGGGAAAATAAAAATCCATCCGCAAATGCGGATGGATTTAGTGCTTGATGTGGAGTGTATTGGATTCGAACCAACGACCCCCGCCCTGTCAAGGCGGTGCTCTAAACCAACTGAGCTAACACTCCGCAGCTATTATTGGTCCGTTTAAACGGGTCTGCAATATCGGAAATATTTTGCGTAAGAAGACAGACCGAAATCAAATTATATTTATGATTTTACGGATGCAGAATTAAATTGTCTACTCTTAACTATACAAATTATTGAATTAGCCTCCTCGTAAAGTCTATTCAGACTCAGGCATTAAAATACCGAGAAAGTAATTTTCATCTAAATATTTTTGTGCAACAGTCTGCAGATCCTTAGCCGTTAATTGATCGAGATTAACCTCAAGTTGCATCATTCCCTCCAGATCGCGATCTTCCTGATCTGCTTTGACCAAATTTCCAATCCAAAATCTATTGGTCTTCATATCTTCTTTATGCTTCACCATATAAGTCTCTTTCACTTTAGCCATATCTTCAGGCTTAACTCCTTCTGTTTTAATCTTTTCTACTTCCCCTAATGCAGCGTCGATCAATTTATCAACGTTTTCTGGCCCACAGGGAAAGGAAATACTAAATGTTAGGTTAGAATAAGAAATTTTAGATAAATTGCCTCTGGCACCTACCCCATAAACCCCACCTTCTTCTTCGCGTAACTTTTCTACAAGTTTTATTGTCAATAATTCTCCCAGTGCCTTGACTGCCATTTCAGTATCCTTATCATAGGGAATTACCTCTTCCCATATAATACTAACATTGCTTTTTGGGTCACTGCCCCTGTTAATCACGTGTTTTTGAAATGTATCTTTTCTTCTGAATTTTGTGGGGATATACTCCTCATTACTATTCTTTCCTGGAAGTGAAGCAAGATAGGATGTGGCATATTCCTTTAATTTTGACTCATCGATGTTTCCCACAAAGTAAAAGTGAAAATCACCTGCGTCTGCAAATCTTTCCTGATATTTACTATAAGCAAGGTCGTAATCAGCTGATTCCATTTTTTCTATCGTTGGGAATCCAGTGTATCTGGGATTACCCTCATTTCTAATCTGACCTAATTGATCCTGGAAGTAAAATTGAGGATTGGCCATCAAATTACCGAGAAAACTTTTTTGCTTGGTAATAAATGAATTGAAGGCTTCCTGATCCTTATTTAGTGAAGTAAAATAGAGGTGAACCATTTGGAATAAAATTTCCAGGTCTTTTGGAGCTGCCGAGCCGTTAAAATTTTCACTAAAAGAACTTATGCCAGGTGAAACTCTCACTATTTTACCACTCATAAACTTACTCAAATCAGTCAAGGACAATCCTCCTATCCCTGCTTCTGAAAGTCCGTTATTTGCAAAAGCTGTTGCCTTGAGTTCCTCGTCAGAATACAAGCTGGTACCACCAGGACTAAATGCTCTAAAGAGCACTTCATCATTTTTAAAATCTGTTACCTTATAAGTTATCTTCGCTCCATTACTCAAAGTAAGTGTAGTCAGTCCCAATTCCGGATTTGCCTCTGTCTTTAAAATAGTCCCGGGAATGGGCTTTTTCTCAATAAGGTCAGCCCTTACCTCTTCATCCTGATATGCCGAAATGTCGGAGGTTTTGATCATCTCTAATAGTGTTGTTACCTCTTCTTCTTTAATCTGATTGAGGCCTTCTTTTTCCGGTCCGGTCATTACAATTACTCGGTTATCGTCATGCAGGAAATCATTGATAAGAACTCCCACCTCTTCCAGTTTGATAGTAGGTAACAGGCGTTTTGTCATTTCAAATTCCCAGGCAATTCCCGGGATTGGTTCATTTCTCAAATAATTATAGATGTATTCATTGACCATACGGTTGCTCTCTAATTTATCGCGGTCATTATATTGTTTTTCAAGTCGAGCTAACAGGCTTTTTTTAGCCCGTTCAAATTCCCCCGATTGAAATCCAAATCGTTTTACCCTTTCATTCTCTTCTAAAATTGCTTTAAGTCCGTCCATCTGCCCTTCAGGACTAGTTTGTGCAAAAGACTGGTACGCATTCTTTGTTCTTGCGAAAGTGCCTCCGTAATAAGAGTATGCAAAAACAAATGGCGGATTCGCACTATTGCGGATTTCATCCAATCGATTATTGATAAGGGTTGAGAAGAGATTTTTAACCAACCTTTCACGATAATCACCTACAGTAGTTATCCGGGGAGCAGGAAATGGATCTTTATAAATTACCTGCACACTACTGAAAGCAGCTTCTTTATCGGAAGCAATCGCAATCAGTGTTTCTTTGTGATTTGGCAACTCATACGATTCGCGTTCAGTGGGATTTTTTTGTGAATCAATTTTTGAAAAATGTTCTTTGATCTTGGATTCCATGGTAGCCACATCTAAATCCCCTACTGCGATGACTGCCATTAAATCAGGGCGATACCAGGTATTATAATAATTTCTAACATCCTCATAAGTGAAATTTTCAAGATTTTCTTTGGTCCCAATGGGAAGTCGGTCTGCATATTTTGAACCGTACATAATTTTTGGAAGTGTAACTTTTTGCATTCGTTCCTGAGCCCCAAGGCGTAATCGCAATTCTTCAAGTACAACTCCTCTTTCTCCATCTATTGCTTCTTCAGACAAGGTAGTGTTATGCGCCCAGTCTTCCAGGATTTGAAATCCCTGTTCTAACTTTTCCGGGTCATCACTTGGGATAGGCAGAATGTAAACCGTCTCGTCAAAACTCGTATAAGCATTTAAATCTGCACCAAATTTTACTCCAATACTCTGAAGGTAGTCTACCAAATCATTCTTTTTGAAGTTTTTGGTTCCATTAAAATTCATATGTTCCATAAAGTGTGCAAGACCAAGTTGGCGTTCTGTTTCCATTATAGAACCGGCATCGACCACCAGACGTAATTCCACCTTATCCTCAGGTTTACCATTATTCCGAATATAATATGTTAAACCATTTGACAACTTTCCGACCTTTACTTCAGAATCGACAGGAATAGCATCATCCGGAATTGCACTGGTCTTAATACCATCGGTCTGAGCGAGAAGTGATGTTAGTCCGATAAAGGCAAAAACAACAAGAGAAATTAATTTTTTCATGCGTAAAATTTAATATGGGTTATAAATTGAGCAGAAAAGATAGGGAACTAATACTTGTAAGAAAAATATTATAATCCCTTCAGGGTAAAAAATTATTACTCTCGATCATGGTACTTATTCGCAGAAGAAAAAATATTCACTTATTTAATATACTTTGAGACCAGGGTATTTACAAAAAGGATGTTACCGATACTATCATAACCTTCAAATAATTCAATTGCTTTTTCTGATTTCATCATGCTTCCGTGAAAACCGATCAACGTAAGGTCTGCTTCTACAGAATACTTATTAATTACTTCTTTTCTACTAACGCCTGATTCAATAGGCAACACTCTTATATTTTTAGAAGAAATAGGCAGGCGCCCGCTAGATGTGAGTTCCGTCAAATATTCTCGCTCCTGTTTTAAATCCTTTTCAGGAAAAGTTGCAAAAATCTTGATTTCACCCTTCTTCCAGTCAGGGTGCCCCAGAATTATATAGGAGAGCAAAATCATCAGATTGACATTTTCATAGTCTTCCTTTCTAATCCAGATATGAATATTTTTCTTATACCCAAACCCTTTGTCTGAACTGGCCAGTATACAAAGGTCATATTCGGCTACCTTAAGTAAGCTGTAATTTTGAATAATTTCCAAAAGCCAATCCCGCTCTCCTTTTTTAAATTCAAAGAGCATGGTATTATTAGGTTGCCCGGAGATTCCCGGTTGCTGAATAGCGTGCGCAATGGCCCCGGTATTCGAAGGAGATATAAGGGCTTCAAGAAAAACATTTGATTTGCTCGAAGCAGCCAGTTGAATAAGTTTCTGCAGTTTATTATTAGCATCAGCCTTCAATTCATTAGACAGGTAACCTTGTACAAAATGGATAAATGTGCCAAAACCATAACGATAGGATATCCATTTCATAATTTCCAGAGCGCTATACCTTTCGAAACTGTCCTTTGATAAGCACACAACAGCAGGTCGCCAGTACTCTTCCGCGGTTTCTTTTTCTGTTTTTTGCAGAAATACCTGCATGGTTCTGCTGAACTGATAGATCACCCCCTGGAATATACGGGCCATACCCTTCTGGTTATCGCCCCTGTAGGTGATATAAAAATACAATAACACCATTACCAATATTGCCGCGATGGCATATATAGTATTTATTTTGAACATCAGATAAATACACATAATGGCTCCAAAGAGTGAAAAGTACCATTTCGACTTAAAGGAAGGTCTGTATGAGGGATCAGCAGCGAAGTGCTGTAAAAATGAGATTAGACATAATGAACCGTAAGTCACCATAAAAAACATGGAGATAATTTCGGCTACCGCATTAACATCCCCCATCAGTACAAAGATCAAAGCAATTATGCTGGTAAGAATAGTAGCATTTCTGGGTTCATTACTATCTTTTGTTCCCCTGGCTACCCAGAAATTAATAAATCTGTTTGGAAAGACCTGATCACCCCCTATCGCCTGTAATGTCCTTGGAGCTACCATAAAGGAACCTATGGCCGAGGAAATTGTAGCTGCCGCCAGCCCTATTGGAATTATCGGACCCCACAATGCAATCTGGCTCATCACTAACTGATCATTCACAAGATCTGAAGGACTTGCAGAGGAAGCCAGTTTGTAAGCTATAAACACATAGACGATCATACCTACAATAGTAGCCGAAAGCGTTCCCAGGGGAATCGATTTCTTGGGATTTCTCAAATCCCCCGACAGGCCTACACCTGCAGTCATTCCGGTAAAAGCCGGAAAAATAATGGCAAACACATAAAAAAAACCTTTGTCTGTTGTTACATTTTTAAAAAGTAATGAGTTGTCAAAGGCTTCAGAATAAGGGGTAGAGCCCATAAAGAAAAGGATAAGCGATAAGGCCAGAATACTTACGACAACATAAAGTGCTTTAACACCCAAATTGGCACCTTTTGACACCATTAGCCAAATGAGCAGCAATAATGCCGGTACACTGAACACCCGGTTGTCAGTTAATTCAAATCCAAATTCTGAATTTATCCAGGGCTTAATTGCCTCAAAAGCTTCAGCGAATGCGATAACATAAAAGGCTACACTAATGGCTTGAGATAAATAGAGGGTTAACCCAATTGCCGCCCCGATATTAAATCCAAAGGAACGGGAAATGATAAAATATTCCCCTCCTCCTTCAACTTTTTGATTCGTGGCGATTTCAGCAAGGGCCATTGCCGTGGCAAAGGTCACCGAATGGCCAATAAAAATGATTAACAGGGTACCCGTAAAGCCCACGGAACCTACTGCAAATCCAAAACGAAGGAACATTATGGCACCCAAAATGGTCGAAATGGCGGTTAAGAATACCGGCAGAGTACCAAAATTCGATTTTGTGGATGCTAGTATATTTGACATCTTTTTTGGCTCGAAAATGTGAATTCATAATCACTAGACGAACCTCCTGTTATTCAATAGAGAGGTCCTTCTTTTAATCTAATTATTCATTTATTCTCCTCATGAAGATAAGAAGATATCTGCAAAGAATATTTATCTTATTTCAGCATATCTTTCTTTATGTAAACAACATTACATACGGAAATTTGAGCCTTGCTCTGGATGGATCCGTACTAAAACCATATCCCACTCAAGTTGTTTAAAAGAGGTTTGGCGAAGTATTACTCACTGCATTCGTGATCCAATTCGGTTCGCTGATGTAATCCTGCCTGCCGCAGGCACGGTAGAAAATCACACCGCACTTCATTGCGGCGTATGTTTTTATCCCCTGCAGTCGCTCAAACAAGTTTGTTAAGGATTACTCACTGCATTCGTGATCCAGACTCGGCCCTTTGATGCAAATAGAAAATCACACCGCACTTCAGTGCGGCGTATGTTTTTATCCCCTGCAGTCACTCAAAAAAGTTTGTTAAGGATTACTCACTGCGTTCGTGATCCAATTCGACCCGTTGATGCAAATAGAAAACCACACCGCACTTCAGTGCGGCATATGTTTTTATCCCCTGCAGTCACTCAAACAAGTTTGTTAAGGATTACTCACTGCGTTCGTGATCCAATTCGACCCGCTGATGCAATTAGAAAATCACACCGCACTTCAGTGCGGCGTATGTTTTTATCCCCTGCAGTCGCTCAAACAAGTTTGTTAAGGATTACTCACTGCGTTCGTGATCCAATTCGACCCGCTGATGCAATTAGAAAATCCAATGCCGATATAAATCGGCATTGATATTTTATATCCGCTAAACACAGGAACGAGTTCCCTGTTTATCGGATATAAAAAATCCACGCGAGATCGCGTGGATTTTCTGAGTGATGTGGGCCCTACTGGATTCGAACCAGTGACCCCCTGCTTGTAAGGCAGGTGCTCTGAACCAACTGAGCTAAGAGCCCGAAACGGGGTGCAAATATAGAATAGTTTTTTTAATACCTAAAATAAAAAAAGTAAAAAATCACAGCACCTCGGCGACCGTAAAATTGCTTCCCCCAACAAAAATCAAATCGTTCTTCCCAGCTGCCTTCTGTGCAGTTTCCAATGCCTCCTTAACTGAACCCGATATTTCACCTTTAAGTCCGAATACCTTTGCTTTTTCACTCAGAATCTCTGCATTCAATCCCCTGGGAATGTCTGGTTTGCTAAACAGATAACGGGCATTTTTGGGAAATAAAGGAAGGATCTGATCGAGGTTTTTCTCCTTAACCATTCCGAGTATAATCCATAGTTCTTTATAGTCCACTTTGAGAAGTTGATCCAGTACCAGGGAAAGACCTTCACTGTTGTGCGCGGTATCCGCAATAATCAGGGGATCCCGTGATAATACCTGCCAGCGACCTAAAAGTCCGGTGTTTTCCACCACTTTTTGCAACCCTGCTCTAATATGATCCTCGGTTACGTTAAACTGCTCCAATAACCCAATTGTTGCAACCACTCCCTTTATATTCCTGTCCTGGTAATTTCCTTTCAGGGAAGTAGTAAACTCTTTTTTAACTAAATCTTTCGCAAATATCAATTTCGCCTGTTGTTGCTTTGCTACCGCGGTAAAAACTTCGAGGGTTTCGTTTTGTTTCTCACTAACCACCACCGGAGTATATGGCTTAATTATTCCTGCTTTTTCATATGCTATTTTTTCAACAGAATCTCCGAGCAAATCAGCATGATCCGTTCCGATGTTAGTGATCAGGGAGACCTCGGGAGAAATGATATTCGTTGAATCAAGTCGCCCCCCCAAACCTACTTCCACAACGGCAATATCCACCTTTTCCTCTGAGAAGAAATCGAACGCAAGAGCTACGGACATCTCAAAAAACGACATCCGGTTCTTTGTTATATATTTTCTGTTTTCTGAAATGAATTTGACTACGCTTTCTTTCGAGATCATTTGCCCGTCAATCCGAATACGTTCCCGGAAATCTTTTAAATGAGGAGAAGTGTATAAGCCTGTTTTGTAACCTGCTTCCTGAAGGATGGACGCAAGCATATGACTCGAAGATCCTTTCCCGTTGGTCCCGGCTACATGAATACTTTTAAAAGTGAGATGTGGTTCTCCTAAATGAGTAGCGAAGGCCTGTATTCCCTGAAGTTTACCGTTGTACGCGCCAGCACCTTTGTGCTGGTACATTGGAAGTTGAGCAAACATCCAATCCAAGGTGTCGCGATAGGTCATCTATTATTCGCCTAATTTAAAGTTGACCACAACAAAACCAATTTGTTGATTTGGAGCTTTTTGATCGAGATTCCATCGGTGAAGAAATGCTGTTTTCCTTGCTGGTTCCAGAAGACAGGGATGGTTATTGGTTGTACCTTTTACTCCCGGTGTAGCATCGATTACTTTTCCGTTTCGGTCTACAACAATCCTGACTACTACCCTACCTTCTTCATTACATTCCTGCTGGACCTTCCCCTGGTTGACAAGGGATCTGCCTTTCAGGCCGTAGCCGCCGGTTCCGCTTCCCGATCCCGGACTTCCGTAATAACTATTGGCATAGGGATCTCCATCTGCCCGCCCTTTGTCGCCAGGTAATTCATCATCACCTTCATTTCCCTCTGCGGTTCCATCAGCGTTATTTATTCCACCCATCAGGGCATCCAACTTTCTTTTTTTAGCTTCTTCCTCCTGTCTTGCTTTCTCTATAGCTGCCAGTCGCTCTTGTTCAGCCCTTTCTTTTTCTTTCCTGATCTTTTCTGCAGCTTCTTCGGCCTTTCTCTGAGCTTCCTTTTGTTTTTCAATTTTAACAGCCTCTTCCCTTTCCTGAGTGAGCAGTTCTTCAGCTTCTTTATCGGGGGCTGCCTCTTCCTGAGGTTCTTCTATTTCCTCAACAACCTCTTCTTCTTTTTCGGCTTCTGTTATTTCGGGTGTTTCACTTTGTTTAGGCTGCAGTATTTCTTTCGGTTGATTTCTTCCTGACCCAAAATCCATACTGCCAAAGTCGACAGTAATCCCATTTTCAATTGGCGGATCCATGTATGTTAATCCAATATAGAATAACAATAGGAGTAGTGCACTTAACACAAATACGGTAAGTGAGAATGATTTTTTCTTGTGTCTCGTATCCAGGAACGACATCAGTTAGGTCGCACGGCGAGGATCACCTTGTAATTATTCTTATTGGCAATGTCCATGACATTGACGGCCTCCTTGATGGCGACACTTTCCTCTGCCCTAAGAATAATGGTGGGGTTCTCTTTCCCTTCCAGTGCTTTTTTTAATTCAATTTCAATATATGCTCCGTTAATCTGCTGATTGTCTACAAAATATTCCAGGCTCTTATTTATGGAAACTGAAACATTTTGGGTATTGGTTGATTTTCCCTTGGCCTTTGGCAAAAGTAAATCAAGTGCATTCGGTGAATTTGCTGTCAACATAAAAAAGATAAGCAGGAGAAATACTATGTCTGTCATCGAAGACATACTAAATTCCGGGCTGATCTTATTTCTTCCTTTCAGTTTCATGGTCCTACTTTAAACAGGTTCGTTGAGTAGATCGAGGAAGTCAACAGCATTTGCTTCCATCTTATGGATCACTTTATCGGTTCGGTTTACAAGGTGATTATACCCCATATAGGCTATAATACCGACAACCAAACCGGCCACAGTTGTGGTCATTGCCGTATAAATCCCTGAGGCGAGTGCACCCATTTCTGCCTGGCCACCACTACTGGCCATTTGATGGAAGGCCAAAATCATCCCTATTACTGTTCCCAGAAATCCTATCATGGGTGCTGCGCCGGCTACCGTTGCCAGAATATTCACGTTTTTTTCAAGTTTATACACCTCAAGAGTACCCGCATTTTCAATTGCAGCGTTGATATCGTCCAGAGGTTTCCCGATCCGTGATACCCCTTTTTCAGTAAGACGTGCAACCGGAGAATCGGTTTGCGCACAAAGGATCTTTGCGGCATCCAGTTTCCCGTTCATGACATGATCTCTGATCTGGTTCATAAAATTTTTATCAATCGTAGATGCGGCTTTAATCGCTAACAGCCTCTCAAAATAAATGTAAAGGGCAACAGCAAGCATGGCGAAGAGTACAGAAATAATAACTATACTTCCTGTGCCTCCGTTTAGAATCAAATCGATGACGGAAAGTGTTTTCTCTTCGGATATTACCTCCCCTGCCTGGACTTTATTGGCCAGATCTTGAAATATTATCATAGGTATTCTCTTAGTTAATTTGCCCCTATAACGGAGTTATGAAGATTTAATTATGCATTCAACACTAAATTTCTTATAAGTATAAAACAAGCTGCTCCAGAGACAAACCCTACGAGAGCCAACCACGCTATTTTGCGGAAGTACCAGAAGAAATCAATTTTTTCCATTCCCATCGCTACCACCCCTGCGGCAGAGCCTATAATGAGCATGCTTCCACCTGTTCCTGCTGAATACGCAATAAAATGCCATACAGAATCATCCATGGGTATTGAAAACATACCCATACTGGCTGCCACCAGGGGAACGTTGTCAATAATCGCAGAACCCACGCCAAGAATCATTATAACCAAATCAGAAACTGACTGACCCATAGACTCTGAGCCCATCATTGGCATCGTTTTATCGAGTACTTCGGCAAATTCGAATAGCATCCCGAGGGATTCCAGTGCTGCCACTGCCAAAAGAATTCCGAGAAAGAAAAGAATACTGGGTAGCTCTATTTTAGAAAGTGATGAATGCACCGGACTGTGATGTGCAGCTTCATCAGAAACTGCATCAACGGAAGAAATACTAAATTTTGCATTACTATAAATCTCAGCGAAAGTAGCAACAATTGCCAAAGATAACATCATCCCTACATAAGGAGGAAGGTGAGTAATGGTCTTGAAAAAAGGCACAAATACTATAGATCCCAGTCCAAGGTATAGCATTGTTGCACCATAGGGCGATTTGGGAATTTCCTTTTCTTCCAGATCACCTTCTATTTCTCCTTGAAAGACCTTGTAACGGAGCGCAAAAAGCACCGGAACGACCATACAGACCACCGATGGAATAAATACATGTTCAATAAGCTGCCATGCACTTACTTTATTGGCAATCCATAACATGGTTGTAGTTACATCTCCGATAGGAGACCAGGCCCCTCCGGCATTCGCGGCGATAATAATCATACCTGCAAACCAAAGTCGAAGCTCCCTGTCTTTGATCACCTTCTGTAAAATTGTAACTAAAACAATAGTCGCTGTAAGGTTGTCGATGATGGCCGAAAGAATAAAGGCCAGGATGGAAAATAGCCATAAGAGTTTTGACTTCTTTTTAGTACGTATATACCCTTTTATCGTAGCGAACCCATCAAAATAATCGATGATCTCTACAATTGTCATTGCACCTAATAAGAAAACCAATATTTCTGCAGTCTTACCCAAATGATGCAGTAGCATTTCATCAATATGTGAGGGCTCCAATTCCTTTAAATCTGCATTAACTTCAAAAACAGGCATATGCGTTAGTGCAATAATCGCCCAAAGAATAGCCATCATCGCCAAAGCGGGAATCAGCTTATCTATTTTTAAATTATGCTCTAAAGTAATTGCCAAATATCCTGCTACGAAGATGATAATGATAATAGTTTCCATACTAGTTGGTGTTTATAGTAGTTGTTTAAGTGCTATTTCAAAAGCCGTTTTACTTATGTTGGTCCTTGTGTGATTTTGTTTAAAGATATTCAAAATTGCTTTTCTTATGACATCTGAGGTATCATTAAAAATCAAGTCATCATCCATCGCCACCCTGCCTTCCATAAAATAAGCGAAAACCCTGGCCATTCCACAATTGGAGATAAAATCGGGGATAAGGCTTACTTTTTCA
Source organism: Muriicola sp. E247 (assembly GCF_041358175.1). Taxonomy (NCBI): domain Bacteria; kingdom Pseudomonadati; phylum Bacteroidota; class Flavobacteriia; order Flavobacteriales; family Flavobacteriaceae; genus Muriicola; species Muriicola sp. E247. Next base: position 211,846 of record NZ_JBGKBE010000005.1, read on the forward strand.
TCTGTAAATTCCATAATGGGACCGAAAAAAATTTCTTTATCGGCAAAGGGGACGTTGGCACCACAGGAAATGACCTCCAGACCCGTATCGATCATCTGGGCAATCTGTTCCTTGGTAATGAGTCGGGAAGCGGCACAAGGGGCAAATATTTCTGTGGGTAAGCTCCATATCCGTTCGTTCATTTCTTCAAATGGTATCATCCTGTCGGCATCAGCAATCAACGTATTTCCCTTTTTGTGGAGGAAAAAATATTTGATTTCATCAAAAGTAAAACCATCTTCCTTGATCACACCTCCTTCACGGTCTATAATACCTACTACTTTAGCACCCATTTGTGCCAGGTAAAAAGCTGCCGCAGCACCTACGTTTCCGAATCCCTGAACAACTGCTTTTTTGCCGATTACAGAGCCTCCGTAAATATCGTAGTAATGCCGGATTGCCTCTGCGACTCCAAAACCGGTGATCATATCTGCAACTGTGTATTTCTTGGAGGTATCAGGGGAATGCACTGCACTCTCCAGTACTTTAATAACGCCTAGTCTAAGTTGACCAATCCGGTTAATCTTATCTGCCTCGGTAGGTTTGAAATGGCCATTGAAAACGCCTTCCTGAGGATGCCAGACTCCGGCATCTTCAGTAATCGGGATCACCTCGTGAATTTCGTCAACATTGAGGTCACCACCGGTTCCGTAGTAACTCTTAAGTAAGGGGGAAACAGCTCTGTACCAGCGTTCCAGGACGCCCCTTTTCCTCGGATCATTGGGATTAAAATTTATGCCTGACTTTGCGCCACCAATAGGAGGACCAGACACGGTGAACTTTACTTCCATTGTTTTTGCAAGGGACAGGACCTCGTTCATATCAAGGCCCTCCCGCATTCGCGTACCCCCTCCGGCTGCTCCCCCTCGAAGAGAATTGATCACCGTCCAGCCTTCCGCTTCCGTTTCGGGGTCTTTCCAATTAAAAACTATTTCAGGAGCTCTGTCTTCGTACTGCTTTAAAAGATCTTTCATTAAATAAGGATTAGATTATGAGTTGTAATACTTCCGCTGAACAGCCAATTTTCAAGGCCCTGGATGTGATTTAAGCTAGTGTTGTCTCATAATACAATGTAGATTTACCCTTACGTTTTGGTCTGCAACAAATATAAAAATATTGCCCGGGTATAAAAGGTTTTCATCATGTCCTTCTGCAAATCCGCAAGATTTAATTGTGAGATTCTCAAATTGACCATATAATCATTGAATAATATCTAATCTAGATGTATATTTGTAAGCCTTTTTTAACAATATAACAAGCAGTATGGATTTTACGCTTTCCGAAGAACAATTGATGATACAGCAGGCTGCACGTGATTTCGCACAGCAGGAATTACTCCCCGGAGTAATCGAACGAGATGAAGAACAAAAGTTTCCTGCCCCCCAGGTTAAAATGATGGGTGAGCTTGGTTTTATGGGGATGATGGTTGACCCGGAGTACGGCGGAAGCGGCCTGGATACGCTTTCTTATGTCCTTGTTATGGAAGAACTTTCAAAAGTGGATGCATCTGCTTCGGTTATCGTATCTGTAAATAATTCACTGGTTTGCTGGGGCCTTGAGACTTTTGGGAATAAGGAACAAAAAGAAAAATATCTGAAACGACTCGCTACAGGTGAGATCATCGGAGCGTTTTGCCTTTCCGAGCCCGAGGCAGGAAGTGATGCCACATCTCAAAAAACAACAGCAATAGATAAAGGCGATCACTATCTGTTGAATGGCACAAAGAACTGGATCACAAATGGTAGTTCTGCCGATGTTTACCTTGTGATTGCTCAGACAGACGTTAAGAAAAAACACAAAGGAATCAATGCCCTGATCGTTGAAAAAGATATGGATGGCTTTGAAATTGGGCCAAAAGAGAATAAGTTAGGAATACGCGGAAGTGATACTCATTCACTTAACTTCAATGACGTAAAAGTACCTAAGGAAAATAGGATAGGAGAAGACGGGTTTGGTTTTAAATTTGCCATGAAGACACTTGCCGGTGGCCGGATTGGAATTGCCGCACAGGCCTTAGGTATTGCGGCAGGAGCCTATGAACTGGCCAAAAAATACTCTAAGGAGAGAAAAGCCTTCGGTACCGAAATCATGAATCACCAGGCAATCGCTTTTAAACTGGCCGATATGCACACACAGATAGAAGCCGCCAGATTTCTGGTTTACAAAGCGGCCTGTGACAAAGACCGTCGTGAGAATTATGACCTTTCCGGGGCGATGGCTAAGCTTTATGCTTCTCAGGTGGCTATGGAAACTACCGTAGAAGCCGTTCAAATTCACGGTGGGAATGGGTTTGTAAAAGATTACCATGTAGAACGACTGATGAGAGATGCCAAAATCACTCAGATCTATGAAGGAACTTCGGAAATTCAGAAGATTGTAATTTCGCGGAGTGTTCTCAAAGATTAAAGAATTCAAAAATTAATTCCTTAATTATAATGCCCTTAAAAAAAGACCCCATTGAGGGTCTTTTTTCATTTCCTCCATTGTGAAAAAACCATAAAAACGGGGTTAAATATTCTATTTTGCATTTTTTTCAACAAAAAATTATGTACGATGTATTTTTCATCCTAAATGGCTTTAAACACTACAGGATTCTTAGTGTTTTTGATATTTTTGATAAAATACACTAAATTGATGTTGAAGAAGCAAGGATTGTATTTACCGGAGTTTGAACACGACAACTGCGGTGCGGGGTTTATCTGTAGCCTGAAAGGAAAAAAATCTAACGATATTATCCATAAAGCTCTTGAAATTCTGGATAAACTGGAACACAGGGGTGCGGTTAGTGCAGATGGTAAAACCGGAGATGGGGCAGGAATCCTTATAGATATTCCCCACCAGTTCTTTAAGGAAGTCTGTAATTTTGAATTGCCAGAACCCGGGGCGTATGCCACCGGGAATGTCTTCCTTCCTAAAAAGGAGAACCAACGCGAGTTCTGTACCTCTATTCTTGAATCGGAGATCAAAAGACAGGGCCTGCAACTCCTGGGTTGGCGCGACGTGCCTGTTAACAGGGGAGTGCCCGGCAGAATGGCTTCTGAAACCGAACCGTATGTAAAGCAGATATTTGTAGGAAAAGGTTCCGAAGAAGAGGATATTGCCACTTTAAACCGAAAGTTATTTATCGCCCGAAAGATTACAGAGCATACAGTGATCAACTCTAAGCTCTCTGAAAGCAAGTTTTTCTACATCCCAAGTCTTTCTACCAAAATCATCATTTTTAAAGGGCTGTTGATGCCCCAGGATATCAAATTATACTACAAAGACCTGATGGATCCACGGGTAGTGACCAGGTTGGCACTGGTTCACCAGCGTTTTTCTACGAACACCTTTCCTACCTGGGACCTGGCACAACCATTCAGATATATGTGTCACAATGGAGAAATTAACACCCTCAGAGGAAATGTGACGAGGATGCGATCCAGGGAGGAATTAATGAAGAGTCCCCTCTTTGGAGAGGAAATTAAAAAAATACTTCCAATCATACTTCCCGGCAAATCTGATTCCGCCACTATGGACATGGTGGTTGAACTGCTATTGATGACGGGTCGTTCTCTTCCCGAAGTAATGATGATGCTTGTTCCGGAAGCCTGGGAAAAAAATACGGAAATGTCTGAGGCAAAAAAGGCCTTTTACGAGTATAACTCCTGTGTTATGGAGCCTTGGGATGGCCCGGCTTCTATACCATTTACGGATGGCAACTACATAGGGGCAGTCTTAGACAGGAACGGACTCAGACCTTCGAGGTATTCGGTGACCAAAGATGATTATGTAATCATGTCATCAGAAACCGGAGTGCTCGACATTGCACCTGAAAATATAGAGCATCACGGGCGACTCGAGCCTGGCAGGATGTTCCTTGTTAACATGGAGGAGGGAAGGATTGTCAACGATACTGAAATAAAGGAAGAAATAGCAAAACGACATCCCTATAAAAAGTGGCTTAAAGATAATTTGGTGCATCTGAGAGACATTCCCTATAATGATTGCCCACTGTTCATGGGGGAAGAATCGGTGGAGACGAGAAAAGCGATTTTTGGGTATACCCTTGAGGATATCAATACCATCATCCTGCCGATGGGAAAAAATGCGAAGGAACCTATTGGTTCTATGGGATCGGACACCCCAATTGCAGTTTTATCAGAACGGCCTCAGCTTATATACAACTATTTCAAACAATTATTCGCTCAGGTTACCAATCCTCCACTGGATGGAATCCGGGAAGAGCTCATTACTGATATCAGTTTAACGCTTGGGACAGATCGTAATATTTTTGAGATCACGGAACTGCATTGTCGCAAACTCAAGATACAGAATCCGGTCATCTCCAAAGAAGACCTGGACAAGATTAAAAATTACGACGCCAGTCCGGATTACAAAGTAGTATCCATCTCTTCACTCTACGAAATCGAAAGAGGACACAACGGGCTGGAAGACGCTTTGGAATCAATCTTAAAACAAGCATCAGAGGCTATAGACCAGGGGGCAAATATTATCATTCTATCCGACAGGTTTGTTAGCAAGAAAAAAGCACCGATACCTGCTTTACTGGCCTGTTCCTTTGTCAACAGTGGTTTGCAGCGTCTTGGGAAGCGTTCTAATCTGAGTATCATCATAGAATCTGCAGAACCGAGAGAGGTTCATCATTTCGCTTTATTATTCGGATTTGGAGCAAGCGCGATTAATCCTTACCTCGTAAATGAAATTATAGGGGAACAAATAGAAGAGAACGACATTACTGAATACACTTTCGATGAAGCCATCAAAAATTACAATAAGGCTATTGGAAAAGGTATTGTGAAAGTGATGAATAAAATAGGCATTTCCACTTTGAATTCATATCGCGGATCTCAACTCTTCGAATGTATCGGACTTAACACTAATGTGGTTAATACATATTTTCCTAATACACCTACCAGAATTCAGGGAATAGGATTGTATGAAATAGAAAAAGAGATCGCTAAACGCCATAAAAAAGCATATGCAGATAAACATGTAGCTGCTAATCTTGATGTAGAGATAGGCGGGGAATACCGTTGGCGAAGGGGTGGTGAAAAACATATGTTTAACCCCCTTACTATTGCGAAATTGCAGAAGTCGGTTAGAAACAACGAACCGGAAACCTACAAAGAGTATTCAAAGATTGTAAATGAACAATCGCGGGACCTGATGACACTCAGGGGGCTTTTTGAGTTTACGAATTACGATCCCATCCCGATCGATGAAGTTGAACCCTGGACCAATATTGTAAAGCGCTTTAAAACAGGAGCGATGTCTTATGGTTCTATCAGCAAGGAAGCGCATGAAAATCTGGCGATTGCCATGAACCGAATTGGAGGCAAAAGTAATTCCGGTGAAGGTGGGGAAGATGCCGAAAGGTTTTACAAAAATCAATCGGGTGACTGGCGAAACAGCGCTATTAAGCAAGTAGCATCCGGCAGGTTTGGAGTCACTTCCAATTACCTGACCAATGCACAAGAGATTCAGATAAAAATGGCGCAGGGTGCCAAACCCGGTGAGGGTGGACAGTTACCCGGACCGAAGGTCAATCCTTCTATTGCCAAGACCAGGAATTCAACACCCTATGTCGGACTCATTTCACCCCCGCCTCATCACGATATTTACTCCATCGAGGATCTTTCACAATTGATTTACGATCTGAAATCAGCAAATCGCGAAGCGAGGATCAATGTAAAATTGGTCTCAGAAGTTGGTGTGGGAACTGTTGCAGCGGGAGTTGCTAAAGCCAAGGCCGATGTCATCCTTATTTCCGGATTTGACGGAGGTACCGGGGCTTCACCTCTTACCTCCTTAAAACACGCCGGACTTCCATGGGAACTCGGAATTGCAGAGGCACAGCAAACCCTGGTAATGAATGACCTCAGGAATCGGGTGGTACTGGAATGTGATGGACAATTGAAAACGGGAAGAGACGTTGCAGTGGCCTGTTTACTCGGGGCGGAAGAATTTGGATTTGCAACTGCACCCCTTGTGGCTTCAGGTTGTATTATGATGCGAGTTTGCCATCTCAACACCTGTCCGGTGGGCATCGCTACACAAAATCCTGAGTTGCGAAAGAAGTTTGAAGGAAAACCAGAACACGTGGTAAACTATATGTACTTCGTGGCACAGGAATTAAGGGAGATCATGGCAAAGCTCGGGTTCAGGACCATTAGTGAAATGGTAGGCCAGGTGCAGAAACTTAACAGGAATAAAGCGATTAATCACTATAAAGCAAATGGCCTGGATCTTACCCCCATTTTACATAAGATCGATGTTACACAGGGAACAAAACTGTACAATACACAACAACAGGAACACCATGTGGATGATTCCATAGAGTTTGAAATTATCTCAAAGGCCCATCCTTCACTTTTCAGAAAAGAAAAAACTAGTCTGGACTTCTCTATCCACAATACAGACCGGACGGTTGGCGCTATAATAAGCAATGAAATTTCCAAAATCTACGGGGCTGAGGGTCTCCCTGATAATACCTTAAAACTAAACTTCACCGGTTCAGCAGGACAGAGCTTTGGTGCTTTTGCCACTAAAGGTCTTACCATGATCGTCAATGGAAATACCAATGATTATTTGGGGAAAGGATTAAGTGGAGCAAAACTGATTATTAAAATACCGGCAAAGTCGACATTAAAGCCGGAAGAAAATATTATCACAGGTAACGTAACCCTTTACGGGGCAACATCTGGAGAAGCGTACATCAATGGAAAAGCAGGAGAACGATTTTGTGTACGAAATTCAGGGGCTACTGCCGTAGTTGAAGGAATTGGCGACCATGGATGTGAATATATGACAGGAGGTACAGCCGTTATTCTGGGGGAAGTAGGAAGAAACTTCGGAGCCGGAATGAGTGGAGGAATTGCTTACATTCTCGATGATAAGAAAACTTTTGAGAAGAGGTGCAATAAAGAAGCCTTAAATCTCCTTCCCGTTGAGGATAATAAGGATGTTGAAACGCTGAAAGGCCTGATTGAAAATCATTACAATGCGACTTTCAGTCCGCTGGCTCAGCGCATTTTAGAGAACTGGGAACATTACCTGCCGAAATTCATAAAAGTATTCCCAGAGGAATACAGGCAGGCACTTCTGAGGTTAGAGGAAGAAAAATTACAAATAACATAGGACGAAAGCATGGGAAAAATCACAGGATTTTTAGAGTACGAAAGAAAGACAGAGCCCTATAAACCGGTAGACCAGCGAATTAAAAATTTCAGGGAATTTACCGTGCCGATGAAAGAAAAGGAACTCAAGGAGCAGGGGGCGCGATGTATGGATTGCGGAATTCCCTTTTGCCATAGCGGGTGTCCGCTGGGCAACCTAATCCCGGATTTCAACGATGCGGTATACAGGGGTAAATGGGAAAAGGCAGCAGAAATTTTACACGCCACGAATAATTTCCCGGAGTTTACCGGGAGGTTGTGTCCGGCTCCCTGTGAGGAAGCATGTGTTCTTGGAATTAATGAGGATCCTGTTTCTATTGAGAATATTGAAAAAAATATAGTTGAAACGGCCTTTAAGAAAGGTTGGATTATTGCGGTCCCTCCCCAATCAAGAACAGGCAAAAAGGTTGCGGTAATTGGATCGGGGCCTGCGGGTCTGGCAGCCGCTCAGCAATTGAATCGTGCCGGTCATTTGGTAACGGTCTACGAAAGGGATGAAAAGCCGGGCGGGTTACTGCGCTATGGGATTCCGGATTTTAAAATGGAAAAACACATCATTGACAGACGACTAAAGGTCCTTGAGGATGAAGGCATTGAATTTAAGTGTGGTATTCATGTTGGCAAGGATATCTCTGCTGAGGAATTAAAAGAGAGTTTTGATGCCCTTGTACTTTGCGGTGGGGCAACAGTTCGCAGAAACCTCCCCATTGAAGGATCTGAATTGAAAGGTGTCGTGCAGGCAATGGACTTCCTGGCTCAAAATAACCGGCGTGTAGATGGGCAAAAGAAATTCAAGGAAGAAATTAAAGCGACGGACAAGAATGTAATTGTTATAGGTGGGGGTGATACGGGATCTGACTGTATAGGAACATCCTTTAGACAGGGAGCAAAATCGGTTACCAATTTTGAGATTTTAAACAAACCGACTACGGAAAGACCGCAGGATCAGCCCTGGCCTTTCTGGCCAATGCGTTTAAGAACGAGTTCGTCTCACAAGGAGGGAGCTGAACGTTTTTTCAGTATTTCTACCAAGAAGTTTGTCGGGGATAAAGATGGAAATCTTAAGGCATTGATTACTTCTGAAGTAGAGTGGATCAAACAGCCGGGGGAACGACCTGTATTGAAGGAAATCGAGGGAACGGAAAAAGAATGGCCTTGTGACCTGGCTTTACTCGCTCTTGGATTTACGGGTTCGGAACTGACTTTAGCTGATCAGTTAGGTCTGGAAGTTGATCCTCGCACCAATATAAAAGCATCTGTTAAGGATTATCAGTCTAATGTTCCGGGGGTGTTCGTCGCCGGAGACCAGAGACGCGGTCAATCCTTAATTGTATGGGCTATTTCTGAAGGAAGGCAGGCCGCATATCACGTTGATACTTTCCTGATGGGCTCTTCTTCCTTACCGCTGAAGGGGGAAGGAGATTTACCACGTATATAGTGTTTCTATCTATTTCTTGAGGCTTTTTTTTATAGTATAATTGATCTCAAAAATCCATAAGTAGGGTTCTGATAGGAAGGTGCAGGATAAGACCTTATTTTTTATACATGGGGGTAAAGGGACGTATGTCCCCCGGGGGGTTAATAGTGTTCTATTTTACCTTGTTATGGCCATCAATTTAGTAAATGCCCAGCTTTACTACCCTCTATTACAATTCAAATACTGCTGGCATAAATCTTGATAAAACTCTGGGGCTTCGTCGGAGAATTTTAGCTGTTATAACAATTCTAGGCATAAAAAAACCCTGAAGTAAAATGAATTACTTCAGGGTTAAAAAGGCGGCGACCTATTGCTGACTGCCCGCCCGTGCAAACAAAGTGCTGCATGGGTGGATACAGGAAGTAATCACGCCAATGGCGTGGTTCGCTTGCTTGAATG
>NZ_JBGKBE010000006.1:0-182944 GCF_041358175.1 Muriicola sp. E247
AGCGGGTATACAGTATTGATCAATCAGGATCCTATCAATGGTGGTAATGAGACGGCGGTAAGTTTTACTTTTACAGCAGCCGAAGTAGGAGCTACATATAATTATTCATTCACCAGCAGTAGCGGAGGTACTCCGGTATCGGGCTCAGGTATTGTTGTATCAGCCGGAGAAACGATCTCCGGAAATGATCTAAGCGGTTTAGGAGATGGCACCATCACTTTAAGTGTTACCCTGACCAATATAAACGGAACAGGAGCACCAGCAACAGATACCGCTTCAAAAGTTACAATTAATATCAGTATCGATGATGTTACTCAGGTGGAGCTCGATGCGGGCACATCACTCTTCACCTTTACGGTAAGTGTAGACGGCGGTGGCAATGCAGCAAATAATATTGGTTTTACATGGAATACAGGGGATGGCTCTGCAAATGTTGCCGGAGGAGATTACGTTCAGGTAGTTGGAGCAAATGGAACAATATTAGCGGGAAGTAACAGCACAACTCTTGATGTCACCGTAAATGGTGATGTCAACACTGAAACGGACGAGACCTTCTTTGTAATTCTAAGCAATCCTGTGAATGCCGTTTTAAACGATAATTTAGGTCAGGGTACCATCATCAATGATGACATTCCTCCAGTCTGTGATGCAGGTGATACACCGCCGGCGCCTACCGGGATTTCAACGCTCTTTTGTGACGTGATAAATCAGGATTTGAATGAATATACCAACAGTACTCCTCCAGCGGGAACAAGTCTGACCTGGAGTGCGAATCCTGATCCACTGGTAACAAATGCTCATATAACAAATACCGTAGTTTCGATACCCGGAACATATTATGGTTTTTTCTATGACGACGTTAACGACTGTGCGAGTCCTTTATTAGAAATCACCCTTGTATTAAATCAGACTCCTGTTTTCGACTCTCTGGTTCCCGATGCTATTTGCGGTTCGGGATCTTTAACATTACAGGCTTTTGCATCCACACCGGATTCCAGCGACCCGGATATAAATTGGTTCGACGCTTCAACCGGGGGAAACCTTGTAGCTACGGGAGATACCTTTGTAACTCCTGTAATTAATACTACAACAACTTATTATGTTGAGGCAACAGCAAATGGTTGCACCTCCGAGCGGGAAGCTGTGACCGCCACTGTGAACAGCGTACCGAATACAGGTGTCCCTTCTAATGGTTCATCCTGTAATGATGCAATCAATGGTCCCACCACGCTGGACTTAGACAACCAACTCGACGGTGAAGATGAGGGATTCTGGACGATTACAACTGATCCATCCGGTGGCGCTATTGTAATCAACGGTCAGAATAGCGTTGATTTTCAAGGGCAACCTGCAGGGGATTATGAATTTACTTTTACCACCACAGGGGCACAGCCGCCCTGCCCAAACGATTTTGTATCAATTACGATTACGGTTACTGATTGTGCTGTGGATAGTGATAATGACGGCCTTACCGATGGGCAGGAAGGTGTCCTCGGGACCGATCCCAACGATCCTGACACCGATGATGATGGGCTTGAAGACGGGGAAGAAGTATTAAATGGTAGTGATCCACTGGATCCATGTGACCCTGTTCTGTCCTTAGATTGTAATCCTGATCCTATAGATCTTGAGATTGTTAAAACAGCAGACCGCACGGAAGCATTATCAGGGGAACAGGTAGTATTTACTATAGAAGTGAACAACCTTACATCAGACCGGGTGATTGATATTGAGGCGGAAGATCTCATCGACATTGATAGTGGTTTTGTCTATGTGTCTCATACCGAGTCTACAGGAACATATGATCCGGGTACAGGTATTTGGCAGATTTCTGAACTCCTCGACAGCGAAAGTGCAACTCTTATCATTATTGTGACTATATCAGAGGATCTGACCACCATCGTAACTTTAAGAAATACGGCTTCGATCAATACATCTGTGCCTCTCGACAATAATCCGGATAATGATAGCTCATTTGTTGAGATAGAGGCAAGTCCGGAAATACCTGATAATTGCGGACTGGAATTTAACCAGTTTTCTCCCAACGGAGATGGTGTGAATGACTTACTTGTTGTCAATTGTATCGAATTATTTCCTAATAATACACTCGAGATATTTGACCGATACGGGAACATGGTATTCAATGCTGCCCGTTATGATAATAGCTGGGACGGAACAGGAAAGAATGGTGATTTACCAAAAGGGACTTATTTCTATGTCCTCACCTTCGGAGAAGAGCAGGAAGTTCTCAAAGGTTGGATTCAAATTATAAGATAATGGGTAGAATGGCTGAGATGACATATAAACGCATTATTTTGTTCAGTCTTATTGGTCTGTGTACTTTGTTCAGCTATTCACAGCTCGAGCCGCAGTACACCCAATACATGTATAACATAGGCAGTTTCAATCCGGCCTACGTAGGTTCAGTTGACAGGGCAGAAATTACAGCATTGTATCGGGCCCAGTGGATAGATATCGATGGTGCTCCTCGTACTTTACGGTTTGGGTCTAATATACCTATGTCTAATGGAAAGAACGGGCTGGGTTTTAATGTGGTAAGTGATCAGTTTGGTCCTACCAGTCAGACCTTTTTTGATGTAGCCTATTCCTTTCAGGTAAACCTGTCCTCTGACACTTATTTGTCATTTGGTGTTGATGCCGGGGGTGGCATATTGGATATCGACTTTACGAAGGGGAATTTCGAGAATCCAAATGAGCCTCTGTTGAACACCACTGTATTTAATAAATTTTACCCTACGGTAGGAGCTGGTTTATTTTTATACGCAGAAGATTGGTATCTGGGTGCATCAGTTCCTAATTTCCTCACTGGCGTCACCAAAGACGAAGAAGTGGAAGCTTTTTTTAATGACAGGGTACAAGTCAATATGATCGGTGGAGTCGTTTTTGAACTGGGAGATAATTTAAAGTTTAAACCAGCATTTTTAGCAAGCTATTTTCAAGGCTTGCCTTTTAGATTTGATTTCTCAGCTAATTTTTTATTTAGTGATATAGTCACAGCCGGCGTAGGCTATCGTATCGACAACGCAGTGAGTGGATTGGCCGGATTCCAGATTTCCAAGGGTGTATTTTTGGGCTACTCTTACGATTATAACACGAACTCCCTGGGCCAGTACAATCAGGGTTCACATGAAGTCATAATGAAGTTTAATCTTGGGGATGGTGGTAATAGGAAAAGACCTGAAAAATCGAAAAGCAGAAAAGGTAAACCAAAACAGATTGATAGTCCGAGATTCTTTTAACTTAATGGATACTAAAGTGAGGCGTTTAATTCTCTTTTTATTTGTTCTATTCTCCCTGGTGTCTGCCGCCCAGGACGGCATGTCCAGAGCTGATATTCTGTTTTACGAATATCGATACCAGTCGGCAATTCAGCAATATCTCAGAGAAATGAGAGAAGGGCCATTGTCGGTAAAGCAATATTTGAATTTAGCAGAGTCCTATCAAAAGATAGGGCAGAATGACCGTGCTACCAGTACCTACTTAGAAGTTTACGAAAAAGACTCCGTTCTGTCGGGTTACCACCTGAATAAAATGTTGCAGAGTATGGGGCAGGCAAGAGGGTTGGAAGAAGTTAAATCCTTTCTAAATTCAAATACCTCCTCTTTCACCCCGGAAGTAAATGAAAATGCCCGGTTTAATTTTGATCTGCAGGCTGAGGTACAGGATAAAGGTGATCTGGCCCAGGTGTTCAATTTAAACGGCAATAGCCCACAAGCCGATTTTGCACCTTCGTTTTACAAAGATCAATTGCTCTTTACCAGTGCCCGCAGCCTTGATTCAAAAAAAACTTATGAACCTTCGGGTGAATCTTATCTGGATATTTTCGTGGCCAGGCTTAATCCCAAAGGTGATATCGTTGCTACAAGACCTTTTAGGGGGATACCGGTTTTCGATTACCATCAGGGGACACCTTATTATTCTGAAGAATTGGACATGGTATTTTATATCCGCTCCAATGAAGAAAACGGGAATCTAGTGTTCGACGAAAACGGAAAAAATGCCTTGTCCATGGGATCCACAGATAGAGGTGGAATTTTTCGATTTCTGTTAAAGGATCTCAGCACTTCTTTTTATTATCCATTCTATGATTCGACTAGCGGCAAACTCTACTTTGCTGCAAATTTTGAGGATAGCCTGGGAGGAACAGATCTCTACTATGTGTATACTAATAACGGGCAGATTATGTCATCACCAGTGAACCTGGGGCCAAGAATAAATACACCGGGAAATGAGATCGCTCCCTATATCTTTGAAGGCAGTATGTACTTTGCCTCAGATGTGTTTTACGGTATGGGTGGAATGGATAACTACAAATCAGAAATACTGGAAGATAACGTTTATAGTATCCCTGTAAACCTGGGAAAAGGATTGAATTCGGAGCAGGACGACTTTGGATTTATCCTTAAAAATTATCAGGATAATAGTCTAATAGGCTATTTCGCATCGAACCGGCCGGGAGGTAAAGGAAATGATGATCTTTATGGGTTTGTTATCGAAGAAAAACCCGGGATAAAGACCTTTACACTTAATGGCAGTGTATTGAATCTGAAAACAAACGACCGGATTCCGGAGGCAGAAATCAGATTGCTCGATCAGGAAGGAAATGTAATCAAGCAGGAGAAAACAGATGAAAAAGGGATATTTAGGATCGAAATTCCCTGGCAGGAAACGATCACCATTCAGGCAACTAAAAATCGACATTCTATCTTTTCCGATTCCTACACCGGAAGTGCTCTTGAGCAGCTTCAGAATACGAACTATAACATGGGTATCGTAAGTATTGACGACCTGGTGGAAGAAACCGAAGATCAGACCGTTTTAAAATTGAATAACTTTTATTTTGATAAAGGACAGAGCACTATTACTCCGGCCATCGCAACAGAACTGGACAAAGTAATTGATGCCGTTTCCCGTTTCCCTCAAATGCAACTCCGTATTGAATCCCATACCGACAGTAGGGGAGGTTCGGCTACCAACTTTAGAATATCTCAGAACAGGGCCGATGCAATTAAAAATTACCTCGAAAGTAACGGAGTGTCTTCTTCCAATATACTGTACTCTATTGGTTACGGGGAAGATAAACTTTTGAACGAATGTACCAACGGGGTTTTCTGTCTGGATACCTTTCACAAAAAGAACGAAAGGCAGCTGATCGTTGTCCTGAATTACGAGTTACTTTTCTAAAATAAGATCATCCAGCAGTAGTATAAGGCAAAGAGTGAGAGGAATAGAATACCTGCATAGGTGAGATATTGTAATCCCTTGCCAGGACGAAATTTTGCCGGCAGGTCTTTGCTCATTACATTTTTCAAATTCATATATCCAACCACCGGGGCCATGACAAATGAAATAAAAGTGGCCAGGGCAACCAGCATGCCCATATTGGCACTAAAAGCAGTTAGGACTATATAATTGACTATTGCCAAACCGATAATTCCTATGGCAAAATACTTTTTCCCCGAATAATCCTTATGCTCAGGAGTGAGGTGCTTTAAAATGTCGAGGCTCACCCTGGCTATGGCGTCATGCGCAGTCATACACGTGCTGAACATTGTGGCAAAGGCTGAAATTGCGATGAAAATATAGGCCCATTTTCCTATGTGTGTAGTAAAGAGTTGTACAACCTGATCGGCAAATGTCACTGCGTTGTCACTAAGTTCGGTCTGGGTTCCATAAAGCGTCATCCAGCCAATAACAAGAAAGAAAATGGCCAGTAAAGCGGTCATGTAGTAACCCGAATTAAATTCCTGCAATGCTTCATTCAGGGGTAGCCGGCGCTTTGTAACTTTTTGTTTCTCGAGAGTCCAAAGACTTATCCAACTACTGGCTTCAACGGCAGTAGGCATCCATCCCACCAGGCCGATCAGAAATAAAATACCAACTTCATTAAATACAGGTGAGGGAGTAAACTCAGGCGCAGGATCTACCTGTCCTTTAAATAATACCAGAATAGTAGTGACCAAAAGTGCCAGGAATAAAATAGAAACAACAAACTTCAGGGATAATTCAAGAAATCGGTATCGCCCTATGATCAGGACAGCAGATATAAAGGTGAAAAGCCCCAATGCAACGGTAGCTACCGATAATTCATCAATTTTAAAAAGGTTGATGAATAATCCGGCGGTTACCACATATAAGGCCGCCAGGATGGTAAAAGTCGTAACAAGGGTAATAATGGTATAAATCCATAAATAGGATTTCCCCCGGTTTTTGTACCCTTCAATCAGGGACGTATTGGTCACCGCAGTATAGCGTATGCCAAATTCAAAGAACGGATACTTCAAAATGTTCGCCAGAATAATAGGAATTACCATTACCCACCCATACTGGGCACCAGCTTTGGTAGACAAAACCAAATGTGAAGTACCAATAGCCATACTGGCAAACAGCAGGCCCGGCCCCAAATTTTTGATCAATGTTTTTACGCTTGGCATAAGCAGTGTGCTGCTCTAAAGTAGGATTTTTTGTGCAATTCTATTCCTTTCTGTGTATTAAGACTCCTTGGAGCGTGGCTGAGTGTTTAGAAGAAGGTCTACAAACACCTTCACCCTGGCAAAGTATTCGCGTACCTGGACTTTTAACCCCTGGGAGCCCTCCAGGTCCTGAGCGTTGTATCCTATAGCGTACAAGCCTTTTTTTTCGGCGAGATACACGGCTCTTTCATTCTGAAATTTTTGTGAGATGACGGTCACACTGTCAAGTCCGAAAACTTCCTTAGCCCGCACCATAGAATCCAAGGTTCGGAATCCTGAGGGATCAAGCATGATGCTATCCTCGGGTATACCTCCTTTAATCAGGTCCTTTTTAAATGTATCCGGTTCGTTGTAATACTTAGTGGCATTATCGCCACTCACAAGAACGCGATCTATCTTTCCGGCTTTATATAGGGAAATAGTTGCGCTTATACGATGCGTGTAGTAGGGATTATTACCCCCGGCAATAAGCCTGCTTGATGTTCCCAGAACAATACCTACTTTGTTTTTAGGTACAGATTGCACATTGTAAAATGTCTTCCCTCTTGCCCCACGATCAATAATGGCGTCACAGATTAGCAAAGTTGATAAAGGGAGGATAAATAAAAGGAGAAAAACAGTGCGCAATCTTTTTTTCATAAAGCGTATTAAGGTTGATAAAGGTAAGGAAATGCGGCAATTGGGCAGCATGGGGGAGAAGAATCTTCCAATAGATTTTTAGTATTATTCATAAACAATAAAAGCGGTACTCTCGTAAGAATACCGCTTTGTCCTGAATTAACCAATAATAACTCTACATCTGAATCATTTCCCTATATTAAAACTTGCACCTACCATAATCATTGACGTAGTCATATCATAAGAAACTTCACTACCTGGGATAGCACCGTAAGGAGGGAAGTTCTCTATGAATTGAGGATTTAATAATGGACCTGAGGTTGCATCCCCACTAGAACCATAATGATAGACGGCATCCAGTGAAATTTTGTCACTCAACTCGTAACTCAATCCAAATTGGAAGGCATTTTTTATAATAGCCGTTGCAGGAACGCTGTAGAAAGCGAGATCACTATTGATTGGGTTGGAGCTATACGTATATCCTAATCGTAAAGGAAGTTTGTTTACCCCCTTGTATTGGATACCTGCTGAGATAATACTGATATTTTCCCATCCAAATCCGGCAACGGAAAAAGTATTGGTCCATCCCCTTTCCTGGAACCCTTCCGTATTTTCATAATCTACCAGTCGGTAGTCAAGAGCAAGATCCACATTGCCCAGTGAATAGCCAAGACCTAGCGAATAGATGGCGGGATAATTGATCTTAAAGTCATTGCTGGATGTTGAATTATCGAGATAGGTATTATCCAGACTGAAATCGTTGAAAACTTGTTTGGTTTTATAGGAAGCACCTGCTTTAAAGCCGGTCGGACTCTGATAAAATAGTCCGAACTGGGCACCAAAACCTATGGCGCTGGCCTTGTCTGCCGACGGATAACCCGCCCCTGTCGGATTGGCTGTTGGATTGGGAATCAACTCCAGGGTAGCAAAATTGAAATTAGGTTCAACTCCTATTGAAAATTCCTCAGATACCTCATAAGCCCAGGTAAATCCAACCTGTAACAGACTGTAATCCGACTCAACCCTGCCGAAGCCTCCCATACTTTGCGGCATATTTATGGGGTTTGAGACACTTTCAGGAAAAGTAACCCCAAAACCACTGATCCCGAAAGCAGAAAGTCCAAAAGTATGCTTGCTTTCAGGTTTGCTCCAGACATATGCAACTGCGGGAAGAGGGGAAACACCCCGATCATCCTCGGTAGTTCCGCTGAAGAAATTCCCTGTTGGTTGTCCGTTGCTGTCAAATTCTGGAACGGTAGAGCTCAGCTCGGGGGAAGAGAAAAACAAACCGATATCGATCTTGAGCTGATTTTCATCAAAGACTGAAATTGCTGCAGGGTTCCATTGCAGTGCTCCGGAGATATCAAGGGGTTGTCCGGTGGCAGCTCCACCCATGGACATATTTACAGAACCCACTCCCTGCATGATGTGTCCGGCTTGCGAAAATGCCGCCGATGCAAGAATGGAAAAGGCGAAAGTAAGCAGATAGTTTTTCATCGAATTGTGAATTTAGCAACCCTTCAATCCACCGTAATAAAACTTCCGTGAATTTGCGGGCTTGTGTTACTTAGATTGGGATAAAGGTATACCTAAGAAAGCCTGGAAATACTGATGAAAATCATAGTTTGGTACTTGTGTAACTTGAGTTACAAAAGCCTTAAAATACTGATAATAAGCATGTTGTAGTTCATGAATCTATCAGATGACAAATAACCTGGATTTTAATGACTCTGGGGGCAGATTCCCGGTAAGTTCAGTAAGTTTTTTGTGGACATTAAAATACTCTATGTCGAATCGATGAGCCTCCCGGGTTCCTTCCAGTTTGCGTTTGATGGTATTAATACCTTCGAGCCGACCTTCCAGGTGTACAATATTCATCAATAACCTGAACTGGGTATCGCTCATGTTCGGCCTGCCGTATTGGGCAATTAAACCACTAAAATATTTTGTATATATCATGGAAAAAATCCAATAAATAGGAATATATCCAAAAGTACAAAGCTTTGTAGTATTAAAAAATTATTTCTTGGAAAGTGTTATCTTGAAAACTCATGCTTGCTTCTAATTACAATCTATGTTCCGATTTTTTCGTCAAATCCGTCAACAACTCCTCGGGGATGGAAAGAATACAAAATACCTGAAATACGCTGTGGGAGAAATTATCCTGGTTGTGATTGGAATTCTCCTTGCTTTACAGATCAATAATTGGAATGAAGATCGGAAAAGCAGAAATTTCGAAGTTGAGATGCTACAACAGATCCGGGTAAATTTATTACAGGATAGAATTGCTTTAAGCCAGATCGCAGAAAATGGGAAAAGGGCCCTGCGAGCTGCTGATTCAATTTTGAGTGTCACTAAAGAGCATGACAGTTTACCATTTTGGTTGGCTCGATTTATGCATTTCAGTCGATTCCAGCCGCTGACCAATGGCTACGAAGTTCTTAAATCTAAAGGACTCGACCAGATTCACAACAAGGAATTGAGATTTAAGCTAGGGACCTACTACGATGATCGCATCAAGTTTATCGGACAGGCTATTAAAGATATCGAATGGGAATTTATGAATGAGTGGTTGCCAATACTGAAAAGGAATGTGGTTAGCTTTACTTTTGGCGAAAGCGCAGTACTTAAGGATTATAGCATCTTTACCACAGAAGGATTAGAAAGAAATAATATTGTGATGAATAAAGATAATTATAGGGGCAGCGTGATGTACATTGAAGAAGGACTCCTGCTAATCGATTCTCTCTTGGAAATTATCGATCAGGAATTAAAAAAGTAGAAGCTTGCAATTTCACGAAGAAAGCAAATAGTGTAATTTATCTGCGGTAGTTCTGGGTATAAAACAAACTAAAGACCCCGAATTTATTTTCTATATTTACGAGAAGTTCTTAAATCCTTTTCAATGCAATACTCAATTAAATATTACAAAACAATCACCTTTCTTATAGTCGCCCTACTTGGTTTTAACCTTGAAGCTCAAGAAGTGCCTGAAGTCATTGGGCATTGGGACCTTGAGGTGCAATTAGGAGACCAATGGGTTCCCTCCTGGCTGGAAGTCAAGCAATCCGGATCAAAAGCCCTGGTGGGGTATTATGTTAGCTATGCGGGAAGTGCCAGACCTATTTCCGAAGTTCATTTTAAAGACAAGCTGGTCAGTTTTAGTATCCCCCCTCAGTGGATCGGATCACAGTATATGATGTTTACAGGAACTGTGAACGGAGATGCCATGGAAGGAAACCTTCTCGATCATACAGGAACGCCGCATGCCTTCAGGGGAGTAAGAGCTCCAAAATTACTTTATGCAGAACCTGAAAAATGGTCAAAACCTAAACCTCTCTTAAAAGAAAATGCCCTGGATGGGTGGATGGTACCTACAGGTAGTGATACCAATCAATGGTTTGTTAAAGACGGCGTATTGACGAGTCCTGCTTCCGGATCTAACCTAATGACTGAGGAAAAATTTATGGACTTTAAACTGCATATTGAATTCCGTTATCCCGAACATTCAAATTCCGGCGTTTACCTCCGCGGGCGTTACGAAGTACAGGTAGAGGACAGTTATGGGAAAGAACCCTCTTCGGTTTATCTGGGAGGGGTATATGGCTTTCTTACACCTAATGAAAATGTGGCTATGAAGCCCGGTGAATGGCAGACTTATGACATTACCCTGGTAGGGAGGCGGGTTACTGTTGTAGCCAATGGCAAAACAATTATCCACAAGCAGATCATTCCTGGGATTACCGGGGGCGCTCTCGATAGTAAGGAAGGTGAACCCGGACCAATATATCTTCAGGGAGATCACGGACCCGTAGAATATCGCAATATCACTATTGCCGTCCCTGAGAAATAAAGTATAAAAGATAAAACAAGAGTATATTAAGTAAATCCGTTATATTCTTACTTATGAAGTACCTACTGGCCTTCTTTATAGTTACCCTGTTTATTCTGAGTTGTAAGGAGGAAAAAGGGTACAGCTCTATTGACCCGGTGAATTGGGAAAAAAGGACGCTTGCACCTTCAGGATCAGATTCGATGATAGTAGGAAGTACATATTTGTCTGTGTATTCTCAAATTTACAGTCAGACCGAACATGTAACGCACGACCTTACCGCAACCGTAAGTATGCGAAATATCAATCGTGCCGATACCGTCTACCTTACCAGAGCTCAGTATTTTGATACCAAAGGAAACCTTATCCGGACGTATTTTAACCGTACCATTTATATTGCTCCCATGGAGACCATAGAAATTGTGATCGATGAGAATGACAAAGAAGGAGGTACCGGAGCGAATTTTCTGTTCGACTGGACAGCGGCTACCGATGTACAGGAACCGCACTTTGAGGCAGTTATGATTTCAACATCAGGCCAGCAGGGACTTTCCTTTGCTTCTCAGGGGATACGCCTGGAATAAAATTAAACCAGGACTATTGTAGAATATTTTCCTTTATTCTCGGGTTGTGAACAATTAGAATAATCGTGTCGGTATTCAGTTTAAATATAAATATATCATGAGACACATCCTGCTTGTTATTTTACTCCTCTTTTTGGGCTGTACCTCTTCTCAGCCTGAATCCTTTGGTACTTTATTAGAAGATAGTCCTTCTATTGAGGGCAAGTCGGCCTACCTTAATTCCCCATTTGTCACGGCCGGCAATCGTGTTTACCTGGTGGGGCATCAGGACGGAAGTTTTCCTGAGTTGGGCTGGCATATACAAAATGAAATGGGTGGCCTGTGGGATCATCCAATTAAGCTAATGGACGGATTTGAGATCGAGCTACAGCTGGAAGAAAAGAAGTTAAGCCTTGATAAAGCCGGTACCTTCACAAATTATCCCTTTGGCAACAGACACTCATTCATTTTTGAGAATGATGGATTAAAGATTGATCGATGGCAGTTTGTACCGGATGATAAGGAAGGGATTCTGGTTCAGTTTGTACTTACTAATGAAACTAATAAAGCCAGGGAACTGGATATAACCTTTACTGGATATGCTGATCTCCGTCCTACATGGTTGGGGGAGAGAACCGGGATGATTGACAGCAAGGACGAGGCTAATTTCAGGGAAAATACGGATACATGGGTCATGAAAGATCTCGAAAATCCATGGTTTGTGGCCTTTGGGGCCGATATTGCCTCAGAATCACAAAAGCAGCTACAAAGTCCTTATGGAGGGCAGGGGGTCAGTGGCAGTCTTACATATCTCTTTTCTCTTGGTGCAGGTGAAATCAGGACAATTACATTTGCCCTTGCAGGGTCCTATGTTTCCGAAGAAGCTACGATCAATACCTATAAATCGCTACATGGCAATTCGATCTCACTCCTGAAAGAAAAACAGGCCAGATATGCCCAAATAGCTGAAATGTCAAAACTGACGATTCCGGACAAGCATTTACAGCAAACTTTTGAATGGCTGAAATACAATTGCGACTGGCTGGTACGCGAAGTGCCTGAGATAGGAAGTGGAATAACCGCTGGTATCCCGGACTACCCCTGGTGGTTTGGTGTAGACAGTGAATACGCCCTCAAGGGCTATATAGCTGTGGGGCAGACGGAAGCTGTATACAACACAACAGCCTTGTTAGACAGCCTCTCGGAGGTGACCAATGGAAATGGTCGAATTGTTCATGAAGTTTCCACTAACGGTGCCGTTTTTAATGAAGGGAATATCAATGAAACTCCACAATTTGCTTCCCTGATCTGGGAAGTCTATCAATGGAACGGAGATAAAGCTTTCCTGAAACGCTACTTTCAAACGATTAAAAAAGGTTTGCATTGGCTGATGTCTGAAAAAGATTCAGACGGCAATGGTTTTCCCGATGGCTTTGGGATGATGGAAATACACGGACTCGACAGTGAGATGATTGATGTGGCAGTTTATACCCAAAGGGCCTTCGCCGATGCTTCAAAAATAGCAGCAGAACTTGAGGAGGCAGATCTGGAGAAAGAATACTCAGAAACAGCGGAGGCGCTCAAAGAAAAGATCAATTCAGAATTCTGGTCAGAAGAATTTAACTCCTATGCCGATTTTATTGGCACAGACCAACAGGCGTTGCATTTAATTGAAGACGCCATTATAAGGGCAGATACGCTTAACAAACCCTGGGCAGTAGAAGAATTAAAAGCCACAAGGAAGGCTATTTTGGAGAATCCATTCCAGGGTACACGGCCTTTTGTATTACATCACAACTGGGTGGTTAATACCCCCATGGAAATGAAGATAGCTGATCCGGACAAGGCACTTCGGGCGCTAGAAACTGCGGAGACCTTTGTTAATCCTTTTGGTGTATTTGTTACAGGCATCGACAGGGACGAATCTGCAGGCTCAGATGATGGTTCCTTTAAAGGATCTAAAATATTCTCCTATACAGGGGCGGTAATGACCTTGCCTACCGGGGTTCAGGCCGTAGCCGAAAACAACTACGGCAGACCGGATAAAGCCCTGAATTACCTTGAACGGATGGCCCGCACCTTTAGCTATGCCCTGCCTGGGAGTATGTATGAAGTATCCCCGGATTATGGGATGATGACGCAGGCATGGAACATCTATAGTTTTGCGATTCCCATCGTTCAGCAGTTTTTTGGAATACAACCTCTTGCCTCTGAAAAGAAAGTAGTAATAAGTCCGCAAATGCCCGAAGCCTGGCCTATGGCATCACTGGAGAACGTGGTCATTGCCGATAATGCTGTTTCTGTCTTTTACGAAACAATTGATAAGGGGTATAAAATTAAGATCACTAAAGAGAAGCCGGGATGGGAAATAATTTTGAAATTGAGGGAAGAAAGCGAAGATAAAGGATTTATGGTTATGACCTCCGAGGTAGAAGCAGAGCTGCAAGATGGAAGTTATCTCTTTCAGACCTTTGAGAATACTCTTGAGGTTACTGTTACTTTTGAACCTTAATTTATATTCGCAGATAACCATCCTAGACACTACATCTACCTCGTGTTTTCTATCTTTATAATCTTTCAAATTAAACTGACAAAGAATGAATTCCTATTTTAAACGCATTTCAACTTATATTTTAATTCTGGTTATAGCTCTTGGAGTTGTAAACTGTTCTGAAAACTTGACACCTGTCCTCAGCTCCCCTGATAATAATATCAGAGTGAGCTTTACACTTACCGATTCGGGAATGCCCGAATACAAAGTTTCCTATCGGGATAAGGCTGTGATTTTACCCTCAACCATGGGGTTCGAATTTAAAGACCAGGCACCGCTGAAAGACAGCTTTCGTATAGCTGAAATCAATTACAAAATGGAAGATGAGACCTGGCCCATGCCCTGGGGAGAACAGGACAGTGTGCGGAATCATTACAATGAGATGAGCATAGTCCTGGAAGAGGTAAAGTCGCCCAACAGGAAATGGAACATCGTTTTCAGGGCCTATGACGACGGGATTGGCTTTCGGTATGAATTTCCTGAACAACCTAATTTTAAAACCGCCCTCATCACCGATGAACATACACAATTTAATCTTAGCGGAGATCACCAGGTGTGGTGGCAACCGGGCGACTGGGATATTTACGAGCACCTCTACAGTCATACCAAATTCTCTGAAATAGATGCATTGGAATATAAGGACAATCCCAATCTGGCTGCAACCTATATTCCCGAAAATGCGGTGAATACGCCTGTAACAATGAAGACAGAAGACGGGGTCTACCTTAGCTTCCACGAAGCTGATTTGACAGACTATTCGGGAATGACACTTAAGGTAGACACTTCAAACAACAGCATGGTCAGTGAATTGGTAGGCTCTGAACGACTTCAGGGGAAGGCCGAGATCACAGCCCCTTTTAACACCCCATGGCGTACCATCCAGATTGCGGACCGGGCCGGTGATCTTATCGAATCAAAACTGGTACTCAATCTCAACGACCCGAATGCCCTTGGAGACGTAAGTTATTTCACTCCCATGAAATACGTGGGAATCTGGTGGGAGATGCATTTGGGCAAATCTACCTGGGACATGGAAGGCAGTCAGAGTATGAACACCTTTACCAATTCAGGCGAGATCAGACCCAACCACGGGGCAACCACGGAAAATGCGATGCGCTATATCGACTTTGCAGCCGAGAACGGAATAAAGGGCTTGTTGGTGGAAGGCTGGAATACAGGCTGGGATAAATGGATCAATACAGAGGACAGGGAAGGCGTCTTCGATTTTATGACACCCTATGTCGATTACGATTTTGACAAAGTAATGGCTTATGCTGAGGAAAAAGGAGTGGAGGTTATCATGCATCACGAAACCTCCGCAGCACCCCTTACCTATGAAAAGCAGATGGATGTGGCCTATAAGTTTATGAAAGACAATGGGATGAATAGTGTGAAGACGGGTTATGTAGGCAAGATCATTCCCAAAGGTGAATACCATCACGGGCAATGGATGGTAAGGCATTACCATAAAGTACTTGAAAAGGCCGCGAAGATGAAAATCGCGATCAACGCACATGAGCCGATTAAAGCCACAGGGAAGCGGAGAACCTATCCCAACGCTATCGCCAGAGAAGGGCTGAGGGGGCAGGAATTCAATGCCTGGGCTGAAGATGGAGGAAATCCTCCTGATCATCTGCCTACAGTAGCATTTACAAGGATGCTGTCTGGACCCATAGATTTTACCCCCGGTATCTTTAATATCAAATTTGAGGAGTACAAACCCGATAACCAGGTGAGCACTACCCTGGCACATCAGCTGGCCTTATATGTAGTGATTTACAGTCCTATCCAGATGCTTGCCGACCTGCCGGAACACTACACTGAGAATGGTAAACCCCACCCGGCCCTGCAATTTATCAGGGATGTTGGGGTCGACTGGAGTGAGAGTAAGGTACTCGATGGGGAGGTAGGAGAATATGTCACCATTGCCAGAAAAGAGCGAGGTAGCGGAAATTGGTTTGTCGGTGGGATTACGGGTAATGAAGGCAGGACAGAAACTATCACCCTGGATTTCCTGGAAACCGGTAAAACCTATGAGGCGATTCTCTATAAAGACGCCCCTGATTCACATTGGGACACCAATCCTCAGGCATATGAAATTGAATCAATGGAAGTAACCTCCGGGGATAAAGTTGAGCTAAGCCTGGCCCCCGGTGGAGGGTTTGCGTTGAGTTTGATAATCAATTAAGCCAAGCGTCCGGCCCAATTGTCACACTTGTTCCTTTTAAATTAATACGGTAATTAGGTTAATAATACACCGAAACTAAATATGATTGCATTCTTACGGCGATTTCGATATAAATTGATCACAAACAGGAAGGTGAGACAATACGTATTATATGCTTTAGGGGAAATTATTTTAGTGATGATCGGTATCCTTTTGGCGGTTCAGGTCAATGATTGGAGCACCTTGAGAAAGGAGCAAAAAGAAGAACAACAACTCCTAAGGCAACTGAAAACAGAGTTTGAAGTAAATAGGATGCAAATAGAGGATAAAATCACATTACACAGGCAAATAGTAAATAGTGGTAAACAGGTTCTAAGACTCGTAGACGGGCAGGATAGGACTTTATCGCTTGATTCACTTTATTCTCACTTAGGCTGGACAATTACGGCGCCTACTTTCGACCCTTCCCTGGGGGTGACCAATGACCTGATTAATTCGGGAAAATTGTATCTGATCAGAAATGACTCACTACGCCATCTGGTTTCGGGATGGAGCGGTTATATTGATTTTGCGACGGAAGAAGAAAAAATATGGTTGAAGATACGTGATGAATTCTACATTCCGTATTTAAAGGAATCTGTTTCTTACAGAAACGTTCTCCACGCGATCCAGCAGGGAGGTCATGCTAGGGCGATTATGAACTTCGGCGGGAAATATGAATTTTCAAACGCAGGTCGATCAAAATTGGCAAATGCTGAATTTCGAGAGTTTACGGTTGTTGAACTAATGGCGCTAGAAGACCAGGTTGCAGAACTTACCAACCTCAATGATTTATCAGTCACTCAAATGACGGTATTGCGGAACATGGCTGATCAAATTCTGGGTTTGATTGAAAAGGATATCAATTAGATTTCGTTGCTAATCATAATTTTAATGCTACGTATTAACGCTAGTTGCTGACTGACGGGAGTAGAATAAAAATAAATATTTCAGAGTCCTAGTTTACTCTTCTTCTCAGACTTTGTGATTCCCGCTAGAATTTGTTAAACATGAAAAAGACCGTTTTCTTTTTTTTTGCTCTGGAAAAGGTGGGTATCTCTTTATCGGCAGCAAAGGCGGGTTACTCCGGTTTTAATGTGACGCATTAAAATTGCCTCTCGATAAAGTGTCTTTTTCTTTGCTTCGTTTCTTTTATTCATGACGCTCTTATTTCCTTTTATAGGTATTCATGAATACTTCGCATTTGGACAAGTAAAAGAAATGAAGGGGAAAGGCGGGAATTACTCGTCCTGTCGGACTTCGTGAGTCCTAATTATTTTATTTTGAGAATAGTCATGAATTTCTTTACTGCATAATTAAAGAGGGTCAAGAATTATCATCAATAATTTGAAATGTATGATTTCTTTTTCCGAGGTGAGCGGTTTTTAAAATTATTTATTTTAAAAAACACATAGTGAAAAAGTCCCCTTTTTACATTCCTTTTTGGGGAAGCAAAAAGGAATAAAATAAAAACTTACATGGCGGAAATTACTTGTCCTGTCGGACTTCGTGAGTCCCGTGGCATCATCTTGAACAAGAAAAAGTCGGCATTTCATGCCGCTTTTACTCGAAAACAAATTGTTATCAGAAAAGTTAAGGTTAGGCGGGAATTAACTCCTTCGTCGTTGAGTCCCGCCCGAACATTTTGAACAAGAAAAAGTCGGCATTTCATGCCGGTTTTTTATTTCAGTCACCTTCGCTCAAGCGAGCTTGGCTTGGCGTCCTGAAATAAAAAAACCAGCGCTTTGCGCTGGCTTTTTCTTGCATCTGTACTCGAGGCGGGACTTGAACCCGCACGGCCATAATGGCCATTGGATTTTAAGTCCAACGTGTCTACCAATTCCACCACTCGAGCATGTCCTCCGTAGCTTTTCAAAGGGGGACAGAACAAAAAAACGCTGGTAAGCAGCGTTTTCGAGCGAAAAACGGGATTCGAACCCGCGACCTCCACCTTGGCAAGGTGGCGCTCTACCAACTGAGCTATTTTCGCATTTATAATGAACGTCACATCCCGTAAAGATGCGGACGCAAATTTAATACAATTCTATAAAACGCAAAGAACTTTAAAGGAAAAAGAACGTTGGGAATGCCAAAGATTTCCTATGAAGACGCTTTCTTGTTTTTGGTGAGCAATCGCTTGATTTCGTTGAGTTTCATAAGCGCTTCTACCGGAGTGAGAGTGTTGATATCCAGGGTAAGGATCTCCTCCTTAATTTCCTCCAGTAATGGATCATCAAGATGGAAAAAACTCAACTGCATCTCAGATGCCGCTGCCTGTAGCTTTCCGGTAAGCTCTTCGCTGGAATGGCTTTGCTCTAGTTTCTTCAGGACTTTATTGGCCCGGTTCAATACTTGTTGTGGCATCCCGGCCATCCTGGCGACATGGATTCCAAAACTATGGGCACTTCCGCCCGGACTAAGTGTCCTTAGGAAAAGAACCCTGTCTTTTAATTCCTTTACGGTTACATTGTAATTTTTAATGCGCTCAAAGGTGGTTGCCATTTCATTGAGTTCGTGATAATGAGTGGCAAAAAGGGTCTTGGCCCTGCTGGGATGTTCGTGTAAATATTCAGAAATTGCCCATGCTATGGATATTCCGTCATAAGTGCTGGTGCCGCGACCTATCTCATCTAACAAGACCAGACTGCGCTCTGAAAGGTTATTGAGTATAGATGCTGTTTCATTCATCTCAACCATAAAGGTAGACTCCCCCTGGGAAATATTATCACTGGCACCTACCCGGGTAAAGATCTTGTCTACTACTCCTATACTGGCGGCTTCTGCAGGCACAAAACTTCCCGTCTGGGCCAGAAGCACAATAAGGGCGGTCTGCCTTAAAATAGCCGATTTTCCACTCATATTGGGCCCCGTTATCATAATGATTTGCTGGGTTTCCCTGTTCAGGATAATGTCATTGGGGATATACAATTCTCCAGGCCGGAGCTGTTTTTCAATAACCGGGTGTCTTCCTTTGGTGATATTCAGTTCTGTGGAATCATTCATAGAAGGAGCCACATAGTGGTTCTCTATGGAAAGCTGTGCAAATCCACAAAGGCAATCGAGATTTGCAATGGTCTGAGCCGTATTCTGTATAGGAGAAATATAGGCCTGCATCCATAAGATAAGTTGTGAGAATAATTGCTGTTCCAGATCGAGGATTCTCTCTTCTGCTCCCAGGATCTTGGCTTCGTATTCTTTTAATTCTTCAGTAATATATCGCTCTGCATTGACCAGCGTCTGTTTTCTGATCCATTCTTCCGGCACCTTGTCTTTATGTGTATTCCTGACCTCAATATAATATCCAAAAACATTATTGGAAGCAATCTTCAGGCTGCTTATCCCCGTTCGCTCGGTTTCCCTGGCCAGCATCTGGTCTAAGTATTCCTTCCCTGAGGAGGCCAATCCACGAAGTTCATCTAGTTCTGCAGAAAACCCCGGGGCAATAGTTGAACCTTTTTGAACGCTCACTGGGGCCTCTTCACATAAGACTTCCTTGATCCTGTTCCTTAATTCTTCACAACTGTCCAGGGCCTCTCCCAGTTGATCAACAGCTTTGTTACCCGTATCGGAAACCAGCTGTTTTATCGGGACAATGGCCTCCATAGAATTCTTAAGCTGTACCGTTTCCCTGGGATTGATCCTGCCCGTGGCAATTTTGGCTACCAGCCGCTCAAGGTCTCCCATTTTCTTAAGACTCTGCTGCAGCCCGTTTAATAGTTTTTCACTCTCTGTAAAAAAGCCTATAACCCGATGCCTGTCTCTTATCTTTTCGAGATCTTTGAGAGGAAAGGCCAGCCAGCGCTTCAACAATCGCCCTCCCATAGGGGACTTAGTCTTATCTATTATATCGAGCAGGGTAACTGCTTCCGGATGAGGGGAGTGATAAAGTTCCAGATTTCGGATCGTAAAGCGGTCCATCCATACATGGTCATTATTCCCTATTCGGACTAATTTATTAATGTGCTGTAATCGTTTGTGCTCGGTTTCCGAGAGATAGTGCAGAACAGCACCGGCAGCTATAATTCCTAGGGTTAAATTTGAAACCCCAAAACCTTTGAGAGACGCTGTTTTAAAATGAGCGCGAAGTGATTCTCTGGCGTAATCCTCCTGATAGACCCAGTCCTCGAGAAAAAAGCTGTGATATTGTGTGCCAAAGGATTCCAAAAAATCTGTTCTGTGTTTTTTTGAAATCAAGACCTCGTTGGGGCCAAAATGCTGAAGAAGTGTATCAATTTCTTCCCGGTTGCCTTCTGCGGTAAGGAATTCCCCTGTGGAGATATCTACGAGAGCTATACCATAAGACCCTGAACCAAAGTGCAGGGCACACAGGAAATTGTTGCTCTTGGAAGTCAGGATATCATCGTTAAGGGCGACTCCCGGAGTTACGAGTTCGGTAACACCCCTTTTTACAATGGTTTTTGTTTGCTTTGGGTCTTCCAGCTGATCGCATATCGCCACACGCTGCCCGGCCTTAACCAATTTAGGCAAATAGGTATTGAGTGAATGGTGGGGGAAACCGGCAAGTTCTGTCCTGTCTCCTCCATTGTTACGCTGGGTGAGTATAATACCCAGTATTCTGGCAGCTTTTACCGCATCTTCTCCGAAGGTCTCGTAAAAATCACCCACACGAAACAATAACAAGGCATCAGGATACTTGGTCTTGATGGTGTTGTATTGTTTCATTAAAGGTGTTACCTTCTTCGGTTTTTTCATGCGAAACTATCGGATTTAGTGAGTTCAACCTATCTTTACAGCAGAAAACGAAGATACCGAATTGCTTCTGGAATTTAAATCGTTGTTGATATTTTGGGATAACTTCAAACCAAAAGCAATCTGCTCAAAAAGATGAAAAGAAAACTCTTAAATAAGGAATTAAATCGCCTCGATGTCAAGGCTTTTAAAGATGCTCCTAAGACACCTTTAATTCTGGTTTTGGAAAATATTAGAAGCCTGCACAACATCGGTTCCGTATTCAGGACTGCTGATGCCTTTCTCCTCGAAAAAATATATCTCTGTGGTATTACAGCCACCCCGCCTCATAAGGACATTCGTAAAACGGCTTTGGGAGCTACCGAAAGTGTGACATGGGAATATGAGAAAGACAGCCTCTCTCTTATAAACAGATTAAAAAAGACACATCATTGTATGGCGGTTGAGCAGGCCGAAGGCGCAGAGCAACTCGATACTTTCATCCCTTTCCCGGACAAGCCTTACGTATTTGTTTTTGGTAATGAAGTGAAAGGGGTCACTCAGGAAGTGGTTAACGCCTGTGATGGAGTACTGGAAATTCCTCAGTTGGGAACCAAACATTCGCTTAACATAGCCGTCAGCGCAGGTGTAGTCACCTGGGATTTCTGGACGAAATTAAATAGGCAGAAGAAAAAGTCTTAGGGTTGCTGAACTCCGGAAATAAAATCAAGGATACGATCCAGTACAAAGTGATAATCCTCAGCACTGTGTACAAAATCGATTGAACTCACATCAAGAATCAGTGTTTTTTGCTCCGGGTAGCTTTTAATAAAATCAAAATACCCCTTGTTGATCTTTTCCAGATAGTCCGGCTCAATCTGCTGTTCATAACTCCTTCCCCTTTTTTTGATGTTTTCCAGTAAACGATCGGTAGTCTGGTATAAATAAATATAGAGATTAGGTTTCCGAACTTCCCTGTACATCAGGCTGAAAACCTTGCGGTACAGCAGATACTCGTCGGGCTGCAAAGTAATCTTCGCAAAAATCAGGCTCTTATAGACGTCGTAATCGCTGACCATAAATTTCTTAAACAGGTCGAATTGAGTAGTATCCTCCGTAAATTGCTGATAGCGATCTGCCATAAAAGACATCTCAAGGGGGAAGGCGTATCTCGCCTGGTCTTCATAAAATTTTGGCAAAAAAGGATTGTCGGCAAAGCGTTCTAAAACAAGTTTTGCCTTGTAGTCTTCCGATATTTTTTGTGCCAGGGTAGTCTTCCCTGCCCCTATATTTCCTTCAATAGTGACAAAATTCAGGGCTGCAAACTTCTCCTCCCACTGGGCGTGTAAACTTATGTTTGTCTTCCGCAACTCCGATTTGTCCCTGCATTCCTGCAGCAGATTTCGAGTGTCTTTTCCCAGTACAGGATGGTAGAATTGCGGCGCTATGTCTGCCAGTGGCCTTAGGACGAATCGCCTTTTTGCGATTCCGGGATGAGGTAAAATCAGCCTGTCATCTTCCTGAATTAAATTGTCGAAGTAAAGAATGTCTATGTCTAGCGTTCTCGACTGATACCCTTCTTCTGATGACCGCTTCCTGCCCAGCAATTGTTCTATTTGAAGTACTTTTTCAAGCAATTCTGCCGGACTCAGCCTCGTTTCCAGTTCAATGCAGATGTTTAGAAAATCGCCGGCTTCAAACCCCCAGGAGGGGGTTTCATAGACCGGGGAGATTTTTTTTACAATCCCCGCTTTTTCCTGAAGCAGAAACAAGCCTTTCTGAAGGAAGTAAACTCTATTCCCTTCATTGCTGCCAAGGGATAAATAAGTTGTGTGAGAGGCCGCCATAACTTTGGCAAATTAATGAAAAAGAAATGGAATAAGGCGTCTATATCATCGCGCTTATTGAGGGATAACCCGCTAAAAATGACATCCGGACACATAGGGGATTCCTATTTCTTTATTTCCTTAAAATATCAGCCACAGACTCAGGGAGATATGCACTTTCACTATCTTTGAGCCTGTTAAACATCAGATATGAAATTTTTACGAAATCTTTTGGCTGCAATCCTCGGAACGCTGATTGCTATGGGAATACTTTTTTTTATGTTTCTCATCTTTATCAGTCTGGCTAATGTTGAAGAGGGTGTGGTTATAAAACGTAATTCAGTCTTAGAACTCGAATTTGAAGATCCTATCAATGACTATACAGGAAGCAATGAAGCCGATCCCTTTGCCGGACTCTTTGAAGAGTCCGTTGGCCTGGATGATATCTTGCACGCCATTGAAGTAGCCAAAAACGATGACAAGATAGAAGGGATAAGTATTAAGAGTCAGTTTGTCATGGCAGGTTGGTCTCAGGTTAAGGCCATCAGGGATGCCCTCCGCGATTTCAGGGAGTCGGGTAAGTTTGTCTATACCTATGCCGATCTCCTCATGCAAAAGGATTATTTCCTGGCAAGTGTGGCCGACAGCGTATTTCTTAACCCGGTGGGAAATCTCGATTTCAGGGGTTTGTCAGCAGAAATTTTATTTTTTAAGGAACTGCAGGAAAAGACAGGAGTAAAAATGGAGGTGGTAAGGCACGGAAAATACAAAAGTGCAGTTGAACCCTTCCTGCAAAATGAAATGAGTGATGAGAACCGGACACAGATCAAAGAGCTGCTCGAATCATTGTGGGGGAGCATGCTTGAAGACATGTCTGCCGATCGTAACTTAAGTATTGAAGATCTAAATGCCATTGCCGATTCGCTTGGAGGAAGAACACCTGAACTGGCTAAAAGGGCAGGCCTGATTGACGAAACCCTTTATTGGGACCAATATGAGGCGAAACTAAAACAGGCCATGGGCAAATCTGATGATCAGGGGATAAATTATGTAGAGCTTTCTGATTATCTGAAAGAGGCCAGGAAAAAATCGATCTATAAAGGCAGTGATCGTATTGCCGTGATTTATGCTCAGGGAGAAATCCTTTACGGGGAAGGCGGCCCTAACTACATAGGGCAGGGCCTGATTAACAGGGCACTCATTCGTGCCCGGGAAGATGATAGGGTAAAAGCAGTTGTACTACGTGTCAATTCTCCAGGGGGGAGTGCGCTTACTTCGGATTTGATCTGGAGAGAAGTTGTCCTCACAAAAAAAGAAAAACCAGTGGTGGTTTCAATGGGTGATGTGGCAGCCTCAGGCGGGTACTATATTGCCGCCGGAGCTGACAAAATCCTCGCTGAACCCACTACCATCACAGGTTCTATTGGCGTATTCGGAACCATTCCCAATATTAGTGAACTGGCCGGCGACATAGGTATTAACGCCGAACAGGTGGAAACCAACAGCAATGCAACGGAATACTCCCTTTTCGAGCCCATGACCCCTGAATTCAGAAGTGTTATTACAGAGAGTATTGAAGCAACGTACCAAACCTTCCTGACACGAGTCTCTGAAGGGAGGAACATATCTATGGAGAGAGCAGACAGCCTGGCACAGGGGAGGGTCTGGAGCGGAGCGGAAGCCCTGAGAATCGGTCTGGTTGACGAATTGGGCGGACTGGAAGATGCTATTGAAGAGGCAGCTAATTTGGCAGAAATATCTTCTTACAGCATCCGCAGATATCCCAGGTACAAGTCGAATTTCGAAATGCTCATGGAAGACCTATCAGGGACCAAAACCAGGGTAAAGGAAGATGTTCTTAAAGGGGAACTGGGATCTGAAGCTTACAACCTCTACAAGGAAGTTAAAAGGGCCACCCAACAACGTGGTGTTCAGGCCAGAATGCCATTCAGCATAACCATCAAATAGGCTCATGACGGATAAGGATAGGAAAGTAGCCTACAAGATTTATTTGTACCTGGGAGCACTTTTTATTACCTCTCTCGTTGTATCAAATTTAATCTTTCAGAAGTTCTTTTACTGGAAGCCTTTTGGAGAAGTTTCTGTTTACGGGGCGTCACTCTTTGAAATCTCCGTAGGGATTTTACCCTATCCTATAACCTTCCTGATTACCGATCTCATTTCTGAGGTCTACGGAAAGAAAAAGGCCAATCAGATTGTTACGGCTGGAATATTTGCCTCTTTTTTTTCCATGGGGATTATTCTACTTGCTGAAATGGCACCGGCAATTCCCGAATCACCAATAGGAGATGATCTTTTCAGTAAAGTATTTGCCCTTTCACCCATAGCAGTTCTCGCCTCCATGATCGCCTATCTTTGTGCGCAGTACGTGGATATTGCTATCTATCACTTCTGGAAACGTATAACTAAGGGAAGGTATCTGTGGGTTAGGAATAACTTTTCAACTTTTCTCTCACAGTTCATAGACACCTTCACCGTAGTTGGTTTATTGTGTGTATTCGGAGTGCTACCCTGGTCCCTGTTTACAGGTCTTGTTATCAGTGGTTTTCTTTTTAAGGTTTTTATAGCACTTATCGACACCCCTTTCCTCTATTTTTTCGTATATATTTTCAGAAAGCGATTTAATTTAAAAATAGGGGAAGAGATCGTATTGGATATCTGATCCATCTTCCATTCTCAAATCTAAGTTCATGAAGAAAAAAATTGTCAAAATAGTGGCGGGGATCTTTATCCTCTTTCTGGGAATTGCCATCGCCCTTCCATTTTTCCTCGAAGGAAAAATAGGAACCATCATAAAAAATAAAGTAAATAATAGTATAACGGGTTCGTTCGACTTTGCCGATGCCGATCTGAGCCTGATCAGGAGCTTTCCCAATGCTGAATTACGAATTACTGAGGCGGTATTGCTTACGGCTGAACCTTTTGAGGGGGATACGCTTTTTGCTGCGGGTGAAATCGACCTGACGCTATCGATTTTTGAACTTTTTAAAGATGCATCAGAGCCTATTCAGCTGAAGGAGCTAAACCTCAACAAAGCACTGATCAACATAAAATACAATGAAGAGGAACAGGCGAATTACGACATCGCCAGAAGTGCAGAAGGGCAGGGGGATAGCCAGGCTGAGCAAAGTAATTTTACCCTTGATCTCCAGGAGTATACTATTAGTGAGTCCCGACTGGTTTATGAGGATTTGTCCTCAGGCCTTTACGTTGAGGTAACCGATATAGAGCACAGCGGATCGGGAGATCTTTCTCTGAAGGAGTCGAAGCTTCAAACTATTTCCGAGGCACTGGTTAGTTTAAGTATGGACGGGACGAATTATTTAAACGAACAAAAAGTTTCTCTCGAAGCCTTGTTAGGGATAGACCTGGAAACAAACACCTATACCTTTTTGGAAAACGAAGGCTTTATCAATCAACTCCCCCTCATTTTTAATGGCTATGTTCGGGTAGAAGAAGAGTTCAACGAGCTGGACATCAATTTTAAAACACCTTCATCCGACTTTAAGAACTTTCTGGCACTATTTCCGGAAAAATATTCCAAAGATATTGCCGGGGTATCAACATCGGGAGATTTTACTGTTGAAGGCGAGATCAAAGGAAAAATGGACGATACACATATTCCACAATTCAGGGTGAATATCAGTTCAGAGAAAGCTGCTTTTAAATATCCCGATCTGCCCAAAGGAGTTGATAATATTGTGATTTCTACCGAGGTAGTGAATAAGACGGGCCTGGCTGAGGATACCTATGTAAATATAGAAAGGGCCTCCTTTAATATTGATCAGGATCGATTTGCGATGGAAGCCAGAATATCCGAGCTAAGTGGGAATACCAAAGTCAGTGCAAGGATCGATGCCGATATGAATCTGGCCAACCTCGCGAAAGCCTATCCTTATGCTGCTGAACAGGAGTTGAAAGGACTCTTAAAGGCAAATGTTTCCACGGCTTTTGATATGGCGTCTGTAGAAAAGAAACAATACGCAAAGACCCGTTCATCCGGGCAGGTTAAGGTTGATGGATTTGAATACAGCAATGAAGAACTTACAGCTCCCGTTCAATTCAAGACGATAGCGCTCGACTTTAAACCGGAGAGGATCACTCTTAACCGCATGCAGGGCAATTTGGGAAAAACCGATTTCGATGTCTCGGGGACACTCAATAACCTACTGGGTTTTATGTTTAACCAGGAAGAGGTGGAAGGAAATTTCAACCTCAATTCCAATACGTTTTCTCTAAATGACTTCATGGCTGAAAAAGTACAGGAGGAAGGAGTGGAAGGTCAGGTTGCCTCGGCAATTAAAATTCCATCTTTCCTGAATTGTACGATCAATGCAAAGGCACAAACCGTTTTGTATGATAACCTGACATTAAAAAATGTAGAAGGAACACTAAAGATCAAGGATGAAACGGCATCTCTCAGCAATTTCTCTTCCTCCCTTTTCAATGGTAAGTTAACCCTGGACGGTTTGGTCTCCACCAAAACGGAAACTCCCACCTTTGATATGAAGCTGGGTGCAGACCAATTTCAATTGGGTGAAGCCTTTAATAATCTCGACTTGTTAAAAACCCTGGCCCCTATTGCCTCTGCCTTGCAGGGAAAACTCAATTCAAAAATTTCGATCTCAGGTAATTTAAGTCCTGAATTTACCCCTGATCTGGAGAGTATTACCGGGAATATACTTGCCGAAATCCTCGAGACTAAGATCAACAGGGAAAGAGCGAACGTACTCAATGCCGTAGCTTCCCAACTTCAGTTTATCGACCTGGAAAAGCTCAACTTAAGTGGGTTAAAGACTGCCCTTTCTTTTAAAGACGGGATAGTGTCTGTAAAACCTATGACTTTTAATTACCAGGATATCGCCATTACCGTCGACGGAAGTCATAGCTTTGACAGAAAACTGAATTACACGGCAAGACTTGATGTGCCGGCAAAATATCTGGGTTCGGAAGTTAATGGCCTGATCACTAAAATAAATGACAATAGCCTTCAAAACCTGACGTTACCTGTAGGTGTTACCATAGGAGGGGAATACAATAACCCTCAGGTTAAAACTGATCTGACCTCAGGGGTAAAAAACCTTACAGCCAGCCTGGTGGAAGTTCAGAAACAAAAACTCCTCAATCAGGGTAAAGAAAAAGCTTCTACCCTGCTCGAAGGTTTGCTCACTGGCAAGAATAAAACAGACAGCACTGC
The DNA here is from genome assembly GCF_041358175.1 of Muriicola sp. E247. Lineage (NCBI taxonomy): Bacteria > Pseudomonadati > Bacteroidota > Flavobacteriia > Flavobacteriales > Flavobacteriaceae > Muriicola > Muriicola sp. E247. The sequence goes on from NZ_JBGKBE010000006.1 coordinate 27,998, forward strand.
AATTAAAACAACTTCATCAGAGGGAGTGAAAGAAACGCTGGGGAATATCCTGACATCGGGTACAAAAAGAACTGATACAGTAAATAAGGATTCTGCAGCAACTGCTTCTCCAAACGAGGCTGTTAAAGAGGCGGCTAAATCGGTTTTAGGTGGCCTGCTGAAGAAAAAGAAAAAAGATACCACTTCAGTTCGGAAGGATACTGTTAATTGATGGTAAGGGATACGTAATAGCCCTCGCTTCCCCGGATATTAAAGACTGTATTGTCCTCAAAAAGGAGGTACTGACCTTTAATCCCCATCAGCTTGCCTTGGTATTGAGGTGTCTTTTCCAGATTGAGACTTTTTACTTTTTCGGGATAGCTTAAAACCGGGAATTCTAATTCGGTTTCTTTGTTATTTTCTATAAAATAAGGAGCCGCCTCTGCAGGAATAAAGGGACGTAATCGATTCCGCCAGCTCTCCAGATTTTCATCGTCTACCTTGTTGGTGAGCATTTTTCTCCAATTGGTTTTATCTGCGACATGTTCCTTTAAAGCAACTTCTGTAATTCCAGCCAGGTATCTGTTGGGCACCTCTACAATTTCAATGGCTTCATGCGCTCCCTGGTCGATCCATCGGGTCGGTACCTGTGATTTCCTGGTGACTCCAACTTTTACGTTGCTCGAATTGGCGAGATAAACTATATGGGGTTGTAATTGTACTTTTTTTTCATATTCCAGATCCCTGTCCTCTTTTTCGAGGTGAGCGGTACTTAACTCTGGATGCATAATCCAATCGCCTGCAGAAGGAATCTCATAAAAGCAGCTCCGGCAGAATCCCTGTCTGAAAATAGGCCGTTCCAGACCACAATTAAGACATTGATACTTTAAGAATGTGATTTGCAGATTCTTATTCAGAACCTGATTGACATTGAGGAAATCTGCATCAAATAGTAAATAATACTGAATAGGACTTCCTATTTCAGTTTTCATTTTTCGTAAAACCCCTTCGTACTGCATATGCGCGTATTTGTAGAATATCCGCTAAATTTTGCTACCTTTCCTTTCAGTTTTTTAGCATGCCAAAGATACCGAAAAATGCCTATTCCACTATTTAACTCCATAGCTTCTTGGCTGCTTAAAAAGCGGTATCACCAGATAGAGCTCTTCCTTAAATATCCTGCTGAAGTTCAACAGGAAGTATTAGACCAATTGCTGGAAATAGCTGAAGACACTGAGTTTGGCAAGAAATACGATTTTGAATCCATTGAAAACTACAGAATTTTCAGAGAACGCGTACCCATAGTATCGTACGAGGAAGCAGAACCCTTTATTGAACGAAGCAGGAAGGGGGAACAGAATATATTTTGGCCCACTACTATAAAATGGTTCGCCAAGAGTAGCGGTACCACCAATGCAAAAAGTAAATTTATTCCTGTAAGCACAGAAGCCCTTGAAGACTGCCACTACAAGTCGGGGAAAGACCTTCTTTGTCTCTATTTGAATAACAATGAGAATTCACAGCTTTTTACGGGAAAAAGTCTGCGGTTAGGTGGCAGTAAGGAATTATATGAAGACAACGGGACCTTTTTTGGTGATCTCTCAGCCATTTTGATTGACAACATGCCCTTCTGGGCAGAGTTGAGCAGTACCCCCAGCAACCGGGTGTCTCTGATGAGCGAATGGGAAACGAAAATGAATGCAATCATACAGGAAAGTATACAGGAGAATGTCACCAGCCTGGCAGGAGTGCCATCCTGGATGCTTGTTTTGCTAAATAATGTCCTGGAAGAAACTGGAAAACAACACCTTTTTGAGATTTGGGAAAATCTGGAAGTTTATTTTCATGGGGGGGTAAGTTTTAACCCATACAGAGAACAGTATGATAAGTTGTTACCCCGCAAGAGATTTAAGTATTACGAAATCTACAATGCCTCAGAAGGATTTTTTGCGATTCAGGACAGAAACAACGCCGACGATCTACTCCTGATGCTAGATTATGGGATTTTCTATGAGTTTATCCCGATGGATCAATATGGGACGGAAGGACAGCAGGCAATTCCTCTATGGGAGGTAGAGATTGGTAAAAACTACGCCATCATAATTACGACCAATTCCGGACTATGGCGCTATAAAATAGGGGATACGGTAAGGTTCACTTCTACAGATCCTTTCAGAATAAAGATCACCGGAAGGACAAAACACCATATCAATGTCTTCGGGGAAGAACTCATCATTGAGAATGCTGAAAAGGCCCTGGAACAAATATGCCAGAAGACAGGAGCCCAGATAAAGGATTATACCGTAGCGCCCATTTTTATGTCGGGGAAGGAAAAAGGGGCCCATGAATGGATGATCGAATTCAGGAAGGCTCCCGAAAAACTTACTGTGTTTACGGAATCCCTCGACAGGGCACTCAAAGCCCTGAATTCGGATTACGAAGCCAAGCGCTATAACAATATGACCTTAAACATGCCAAAGGTCCATGTGGCACGCGAAAACCTTTTTTACGACTGGTTAAAATCGAAAGATAAACTGGGAGGACAGCATAAAATCCCCAGATTATCAAACGATAGGGCCTATCTCGATGAGTTGCTACAGATGAATAGTTAGGAAAATTACTACTTCTTACCCTCTATTTTTTGAAGCTACATCGATAAAATACCTACACTCGTCAAAAAAATAGCAGATATTCCTCGATTATACTCAAATTGAGGCTCTTAACTTAACCGACAACTTTAAAATCATGGCAGAAAAACTCGTTATCCTTTCCGATATGTGGGGCACTAAGAGGGGTCTTTGGATCACTTCTTACCTCGGATACCTCCAACAATATTTCGACATTCAGTTTCACGATACTCAGCAACTCGCCGATGTTGATTTGGTTGTTTGTACCTCCGAAAAGCTGTACGATGCATTTAAAAGTGGGGGAAGGGATTACGCGGTGTCACAATTACTCAATAAAGAAAAAGAGCCCTGTCACTATCTTACCTTCTGCGCCGGGGGTACTGTAGCCTGGCTTGCATCTCAAAAGGGGTTGCCTATGAAGTCACTATATGCGGTGTCTCCTACAGAATTACCTATGGATGGGCCTAAGCCAGATTGCCCCGTGAGATTACTCTACGGAGGAAATGACAAGGATATTCCGTCCAGTGATTGGGCTGATAAAAATGGTGTTTCGCTGGAAGTTATGCCACAATACGGGCATGAATTGTATTCAGATGAAATGATCATCCAAAAAGTTTGTTTGTCGCTTCTGGAATCCGCAATTCACAAAAAATTTCAACTTTAGGAGACTGCCTTTAGCTTTTTGATGGTCTCATAGGAAAGTTTTTCCTGAGCATAAGGTTTGGATACCTTGAATTCTGTTTCTTCACTGCTGGGAAGTTCAAACATAGCATCGGTAAACACAGCTTCGCACAGAGAACGAAGGCCCCGGGCTCCAAGCTTGTATTCAATCGCCTTGTCCACAATATAGTCCAGTGCCTGATCTGTGATCTCAAAAGTAATACCGTCCATAGCAAATAATTTCTCATACTGCTTAATGATGGCATTCTTCGGTTCTGTAAGGATGGCCCTGAGGGTTTTCTTGTCTAAAGGATTCATATGGGTGAGGACAGGCAATCGACCTATAATCTCAGGGATAAGGCCGAATTCCTTTAAATCCTTCGGAATAATATACTGCAGTACATTATCCTGGTCAATATGCTCTTCTTTGCGGGAGGCACTGTAACCGATTGCCTGCATATTGAGCCGTTTGGTAATAATACGTTCTATTCCATCAAACGCCCCACCGGCAACAAATAATATATTTTCAGTATTTACTTCAATAAATTTCTGATCCGGATGCTTTCTACCTCCTTTTGGAGGAACATTGACAACGGTTCCTTCAAGTAGCTTTAGTAAGCCCTGTTGTACCCCTTCTCCTGAAACGTCGCGGGTAATGGACGGATTGTCACTTTTACGCGCAATCTTGTCTATTTCATCGATAAAAACGATTCCTCGTTCTGCTTTTTCAAGATTGTAATCTGCCGCTTGCAAAAGCCTTGTCAGGATGCTTTCAACATCTTCTCCTACATAACCGGCTTCGGTAAGTACGGTTGCATCTACAATGGCTAAAGGGACATTGAGCATTTTGGCAATAGTTCTTGCCATCAGGGTTTTACCTGTACCGGTTTGACCCACCATGATAATATTGCTCTTCTGGATTTCAATTTCGTCTTCCTTGGAACTGGGCTGTAAAAGGCGTTTATAATGGTTGTAAACCGCAACGGAAAGAACTTTTTTCGTTCGTCCCTGCCCGATGATAAAAGTGTCGAGAAAATCTTTTATCTCCTTGGGCTTTTTCAGGGTTAGTTCTGAAGAGAGGTCATCGGTTTTAGACTGCTTCGATTCTTCTGCTACTATTCCATGCGCCTGTTCGATACATCGATCACAGATATGAGCATCCAACCCTGCTATGAGCAGGTTAGTTTCCGGCTTTTTACGGCCACAAAAAGAACATTCTAAATTTTCCTTCGCCATTTTTCTTGGTACTATCGGCTATTATAACGAAATAATTCCGTTTTTGGTTTATTTCACAGACTATTGACCCACTTTTACGAAAAAGTGTAAGAATGAGACTTAGGCCTTATCCCTTTCTAATATTTCATCAATCATACCATATGAGAGAGCCTCTTCAGCTTTCATCCAGTAATCCCTGTCACTGTCCTCATAGACCTTATCGAATGGCTGACCCGAATGCTCTGAGATGATATTGTAGAGTTCATCTTTGATCTTAAGTACTTCCTTAGCAGCAATTTCAATATCACTTGCCTGGCCCTGGGCCCCCGACATAGGTTGATGAATCATCACCCTGGAGTGTTTTAGTCCGCTTCGTTTTCCTTTTTCGCCTGCGCAAAGCAGCACAGCTCCCATGGAAGCTGCCATACCTGTGCAAATCGTGGCCACGTCGGGTTTGATGAATTGCATGGTATCGTAGATTCCCAGGCCGGCGTAAACACTTCCCCCGGGGGAATTGATATATATCTGGATGTCCTTTGAAGAATCAGCACTGGCCAGAAACAACAGCTGAGCCTGAACAATGTTCGCTACCTGATCACTTATGCCTGTGCCGAGGAATATAATCCTGTCCATCATAAGCCGCGAAAACACGTCCATGGCAATGGCATTGAGTTGTCGTTCCTCGATAATATTGGGAGTCATATTCACGGGATACATACTGCGAAGAACTTCATCGTAGTACATACTATTTAATCCCTGATCCTTTATTGCGAAATTTTTGAATTCTTTTCCGTAATTCATTTTATCAATATCGTTGTTTAAAAAAAAGGAGCCGAATCATAATCATTCGGCTCCGTAAAGATACTTATTTTTAGTGAAAATTGATGGCGGGAAAATGTATGTCATCAATTTTACAATAGTCTTAACACTCCCACTTAAAAGGCCCTAAACAGAGCAGTCATTCAGCAAACTTACCCGTATACTTCTTTTACAAAGTTCTCGTAAGTTACTTCTTTGACCTTTAAGTTTGCCTTTTCCTTATAAAGGCTGAGGAGTTTCTGACTCATCAATTGTTCAGAAAGGCGTTTAACTTCCTCCTGATTGCTCATTACCCTGCCGGCAATAGCCTCAAGTTCCTCTTCCTGTGGATTCATCTGCCCGTATTGAGCCATTTGCGATTTGATAAATCCTTTGGCGAATTCTTTTAATTCATCATAGGTGATTTCAATATTGTGATCTTTGATAATCTTACCTTCAATCAACTGGTACCTCAATCCCTTTTCTGATTTCTCGTATTCATCATTTGCCTCTTCCTCAGAAAGGGGTTTTTCCCCCGTCATCTGGATCCACTTCTTTAAAAAGGCAGTGGGGAGTTCAAATTTTGTTGTGTCAATGAGTCGTTCCGTAACGTCATTCAGTAGCTTTTGATCCGACTGCTGCTCAAATTGTTTTTCAGCATCTGTTTTAAGACGTTCTTTTAACTCCTTTTCAGAAGTGATGGCATCCTTTCCAAAAAGTTTGTCAAAAAGTTCCTGGTTTAACTCGGCTGGCTCCCTTTCGTTGATCTCCTCGATAGTGAATTCAACTTCGATGTTTAATTTGTCTGCCTTATCCCTGTTAATTCCAAGTGCACCTGAAAGCAGGTAGTCCTCTTTAAATAATCCTTTGGTTTTCAGTATAACTTTATCCCCAGGTTTTTTACCTAAAATGGATTCAAGAGCCTTCTTACTTTTAATTTTATCTAATTCTACAGTGGATTTATGCTCAATTTCTTCTGCCTCGTTGAAAAAAGTTCCTGTTACTTCATCTTTTTTTTCCGCCTCTTTCTTTGAGATTAACTTGCCGAACTGCTTTTGAATTCTCTCCAGCTGTTCCTCTATCATCTTCTTGTCGGCAACGATTTTATACTGGATAACAGGTTTCTTGGTTTTCAGATTGGCATCAAATTCAGGGGCAAGGCCCAGCTCAAATTCGAAGGAAAATTCCTCTTTATCCCAATCGAAGCTATCCTGCTGCTTGGGCAATGGATTTCCCAAAACGTCGAGTTTTTCTTCGTTGAGGTACTTGTTAAGATTGTCCTGTAGCAATTTATTTACTTCATCAACCAATACGGCGCGACCGTATTGTTTTTTGATAAGTCCCATAGGAACTTGTCCTTTCCTGAATCCTGGAATATTCGCCTGTCTGCGATAATCCTTCAGGATCTTTTCAACCTTGTCCTGGTAATCTTCTTTGCTGATATCGACCTTAACTACTGCGTTGAGGTCATCGATCTGCTCCTTGCTAATGTTCATGTATAATTGTGATTTACTTCCCTAAAAGGGAGGCAAAAGTAGTACTTTTTACACTGAGGAACAAGTTTTTAGAAGGTTGTGTACCCAGTCATTTATCTCGACTTCTCAGGGTCCTTTAAAACGGAGAAAAATATGGATTGCAGGAAGGAGAGCAATAAGCTAAACAAGAGTGCCCACCAGATATTATCCACACTAAATCCGCCTACCAACTGATCAGCCAGCAGGATAATAATAGCATTGATAACCAGCAGGAAGAGCCCCAAGGTCAGGATGGTTACAGGTAAGGTAAGTATGACCAGGATAGGCTTGACAATAAAATTGAGCAAACTCAAAACAACGGCCACAATAATGGCAGTGACGTAGGAGTCGACCTGTACACCGCCCAGGAGTTTGGCGAGCAGGACAACGGCTAAGGCGGAAAGTAATACCCTGAGAATTAGTTTCATATTCAAGAGGTTAGATTAATAAAAAAGGCACGCCTTTTTAGCGTGCCCTTAAAATAGTGATTTTATAGTTTATTGCAGATATAGACCTGTAAAATCCAATGGATCTACTCCAGGGAGATTTGAGCCGTATTTTGCATTTATTTCTTCTATAATCAAATTAGCCAGTAAGGCATAACCTCTCGGAGAGGGATGAACTCCATCTAAGGAGAACCCGCCTCCGGTTCCATAAGTAGCCGTAACGGTAGTTCCATCACTTAAAGGGAAGCCGGTTTCGGCAAAAGTGTTTAAAAAGGCATTCGCATCCACAAAGGCAACATCATATACCTGTGCAAGGGCTGATATAGTTTGGTTATAGGATGCCAGAGCCGTGGAAACAGACATTTGCTCTTCCGGAGTCAGTACCCATTTGTCTTCTAGTGGCAGAGATACCCCTTCAACCGAAAATTGTCCGGCTAGTTGTTGCGATAATCCCTGTCCGACAAAAGCGGTAAGAACATCGGTATTAACAGTTCCAATTACAGCACTACTCGGAAAGACGATCAGGTCGTCTTCTGTCGCCTGCCTTACCTGCCCATAAGAGGTCCCCAGTAAATTAGCCACCAGTGGAGCCGCCTGTGGCGGAAGTCCAAATTGAGCGATAAATGCCTCGAAAGTTGGAAGATCAGCAAGCAATGCTCCGGCTATGGTCGCCGATAAATCTGCCAGATTTTCGTCTTTGATGATCACCGGACTGGCTTCTGAATCTGAAAAAACTACGTTTCTTTCAGGTTGCCCTACAGCCGTGAAGATCTGATTGAGAGTTCCGAAAATAGTATTGAGTAATGGTATTTGAGGGCCGAAATCCGGATTTGTCGGATCCAACGGGTTGTGAGGTACCGTTGTAAAATAAGGTATAGAAGTAACATCAGGGATGTTAACTACCACCCCGTCAGCTCCATTGGCCGTCATTGTTTGCAATAAGCCATCATATACACTTGCAAATACATTAGGGTCTGTTATATCATTACCTCCATAGGTAGTTGGATCAAGATTTCCTGCCTGATCTACACCTGCACCACCCGAAGTAGCAAAACTCAGAATATCGTTATTCCCTATCCAGAGGGAAAAGAATGTGGGATTTTGCACTGCTGCATCGCCAATGACTGTCGCAGAGGCTGAAGTTGCAAAGCGGGCGTAATAAGGATTTGCAGCTCCTAAAGGTACGCCGGCAACATTCCCATATCCAGGAGCTGCTAAATGGAAACTCTTAGCTCCCGGCACTCCCATATTGTTAAAGGGACCCGTGAGTGTATTGCTGATCTCTGTTGCACCTTGTCCGGAAACAGGTACAGGTGCAGGAGATCCACTGGCAAAGGATAGAATCAATCTATTGCCTAGGATAGTCTGACCTCCCAGGGTTGCACCACCAAGGTTATCAGCCATAAATGGGATGGTAAAAGCTCCACCTCCGGCCAGGGCAAAATTCTCAGCCAGCATATTGGGAAAGGACGCAGTTTGCCCGTCGATGAAAAGTGCGGCGTCTGAATATCCGGCAGTAAGAGAATTCCCTACGGCTACATAATTTGAAAAATCGGCAGATCCACTGGTATAATTAACTGGATCTGGCGGAGGCGTTGTTGTCATAGTAGTGTCGTCATCACTACAGGAGATCAAAAGAACACCGGTGAAGGCAAGGAGGGCGAAAAACTTTTTCATGAAAGAATTTTTGAGTTGATAGTACAAATTGAATGTCAGTGGTCTCAAAATTAATATAAATTATGACACACGCAATTTTACCCCCTTATAAATGGGGTTCTTGCAGAAAAAATACCCGGATATTATCGATTTAAAAATAAGAGAGAATATTTTAAAAACTCCCTGGGGTTTTCCGCATGCAACCAATGACCCGCATCCGATACAGTTTCGAGAATGGCAGAGGGGAAGTGTTGTTTGATCATAGGCAGGTCCTCGTCAGAGATATACTCAGATTTGCTGCCCCTTAAAAATAAAGTGGGCCCATCAAAGGATTTGGTACCAGAAATTGAATCTCCGATTTCTTCCATCCTTTCCGCCAATACGTCCAGATTAAACCGAAAAGCTAGTCGTCCTTTTTCAACCCAGTGAAGGCTTTTTAATAAAAACTGCCTAATTCCCCAATCGTGCAGGTGTTTTGCCAGAAGGAAGTCGGCCTCACTCCTTGATTTTACCTTTTCTAATGGCAGGGCCTTTAGGGCATCCATGATGTATTGATGATGGGGAGGGTAGTATTTTGGAGAAATATCTGCTACGAGAAGGTGGGCTACCCTTTCCGGATTGTTGCATGCAAATTCCATGACCGTTTTACCCCCCATGGAATGACCCAGCAGTATCGCTTTCTCGATTTTATGGTGGTCCATATAGTTGCCGAGATCCCCGGCAAGCAGACTGTAGTCGAATTCATCAGACCAAAAACTCTTCCCGTGATTGCGCTGGTCAATCAGGTGTACTTCATACCCTCTTTCTGCGAATTGGCTCCCCAGGGTTTTCCAATTATCAGACATACCCAGAAAGCCGTGTAAAATCAGAAAAGGGTCTCCTTCTCCTATTATGTTAGAATGTAAGACAGGCATCATTTCAGGCGGTGTAAATACATGTTGACTACATTTTCCAGACCCAGGTAAATCGACTCGCATATAAGGGCATGGCCAATAGAGACTTCCTTGAGATGAGCTATACCTTTGCTGAAATATGCGATGTTTTCCAGGCTTAGATCGTGCCCTGCATTAATGTCCAAACCAAGGGAATGAGCCACTATGGCTGCTTCAGCATAAGGTTTGATCGCCTTCTCCGGATCTTTAGGATACATTTTGGCGTATTCTTCCGTGTAGAGCTCAATGCGATCTGTACCGGTCTTTGCTGCTCCTTCCACCATAGCCGGATCCGGATCCACAAAAATGGAAGTACGAATTCCTTTTTTCTTAAAGGTATCGATCATTTCCTTCAGGTAGGTTTTGTGCTTTAAGGTATCCCAGCCGGCGTTGGAGGTAATCGCATCCACAGCATCCGGGACAAGGGTAACCTGTGCGGGACATACTTCGAGTACCATCTCGGTGAATTTGGGATTGGGGTTCCCCTCGATGTTGAATTCTGTTTTTAATACCTTTTTAAGGGCGTAAACATCGGCGTACCTGATATGGCGTTCATCAGGTCTGGGATGCACAGTAATCCCATCTGCCCCAAATTCTTCTATGTCCTTTGCCACTGAGATAAGATCGGGAATATTCCCGCCCCTTGCATTTCTCAAAGTGGCAATTTTGTTAATATTTACACTGAGTTTCGTCATTTGGACTATATCATCGTTCATTCGTCGCAAAAATACAAATTAGGCATACCTTTTGATCTTTTTAATTATTAATTTGCGGTAATTTAAAGATCATGTCTATAGAATCACATATCATCCATTCAATCCCTGTATTTGACGTTCAGGAACTGCTGTCAGAACCTATTCATTTTTTTAAGAATAGTACCTACTCCCATGTGGCTATCACTGAAGACCAGAAATTATTGGGTTTGTTATCAGAAAATGATCTCGAAGCATTTGAGGAAGATCAGAAAATCTCCAGTTTTAAAACAAATCTGGAATCCTTCTTTGCTTTAAGAGAAACTTCCTGGCTTGATGTTCTTGAACTTTTTTCCAGAAATGAAGCCAACCTTCTTCCGGTACTGGATGAAGAAGCTCATGTGATGGGATACTACGATCTTCACGATTTTGTGGGGGTATTTATCGACACCCCCTTTTTTAAAGAACCGGGAGCTATTCTGGTCGTGGCTAAAGGGATTAAAGACTATTCATTCAGTGAGATCGCACAGATTGTCGAAAGCAATAACACGAAACTCATCGGTGCTTTTATTACCGATTCCAGGAATGAGGTGGTGCAGATAACCATTAAAATAGGCATGAATAACTTTAATGAAGTAGTGAACACTTTTCGCCGATATAACTACTCCATACTCTTTGGTAACAAAGCCGATCAATTTCTTGAAGACCTCAAAGAACGTTCAGATTATCTGGACAAATTTCTCAATGTATGAGGGTAGCCATTTATGGTCAGGCCTTTAAGGAAAACGGACTCAATTACGTCTTTGAGCTGCTCGAAGAACTAAAATTACTCAAGACCGAAATTTTCATAGAAGAAGATTTTTATAAACTCCTGCGTGTAGAAGATCCAGATTTATCCTGCCAGACATTTGATCACAATCACGGCCTGGATAAGGATTTCGAGCTTTTTGTAAGTTTCGGGGGTGATGGAACCATTCTGCGGGCGGTAACCTATGTCGGGGATCTTGGTATTCCCATTGTAGGTGTGAATACAGGGCGTCTGGGATTTCTCTCTACCTACAAAAAAGAAAATGTCAGGCGATTGATACACGATTTTATCAAAGGAGACTACATTGTAGTTGAACGCAGTTTGGTGTCTGTAAAATCCGTGCCTGAAATAGAGGAATTTAAAGAGCTCAATTTTGCTCTCAATGAGGTTACGGTGAGCAGGAAGGATACCACCTCCATGATCACAATTGAAACACATCTCAATGATGAATACCTCACATCTTACTGGGCCGATGGCCTGATTATCTCTACCCCTACAGGTTCTACGGGATATTCCCTGAGTTGCGGAGGACCGGTGATGACACCCACCGCACAGTCATTGGTGATTACTCCCATTGCACCACACAACCTAAATGCCAGGCCCCTGGTGATTTCGGATGACACTGAAATCAGGATCAAGGTCTCAGGCAGGGAAGATCAGCATATGGTTTCTCTCGATTCCAGACTGGCTACCATAGATAATGGTAAGGAATTAGTGATAAAAAAGACCGACTTCAGTATTAAAATGATAGAATACGCTTCCGAAAGTTTTTTAAAGACCATTCGGAACAAGTTATTGTGGGGTCAGGACAAACGCAATTGATCCTGAAAACAATAATTACAACATTTCCCTGTTTATTGAGAAAGCGAAAGTTCTTGAGTTCATCCAGACAATATAGCCTTAAGGAGTATATTTGCCCATTTTTGATGAAAATGAAAGCAATTCCTTATATCATCTTCCTTCTGCTGTTTATGCAGGCCAGGGCCCAAACCTATGAAGTTGGTTTTATGGGCGGTGGGCTGAATAATATCGGGGATGTGGGGAGCATGAATTTCATTTCTCCAACAGGACCGGCATTTGGAGGAGTATTTAAGTGGAACAAAAGTAAAAGATACGCCTGGCGTGCCAGCGCCTTGTATGGCAGTTTCACCGCAGATGACTCAAAATCGGACATGGCATCCAGACAACAGAGGGGCTATGTTTTGGATCATAATCTTTTGGAGATATCGGCCGGACTCGAGCTCAATTTCGTAGAGTACAACCTTCATTCACTTTCTCAGGCGTTTACACCTTACCTTTATTCAGGAATTGCGTATTTTCGCTATGATTTTAATTATTTTGATGCAGGATCATTGCAGGAAACCGGGCAAAAAGATGGTTCATTTGCCATTCCTATGACCGTAGGGGCGAAGATCAGGTTAAATCAATTCCTGATTCTCGGTGCCGAAGTAGGAGCACGGTATACCTTTACTGATAACCTGGATGCGAGTAACCCAACGGGATCAAATTTTGAGCAATTCCGTTTTGGGAACATTTTAAGTGACGATTGGTACGTTTTTTCAGGTATTACCCTCACCTACACCTTTGGTAGGGTAGTCTGTTCCGATTGTTTCGAGTAAAAAGTAGGATGAACACTATAGAAGAATTAAAAAAGGGCCCTTTGCCCAGGCATCTGGCTATCATCATGGATGGTAATGGCCGGTGGGCCAAACAACGTGGTAAATTGCGTATTTTCGGTCATGAAAATGGCGTTAAAGCCGTGAGAGAGACGGTGGAAAACTGCGCTAAAATTGGTATCGACTATCTCACCCTCTATGCCTTTTCAACTGAAAATTGGCAACGTCCTAAAAAGGAAGTTGACACCTTAATGAAACTTCTTGTCTCTTCTTTAAAAAGAGAACTTAAAACCCTCGACAAAAACAATATCAGGCTTAATGCCATAGGAAACATCTCCTCATTACCCTCTAAGGCGTATACAGAATTACAGGAAGTGATTGAAAAAACTTCTAAAAACACTGCTATGGTGCTTACACTTGCACTGAGTTACGGAGCGCGGGAAGAAATCAAACATGCAGTACGGGAAATTAGCACCAAAGTTAAAAATAATATAATTTCGCCGGAGAATATTGATGATGCCATTATTAATGGTCATCTTTACACGCATAATTTACCAGATGTAGACTTGCTTGTCCGAACCAGTGGAGAACACCGGATAAGCAATTTTTTACTTTGGCAAATTGCTTATGCCGAATTGTATTTTATGGAAGTATTCTGGCCCGATTTCCGGGTGGAACATTTAGCAGAAGCACTAAAGAATTACCAGAACAGAGAACGACGATTTGGAAAAACAAGCGAACAACTTAACTAGTAGTGTGAACGGACTCATATTGCGAATCTTCCTTACTACCTTCCTTTTTCTTTTAACCACAAGTTCAGTACTGTCGCAGGATATTCCTTATGATAATGGGAAGAAGTACGTTCTTAAAGGACTGGAAATTACCGGCTTGCAAAGTTATAATGAGCAGACCGTAAAAACATATACCGGACTCAGGGAAGGTCAGATCATTACCGTGCCCGGGGATGAGATTAGTGACGTCCTTAAAAAGCTCTGGGGCCTGGAATTGTTCAGTGACATTGCCTTTTATATCACTAACATCGAAGGGGAGGATATCTACCTCGAACTCAATATTAAAGAAAGACCTACACTTTCCAAGGTCACCATCTACGGTGTTAAAAAAAGAAAAGTGGATGAAATTATCGATGACACGGATCTTAAGAAAGGGAAGAAAATTACGGAAAGCCTAATTGCCAACACCAGGAATTATCTTCAGAACAAGTATAAAAAACAGGGCTATCTCAATGCCAGGGCTACCATTGTAACCTCACAGGACACCTCTGAAACCAATGCGGAAAGCATGGTGATAAACGTAAGCAAGGGGAATAAAGTAAAAATTTCCAATATTGTTTTTGAGGGGAATGAGGAAATATCTGATGGGAAATTGCGTAAATCTTTAAAAAATACCAAGCGTAAGAAACTCGGAAGGTTTTGGAAGAAATCGAAATATATTCCGGAAGATTACAAGGAAGATCTCTCCTCTCTGATCGACAAATATGCGGAAAACGGTTTTCGCGATGCGCGTGTAATATCAGATACGATTGAGAAGGTGGATGATGAAAATATTAAGATCACCATCAATGTAGAAGAAGGGAATAAATACTACTTCGGGGATATCAACTTTGTCGGAAACACCGTATATACCGATCGCCAGCTATCTCAGGTTCTGGGAATAAAGAAGGGATCTACTTATAATGGTGTCTTGCTCAGGGAGCGAATTGCAGATGAGACCAAGCCCGATGCCAATGATCTTACCAACCTGTATCAGAACAATGGCTATTTATTTTCTCAGATCAACCCGGTGGAAGTTTCAGCAGAAAATGACACAATCAACTTTGAGATACGAATCATTGAAGGGAAAGAGACCTTCTTAAATCACGTTACAGTAACCGGGAATGATAAGACCAATGACCATGTGATTTTCAGGGAGATCAGAACACGCCCCGGACAGAAATACAGCAAGGAAAATATTATCAGAAGTGTCCGCGAACTCGGGCAATTAGGATTCTTTGATGCAGAACAAATTGCCCCCGACATTCAAAACCCCGATCCTAATTCCGGAACGGTAGACCTGGCGTACAGCCTGGTAGAATCAGGATCGAGCCAGATAGAACTACAGGGAGGTTATGGCGGTGGAGGATTCATTGGAACACTGGGACTTTCATTCAGTAATTTCTCTATTCAGAACCTTTTTAATGGAGAAGCATATAAACCGGTGCCAATGGGGGATGGTCAGACATTTGCCCTCAGATTACAAGCTAGTAGAACTTTCAGGGTCTACAGCCTGAACTTTTCAGAGCCCTGGTTAGGGGGTAAAAAGCCGGTTAGATTCAATATGTCGCTTTCCAGAACTCAGCAGTTCCTGGCGTCATTCGGGACTAACGGTAGAGTAGAAGTAGATAAAGATCAGCAATTTTCGATCACAGGTGTTTCTCTTGGGCTTGCCAAGAGGGTGCAGTGGCCTGACGACTTTTTTACACTTTCCCATTCCCTGAGTTACCAGCTATACGACTTCAGGAATTACAGAACAGGCCTCTTTAATTTCGGAAACGGGCAGTCGAATTCACTTGCTTACACCTTTGGAATTTCAAGGAGCTCTGCAGGTCCGGGCCGAATCTATCCTATTACGGGGTCGATCTTTGAGGTAACCGCAAAGTTTACACCCCCGTATTCACTCTTTAGCAATAAGGATTTTGCTGCCTTAAAAGAAAGAAGCGAAGAGCTTACAGAATTACAAACTGATAGGAACCGTGCCGGTAGCGACCTTACAACCGCTGAAAGAAATGAATTGGAAAGCGTGGATCAGGAGCGATTTCGTTGGCTTGAATACTACAAGATTAAATTCAAAGGCGACTGGTATACCAGATTGGTAGATAAATTAGTACTCAGGACCAATGTTGAATTTGGATTCCTCGGGAATTACAACAGTGATGTAGGCCAGGTACCTTTTGAAAGATTCTTCCTGGGGGGCGACGGACTTGGTCGGAACTTTACCCTTGATGGCCGTGAGACTATACAGTTAAGGGGATACGAAAATAACTCCCTTACCCCTGTTGATCCTATTACCTTCGACCAGGAAGGTGGAATTGTCTATAACAAATACTCCCTAGAGCTCAGATATCCTCTAACCCTGAAGCCTTCTGCCTCCATTTACGGCTTAACTTTTTTGGAAGCAGGAAACTCATTTAACAATTTTAATGAGTTTAATCCGTTTCAACTTAAAAGATCGGCCGGAGTGGGCTTAAGAATATTTATGCCTGCCTTTGGTTTACTGGGGATAGATTTTGGCTACGGATTTGACGAAGACCTGAGACCACAATCTGCGGGTAATGGTCCGAGTGGATGGCAGACACATTTTATCATAGGTCAGCAATTCTAGAATTTTAACTTCCCGGAACAAAAGGTAAAGCACTCATTCTAAAAGTTTTAGTAATTTTGGCACGATATTTTCTATGTACTAAACCTGAGTAACATGAAGACAAAAGTTCTTTTAATAACTGTAGTGTTTCTGACCACATTGAATTCCTTCGCCCAACGCGGAGTAAGGATAGGATACGTGGACATGGAATATATCCTGGAAAATGTAGAAGAATACAGGGAAGCCAATGAGCAACTTGAGAATAAAGTGCAAAGGTGGAAACTGGAGATTGAGGAAAAGAAGGGGGTAATAGACCAGATGAAGAATGATCTGATGGCAGAAAAAGTACTGCTTACTGATGAGTTGATAGCAGAGCGAACTGAGGAAATTCAGATTCTTGAAAGGGAAATGCTCGAATATCAGCAGGACAGATTCGGACCGAACGGAGATCTGGTGCTACAAAAGCGAAGGTTGATTCAACCTATCCAGGACCAGGTGTTCAATGAAGTACAGGCGATAGGAGCTAATAAAAAGTACGATTTTATTTTCGATAAATCTGCGGATGTCGTAATGTTGTACTCCGAAAAAAGGCACGATATCAGCGAATTAGTGTTGAGAGGTATCGCCAGAACAAGGAGGGTTAGCAAGCCCAATAAAGCAGCTGAAAAAGCCCGATTGGCAGCATTTGAAAAAGCAGCAGCAGAGGAAGATGAAGAAATGACCGATGCGCTTAAAGAGCGACTTGAGAAAGCTGAGGAAGCCGAAAATATCCGAAAGCAATCAGCAGAGGAAAAAAGGGCAGAGCAGTTAAAACTTCGGGAAGAACGCCGGAAGGCATATGAAGAACGCAGAAAGAAATTATTAGAAGAACGCGAGGCCAAACGCAAAGAAAAAGAAGCCGAAAGAGCTAAGCAAACTGAAAAGAAAAAAGACACAATAGATCAATAAATTAGAATTCAATAATAACACTCAAATAGTAAATTTAAAGTCATGAAACACGTGAAGAAAGTAGCAGTAGCCCTTGTATTGTTCGTTGCCGCTACAGGGTTTGTAAATGCACAGAGCTCAGTAGCTCACATCAATGTAACCGAACTTTTATCGGAAATGCCGGAGATGAAGGCAGCCCAGGCTGAATTAAAGAAATTACAGGAGACCTACAAGGCCGATATAGAAAGCTCAATGACCGAGTTGCGAAACAAGTATACACAGTATCAAAGTGAGGCATCGGCAAAAACCAAAGAAGAAAACGAAAAAAGAGCCGTTGAACTTCAGGGATTTGAAAGGAATATTGGAGAAGCCCAGCAAGCAGCTCAACAGGAACTTGCCAAAAAACAGGCCGAATTGTTCCAGCCAATTTCCGAAAAAGCCATGGCCGCTATTGAAAAAGTAGCTGCTGCACAAGGAATAGAATACGTAATGGATTCTACCCAGGGAGGCGGACTTATAGTAGCAAAGGGTAAAGACCTGCTGCCGGAAGTTAAACAGGAATTGGGATTTTAATCTGAAATAAATCCTTATAAAAAACCGTCCTCACAAGGACGGTTTTTTTATTTTTATACACCTTTACATTAAAATAAAAACGCATTGGATCGCAGGCCGATTGGAATTTTTGACTCGGGAGTTGGTGGGATTTCCATCTGGAAAGAGCTCAGAAACAAGATGCCATTTGAAGATACTATCTATCTGGCCGACAGTAAGAATGCACCTTACGGGGAAAAATCACCAGAAGTCATCCTCGAACTCAGTATCAAGAATACTGAATTGCTTTTACAAAATCATTGTAAACTCATCGTCGTAGCCTGCAACACCGCTACTACTAATGCAATAGACCACCTCAGAAAGAATTATACTGTTCCCTTTATTGGGATAGAACCTGCTATCAAACCGGCCGCCCTGCAATCCGTTTCTGGAAAGGTAGGGGTGCTGGCAACCCGGGGTACCCTCACCAGTGCTTTATTTCACAGTACGGCTAAAAATCACGCAGCAAATATTGAAATTCTTGAGCAGGTGGGTACCGGACTCGTGGAACTAATTGAGAAAGGGCAGGCACATTCCCAGGAAGTGAGGAACTTATTGAGAAAGTATATTCAAACCATGACAGCAGCAGGAATAGATCATCTCGTGTTGGGATGTACTCATTATCCTTTTCTGATTCCTATCCTGAAGGATGAACTGCCTGCACATGTAAAGATCATCGATTGCGGCGAAGCCGTGGCTAAACAAACACAAAAGGTATTAGAGCAACATAAATTGTTGAATACAGGTAAGAGAGAACCCTCATACAAATTCTTCAGCAATACCGATGCTGAATTGTTATCCCGGTTTTTAAAAGATGAACAAGGGGAGTTGGAAATTGAGTATCTCGACTTTTAACGTCGTTTATAGGTAAGGTAGCTAAAGGATACTTTGTGCTTCACATCAGACGGATGGAATTCTTCTCTTAGGAGTTCCCATTCTTTCAGGTCGATTTCAGGAAAATAGGTATCTGCTTCATACTTCCCGTGCACGCGTGTAAGCTCAATCATATCTGCGTATTCCATGGCCTGGGTGTAAATCTCTCCTCCTCCAATAATATAAGCCTCTTTATCTTTATCCACCACCGTAAGGGCTTCCTTCAAAGAATGGACAATTTTACAGTTCCCGTACGAAGTGGAATAGGATAAATCCCGGGTGATGATGATATGAAATCTGTTGGGAAGGGGCTTTGGAAAACTTTCAAAAGTTTTTCTGCCCATTATAATAGGATGACCGGTAGTGATGGCTTTAAATCGTTTAAAATCATCAGGTAAATGCCACAGAAGTTGGTTGTCCTTTCCCAGCTCGTTGTTTTCCGCCGCTGCTGCAATTATGATAAGAGTACTCAATCCACTTTTTTTTTTGGAGGTCCGGGATGGGGAAATTCTTTTTCCAACTGTTTTTGAAGCTCCGCTATTTTTTCTTTTTGTTTGAGAACCAGCTTCTCACGCTGTTCCCTTTCCCAGTCGCGTCCCATAAACGTACTAAGGATAAATACATTGACCAGATGAACTAAAAGGAGCAGGCTCCAAAACCCTATAGCCCAGTAGGCCCAATCATAGGCTTCTCCGTACTTAAAAACTTTGTTCATCAATACAAGTCCCACGCTGCCAATCAGGAACCAGACAAAATGACGATACAGATTCTTTTTCTGCCTTATTCGTTCCTGGGCGTATTCGATTTGCTCGTGTTGTTCGAGGTCTATTCCGGAGCCCTTTTTCGTTTTGGAGAACATCTGAATCCTTATCTTTAACTACAAAGATAGATGAAATCGGATTTTAAGAGCCTGCGAATTAAAAGTAAAATCTTCAAATATTTCGTAGACAAGGGATCCACTGTATATCCTCAATGTATACCTTAAAAAATACCAAATAATGGACATAAATAAAATCCGGAAATCATTCCCGCTTGTAAAACAATCTCTTTATGCGAACACAGCGGCTATAGGGTTGATGTCTGAAGAACTCCAGGAATGGAGGCAAGAACACGATCTCGATTTTTTAATCGGAGGGAGTGAGATGAAAATGGATAGTTTTCATATGATCTCCGGCGTCAGGGATACACTTGGAGAATTCCTTGGATGTGATCGCAACAGAATTTCACTTAGCCCTAATTTTTCCCTGGCATTAAATACAGTACTTGAAGGTTTGCCAAAAGAAAATAATGTCCTCTTGTTACAGAGCGATTACCCATCTGTGAACTGGCCTTTTGAGAGCAGGGACTTTAATTTGACCTATGCAAAAATCGATGATAAAGTAGAAAGCCATATTGAGGAGCAACTGAAGAATGGAAAAATCGACGTTTTTGCTTTTAGCCTTGTGCAGTGGGAGAATGGGTTAATGATTTCGAGTGAATTTATCAGGTACATAAGAGAACAGTATCCCGATCTGTTGATGATAGCTGATGGAACTCAGTATTGCGGAGCTTTTGATTTTAACTTCGATGATTCAGGGCTCGACATCCTGGGCGGCAGTGGTTATAAATGGCTGTTGGCGGGGACGGGGAACGGGTATATGTTATTTTCCGAACGGGCCTCGGAACGTCTTTCCCTAAAATCGGTTGGTTTTAATTCAGTGAATGGGAATATAGAGGCGAAAAATGATATTCGACTTGCCAAACGATTAGAACCCGGCCATCTGGACAGTACGTGTTTCGGGAGTCTCGATTTTTCGATTAAAAAACTCATGGAATGGGATATCAAGGTCATTGAAAAGCACAACAAAGCTTTGATAGAGAAGGCCAGGGAATCACTGCTTGGGCTCAACTTGCTGGAGGAAGCGGTTGCAAAGCGTAAGACTCATGGTGCCATCCTGAATATCAGGGGAGGAGATAAGCTGTTTTCTTATTTAAGCGATAATAATGTATGTTGTTCCCAGCGTGGTGGAGGAATCCGACTTAGTTTTCATCTATACAACTCAGAATCTGATTTAAACACCATTGTGGATATCCTGAAATCAGCCCCATCTTCCTTAGGTTCTTATAAAAATTAAGGGGGTAAAATTACCAATGTTGATATTTTTTACTGAATAATTATGAATTTGATAATAATTCGTTAAACGTTGTAAATGAGATATTTAATACATTAATTTTGCCTCGAATTTTAAAACCTAGTAAGATGGCAATTTCTAAACAATACTTAAAAACTAAACCTGTAGTTAAAGTAACCTTTACTGTACCTGCAGAAGATGCAAAAAAAGTAGCCGTAGTTGGCGACTTTAACAACTGGAACCCAAAAGGGAGCATGTTGAAAAAACTTAAGAACGGAAACTTTAAAGGAACTTTTGATCTTCCAAAAGAGAACTCTTATGAATTCCGTTACCTAGTTGATGGGGCTTATGTAAATGAAGCAGAAGCTGATCGTTATCAGTGGAACGATTTCGCCGGTGCTGAGAACGCCGTACTGGAGCTTTAATCCAGGAGGTTAGAAAAAATTAGAATCCGGAGTCTGTAAAAGGCTCCGGATTTTTTTTTGTTCATATATAATCAAAGGATGAATTCTCGGACTTAAACCGCTACCATTCCTTTAATATGGGGATGAGGGTCGTAGTTAAGGAGGGTAAAGTCTTCAAATTTAAAATCGAAAATATCTTTTACTTCCGGATTCAGGACCATTTTAGGAAGTGGCCTGGGGGTCCTGCTCAGTTGTAGTTCGATCTGCTCCATATGATTGTTGTAGATATGGGCATCCCCAAAGGTGTGGATGAATTCTCCTGGTTCGTAACCGCAGACCTGGGCAACCATCAATGTGAACAAGGCATAAGAAGCAATATTAAAAGGAACTCCCAAAAATATATCGGCACTTCGCTGGTAAAGCTGGCAGGAAAGTTTTCCATCGGCCACATAAAACTGGAAAAAGGCATGGCAGGGAGGAAGCGCCGCCTTGCCTTCTGCAACATTCTCAGCAAAGGACTTTGAGGAGTCTGGCAGAACACTGGGGTTCCAGGCGGCAACCATCATCCTGCGGCTGTCAGGGTTGTTTTTTAGCTTGTCGATAAGGTCCTGGATCTGATCGATTCCATCTCCATTCCAGTTCCGCCATTGATGCCCATAGACGGGCCCCAGATCTCCATTTTCGTCCGCCCATTCATTCCAGATACGCACTCCGTTCTCCTGGAGGTACTTCACATTGGTATCCCCTTTAAGGAACCACAACAATTCGTGAACAATGGATTTTAAATGCAGTTTTTTTGTGGTGACCATAGGGAATCCCTCATTGAGGTCGAATCGCATCTGGTAGCCAAAAACAGAAATGGTCCCTGTCCCCGTGCGGTCACTTTTTTTATTTCCTTTCTCCAGGACGTGTTTGAGCAGGTCGTGATATTGTCTCATAAATATGTCAAATATGATGTTGTTGTAAAATTAGAAAATCCCTGCCTTAGATTAAATCAGTGAAGCATGGTTCTTTTTAAAACTTATCAACGAAAGCAGGGCCGACACTACCCCAGGATCATTCCGGCAAATGTGGCGGAGAGAAGTGATGCCAGGGTTCCTCCTAAAACGGCCTTCATCCCGAATTCAGAGAGCGTTTTACGCTGTCCCGGCGCCAGGGAACCAATCCCACCAATCTGAATACCGATAGAGGCAAAGTTGGCAAACCCGCAAAGCATATAAGTTGCCATGATAATCGACTTGTTAAAAGAGAAATGGGTGCCACTGCTGAAATCCTTAAGCTCAGCCAGCTGTATATACCCTACAAATTCACTGGCGGCCAGTTTTACTCCCAACAATTGTCCCATGAGTAAAACATCCTGTGAATTAACCCCTATCAACCACATCAAAGGCGCAAATATTACACCGAGAATAGCTTCCAGCGAAAGCTGTTCATAAACAGAATTTTCACTAATCCAGCTATTGATGGCGGTAAGATCGCCTGCCCAGCCCAGAATACCGTTAATCATGGCGATAAAGGCTACAAAGACTAATAGCATGGCTCCAACATTAACAGCCAGTTTTAAGCCTTCTGTGGTTCCGTTTGCAATGGCATCGAGGATATTTGCGCCAATTTTTTCCGTGGAGACCTGGATTTCCCTGTTTACATTTTCCGTTTGGGGATAGAGGATTTTTGAGATCACAATAGCCCCCGGGGCGGCCATAACGGATGCCGCAATAAGGTGCCGGGCAAATTCGAGTCGGAGCTGTTCGTCATTTCCTCCCAGGAAACCAATATAGGCTGCAAGTACGCCCCCCGCAACGGTAGCCATTCCACCGATCATCACTAAAAGGATTTCAGATTTATTCATCTTCTCCAGGTAAGCCTTGATCAATAAGGGGGCTTCGGTCTGACCCAAAAAGATATTTCCTGAAACGCTCAGACTTTCAGCTCCCGAGATACCCAGAAATCGGGTAAGCAACCAGGCGAGGCCTTTTACAATCTTTTGGATGATACCGAGATAGTAAAGAACTGACGTTAGAGCAGAAAAGAAAATGATTGTCGGCAGGATCTGAAAGGCAAAAATATAGCCTATGTTGGGATTGTCGAGATTGAGAAGGCCACCGAATATAAATTCGCTGCCTGCCATTGTATATTTCAGGATCTCATTAAAAAACTGCCCCAGTTTATTAAAGAACCATTGTATTGCAGGTACTTTGAGAATTCCTATGGCAAGGGATAGTTGTATGCCCAGGCCTATGGCTGTTGTTTTCCAGTTTATCGCCCTGCGGTTAGAAGAGAACAGATATGCGATCAGGAGGAGGGCCAGCATGCCCAGAGCACCACGCCAGAGACTATCGAGGGAAAAACCCTGATTAGCAATGATCGGACTCACTATATCAGGAGTAACTTCCTGTACAGACAAAACAGAGACTTGAGCCGTACTATCCAATTCCACGCTGTCTATTGTGGGAATCTCTTGACCAAAGCCATGGAAAAACAGTAACATAAAAAGGGAAAGGATCCAAATTCCTGGCTTCATACAGAGAGGTCTAGTAAATCATTTGCGTTTGGAAATTTCGTCCCGTAGCCTGGCTGCCTTTTCATAATCTTCGTTGGCAACCGCTTTGTCGAGCTCTTTGTGAAGTTCATCCATGCTCAATTCCTTATACGGGGCAGATGAACCCGGATCAATCTCCACGGTTTCACCTTCCTGTAAAATCTCATCTACGACTATACTGTCATCAACTTCGTCTTTATCCTTTTCCTTGGAAGAGAATTTGAGAAAAATACCCGCTTTATCAAGAATAGTTTTATATGTAAAAATGGGAGCGTTAAACCGAAGGGCAAGGGCGATAGCATCAGAAGTACGCGCATCGATTATCTCCTCCACCTTCTCTCTCTCACAGATGATACTAGAATAAAAAACGCCATCAACAAGCTTGTGGATGATCACCTGTTTGACAACAATATCGAACCTGTCGGCAAAATTTTTAAACAGGTCGTGAGTGAGAGGCCTGGGGGGTTTGATCTCTTTTTCAAGAGCAATGGCAATGGATTGTGCCTCAAAAGCTCCAATCACAATGGGAAGTTTTCGATCTCCGTCAACCTCATTTAAAATAAGGGCATATGCCCCATTTTGTGTTTGACTGTAAGATATTCCTTTAATTTTTAATCTAACTAGACTCATAATCACTCAAATACCAAAAAAAGCTGTTTAAATAGTAAGGATTGTCCCTGGTATTTAAACAGCCCTTTAAAGGCACAAATTAACAAAAATTAGGCGTTCTGGGCCTTAAATTCCTTTAATTTTTCGATGAGTTTCGGGACTACTTCAAAGGCATCCCCTACGATTCCGTAATCAGCTGCTTTAAAGAAGGGAGCTTCCGGATCGGTGTTGATCACTACTTTGACTTTGGAGGCACTTACCCCGGCAAGGTGTTGAATGGCACCTGAAATACCAATGGCAATATAAAGATTGCTGGCCACGGGTTTCCCAGTCTGCCCAACGTGTTCCCCATGCGATCTCCATCCCATATCACTAACTGGTTTTGAGCATGCTGTTGCGGCTCCCAGTACTTCAGCCAGTTCCTCTATCATACCCCAGTTTTCCGGTCCTTTAAGGCCACGACCTGCAGATACTACAATGTCGGCATCGGCAATAGTTACCTCACCAACCACTTTATCTACTTCTACTGACCTGGTTGCAAAGTCCTTTTCACCCGCTTCAGGACTAAAAGATTCTTCCTGCAGACTGGTAGAATTTTCAATTATTCCGAACGCATTGTTAGACACACCGATAATTTTAATATCTGTATTGATTTCGGTATGAGCAAAACCTTTATTACTAAAGGCCATTCTCTTAACTACCATGGGTTGAACGCTGTCAGGTGCGGCAACTGCATTGGGTACATATCCGGCCTTAAGCATCCCGGCAAGCAATCCTCCCAAATATTTAGAATCGGTACTGGAGCTGAGGATCACCACCTGTGCTCCCACCTTTTTAACCGCTTCGGCAATCGCACTGGCGTATGCTCTGGCATGAAAAGTCTTTAATTTTTCATCCTCCACCTTTAATACCTTGCTTACTCCGTATTTCCCAAGGTCTGAGTTATCAGAGACATTAAAGCTGATAGCGGTTACCTCTGTTCCCATTTCCCCTGCCACTTTATAGGCGTAAGAGGCAGCTTCAAAAGCATTCTTCTTTAACTTTCCGCTCTCGGCTTCTGTATAAACTAATATGGACATATTCTTTATATTTTTTTAGGAGTACTATTAAATTACTTTTGCCTCGTTATGCAACAAATCAATCAATTCTTCTACGTTTTCCGCGTCGACAAGTTTAACCGGGCCTTTCGGCGCAGGCTTGTCGAACGACTTATCAGTAGTGGCATGATCAGAGTCGACAGGCTCCAGAACATTCAATTTTTTCTGTCGCGCCATCATAATACCCCTCATGTTTGGAATTCTCAGGTCACTTTCCTCTACAAGCCCTTTCTGCCCGCCAATGATCAGGGGTAAAGATGTTTCCAGGGTCTCCTTTCCCCCGTCTATTTCTCTTATGGCTTTCACATTTTCACCTTCGATTTCTAAGCCGATACAAGTGTTGACAAAATTTATGTCGAGAGTGGCTGCGATGATTCCCGGTACCATTCCGCCGTTGTAGTCGATGGATTCCCTGCCTGCGATGATTAAGTCGTACCCGCCGTTTTTTATTACTTCGGCGAGTTGTTGAGCCACAAAATAACCGTCGGTAGGCTCAGCGTTGATTCTTATTCCTTCATCGGCACCAATTGCCAGGGCCTTTCTCATTGTAGATTCTACATTGGGGCCTCCCACAGTGGCCACATGTACCGTAGCACCCTGCTTTTCCTTAAACCACATAGCACGGGTAAGACCAAATTCGTCATTGGGGTTGATCACAAATTGAACACCCGTAGGATCGAATTTAGTATTGTCCTGGGTAAAATTGATCTTGGAGGTCGTATCTGGAACATTACTGATACAAACTAATATATTCATATGAGGTATTTTTTGAAATAATAAGGCCTCAAAGATAACCAATAAAATTCAAAAATACTATGCATGCATAATAAAAATTTAAATTGATTTTCCTTTTTTGTAAGGTCTTTTTGAAGGATATTTTCCTATTTTTGTTGGCATTTTGATCACAATTCAGGATGAGAAATACAAGCATATGAAGACAATTCAATTTCGGGAAGCTATTGCAGAAGCCATGTCTGAAGAAATG
Source organism: Muriicola sp. E247 (assembly GCF_041358175.1). Lineage (NCBI taxonomy): Bacteria > Pseudomonadati > Bacteroidota > Flavobacteriia > Flavobacteriales > Flavobacteriaceae > Muriicola > Muriicola sp. E247. The sequence continues at coordinate 54,434 of NZ_JBGKBE010000006.1, forward strand.
AGGAGAGACGAGTCGATTTACCTGATGGGGGAGGAAGTGGCTGAATACAATGGTGCTTATAAGGCATCAAAAGGGATGCTGGATGAATTTGGCCCTGAACGGGTTATTGATACTCCTATTTCAGAATTAGGTTTTTCAGGGATAGGCGTTGGTTCTGCCATGATAGGTAACCGCCCTATTATTGAATTTATGACCTTCAATTTTGCTCTTGTAGGAATTGATCAGATCATCAATAATGCGGCTAAAATCAGACAAATGTCTGGAGGGCAGTTCAATTGTCCTATCGTCTTCAGAGGACCTACGGCCTCTGCGGGTCAGCTTGCCGCTACGCATTCACAGGCCTTTGAAAGTTGGTATGCCAACTGCCCCGGTCTTAAGGTTGTAGTACCTTCAAATCCTAAAGATGCCAAAGGATTGCTCAAAGCATCTATTCGTGATGACGACCCGGTAATTTTTATGGAATCTGAGCAGATGTATGGGGATAAAGGGGAAGTGCCCGAAGGTGAATTCACTATTCCCCTGGGTGTTGCCGAAATTAAGAGAGAAGGAAAAGACGTCACAATAGTTTCGTTTGGCAAGATCATTAAAGAAGCTTATAAAGCTGCCGAAGAACTTGAAAAAGAAAGAATTCAATGTGAGATTATTGACCTCCGGACCGTAAAGCCTATGGACAGTGAAGCTATCCTGAAATCTGTAAAAAAGACTAATCGTCTGGTGATTCTGGAAGAGGCGTGGCCCTTTGGGAATGTAGCCACAGAGATCACTTACCAGGTGCAGTCCAAAGCGTTTGACTACCTGGATGCACCCATAGTAAAGATCAATACGGCAGATACTCCAGCCCCGTATTCCCCGGGATTACTGGAAGAGTGGTTACCCAATCACCAGGATGTTATCAATGCTGTTAAAAAGGTGATGTACAAATAATTGAGACCTTAATAAAACTTTTTAAAACTTCGTCACTCCGGTGCTGGCGAAGTTTTTTTTATCCGTATTTTTTCCGGAAGATGTAAAACCCAAATAAGAAGGGAATTAAGAATAGAATTTAAAATAGTTCCCGGGATTACGCCCTTTATCTATGAGGATAATCTTGATTACCTTATTATTTTTTATCACAACCCTTTGTTTTTCTCAAACGAAGGTAAGTGGTATTGTTGTAGATGAAAATGGAGATCCTGTGGCCTTTGCCAATGTCATTTTTCCAAACTCAACGGAAGGGACGATCACCAATGACAATGGTAGATTCTATCTCGAATCAGACCAGAGCTACAACGCCATTCAGGTATCATTTATCGGGTATCAAACGAGGGATATTGAACTTGTCTCTACCGTAAACTACGACCTCAGGATTGTTTTATCTGAAGGCGAGCAGCTCGATGAAGTAGTGGTCTATATAGGAAAGCGGTCTAAAAAAGACAATCCGGCCATCGATATCCTTAGAAAGATATGGGCCAAGAAAAGGATAAACGGACTTCGCAAATTTAAACAATACGAATACGACAAATACGAGAAGGTAGAATTCGATCTCAATACTATAGACAGTGCCCTGATCAAAAGCAGGGTGTTCAAGGGACTCGAATTTGTCTTTGCAGACCTCGACACTTCACGAATAACCGGAAAGACCTATTTGCCCATTTTCCTCAATGAGGTTTTTTCAAAGGTCTACGGGAACAACGAGATCCAGAAGGAACGGGAAGATGTGCTGGGGAATAAGAATTCTGGATTTACAAACAACCAGGCGATAACCGCCTTTGTTCAGGACCTGTATTCCGATTATGACGTATATGCCAACTACCTTAAGTTTTTTGATAAGAGTTTTACCAGTCCGCTGTCACGCACCGGAATCGATGTATACAATTACGTCCTTTCAGACAGTGCCTATATCGACAACAAATGGTGCTACCATATCATCTACTATCCGAGGCGAAAGAATGAACTTACTTTTAAAGGTGATTTCTGGGTGAATGATACTACATACGCCTTGAAGAAGATCAACCTCGAAGTAACAAAAAGCGCCAATATTAATTGGGTAAAGGAGATTTACATAGAGCAGGATTTTGAAGTGGTTAGTGATTCGGTTTTCCTCCTGAAAAGGGATTATATGTTATCCGACTTTGCCCTGAATAAAAAGGAATCGTCTAAAGGTGTTTACGGAAAGCGAACCACTGTCTATGACAATTATAAATTTGACCAGGCAAAACCTGAGGAATTTTACAGAACAGCTTCTGATCCCTTCGATCCACAGGTCTTCCAACGCGATAGCCTATTCTGGAGCAATAACAGGCTGGAATCCCTGAATAAAGACGAAAGTGGAATATACGCTTTGCTGGATACTCTTAAAACTGTTCCGAAATTTAAGACGTATTACAATCTGGTAAGCATCCTCAGCTCAGGCTATGTGGAGATCGACAAATGGAACATGGATATCGGAAGCATCTACAGCACTTTTGGCTATAACGATGCAGAAGGTATACGTCTCCGGGGAGGGATGCGTACCTATTTTGGACAGAACGATCCCTGGCGGCTGGAAGGGTACATGGCTTATGGCTTTATGGACAAAAAGGTTAAACACGGTTTTTCGGCCAAATTCCTGTTAGATAAGAAAAGCAGACTGATTATCTCCGGTGGAAACCGCCGCGATATTGAACAGTTGGGCCTAAGTCTCACAGCAACGAATGATGTTTTGGGAAGGAGTGTAGCCTCCTCATCGGTCCTGACGGTTGGGAATAATGACCGCCTTACCAGTATAAATCTCAGCACGCTCAACCTCGAAGCCGAACCCTTTAAGAATTTCAGAATGAGATTCGGTGGTTCCTTCCGAACCCTGAGATCAGCCCTGCCTCAGGCCTTTAACCTGGATTATATTGACCCGGAATCTCCCACAGGGATATCTTCAGAGATAAAACAATTTGATCTTACAACTACGCTAATTTATACCCCGGGGAAACGGACCATAGGGTATGGAGTGGAACGACGGAATGTCAACGATGAATACGCAACACTGCTACTTAATTATACCAGGGGGTTAGAAGGCTTTCTCGAAAGCGATTTCAGTTATGCCAAATATCAGTTTTCCTACACCCAACCCTGGCAAATAGGTGGATTTGGCCGACTCCTGAGTACTGTGGAAATGGGAAAGACTACAGAGGCCGTACCTCTTAGCCTGCTTAATGTAATCCCAGGAAATCAAACATTATTTACCTTGTACAATACCTTCCCAAACCTGGATTTCTATGAATTTGTTACAGATACCTATATCGCCCTCCATCTGGAACAGAATTTTAATGGACGGCTGTTTTCTCGTATACCTGTAATTCGCGACTGGAATCTAAGGGAAATTGTAGGTCTCCGTGGTGCCTGGGGACAGCTTTCAGATGAGAACATAGCCCTTAATAGTCCAACCAACATTCCCCTTGCCGCGCCTTCAGACAAGATCTATTGGGAATACTCATTTGGGATTAGTAACATCTTCAAGATTTTCAGGGTCGATTTTAACTTCAGAGGAAATTATCTGGAAAGCCCTGATGCCAGGCCTTTTAGCGTAACCGGAACCTTTGGCTTTAATTTCTGATTTAGCTTGGTACTCTCCCGTTCTTCGTACAAATTATTGAGGTCAATTATTGCTTTTATATTCAGATCGGTTTTACTACTTTTGCAGCCGTTTTAACAGATAAATAACAAATCAATATGGAACTAATCGTAACCCTATTACCAGCATTTGGTGTACTAGCCTTGCTGTTTGTCTTTATTAAAAACATGTGGGTCTCTAAACAGGAAGTAGGAGACGAGAAAATGGCAAGAATTGCAAAAAACATTGCAGATGGCGCTATGTCTTTTCTTAAGGCAGAATACAAAATACTGTCAATCTTTGTTGTTGCCGTTGCTGTACTTCTCTATTTCAAAGGTGAAAACGAAGCTGGATCTAATGGAATGGTGGCACTCTCTTTCGGTGTAGGCGCCATTTGTTCAGCCTTGGCAGGATTTATAGGGATGCGTGTTGCAACCAAAGCCAATGTAAGAACAACACAGGCAGCCAGGACTTCCCTGGGAAAAGCTTTGGAAGTTGCTTTTGCCGGAGGTTCCGTTATGGGACTTGGAGTAGTTGGTTTAGGAGTATTAGGCCTTAGTGGTCTCTTTATGATCTATCAGAACATCTGGCCGGGCGCAGATAATGTTTCATTAGTATTAAATGTATTATCCGGATTTTCTTTAGGGGCGTCATCTATCGCCCTTTTTGCACGTGTAGGAGGAGGAATTTATACCAAAGCAGCAGATGTTGGTGCTGACCTTGTTGGAAAAGTGGAAGCGGGAATTCCCGAAGATCACCCACTTAACCCTGCTACCATTGCCGATAACGTAGGAGATAATGTTGGGGATGTTGCCGGGATGGGAGCCGACCTTTTTGAATCCTATGTGGGTTCTATCATCGGAACAATGGTTTTGGGAGCATATATATTTACCCCTGATTTAGATGGTCTTGGTGCTGTCTATTTACCTTTAGTGTTGGCAGCAGTTGGAATCATAATGTCTATCATAGGAACCTTCTTTGTAAAAGTAAAAGAAGGAGGTAATCCGCAAACAGCTTTGAATATAGGTGAGTTTGGATCTGCCGGTTTAATGGTGATCGCATCTTATTTTATTATTCACGCCATGATCCCTGATACAGTTGAAGGCCTGCCATTTGGCGCTTTGGGTGTATTTTGGGCGACAATTGCCGGACTTGTAGCCGGATTAGGAGTAGGGAAGATCACCGAATATTACACAGGAACAGGAACAAAACCGGTAAGTGCTATTGTTCGGCAATCTGAAACCGGTGCTGCAACCAACATTATTTCCGGATTAGGAGTTGGGATGATGTCTACAGCTGTTCCGATTTTATTGATCGCAGGAGCCATTTTGGTTTCGCATCATTTTGCAGGATTATACGGAATCGCTATCGCAGCCGTGGGGATGCTTGCAAATACAGGAATTCAGCTGGCAGTTGATGCCTACGGACCAATTTCAGATAATGCCGGGGGTATTGCCGAAATGGCTGAATTACCCGGAGAAGTTCGTGAACGAACCGATAAATTAGATGCTGTTGGAAATACCACTGCTGCTATTGGAAAAGGATTTGCGATTGCCTCTGCGGCATTAACAGCATTAGCTTTATTTGCCGCCTTTATGAAGGTAGCAAACGTAAACACTATTGATGTTTCCAGACCTGATATTATGGCCGGCTTATTAGTAGGAGCTATGTTGCCTTTTGTTTTCTCTGCCTTGTCTATGAATGCAGTAGGACGTGCGGCGATGGCTATGATCGAGGAAGTTCGTCGTCAGTTCAGGGATATCCCTCAATTAAAAGCGGCCCTGGAGGTGATGCGTAAGTACGATTCAGATATGTCTAAAGCTTCTGAAGCTGACCGGGCTATTTTTGATGCTGCAGATGGATATGCAGAATACGACAAATGTGTTGATATTTCTACAAAAGCCTCTATTAAAGAAATGGTACTTCCGGGTCTTTTAGCAATTGCAGTTCCTGTAGCTATTGGTTTTATAGGGGGTGCTGAAATGCTGGGCGGACTATTGGCAGGTGTAACTTCTGCAGGTGTTTTGATGGCCATCTTCCAGTCGAATGCCGGAGGTGCCTGGGATAATGCCAAGAAGATGATAGAAGCTGATGGCCGTAAAGGCTCTGATGCCCATAAGGCTGCAGTTGTTGGAGATACTGTTGGAGATCCGTTTAAAGATACTTCAGGACCTTCCCTGAACATCCTTTTAAAGTTAATGTCTGTTGTTGCCCTGGTAATTGCGCCGAGTATTGCACTTTCTTCTGATGCAGTTTCTTCCTATAATATGGAGAAAATGGGAATGGAGAATGTAGAACATAGTATGCAGAAAGAAGTGAAGGTAAGTATGGAAGAGAATGAAGATAGCACAGTTACCGCTAAAGTAGTAACCACAACTACCAAAGATGGCGAAGAAAATGTAGATGAAAAGACATTTTCGGGGACTATGGAAGAGGTGGAAGCTCAGATTGAGGCCATGAACCAAATGGAAGAAGGAACTAAGATCAAGATCAAAAAGGTAATTGAAAAAGAAGTAGAGGAGAACTAGACTTTACTTTTATCTGATAAAAAAAGGCCACTGTTTAACAGCGGCCTTTTTTGTGTTTTAAAATCAGATTAGAATAAACCGTGAATCTCTGCATCTATTTTATTGATGACCTCTCCAAGGTGTTCCGGGTCATCTACAAAATCTAACCGATCCACATCGATCACCAGAAGATTACCTTTTTCATAGCCATGGACCCATGCTTCGTAGCGTTCATTTAACCTGCTCAAATAGTCTATGGATATTGTGTTTTCATAATCCCTGCCTCTTTTGTGGATCTGATTGACGAGGTTAGGGATAGAACTGCGAAGGTAGATCAGCAAGTCCGGGGGTTGCACCAGACTTTCCATAAGTTCGAATAAACTGGTATAGTTTGTAAAATCCCTGTTCGTCATCAGGCCCATGGCGTGAAGGTTGGGGGCAAATATATGAGCGTCCTCATAAATAGTCCGGTCCTGAATAACGTTTTTCCCACTCTCCCGGATTTTGAGGATCTGCCGGTAACGACTGTTCAGGAAATAGATCTGGAGGTTAAAACTCCACCGTTCCATCTGAGTATAAAAATCGTCCAGATAGGGATTGTCTACCACATCTTCAAAATGCGCTTCCCACTTATAATGTTTTGAAAGTAATTCGGTCAGAGTTGTCTTTCCTGCCCCGATGTTTCCGGCAACGGCGATGTGCATAGGATCCTTTTATTTGGCTTTTGATGTATTTTTGAAAGGATAGCAATATACAAAGTATCTTGGCTATCGAAAAAAATAGTGGATGAAATACTATCTGTAAATAGACATCATAAAATTTTTATTTCAAACCCAAATATGTACTTTTGTGCCCATTAACGAAGAGGACGGATTTGACTGATTGCAACCTCTCTAAAAATGCTAAAGCAGTTTCTGCCGATTTCCGTGCACTGTAAACTTCTCTCTGGCATTTTTTCGAATCCCTTCTCACAAGCTAAGAAAACGGTATGCCATATTTATTTACTTCCGAATCTGTAAGTGAGGGACACCCTGATAAGATCGCCGATCAGATCAGCGATGCCCTTCTTGATAATTTCCTGGCTTTTGACCCCGAAAGCAAAGTGGCCTGTGAGACCCTGGTTACCACCGGGCAGGTTGTGCTTGCGGGGGAAGTGAAAAGTCATACTTATGTTGATCTGCAGCAGATAACCCGTGAAGTAATCAATGAGATTGGGTATACCAAAGGTGCATACCAGTTTAGTGGGGATTCCTGTGGAATAATTTCTTTGATACATGAACAATCTAAAGAGATCAACCAGGGGGTAGATCGGGGAACCAAGGAAGAGCAGGGAGCAGGTGATCAGGGGATGATGTTTGGATATGCCACCAAAGAAACTGAAAATTATATGCCGCTTGCGCTGGATATTTCTCATAAGATCCTCCAGGAACTAGCCGCACTTCGGAAAGAAAATGACGACATTACCTATTTACGCCCTGATGCCAAAGCACAGGTAACCATTGAATATTCTGATGATAACGTCCCATTGAGGATAGATACTATTGTCATCTCAACTCAGCACGACCCCTTTGACGAGGACGACCAGAAAATGCTAAAGACCATCAAAAGCCATCTCCTGGCTATTCTGATCCCAAGGGTTAAAAAGAGGTTGCCGGAAAAAACAAGAGAACTTTTTACCGACGACATCAGGTACCATATCAACCCGACAGGGAAATTTGTCATTGGAGGGCCCCATGGGGATACCGGGCTCACCGGTAGAAAGATTATCGTGGATACCTATGGGGGCAAAGGAGCACACGGAGGGGGCGCCTTCAGCGGAAAAGATCCGAGTAAGGTAGACAGAAGCGCTGCTTATGCTGCACGTCATGCAGCAAAGAACCTGGTAGCCGCAGGCGTTGCCGAAGAAATACTTGTACAGATCAGTTACGCCATTGGGGTAGTACAACCCACTTCCGTTTTTGTGGATACCTATGGTACAGCGAAAATAAATATGACAGATGGGGAGATAGCAAAAATAGTGGCTGATTTGTTCGATTTCAGACCCTTTGCGATTGAAGAACGTCTGAAATTAAGAAATCCAATATATCTCGAAACTGCTGCTTATGGCCATATGGGGAAAGAACCCAAGATGGTGACCAAGGTCTTTGAGTCGCCTTATAACGGGCGTATCAAACGAGAAGTAGAGTTGTTTACCTGGGAAAAACTGGATATGATTGAACTGGTGCAGGAAGCATTTAACATATAATTTTAGTAGGATAATTAGGATTTTTAAAAATTCCGTTCCTATATTTGACAATTCAAAGTTCAAACTCTTATTGAATAGTTATCAAGAAAGGTGGAGGGACTAGACCCTTTGAAGCCTTAGCAACCCTTTGTGTCAGAAGCAAAGAAGGTGCTACATTCTATCATGCATACGGCAGGACAGATAACACAGACCTATTACCATCGGTAATTTCTCTTTCTTTTTAACTTTTTTGATTTGTACTCCGGCTAACAGTAGCCGTAGTGTGGTTTGGCTTTTTTATTTCATGTTTAACAAATAAAAAAACTAAAATCATGAGCGATCAAAATTTTTCGACCAAAGCATTGCATGCTGGTCACGACACCAAATTGCACGGGGGGACAAGGGCCATCCCGATTTACCAGAGTACAGCTTATGTGTTCGACAATTCGGACCATGCCGCAAATTTGTTTTCCCTTGCGGAATTCGGGAATATCTATACCCGGATCAACAACCCTACCAACGACATCCTGGAGCAGCGCCTGGCAGCACTCGAAGGTGGCATCGCATCGGTAGTAACAGCTTCCGGTACCGGGGCCATCAATACTGCCTTGTTGGTATTATTAAAGGCGGGGGATCATATTGTTGCATCCAACAGCTTATACGGGGGCACTTATAACTTACTTAGTGTTACCCTGCCACGCCTTGGTATCACTACCACATTTGTGGATCCTGAAGATCCTGCTAATTTCGGCAAGGCCGTCAAAGAAAACACAAGAGCCATTTTTGTTGAATCCCTGGGAAATCCAAAACTGGACGTACTTGATCTGAAGGCGATTTCAGCTGAGGCAAAAAAGGCGAGGATTCCCTTTATTGTGGATAATACAGTTGCCACCCCGGCCTTATTAAACCCCATTGAACATGGGGCTAATATCGTGATCCACTCCCTGACAAAATACATTAATGGCAACGGAACCGCTTTAGGGGGTGCCATTATTGATGCAGGAACATTCGACTGGTCTAGTGGGAAGTTTCCCGAGTTTACAGAGCCTTCTCCCGGTTATCACGGATTAGTATATCACGATGCTCTTGGACCGGCTGCCTTTATAGCCAAGGTCAGAATAGAAGGCCTTCGCGATCACGGCGCCTGCCTGAGTCCGTTTAATGCGTTCCAGATTATTCAGGGGCTTGAAACACTTGAGGTAAGGATTAAAAAGCACAGTGAAAATGCCCTTGCCCTGGCCAAATGGCTGGAAAACCGAAAGGAAGTTTCCTGGGTAAATTATCCCGGGCTGGAAAGTAGTAAGTACTTTCCTCTGGCCGAGGCATACCTGCCCAAAGGTCAGAGTGGTATTGTCACTTTTGGAGTGAAAGGGGGTTATGAATCAGCCAAAAAAATCGCAGATGAAACCGAAGTATTTTCGCTTTTGGCAAATATTGGAGATACCAAGTCGCTCATCATTCATCCGGCAAGTACAACACATCAGCAATTAGATGATGAAGCCCAACTTACAACTGGAGTAACCAAGGACCTCATCAGGTTGTCTGTTGGTTTGGAAGATTTGTCGGATCTGACAGCAGACCTTGAACAGGCATTTGCGAAAATTGAAAAATCGGTTTTGGCATAATCAGCACTAAACATCACCAAATTCTCCTAGTAAATGGGTCTGAAAGCCAAAGAGATGAAGGCAGTAGCAGGATTAAAACAACTGAATATTCCCGGATATACAACCTTAAGTGGGGTCACTGGGGATATTCAGCTTTCCTATCAGGTATTTGGAAAGCCATTGAATTCTGCACCAGTTGTTTTAGTGAATCACGCCTTAACGGGCAATTCTAATATCTGTGGCCCCGATGGGTGGTGGAATGACCTGGTCGGGAAAGAGAAATGTATTGACACGGACAGATATACAGTTCTCTCATTTAACATTCCCGGAAATGGTTATGATGGCTTTGTCATTGATAACTACAGGGATTTCGTCGCCGGGGATATTGCGAGGATCTTTTTAAGCGGACTTGAATTGCTGAAGATTTTCAAGGTGTATGCTATTATTGGGGGGTCTCTCGGAGGAGGAATTGCCTGGGAAATGGCGGCTCTCAACCCCGAAATAACAACGCACCTGATTCCTGTGGCATCCGACTGGAAGTCGACAGACTGGCTAATTGCCAATTGCCAGATACAGGAACAGTTTTTAGTGAATTCGAAAAATCCTGTACACGATGCAAGGATGCACGCCATGCTGTGCTACCGTACCCCCGAATCTTTTAAAGAACGTTTTAAAAGGAGTACCAATGAAGAATTGAACGTTTTTAATGTGGAAAGTTGGTTATTACACCACGGAAGGAAATTACAGGAACGCTTTCAACTGTCAGCTTACAAACTAACCAACCAGCTTCTTAAGACTATAGATATCACCCGTAGCGGGGATGAAGCGTTTAAAAACTTGCGACAGAGTGAAACGAACATTCATATCATAGGGGTGGATTCTGATCTCTTTTTTTCAGCTAGTGAGAATAAAGATACTTACAAGCAAATGGCTCAGGCCAGGAGTAATGTTACCTATGGGGAGATAAAATCCCTGCACGGACACGATGCCTTTTTGATGGAATTTGAGCAAATGCATCAGCTTCTTGATCCTATTTTTAATAAGAACCAGCGTTCCCACCGATATAAGATTCTCAATTTTGGGGGGAAATCTCTCGCTAACGGGGAAGGTATAGAAAGAGTACTGGAGATCATTGTTTCGGGGGTGAAGGCCGGGGAGAAACTTGCCGTTGTAGTGTCGGCCAGGGAAATGGCTACTGACCAGTTGGGCACTATCCTTGAACTTGCAGCCAAGGGGGAGGATTACAAAAAAGAATTTGAAAGGTTCGAAAGCTATCAAAGGCATAGTTTTAAAAATGTCGATTTGTCCGATCAATTCAGGGAACTGGCACAGCTCTTAGAAGGAGTGGCCCTGCTGGGAGATTACAGTCCCAAAATCCGGGATCAGGTATTGGCTATTGGAGAGCTTATTTCCACCAAGCTGATCACCAAATTACTTATAGGTAAGGGGATTGGGGCAAAATGGATAGATTCACGGGAGTTGATCATTACTGACGAAAACTTTGGCAATGCAAATGTGAAGGACGAAGTGTCGAGAAGCAGGGTCCTGGAACTTTTTCATTCGTTTGAGGCCGGGGTAACCCCCGTAATTGCAGGCTTTATTGGAGCTACAGAAAAAGGGGAGACAACTACACTGGGCAGGAATGGGAGCAATTATACAGCTTCTCTTCTGGCCAATTTCCTCGACGCAGAAGAATTACAGAATTACACCCACGTTGACGGCATCTATACAGCCGATCCGAAATGGGTGCCAGAGGCGAGACGAATAGATAAACTCTCTTATGCAGAAGCCAATGAGCTGGCCAATTTTGGTGCAACCATCCTGCATGCCAAAACCATTATCCCCCTTCTGGAGAAAAATATTCCTCTTCGAATCCTTAATACTTTTAATAAAGAGAACAAGGGGACACTGATTAGTGCCACCTCAGAAGCGGAAGGAATACGCTCTCTTTCAGTGCTCGATAATGAAGCGCTCATCAACCTGGAAGGAAGAGGTCTTCTTGGTAAAGTAGGGGTAGATGCCCGGATATTCCGAGCCCTGAGCAGGAATAATATCAGTGTTAGTATCATCTCCCAGGGTTCTTCAGAAAGGGGTATCGGACTTCTGGTGAACGCAGACAAGGCAGAAATTGCCCGTAGGGCGTTGAAAGAAGAATTTGAATCCGATTTTGAATCAAAGGATATCAATACCATCAATATCGTCGATGATGTTTCTGTGATCTCTATTATTGGTCAGGATCTGAGCACTTTTCATAAACCTTACAATGCATTGATTAAGAATCATGTTATTCCCTTGCTATTTAACAATACGGTAACGGGGAAAAACATCAGCTTGGTAGTAAAACGAGAAGATCTCCATAAAGCATTAAATGTGATGCACGGACAGATCTTTGGCGTGAGTAAGCGAATTAATCTCGCGGTTTTTGGTCATGGAAATGTGGGAGGCACACTTCTCGATCAGATTCTGCATGCAAGTGAGTCGATTGAAAAAAGGAAGGGTATTCAACTCAGGGTTTTTGCCTTGAGTAACTCCAAAACCTTGCTGCTCAGTAAGGACGGAATTAGAAACGACTGGAGGAAAGAGATCAGAGAAAATGGGAATTCCTTTGCACTTTCGGAGGTTTTTAATTTTGCAAGACAACATCACCTGGAAAATCTAATTGCTGTAGATAACACTGCCAGCGAAGAATTTGTAGCTCATTACTTCGATTTTGTTGAAAATGGATTTGACCTCGTATCGTCAAACAAAATTGCCAACACCCTTGGGTATGATTACTATCAGTTGTTGCGGGAAGAGTTAGAGCGGTTTCTAAAACAATATTTATACGAGACGAATGTAGGGGCAGGCCTGCCACTGATCGATACCATAAAACTACTTCATTTATCAGGTGAGAATATCACCAGGATAAAAGGTGTATTTTCTGGTTCCCTTTCCTATATTTTTAATACGTTTTCCGAAAAAAACATTCCATTTTCTGAAGTAGTTCTGGAGGCGATGAGCCTTGGATATACAGAACCCGATCCACGGGAGGACTTATCGGGAATGGATGTGGGGCGTAAATTGCTGATCCTTGCCCGAGAGCTTCAGTTGCAGAATGAGATTGAGGATGTTAAGGTGGAAAACCTTATCCCCCGGGAATTACAGGGCCTTACAGCAGAAGAATTTGCTGAAAGTATAGAAATACTTAATCCGCTGATGGAAAAGAAAAAAGAGAAGTTACAGAAGGGGCAGGTTCTGCGTTATGTTGGAGATCTACACGGTAATTTGCAGAAGGAAAAAGGGATACTGGAGGTAAAGTTGATTGCCGTTTCTGAAGAAAGCAGCCTGGGGAAGGTGCGGGGGTCAGATTCAATCATCGAAATCTATACTGAGTCGTATGGGAAACACCCCCTTGTTATCCAGGGAGCAGGGGCGGGAGCTGCTGTTACGGCAAGAGGGGTTTTTGGCGATATTTTGAGAATCGCAGAAAAAATATAACGGATTATACTTACCTAATGGAAAAGGAGCAAAACCGGTTTGAGACAGATGCGATTAGGATACAAATGGAACGTTCTTCATTTCTGGAACATTCGAGTCCTATTTACATGACGTCGAGTTTTGTATTTGAGGATGCCGAGGATATGCGTGCATCTTTTGCCGAGGAAAAGGACAGGAATATTTATTCGAGATATGCCAATCCCAATAGTTCTGAGCTAATAGAAAAGGTGTGTGCTATGGAAGGTGCGCCGGCCGGTTTTGCCTTCGCTTCGGGTATGGCTGCTGTCTTTTCAACATTTGCTGCCCTATTGGAAAGCGGAGACCACATTCTGTCGGCCCGAAATATTTTTGGCTCAACGCATTCCCTTTTTACACAGTTTTTTCCAAAATGGGGGATTTCTCACACTTATTTTGAGCTAGAGGACCTCGATTCCCTTGAGGACTTGATTACCCCTGCTACAAAAGTAATTTATGCCGAATCGCCTACAAATCCCGGGGTGGACCTGGTGGATTTGGCCCGACTTGGAGAGATCGCCCGAAAACACAATTTGCTGTTTATTGTAGATAATTGCTTTGCTACACCATATTTACAACAGCCTATGAAATTTGGAGCAGACCTCGTGATTCATTCGGGTACGAAACTCATGGATGGGCAGGGCAGGGTGCTGGCCGGGATTACTGTGGGACGATCAGATCTGGTCGATACCATCTATCGCTTTGCGCGCATATCGGGCCCGGCACTTTCGCCTTTTAATGCATGGTTATTATCCCGTAGTCTGGAAACCCTTTCTGTTCGGATTGACAGGCATTGCAGTAATGCGCTTGAGCTTGCTAACTATCTTGAAAAGCATAAACGGGTGGCCAGGGTAAAATATCCTTTCCTCCCTTCCCATCCTCAATATGCCCTGGCAAAGAAGCAAATGAAAGCCGGAGGTTGTGTAGTGGCATTTGAAATTGAAGGGGGTTCAGAGGCAGGGAAACGCTTCTTCGATGCTATTAAGTTACTTTCTCTGTCTGCTAATTTGGGTGATTCCAGGAGCATAGTCACCCATCCGGCATCCACTACCCATAGTAAGCTTACAGAAGAAGAGCGGCAAGCTAGCGGAATCAGTCCGGGTCTTGTAAGAATCTCTGTTGGACTGGAGCATATTGACGATATCATCAGGGATATTTCCCAGGCTTTAGAAAAGTCCAACTGACAATATATTTCAGCACTTTTCGCTATCTTAGCCTTATGCTTTCCAAAAAGACCAAGTATGGCTTGAAGGCCCTTACCTTCCTGGCCAAACAAGATAAAAAAGAGCCAATCCCCATTGCTGATATCGCTGAACAAGAAAATATTTCTCAGAAATTTTTAGAGAGCATTTTACTGACACTCAGGGGAACCGGTTACCTCGGATCCAAGAAAGGAAAAGGAGGAGGGTATTATCTGATTAAAGATCCCTCTGAAATACCCATGACTACTGTGATGCGGGTTTTAGAAGGTCCGATAGCCATGGTGTCCTGCGTAAGTCTCAATTTTTATGAGCAATGTGAGGATTGCCCCGATGAACAAAGCTGCTCTGTGCATAAACTAATGCTGAAGGTGAGGGATAGTGCTCTTGAAGTTTATCGAAATACAACCCTTGCAGATCTAATGTCCTGAGGAAATTACTTCAACTCCTCATAATTACTACGAATTTATTAAAAATTCCCCTTTGTTTTTATTAATCTACTAAAATAGTAGGGTAATATTATTTTTTATATTGTCATCTATTGTTAAGTACCATGGAAAATGTATTTTTGAAATTCCTATTAAAACAATAGGATAATAATAAACGCTATCAAATTACCTATTTGCATGACTTTTACAGACAAACATCTGGAACATCTCAATGCTCAATTCAGGGGAATTCCTACGGAAGAAATTATAGCCTGGGCACTTGAATATTCAAGACGACCTGTACTTACAACAAACTTTGGACCTTATTCCTCTTCTATTCTCCATGCAGTAACGGAAATAAAAAATGATGTGCCTGTCATCTGGTGTGATACGGGATACAATACAGAAGCAACGTATAGGCATGCTGAGCGGGTAATGGGGCAACTAGACCTTAATATGAAAATTTATGTACCCAGACAATCTCGCGCCAGGCGAGAAATACTCATGGGTCAGCCATCAATCGATAACCCGGAACATCAGCAATTCACGGAACAGGTAAAACTCGAACCCTTCAGACGCGCAATGCAGGAGCATCGGCCTGATGTGTGGTTTACCAATATCAGAAAAGGGCAGACTGCTTTTCGCGATTCCCTGGATATACTCAGCATCAATAAAGACGGGATTTTAAAAGTGAGTCCGTTTTATTACTGGACAGATCTGGAATTGAAGGGGTACCTGAAACAACATCAGCTCCCTAACGAAATGGATTATTTTGATCCCACCAAGGTTTTGCAACATAGGGAGTGCGGCATTCACCTCTAGAGTTTCAGACAATTTACTTCCCTAAAAAGTCTGTATTTTACTTGTTTATAACTACAGAGTGACCTTTCTTTGTTATTGTTCATTAACACACTGAAAATTAGTTATCAAGAAAGGTGGAGGGACTAGACCCGCTGAAACCTTAGCAACCCTTTATCCAGTAAAGAAGGTGCTACATTCTATCCCGCTGAAGGCTGGACAGATAACAAACATTTAAGGTACAACCCTTTCCTGCTTCTTGATATTTTATTTTTGATTTTCGGTAATGATTACCGAAGATCTTAGGTGTACTATTAATTTTTCAATGGCTCGGATAGAAGATATTTTACAAGAGCGAATTCTTGTTTTAGACGGGGCAATGGGTACCATGCTTCAACAATACAATTTTACAGATTCAGATTTCCGTGGTGATCGGTTCAGGGAATGGACGCATCCCCTGCAGGGAAATAACGACTTGCTTTCCCTTACCCAGCCTGCTGCGATTGCAGAAATACACAGGAAATACTTTGCCGCCGGAGCTGATATCGTAGAGACAAATACCTTTTCTTCAACGTCAGTTGCCATGGCAGACTACCATATGCAGGAACTGGTATATGAATTGAATTATGAATCGGCTCGTATAGCAAAGGAAGTTGCTGAAGAATTTACCCGGGAGGAACCCCACAAACCGAGATTTGTTGCCGGAAGTATGGGCCCTACCAACAAAACGGCGAGTATGTCTCCTGACGTAAACGACCCTGGATTTCGGGCCATTTCATTTGAGGAGCTCAGGAAGGCTTATTACGAACAAGCTACAGCTCTTTTAGATGGAGGAGTGGACCTCCTTCTGGTGGAAACTATTTTTGATACGCTTAATGCGAAAGCAGCATTATTTGCAATAGAAGAGATCAAAGAAGAACGCGGGATTGCCATTCCGGTGATGATCAGTGGCACTATCACGGATGCCTCAGGACGTACTCTTTCAGGACAGACAGCCGAATCTTTTTTAATATCAGTATCACACATTCCCTTCCTGTCGGTAGGTTTTAATTGCGCGCTGGGAGCCAGTCAGTTAGTACCACACCTCCAGATCTTAGCCGCAAAGACATCATACCCGGTCTCGGCTCATCCCAATGCCGGTCTGCCCAATGCCTTCGGAGAATACGACCAGAGTCCGGAGGAAATGGCTGTACAGATCAGGGAGTATCTCGAAAAAGACCTTGTAAATATTGTAGGGGGATGTTGTGGAACCACCCCTGCCCATATCAATGCAATAGCGCGGTTGGTCGCAGAATATAACCCGAGAAAAGTACTATCACCGGCATGACAAGTGATAAGCACCATATAACCAGGGATTCTTCCTCATTTCAGCTCGCATCAGAAAAGAGGCGTGAACGCAGACCGCTAAAACTCTCAGGCCTGGAGCCTCTGGTAATTACTCCTGAAAGCAATTTTATCAATATTGGGGAACGAACCAATGTAGCCGGTTCCCGGAAGTTTCTTCGCTTGATAAAGGAAGGAAAGTTTGAGGAAGCCGTCGAAATTGCGAGGCACCAGGTAGAAGGTGGTGCCCAGATCATCGATGTGAATATGGATGATGGCCTGATCGACGGAAAGGAAGCAATGGTAAAATTTCTCAACCTGATCCTGGCAGAACCTGATATCGCCAGAGTGCCACTGATGATTGACAGTTCCAAATGGGAAATCCTCGAGGCCGGACTACAAGTTGCTCAGGGAAAATGCGTGGTAAATTCCATCAGCCTTAAGGAAGGGGAGGAAGAGTTTATCCGGCAAGCAAAACTCATTAGACGATACGGGGCTGCTGTAATTATAATGGCTTTTGATGAACAGGGGCAGGCCGACACCTATGAACGCAGGCTTGAAATTGCAGGGAGATCGTATGACATCCTTGTCCATCAACTTAATTTTCCTGCTGAAGACATCATTTTTGATCTTAACGTATTTCCTGTAGCTACGGGGATGGAAGAACACAAACGCAATGCTGTCGACTTTATTGAGGCTACCCGCTGGGTGAGGGCAAACTTACCGCACTGCAGCGTGAGTGGGGGAGTGAGTAATGTATCCTTTAGTTTTAGAGGGAATACTACGGTGCGAGAAGCTATGCATTCAGTCTTCCTGTTCCATGCCATCAGGGCCGGGATGAATATGGGCATTGTAAACCCGGCTCTGCTGGAAGTTTACGATGATATTCCGGAAGATCTGCTTGAATATGTGGAGGATGTGATCCTGAACAGACGCCATGATGCCACTGAAAGGCTACTGGATTTTGCAGAAAAAGTGGTAGGTAAATCCAGGCAGAATAAAAAAGATCTCAGCTGGCGAAAAGAATCCATTCAGGACAGAATTACAAAGGCACTGGTTAAGGGAATTGACGAGTATATCATTGAAGATGTAGAGGAGGCCAGAAAAAGTGCGGAAAGACCAATAGCAGTGATCGAAGGGCATCTGATGAACGGGATGAATGTAGTTGGTGACCTCTTTGGAAGTGGTAAAATGTTCCTTCCCCAGGTGGTAAAATCGGCCAGGGTTATGAAAAAGGCCGTGGCCTACCTTACACCCTTTATCGAAGCATCCCAGGAGGGATCTGCACGTGGTTCGGCCGGGAAGATACTTTTAGCCACAGTAAAAGGAGATGTACACGATATAGGTAAAAACATTGTAAGTGTGGTCCTTGCATGCAATAATTACGAAATCATTGATTTAGGTGTCATGGTCCCACCGGAAAAGATCATTCAGAAAGCCGTAGAACATCAGGTGGATATTATAGGGTTGAGCGGACTCATCACCCCCTCCCTAGATGAAATGGTATTTCTGGCAAAAGAGATGGAACTACAGAATTTCAGTGTTCCATTACTAATTGGTGGTGCTACAACGAGCAAAGCCCATACAGCCGTTAAGATAGACCCTCAGTATAAAGCAGCTGTAGTCCATGTCAATGATGCCTCCAGGGCTGTTACTGTGGTTGGGGATCTTCTTCAACCAGACCGCTCTGAAGGATATATAAAAGAATTAAAATCAAACTACGCCGATTTTCGTGATAAATTTCTCGATCGGGGGAAACATAAAGAGTACATAAGTTTAGGGGAAGCGCGAAAGAACAAACTAGTTCTGTCTTGGAGTACGGCAGAAATTACAGAACCAAAACAAATAGGAACACATGTCCTTGAAGAGGTAGACCTTAGTCTCCTGGAACCATTTATGGACTGGACTCCGTTTTTTCGAAGCTGGGATCTCCATGGCAAATATCCCCATATTTTGAAAGATGAGATGGTGGGGGAGCAGGCAACCGGCTTGTTCGACGATGCAAAGGAGATGTTGAATACCATAATTGAAAAAAGGCTTTTAAAGGCCAAGGCAGTTTTTGGTCTTTTTCCTGCAAATTCTATAAATGACGATGATATTGAAGTGCTGCTTAAACGCGAAAAGCCAGCTTATGTCTTTCGTACTTTAAGGCAGCAGATACGGAAAAAGAAAGGAGTGCCACACCTGGCACTTGCCGATTTTGTCGCTCCCAAATCATCCGGGATACAGGACTATATAGGGTGTTTCTGTGTAACTGCAGGTTTTGGTACAGAAAAACTGGCCAGGAAATATGAAGCAGCTCTGGATGATTATAGTGCCATCATGGTGAAGGCTTTGGCCGATCGGCTGGCAGAGGCTTTAGCCGAATATCTGCACCGTGAGATCAGAACAGACTATTGGGGATATGCCCGGAGTGAATCCCTAACTAATGAAGATCTGATCCGGGAGGCATATAAGGGAATCCGGCCAGCCCCGGGATATCCTGCCTGCCCCGACCATCTTGAAAAGAAAACCATCTGGGAGATTCTGGATGTAGAGGAAACTATTGGAGTTACCTTAACCGAAAGTCTTGCGATGTGGCCTGCAGCCAGTGTCAGTGGCTACTATTTTGCTCACCCACAGGCCCGTTATTTTGGAGTTGGAAAAATTGCCGAGGATCAATTAGAGGACTATGCAAATCGTAAAGGAATTTCATTAAAGGAGGCTCGTAAATGGCTGGCACCGAATCTGGCAGATTAAACAACAGCAAAAAGAATGAAAGTAACCGAACATATAGAAAGGGCTGAAGGGGAAACCCTTTTTTCCTTTGAGATAATTCCGCCGGTAAAAGGGAGGAGTATACAGGAACTCTATGACAATATAAACCCTTTGATGGAGTTTAAGCCTCCATTTATAGACGTGACTACCTCACGGGAGGAATACGTATACATAGACCGCGATGGCTTACTAGACAAGAAACTAACCAGGATGCGTCCCGGAACCGTGGGAATTTGTGCTTCAATAAAACATAAATACGATGTAGATACGATTCCGCATGTGCTCTGTGGGGGATTTACAAAAGAGGAGACTGAATACCTTCTGGTAGATTGTCACTATCTAGGGATTGACAATGTCATGGCATTAAGAGGTGATGCTATGAAAGGAGAGCAGTATTTTGAACCTACGAAGGGAGGTCATAAATACGCGTCTGATTTGGTTAGTCAAATTAGAAACCTGAATTCCGGACAGTATCTTCACGAAGTGATCGAAACTGATAATTGTTCCGACTTTTGTATTGGTGTAGCAGGATATCCCGAGAAACATATGGAAGCTCCTTCCATGAAGACCGATCTGAAATGGCTTAAGAAAAAGGTCGATCTCGGAGCTCAATACATCGTAACTCAGATGTTTTTTGACAACCAAAAATACTTTGATTTTGTTACCGCAGCACGGGATGCAGGAATTGATGTACCCATCATTCCGGGAATTAAACCTATTGCCGTAAAAAGGCACCTCCAATTACTTCCTCAGGTTTTCCGGATTGATTTGCCCCAGGATCTTATCGAGGAAGTGGAGAAATGCAGGAATAACTCAGAAGTAAGACGAGTAGGAATTGAATGGGCCATCGATCAGTCAAAAGAACTCAAAGCAGCAGGAGCCCCAGTGCTACACTATTACTCTATGGGCAAAAGTGATAATATTAGGGAAATAGCGAAAGCAGTATTTTAATCCCCCTGGGATCAAGACACGGTTACACCTGCCGAATAATTGCTATTTTTACGCCCCATGAAAATCCGAATCTTACTTTTATGCCTGCTGTGCTTCTCCCTGGGCTATGCCCAACAGGAGGATTCCCCAGTCTACTGGAATATGGATGTAACGCCCTTTTACGGCTCTATCCTGTTGCACAATACAGACATATCTCATCTTATCAGAGAACATCCTTCGGGGGTTATTCTTGGCTTTAACAAGCAGACTTTCGGACATGAAGGGTGGGAGGCCCCTTTTAATTTTCCCGATACCGGCGTTTCAGTGGTGTATCAGGATATGAAGAACAGTACCCTTGGACATAATCTGGGCGTTTATCTGCATTATAATTTTTATCTTTTGAAGCGCAAGCTGCAATTCCGCATCGGGCAGGGAGTAGCGTATAATACCAACCCGTACAATAAAGTGGAGAATTTCAGGAATAATGCTTATGGCTCGCATCTAATGAGTTCTACTTTTCTGGTCTTTAACTATCACAAGCCACGTCTCTATAAAAACCTGGGTGTAAAGGCCGGAATTTCCCTGATCCATTATTCCAATGCCAACGTAAAAGCACCTAATACCTCCACCAATACTTTTGCTTTTAACGCAGGCCTGATCTACGACCTCAGGGGTGATCCAAATGAGGAGTTTATACGAAAAGAACAACCCGAAATAAGGGAGTCAGTTAAGATGAATTTGGTTCTCAGAAGTGGAATTAATGAAAGTGATGTAATTAATTCAGGACAATATCCCTTTTATATTTTCTCGGCATATGCCGATAAACGCCTTGGAAAGTTTAGCGCTATTCAGTTGGGATCGGACGTATTTTACTCTAATTTTCTGAAAGAATTGATCCGATTTCAGTCCACCTCCTTTCCTGAACTTGAGGTGGATCCTGCAACCGACTTTAAGAGAGTGGGGATTTTTGTGGGGCATGAGTTGTTTATAAATAAGCTCAGTGTTATCACCCAACTGGGATACTATGTGTATTATCCCTTCGACTTTGAAGGGCAGGTATACAATCGGGTAGGAGTCAAACGATATTTCGGAGATAAATGGTTTGCCGCCCTCAGCCTCAAATCACATGCCGCAAAGGCTGAAGCCGTAGAATTGGGAATAGGAATCAGGTTATGAAAAGAGTAAGAGCACTTAAATATACGGCCGTTTTTGCTGCCCTGTTTTTTTCTGGCTGCAACGGAGATAATGTCCCCGATTGTTTTCAGAATGCAGGGGATCTGGTACAGGAGGAGGTAACACTGCCCGGATTTGAAAAAATTACCGTTTTTGAAGGAGTTCAACTTGTGGTAAGATCAGGATCCCAACAGCAGGTGATCATAGAAACAGGGGAGTACCTGAGGGAAGAGGTCAGTGCCGTGGTGGAAGGTAATACCCTGATTTTACGAAATACCAATAATTGCAATCTCTTCCGGGAGTACGGGATAACTAAGGTTTTTGTAGCCTCCCCCAATATCAATGAAATCAGAAGTAGTACTGGTTGGCCGGTAAGAAGTGAGGGTACCCTGAATTTTCCCAACCTCACCCTGATCACAGAGAGCTTTAATAACCCTGAAACGGAAACTACAGACGGATCTTTTGACATGACTGTAGATGTACAGAATCTGCAACTAGTTGCCAATGGAATTGCCTATTTTAAATTAGCGGGGAATGCTGAGCGATTTAACACTACTATAGCAGCAGGGGACTCAAGGATTGAAGCCGAAGCCCTGCTGGCGGATGAAGTCATCGTCAACCACAGAGGGAGTAATGACATCCTGGTAAACCCTCAGCAAATTCTTAGGGGTGTGATTAGAGGAACGGGTGACGTGATCAGTTTTAACCGTCCGGACTCAGTTTCCGTGGAAGTGCTCTTCCGTGGGAAGTTGATTTACAACGACTAATAATGGGATTTTTTACCAACATTCTAAAAGTGTTTTCAAAACAGACGTCTGAAAAGGATTTGGAAGATAATTCAGCACCCTTTTACCTGCCTTTTAATACCTGGGTGGATGAATCTAAAGTACCGGGCTTGGCTGTTACCGTTCTGCACCGGGGGAAGAAGGTAATTCAAAAGGGTTTTGGATGGGCCGACATAGACCAACGAATTCCAGTAGACCCGGAAACCATATTTAGAATAGCCAGTGCTTCCAAACCCATCGCTTCCATGGCCCTGGCAAAAATGGTAATGGAGAGGAAGATAGATCTCGACAAGTCCTTTTACTCTTATGTCCCCTATTTTCCCAAAAAGGAATTCGACTTTAGTATACGGCAACTGGCGTCCCATACAGCCGGCATCAGAGGTTATAGAGGGAAGGAGTACGCCTTAAACAAACCGTATACCATCAAAGAGAGCCTGGAGTTATTTAAAAACGATCCCCTGCAATTCCGCCCGGGGACAGATTACCTCTACAACAGTTTTGACTGGGTGCTTATCTCACTCGCTATGGAAGAAGTCAGTGGGATACCTTTTTCGGTCTATGTGCAGAAGGAAATCCTGAATCCTCTTGGAATGACAAATACCCTGGTAGAGGTTCCCGAAGAGAAGCCCAAAGGAAAGGCCATTCCTTATACCCGAACACTCTCGGGATTCCGCCCGTCTATTCCTGTGGATAATCGCTATAAACTCGCAGGAGGCGGATACCTTTCCACATCCGAGGATCTTGCCAAACTGGGACAGGCGTATCTGGAAAACAGTCTGGTTTCCTCAGAGATCATGGCGGAATTTCTTACCCCACAAATGATTAATGGTAGTTCTACCTACTACGGCCTGGGAATGCAGGTAAGTATGGACAAAAACGGGCGTCCCTTTATAGGACATGTGGGCAATGGAGTAGGGGGATACAGTAACTTTTTTGTGTATCCCGAAGATGAGGTTGTGATATCCCTTTTGATTAATTGTACAGATCCAAAGGTCCAGCCTGTACTTGACGACATAGTTCTTCCTTCTGTCCTGGATCATCTTTCCTCAGTATATCTTATTTGATAGGCAGTTTTATTAGGTTCATTCTAATTCGTTACCTTTAATTCGATAAAGCAATATCAATTAATCAGTTTACAATTTTTAAAATTAACTCTCTAACTCTTTTTTAGTTATGAAAAGGCGCGATTTCCTAAAAAACACCGCGGTGGCCTCCTCCGTATCCCTGCTTCCTTCCGCCGTTTGGCCTGCTTCTCAGGACAAGGTTCTGCGAACTGCTCATATTGGGGTCGGTGGAATGGGGGCTGAAGACCTAAAGTCTATCACTTCGCATAAGCAAGTTAAAGTAGTTGCCCTGTGCGATGTGGATTCAAAAAACCTAGAATCTGCTCTGAAAATGCACCCCCAAGCAAAAGGATTTGCCGATTATCGCCTGCTCTTTTCCCAAATGGCCGATGAGATCGATGCCGTGATAGTTTCAACCCCCGATCATACCCACGCACCGGCTTCCATGCTGGCCATGCAACTCGATAAACCGGTCTATTGCCAGAAACCACTTGCGCACCACGTTTCTGAAGTGAGGGCAATGCGAAAACTGGCCGATGAAAAAAACCTGATTACCCAAATGGGAATACAGGTGCATTCCTTTTATGATTATAAACTGGCAACATTACTCATACAATCCGGGATCATAGGCAAAGTATCCTGTGTTCGGGCCTGGTCCCCTAAGAACTGGGGCTATGACGGTCCCATTCCCACAGGTTCAGATCCCGTACCTTCCCATTTGGACTGGAATCTTTGGTTGGGTACTTCGGCCTCAAGACCTTATAAGGACCAGGTATATCATCCGGCGAACTGGCGTAAGCTGGTCGACTTTGGTTGTGGGACGCTGGGCGATATGGGAGTGCATATATTTGACACTCCGTATAATGCCCTGGAACTTGATGTTCCTTTTACAGTAAAAAATCAATGCCGCAAACCAAATGGTTTCGGATATCCGGAAAAGAATTCCGTGACTTACGAGTTTCCGGGTACACCTTATACCACCGAGACACTAAAATGGGTTTGGTACGACGGGAAAGGGGCGCCCCATAGTCACAAGGACCTGAAACTGCCTAATAAGGACAAATTGCCTTTACAAGGTGCCATGTTTATTGGCGAAAAAGGAAAATTACTCCTACCTCACTTTATGGAATTACCCCGACACATTGTTGACGGGGAATACAAGGAGATCGATGTCTCCCCTTTTGTAAATTCCGGACAAATCGGTGAGCCTGTTCGTGATTATGCCGTGGAAGGAGATAAACATTACCACCAGTTTGTGGATGCATGTTTAGGTACAGATAGCTGTACCGCTCCCTTTTCCTATTCGGCGCGACTTACAGAGACGATATTGCTTGGGGTAATAGCCGGCAGGTTTCCAAATAAAAAACTCCATTGGGATAGCGAAAAAGCAAGTTTTAGGGAAGAGAAAGCAAATCGCTATCTATCAGGGGAATACCGTGATTTCTGATTGCGTAAATCCAAAAATATTTATATTTTAAAAAAGAATTAAAAAAGCAGTTCCATGCCGTTTAATACTATTTGGGAAGAGGATGGGATTAAATGGGAATTTTATGGCCATGTAACTTCAGAAGAAATTGAAGAAGCCAATGGCCTTTTCTTCAAAGATCCCAGATCTGAAACCGCCAAATATCAGATCGTGCATACGCTGCAGACCGAAAGTGTGGAATGGAAACCTGTTGAGATCGTTGATATCACTTTCCTGGATGTAGCTGCCAGTCAGTCGGGACTCCAACTTAAAATTGCCTATATCGCAGATAAGGAAAAGATCAGGAAAAAGATCGAGAAATATATTGAAATGTCTCGCCATTTAAATACCAACTGGCAGTTCAAGGGCTTCAAGAATGAGGAAAAAGCCAGAAAATGGTTGAATTCCCAGTGAGGAATTATTATAGATTAAAGCGATAGGTTGCTTTTAAAAGAAATGTATTATTTGCTTTCTGATTGAGCAGCTGGTCTTCAATGATAGACCCGAAACTGCTGTTGACATCGCCGCTTCCGGTGATTCCCTGAGACCATACCAGAAAGATTTCCGACCCCGGAATATACTCCCACCTCAAAACGAGATTTGAACGAAACTGCACAAAAGCAAAATCGGGATCGCTAAAACTGTAATCCACAGACCCGTTTCTATCTTCATCCACTTCGTAAACACCGTTGTTAAATTGAATCTGATCTTCCCCGAATAAATTAATTCGTTCCTCCAGGTTCGAAGCTATAGGATTTGCCACATAGTTAAAATCGGAGAAATCTGCTTTAAATATAAAAGGCTGCGCATAGTATTGCAGACTAAGGTCGGGGTTGAGGTTGTAATTAATTCTTAGGGTGGTACTGAGGGTTTCCTGATCGATAGCACCGAGAATATATCTGGGCTGCCCGTTAAAACTCTGTTCACCGACGTATTGGGTTCGACTTGGATTTTGAGAATATTCGGTATTCAGCGATATACTCATGGCGTTAATGGGTTGATATCTAAAACTCAACCGATAGCGGTAAAAAGAAAAATTATCCTGAGTGGCCTGAGAATTTACTGTCCCGGCGACAATACTTAATTTTTTTCTCTGGTCTGTTCCGACGAACAAATACCAGAAATTTTCTTCGTTATATCGCCATCGGGGTCCACCCCTCAGGAAGGTATTGACAAAAATCCGGGGCTTATGGGCGGCTCCGAAATCAAGAAAATAGTTGTTGGTGAAATTGACAAAACCGAATAATTCATATTGAATTCTATTGTAATTACCCTCAAAATCAAAAGCAGTAGACATTTCCCCTCCAAAACTGGCCTGCCTGAACCAGGATGTTGGCTTGTTAAATACCCTTCTCACATTGGCGTATTGTCTAAAATCATCAGCCTGTCGTAAAAATCCGATATCATTGAGTTCCAGCTCAGGGGATTTCCAAAATCCACCTAAGTTGTATCGCCAGTTTCCTCCCCCGCTTTTTCCTATCTCAATTCTACCCCCGGTTCCACTGAGAGAGGTCCTGGTGGTATCCACACTTACATGGCCGGCATCTGTTCGCTGGAACAGATGTGTAAGGGATTGCTGCGTCTGGGTTATCGCGTCCTCACTTCCTATTACTTTGCTAAAAGAAAAAACTCCTTCAACGTAATAGGTTCTGTTCTTCCAGTTATGTTTAAAGTCGAGCCCCCCACTGTAGGCCGACTTATGTAAAAAATCCAGATTTCCTTCCAGGTTTCGGTTGGTAGCTGTGAAAATCCCTCCTACGTACGAATTTCGATCATTAAAGTCTTTTTGCAATCTGCCGACGAGGTAGTTCGTCATCGGTTCAACAATCTCTCTTCGTTCGGTACCCAAAACCGGCAGGTCATTGATAACAGCAGGCCGGTTATCCAGCTTAATTTCTCCGTATTCCTTGGCGGTAACACTTTCCAACAAACCAATAGACCAGCCGTTTGCCGTTTTTCCGCTAAACTTGGCAGCGCCCAGAATGGTCGTAAAATTGGGAATATCTTCGTATTCTCCCAATTCAGAATTAAAGGTTGTATAGCCCTGAGGGGTTCTCCCTATCCGCCTTGAGAAGAATAAATTATCCGGACCTCCTCCCAGTCTGAAATCAAATACATTTTTATTCTCTACGAAAAAAGGTCTCCTTTCCTGGAAGAAGATTTCAAATCCGTCAAGCGCAATGGCTCCGGGATCGGCATCTACCTGCCCAAAATCGGGATTGATAGTGAGATCAAGTGTTAAATCGTTGGTGATTCCGATCTTAGCATCGAGTCCACCCGCAAACTTCGAATCGCTACCATCACGGAATGGATTTCCAGGTTCTGCCTCATAGGTGTCTAACTGACTTAGACTATAGGGTTGTATTTCCAGTTGTTTTTGCGGAACCAGTCCTATCAACCCATGCAATTCACCAAATTCACTTACCCAACCGGGTGGATTAGCATCCACTTCCTGCCATAAGGACCTTTCTTCATTGTTAAAATAGCGCCGGGTTGCCTGCAGGCCCCAAACCTGGTCCTGGGACTTGCTAAATCGCAACTGACTCAAAGGTATCCGGATTTCTGCAGTCCACCCGTCCTTGTTGATCTTTGTACTGAGATACCAGATGGGATTCCAGCTACTGTCAAAGTTGTCATTATTTGAAACAAACTCGTCACTTTTCACCCCGGAGGAGGAGGCGGTAAAAGAAAATGCCGTGCGGTCATCATTATAACTGTCAATATTTATTTCAACCCAGTCTCCGGGAAAGGTATCGCGCCGGCCCAGGCGCCGTTCAATTGTTGCCGGGTCCTCCTGAAAACACTTAAAAGCGACATAGAGGTTCTTGTCATCATACAGGATCTTCATCAGGGTCTGTTCTGTGGGAGGAGTACCCGTGTCAGGTCTAAACTCAATAAAATCACCTGACCATTCTACCAATTCCCAGGCTTTTTCATCGAGGTCTCCGTCAATTTTAGGGGCAGAAACATCCTTAATAGGTTTAGTAGTGTAAATTCTCTTTACAATGGTACTGTCTCTATCCTGGCCAAAAGTTGGAATAAGAATGCCAGCCACAAAACTGAGACACAGCAGCAGATTTCGCATGGGTTAGTTGTTGTGATTAAAAGACGGCCAAAAAATCCGATTGTTACAGAAAAATTTGATTTTTTTAAGGTATTGATTGTACATAAGGTAATAGATATTTCTCTGAAGGTGTTGTTTAGTTAGCAGACTCCATGATTAAACGCTTCCCAATAGACTAGTAAATATTCAGTACTTTTAATAACAAAATGCATTTTTAGTGACACTGCAGATTTACATCAGAACTGTACTCAATTGCATAAGGAAAGGGATTTTCCTAATGATATTATTAAGTCTCATTGGTCTCAAGGTTAATAAAGCTTATAGTCAGGATCAAAATTCGAGAACAGCAACTTACAAACTACAACAAACCTGGTTAAAAACGCTACAGAAACAACCAGGATCTGAATTGCCCTATACTGAGATCAGTGGCCTGATTGTTAATGAAACCCTGCATATAGGTAAGCCGTCCATCAAAGCAGCATGGAATGAACTTACTGGATCAGACCAAATAATAAAATATGATACACTGGCCTATTTTCAACTATATCCCGGACAATTATTTGTTCATGGGATATATACAACGGATAAAGGAACGGCCTTTCACAGTATTATTGGCTGGAAGAAAAGTGAAAGTTGGGTAAAGGTCTTTGAGGCGATCGCACCAAAATCGGGCGTAACAGAAAATAGTAAAACGGAAATCGGGCTATTGCGCTCTTCCTGGGAATTATATTCTAACCAGCACCGGCCAGAACTTATCGCAAAAAATGTTTTTGCCGGCGAAGGGCGTTATTTTTATAAAGGGGTAGAGTATGTTGGTATGCAAATTGCCGACGCCTATGGCTACATGAAAAACGATTCGTATAGCATTGACCTCACTCCACAGAAGATCATCCAGGTCAATAATCAGATTGTTTACGAAGTCGGTATGTACGATACCGGTGGCCAGGGACTTTATTTTCTGCTTTGGTTTAAGAAAGGGGAGGAATGGAAGTTGTGGCTCGACTTTAATTTCTAGGGTAAGAAATTATGGGTATAAAGTCACAATCGGGATATTCAGGTACCCCCCTTGTCCGAAAACTGGGAATTAAATCGGGATTTGTTATTAGGATTGTCCATCAACCATCTCCATATAAAGATTTCTTTCCCGATTTTCCAGATGATGTCGAATATGCCCAGGATGGGATTGTTTTAGTTGATTTTGTTCACTATTTCGCAACCGATGCCATGACTTTGGATAAGGAACTTCCGGGTTTAAGGGATCAACTAAAGCAAAAAGGGATGATATGGATCTCCTGGCCTAAAAAGGCTGCCAGGCGTAAAACCGGCCTTGATGGTAATATAGTTCGTAAAATTGGAATAAAGCATGGCCTGGTCGATATTAAAGTGTGTTCAGTAAATGAGGTCTGGTCAGCACTTAAATTTGTGATTCCTCTAAAGGACAGGAAATAAGTTTGATAAGAAAATAAATGAAGGCCTTTCTATATAAAAAATACGGTGCGCCCGATGTACTCAAACTCCAGGACGTCCCCAAACCCGCCCCCAAACCTAAGGAGATTCTGATAAAAGTGATGGCCACTTCGGTTAACAGGACAGACTGCGCAAATTTAAGGGCCAAACCAGCAATTATGCGCTTGTCCATGGGCCTGTTTAAACCAAGAAACCCAATTCTTGGAACGGAATTTTCAGGAGAAGTTGTTGAAACAGGTAATGAGGTCACAGCCTATAAGCCGGGGGACAGGGTCTTTGGCTTTGCTGATTCCGGACTGAGATCCTATGCTGAATACCTGCTCCTTCGGCCCTCTATGGCTTTTACCAAAGTACCACAGGGTATTAATATGAAACAAGCTGCAGGGTGCATTGAAGGTATGCATTACGCTTATAACATAATCAATAAGATTACTCTGAATCCCGGAGACCAGGTGCTCGTAAATGGTGCAACAGGAGGAATAGGTACAGCTACATTACAACTATTGCGGTATTTGGGGATGAAAATTACAGCTGTGTGCAATACAGATAACATTCAATTGGCCCGATCATTAGGGGCAATAGAGGTTATAGACTGGCAAAAGGAAGACTTTACACTATCGGAGAAAACATATCACGCCATATTAGACGTTTCAGGAAAAAGCACCTTCGGGAAATGCAAACACCTTCTTTTGCCTGGCGGTGCTTATATCTCGTCTGAGCTTGGACCCTGGAGTCAGAATCTGGGGTATTCCTTTTTGACTGTAATTTTCAAAAGTGTACCTTTTAACAAGGGTAGGAAAGTCAAATTCCCATATCCACCCAATATCATGAGGAGTATCAGGTTTTTGGTAAATTTGATAGAAGAAGGGCATTTTACGCCAGTTATTGACCGGATCTACCCCTTTGAACAAATTCCAGAGGCCTTCCACTATGTGGAAAAGGGACATAAAACAGGGAATGTGATAATCTCACTTACATGAAGATCAATACCCTTTTCTTGTTTCTCGCCCTTCTGGCAGAAATTCTCGGAACGATAGGAGGTTTTGGTTCCTCAGTATTTTTTGTTCCCCTTGGAAACTTCTATTTTGATTTTTACAGTGTTCTTGGGTTAACAGCTATCTTTCATCTCTCCAGTAACCTGAGTAAGATATTTCTATTTAAAAAAGGGCTTAACAGGTCTTTGATTCTTTATCTGGGAATCCCATCAGTATTATTTGTGGTGTTTGGCGGGATACTTTCTAATTTTTTAAAGACCTTCTTTCTTGAATTACTACTGGGAATTTTTCTGATAGGTCTTAGTTTACTTTTTCTGATCAAAAAAGAATTGATCATTGCCCCAACCAAAAAAAATTCAATTCTTGGAGGTGCTATCTCTGGTTTCTCTGCAGGCCTGCTGGGAACAGGTGGGGCGATCAGGGGCCTTACTATGGCAGCCTTCAATATGGAGAAAAGTGTTTTTATTGCTACCTCAGCCTTTATTGATTTTATGATAGATTTTACCAGAACCCTGGTCTATTACAAAAATGGATATATCCATAACCACGATCTCAAATACGTACCCTTTTTACTCCTAATAGGAATCCTGGGTACATATATAGGCAAAAGAATATTGGTGTATATTCCTCAAAGCAAGTTTAAACGACTATCACTGATACTGATCCTGCTCATAGGGATGATCACCTGTACCCGACTACTAACATGAAAACCTTAAATTAAATGAAGAGTAAAATTTAATGGCCCGATATTTGAAAAATTGAAAAAGCAATCAATAAACAGAATTACATGAATTTAAAATCGATAATAGGGATACCCTTTCTCTTATTTATGGGAATAGTATTTGCCCAGGAATCCAGGGAAATTGAAGTCAAAACCACAGTTAAAGATGTCACCGTTTTTATAGAAGGGGCGCAGATCACCAGAAAGAAAGCTGTTGATATCCCAGCCGGGACCAGTATTCTAAAGTTTACTGACCTTTCACCCTTTATCAATGGCAAAAGCCTTCAACTTAAAGCCGATGGCAATGTGACGGTACTCTCTGTCAATCAGCAACAGAACTTTCTGGAGAAATTGGAAAAAAGCAAAGAACTCCTAACCCTAGAAACCCAGCTGGAATCGGTGCGGAACAAGATCAAAAGGGAACGCACTTACCTGGATATCCTTACCGAGGAGATCGTTTTTCTTCAAGCCAACAAGAACATAGGTGGAAATCAGACCCTCACTGCAGCCACATTAAAGTCGGCTGCGGACTATTACGGTGCCCAACTTACGGCCATAAAACTAAAGGAACTGGACAGGAAAGCGATCTTAGACGATTTATACGTGCAAGAACGGGATCTGCAAAATCAGATGAATACACTGACCGGAAAGAAGGAATATGCCAACGGGGAGGTTCTTGTAAAAATGGAGGCAAAAAGGGCCACAAGGACCAATCTTGAATTAACTTATGTGGTTAACAATGCAGGCTGGTTCCCTTCTTATGATATACGATCTACCAATGTAAACCAACCTGTATCTCTGGTATACAAAGCCAATGTAAAGCAGGATACCAAAATCGACTGGAAGGATGTGAATCTCCGCCTTTCTTCTGCAAATCCGAATATTTCCGGTACTGCCCCGGAAATGCAAACCTATTTCCTGGATTATAATACCCGTCCTCCGGTGTATAATCTATCCGTAAATGAGGTGTCGGGAGTTGTCCGCGATAGGCAAAATCAACCTTTGCCGGGAGTAATGGTGATAGTGCAGGGAAGTTCGATTGGTACAACGACTGATTTTAATGGTTACTTTTCTCTGGCATTGCCATCAAATGCAAATAGTCTGGAGTTTTCATATTTAGGCTTTGAAAGAAAAACATTGCCCGTCAGCAGGTCTGTAATGAATGTCACTTTAGTAGAAGATGCACAAACCTTAGAGGAAGTAGTAGTGGTCGGGTACGGCGGGAAGGAAAAAAGAGCTATGCGAAATGAGATGGGTGCCGATGCCAGTATGGAACCCCAGATTAAATCAGTTCCCTTGCAGCAGGTAGAGAACCAGACTACGGTCGACTTTTTGATAGATCTGCCATATACGGTGAACTCGGATAATAAGATGTACACAGTAACCATGGCAGACTATGCGTTGCCGGCTACTTACCAGTACTTCAGCATCCCAAAAATCGAAAAAGAGGCCTACCTGATCAGTAGCATCAAGGATTGGGAGAAGTACAACCTGCTGGAAGGGGAAGCCAATATATTCTTCGAGAATACCTTTGTGGGCAAGACCGTACTCGATGTTCGTTACACTTCTGATACCCTCGACATTTCCCTTGGGAGGGATAGAAGTGTTTCGGTGAATCGGGAAAAGATCACTGATTTTAGCTCCAAGAAATTTGTGGGAACCAGAAAGGAAGAATCCAGGGCTTGGAAAATCACAGTTAAGAATAACAAATCACAGCCTATCAACATGCTGTTGCTAGATCAGGTGCCCGTTTCAGTCCGTGACGAGATCAAAGTGGAGGTCGATGAACTTTCAGGAGGCAAGCACAATGCCCAAACGGGGGAGATCAAATGGGAGCTCAGGCTGAATCCCAATGAGGAAAGGGTCTTTACTTTGAAATATGTAGTAAAATATCCCAGGAACAGGAATTTGGTCATTGAATAACTCTCTTAAGTAAGTACTATTCTAATGTAGACAGGGAAGATTAAACTCACTTCCCTAAGTATTTTAGTCCCCTGTCCGTCCTTTTTTTATATTTTAAGGGAAATTTCCATATATGAAATCAAGTTTTACACCTTGGTCTAAAGGAATATCCTTGTTGATTTATCGATCGTTCCTTTTCTTCCTGTTGGGGATGATTCTTTTGTCATCCTGTAAAACAGAGGAAAAGAAAATTAAAGTACCCGATAATAAGCCGGCGGGCACCATTGCCTTTAATACGAATCGGGACGGGAACAAAGAGATCTATCTGATGGATGTGAAAGGCAGTAATCTCAGGAATATTACTAATAATCCTGCCATGGAGTACGGCCCTTCCTGGTTCCCTGACGGAAGTAAGATTATCGCCTATTCCAACAGAGATGGAAATCCGGAACTCTACATTTTCGATCTGAAGAAGGACACAGCCCTGCGGTTAACTAACCACCCTTCTGAGGAGGTCCTTCCCGTTGTTTCTCCAGACGGATCGCAGATCGTATTTATGAGCAATCGAAACGAGAAGAGTCGTTCTGTCTATAAAATGAAGATAGACGGCAGCGATTTAACGGCACTTACAGACAATTCAGATTATGAAGAAAGTCCTTCCTGGTCTCCTGATGGAAAGCACATACTTTTTACACGTCAATTACGAGATTTAAATGATACTACCCATGCAGCAAACGGGGAGATCTTTAGGATGAAAGCAGATGGGAGTGAGGTAACTCGCATAACTGATAAACCGGGATACGATTCCGGGGCTGTATATTCTCCTGATGGAAATCAAATTGCCTTTTACGGCCCAGAAGGAGATAGTTTCGAAATTTTTGTGATGGATGCACACGGAAATGATATCAGGAATATTACCAAAGATACTCTCGACTGTTATTCGCCTTCCTGGTCACCGGATGGAAAGTGGATAGCCTATACCGCGGGAACGGGCAATAACTACGATATTTATATCATCAATATAGAAAACAATGAAAAAAGGCGATTGACCAACACAAGGATTAGAAATGAATCGCCGGCCTGGGCACCTGTATCATTGGAGGAATAATAGTACGATCTCGATTAAAACCAGAATACGAAGAATTTGCTATCGATCTACTCTTATACCACAAACTAATACCCCAGAAGTTGCTATGAGTTTTCTTTGGGTAGGCTTATTAAGCCTTGTAATCGGTTCAGGTAGAATTGGTCCAGATTATTTTGTAGTGAATAAAATGAAATTAAATAGCCAATAGTGATTTACGATATACTAAATTCTACACTCAATAGAATCAAAAACTACAACTCCTAATGACTGACATTCAAATCGCACAAAGTGTTGAAGAAAAACACATCAGAGATATTGCAGCTTTGTTAAACATCCCGGAAGATAAACTGGAATATTACGGTTCTAACAAAGCTAAATTGCCACTGCATCTTATAAAAGAAGATGCTGTGGATAAGGGAAACCTGATCCTGGTTACGGCCATTACCCCAACTCCTGCAGGAGAAGGAAAGACCACAACTTCCATTGGTCTGGGAGATGCACTTAATTTCAGGAAGAAGAAAGCCGTTATTGTGCTACGTGAACCCAGTCTTGGTCCGGTTTTTGGTATCAAAGGAGGCGCAGCCGGAGGAGGATGGAGTCAGGTGATACCCATGGTGGATATCAACCTTCATTTTACCGGGGATTTCCATGCCATTGAAAAGGCAAATAATTTACTCGCAGCACTTATCGA
Source organism: Muriicola sp. E247 (assembly GCF_041358175.1). Taxonomy (NCBI): domain Bacteria; kingdom Pseudomonadati; phylum Bacteroidota; class Flavobacteriia; order Flavobacteriales; family Flavobacteriaceae; genus Muriicola; species Muriicola sp. E247. The sequence goes on from NZ_JBGKBE010000006.1 coordinate 89,675, forward strand.
CAATAATATTCAGAGCAAGTCGCGCAATCTGGGTATAGATCCCAGAACTGTACTCTGGAAACGCTGTATGGACATGAATGACAGGGGACTGCGCAATATTATTGCTGCCCTGGGGGGGAAAGCCGGTGGGATACCCCGGGAAACAGGATTTAACATCACAGCCGCTTCGGAGATTATGGCCATCCTATGTCTTAGCAGGAGCCTGGAAGATCTGCGGGAGAAATGCGCTAATATCTATATCGGGAATACCTGGGTAGGAAAGCCTGTTTATGCAAGAGACCTCAACGCACAGGGAGCAATGGCGGTATTATTAAAGGATGCGATAAAACCAAATCTCGTTCAGACCCTGGAGGGAAATCCGGCCATTATTCATGGGGGTCCTTTTGCTAATATAGCCCAGGGAACCAATTCTATTCTGGCTACAAAAATGGGACTGAGTTTAGGGGATTATGTTGTCACTGAAGCCGGATTTGGTGCCGACCTGGGAGCGGAAAAATTTCTCAATATTAAATGTAGGCAGGCAGAGCTGTCACCCAGGGCAGTGGTGCTTGTAGCAACAATACGGGCTTTAAAATACCACGGCGGTATGCCCCTCGACAAGGTAACACAGGAAGATGTTAATGCGCTGACGGCAGGAATGCCCAATCTTGAACGACATATAAAGAGTTTGCAGAGCTTTGGAATTCCGATAGTTGTTTCTATCAATGCATTTAATAGTGATACTGAGGCAGAGAAAAAAACACTCCTTGAGCATTGTCGAAAACTCGGGGTTCCCGCAGCGCTTAGCTATGGCTGGGCCGAAGGAGGAAAAGGCTGTGTGGATCTGGCTGATCTGGTTGTTGATGCGGCAGAAAGCTGTAAAACCAAGTTTATCCCCACCTACAGCCTGAACGATTCTATTCGTGAAAAAATGGAGAAAATTTGCAGTACCATTTATGGGGCAAAAAATGTTATCCTGACAAACAAGGCCAAGGCACAAATGAAGCGCTATGAGAATATGGGGTATGGAACACTCCCGGTATGTATCGCCAAGACACAGAAAAGCCTGAGCGATGACGAGAAGAAACTGGGGAGGCCTGAAAATTTCAACATAAATATTCGTGAGTTTGAAATAGCAACCGGAGCAGGATTTATTATTCCCATTGCGGGAAATATCCTCAGAATGCCGGGCTTACCTGCTACGCCCTCTGCTGAATATATTTCTATTGATACTAACGAGACCATCACCGGTCTTTTCTAATTCTTTTAAAAAATGAATACACGATTCCTCTTATTTTCCTTGCTTTTCCTCACAAGCTCTATTCTTTTGGCACAGGCTGAGGAAGAAATTGAAATTAAAACTGAAACAGGAATGCTTAAGGGTACCTTGTTAGTACCCGAGGGCCAGGGTGAATTTCCTGTAGTACTTATTATCGCGGGTTCGGGACCTACAGATCGTAATGGCAATAACGCCATGATGACCAATAATTCTCTTAAAATGCTGGCCGAGGGTTTTTTGGAAAACGGAATTGCGAGCTTGCGTTTTGACAAGAGAGGGGTAGGAGCAAGTGCGGGGGCTATGACTGCGGAAGAGGATCTCAGGTTCGAAACGTATATTGAGGATGCTCAGGCCTGGAGTACCCAACTCAAAGCTGACCCCAGGTTTGATGAACTGATTATTATGGGGCATAGTGAAGGATCACTTCTCGGAATGATCGCCGCGAATAGCGCTAAGGCCGATAAATTTATCTCTGTTGCCGGTGTCGGAAGACCTGCTGCCGATATTCTCAGGGAACAATTAAGTCCGCAACCACCTGCCGTGACTGCCATGACCGATCCTATAATAACTACACTGGAGCAAGGCCAAACCGTAGACAGTATCAATCCCATGCTGAATTCACTTTTCAGGCCAAGCGTACAACCTTATCTGATCTCCTGGTTTAAGTATAATCCGACAGAAGAGATTGCAAAACTCAATTGCCCTGTCCTTGTTCTGCAGGGAACCACTGACATTCAGGTAAAAGTTAAGGACGCCGAAATGCTGGTCAATGCAAACCCAGAAGCAGAGAAGGTCATTTTAGAAGGAATGAATCACGTTTTAAAGGAGGCACCTATAGATCGGATGGAAAATATTGAGTCGTATAATAATCCCTCCCTGCCTCTTATGGATGGACTAATTCCGGCCATTGTGTCCTTTATTAATATGAAGTAATCGCTGTAAAAAGATCATTTCCAGGATTGAGCAACTGAGGAATGAGGTATAAACTTTGTTGCTTTTTCATCAATTCATTACAAAACACACTAATGACCAGATCAGCATATTGTAATTCGTCCTCTGTCTTTGAGTATTTCAGGGTTTTACCAATTCTGATGTTTTTTATTATTTCAGGGATATTCCTGTCCTGTAAGTCCAGTCCGTCTGAACAAGTGCTTCTAGAGGGGCTGCAGGAACCTGTTGAAATTGTCCGGGATCAATGGGGAATCAACCACATCTATGCAAATAACGAACACGACCTGTTTTTTGCACAGGGCTATGCCGCGGCCAAAGACCGACTCTTTCAGTTTGAGATCTGGCGCAGGCAGGCAACGGGGACCGTAGCAGAAATACTGGGAGAACGTGAGCTAAAGAGGGATATTGGTACCCGACTCTTTAAATACCGTGGGGATTTAACACGGGAATTCAATCATTACCACGATCGGGGTCAAGAGATTATCACAGCTTATACGGATGGAGTTAATGCCTATATAGAAGAGGCCCTGGATAATCCTGACTCCCTCCCGATAGAGTTTAAGATGCTCAACATTCTTCCCGAAAAATGGACCCCTGAGGTGGTTATATCGAGACATCAGGGGCTACTGGGAAACATTGGAGCTGAACTCGAAATAGGTATGGCTGTTGACAAAATTGGGGTGAATGCGGTTAAAGATTTGTACTGGTTTCATCCGAAAGATCCAATTTTGGAAATGGACCCTGCTATAAATACTTCCCTTCTCAGTGAGGAAATTCTGGATCTGTACTTTGCCTACCGGCGACCTGTCCGGTTCTTACCGGAAGATATTGATCCTGCTTACAGGAGGTCTGTTGCTACGGCCTTTTTTGAAGATGAACAAGTTGATGTTTATGATTCCTTATCAATTGGAAGTAATAACTGGGTTTTAAGTGAATCAATGACTACTGATGGACATACGTTGATGGCCAACGATCCCCACCGAACTATAGCAGTGCCTTCCCTTAGGTATATGACACATCTGGTGGCCCCCGGCTGGAACGTAATCGGGGGTGGGGAACCGGAAATTCCGGGTATTTCCATAGGTCACAATGAGTTCGGAGCCTGGGGCCTTACAGTATTCAGGACGGATGGGGAGGATCTTTACGTTTATGACCTCAACCCGGAAAACCTAAATGAGTACAGGTATCAGGGAAAATGGGAAACCATGGAGACGATTTCAGAATCGATCCCTGTAAAAGGGAGACAGGCGGAAGAAGTGCGTTTGAATTATACACGCCACGGACCTGTGGCCTTTGTAGACAGTCTTAACAATAAAGCCTATGCCGTGAGATGTGCCTGGTTGGAACCGGGGGGCTCGCCCTATTTGGCATCCCTACGTATGGATCAGGCGAAGACCTGGGAAGAATTCCGGGAAGCCTGCAATTACAGCAATATTCCCGGGGAAAATATGATCTGGGCTGATACGGAAGGAAATATTGGCTGGCAGGCCGTGGGAATTGCACCTGTACGCAGGAATTTCAGTGGCCTGGTTCCTGTGCCCGGAGACGGGAGATACGAATGGGATGGGTATCTGCCCATCATTGAAAAACCTCATGAGGTCAATCCGGAACGGGGATATATCGCCACAGCAAACCAGAATGTAACTCCCGACGATTATGAACATTGGGACGCCATCGGCTATTCATGGTCTGATCCCTATCGGGGCGATCGTATTGAGAAAGTTCTGAGTTCAGGGAAGAAATTTACAATGCAGGAGATGCAGGCACTTCAGGTGGACTATGTTTCATTACCAGCCAGGATGCTTGTCCCACTTTTGTCTGGCCTGGAGTTAGAAGGAAAATCAGCAGAAGCAAAACAGCGATTGGAAAAATGGGATTACCAGCTTTTGCCAGGGAGCGTGGAAGCCGGAATATATGTTGCCTTTGAAAAAGAACTGAAACGAATGGCAGAAGAGCGGTTCATTCCATCAAAAGCAAAAGGAGTGATTGAAGACCTGCAAATGAAAAGAGTTATAGACTGGATGCTAAATCCTGATCAAAAGTTTGGCCTTCGGGCTAAAGAGGCCAGAGATGAATTCCTTGCAAAGGCATTCTCATCGGGGATTGAACTTTTGCAAAAAGATCTGGGAGATAAAATTGAGGATTGGAAATACGGACAGGCGAAATATAAACATACCTTTATGACACATCCTCTGGCCAAAGCGGTAAATCAGTCCTGGGCAGATTCCCTCAACCTGGGGCCGCTTCCCCGTGGAGGGAATGGGTATACCCCCGGATCTACAGGAAACAATAACAGGCAGAGCAGTGGTGCCTCATTCAGAATGATCGTTAGTACAGGGGACTGGGACGAAGCTGTGGGTACCAATAGCCCAGGTCAGTCCGGGGATCCAAAAAGCGCCTTCTACGACAACCTTTTTGAGCCATGGGCAAAGGATAAGTATTTTCCGGTCTATTTTTCGCGTAAAAAGATCGATTCTGTAGCAGCGGAAAAGGTCACATATATCCCTGAATAGGGAAGAATTTCATGCTCCGGTAAGTTCCGTAAAAAGACTTTCAAGGTTTTTGTTTTTCCGGCTCAACTGAAGCGTTTTTAGCTTGTTGTCATGTGCAAAGTCGAATACTACCGCTCTCATGTCCTTTTCATGACTAAAGGTGATCTCATATACAAAACCAACTGTGTTTTTAACATGGGTAACATGTGGAAGTTTCATCAAAAAGGCTTCTTCAACCCTGTAGTCAAATTCAACTTCAATGATCTGCTCGGTTCCTTCCCTGAGGGCAGACAATTTCTGATCGGCAACAAGTTCCCCTTTGTTAATAATCAAAACCCGGTCACAAACTGCCTCCACTTCTTTCATGATATGGGTGGATAGGAATATAGTTCTGTCATTTCCAATTTCCCGTATAAGTTTTCGGATTTCGAGAAGTTGGTTGGGATCTAAACCGGTAGTAGGCTCATCGAGAATAAGAACCTCAGGTTGATGGACCAGGGCCGCCGCAAGTCCTACCCTCTGCCTGTACCCTTTGGAAAGCTGTCCGATCTTCTTATGGGCCTCTTTGTCAAGACCTACCTGGGTAATGACCTCCTCGACCGAATTCCTGGAAACCGAGTGCAGCTCAGCTATAAAATAAAGATATTCCCTTACGTACATTTCAAGGTAGAGCGGGTTGTTTTCTGGTAAATACCCAATGCTTTTCTGTACTTGTTTCGCCTCCGAGACCACATGATATCCGTTTACCCGTGCTTCTCCCTCATCGGCATTGAGATAGGTTGTGAGAATTTTCATCAATGTCGACTTGCCAGCACCGTTTGGGCCAAGAAAACCCACGATCTCGCCTTTCTCAATACTGAAAGAAACATTTTTTAGAGCAGCCTGCCCTTTATATGATTTACTCAGGTTTTCGACTACGATAGACATATCTTACTCTTTGGTATTGTAAAAGTAAAGAATGTGTCCTAAAATTGAATAGTATCTGATGGCCTAATTACTCCCCGATAGCCTTCTTAAAACTCGAATGAACATTTCCTCTCTGGATTCCATAATTAAAGAATCCTCAGAATATGTCATAGTTTGAAAAATTATTCGCAGTTTTCCTCTAAATATTGCAGACATCAAAAAAAATAATGGACAAAGGATCTATTTTTCATTTTAATAATTACCTTAGCCTCAGTTTTATAAGAAAATGACGCATAACAATTTCTGGAATGGTTTCTATTTTTACTTCTTTTATCAAAGGGGCAAGGGACTATTGTAGATAAGTGTTAAACCATATAAAAGCAAGTCCCGTTAAAGTCGGGGCTTTTTTTTTGAATAAAAAGGTGAGAAAACGAATTGCAATTCAGGGGATCAAGGGTTCTAACCACTACCAGGTGGCGAGGGAATATTTCGGCGACCAAATTGAATTGGTGGAATGTCTCTCCTTCCATGGATTGGTAGATCAGCTTTTGGAAGGAAAGGCGGATAAAGGGGTTATGGCTATTGAGAATTCCATAGCGGGATCAATAATTCCTAATTACGCCCTGGTTTATGAAAATAAACTACATATAATTGGGGAACATTACCTGAACATTCATCACCATCTGATGGGGCTTAAAGGGCAGTCACTTGCCGATATACGCGAAGTGCGCTCACATCCTATGGCCCTGCTGCAATGCAGGGAATACCTTAAAACCCAACCCCATATTAAAATGGTGGAAGATGTGGATACAGCCGAAACGGCCCTTCGGATCCAGGAGAACCAATTGTTAGGGATAGCGGCAATTGCCCCCAGGGTAGCGGCTGAACTTTATGATCTCGAGATTATTGCTCCGGAGATTCAGACCATTAAAAACAATGCTACACGATTCATTGTCGTAAAAACAGTAAATAAGGAATTACCAAGGGAAGAGATCAACAAAGCATCCTTGCGATTTATAACAGACCACAAAAGGGGTAGCCTGGCAACAGTACTCAATGTAATGAGTGATTGTAATTTAAATCTGACCAAAATTCAGAGTTTACCCATCATTGAAACGCCCTGGAAGTATGCTTTTTTTGTCGATGTTACCTTTGAAGACTACAAGCAATTTGCAAAGGCCAAATCGCTGCTGCAGATCATGTCGGAAGATTTTAAAGTGTTGGGAGAATATAAAAATGTAAGGGTATGATAGCTACGGCAGACAGACTCAAAACGATAGAAGAATACTACTTCTCCAGGAAATTAAAGGAAGTACGAAAATTGATGGCCGATGGAAGACCGGTCATTAATATGGGTATTGGCAGTCCCGACCTGTCTCCTTCCCCTGAAGTACTCCGAACATTAACAGAAGCAATTTCTGAAAATGGGGCACATCAATATCAGAGCTACCAGGGCTTAACTGAGCTAAGACAGGCTATAGCCGATTTCTACTTGGAGAAATTCAATGTAACAGCCGATCCAGGTACAGATATCCTTCCATTAATGGGGTCCAAGGAAGGGATTATGCATATTAGTATGGCATTCCTCAATCCCGGTGATGAGGTGCTGATTCCCGATCCCGGATATCCAACATACATGGCTGTGACCCGCCTGGTAGGTGCCACGCCCGTGACTTATGACCTGAAGGAAGACCAGAATTGGTTTCCCGATCTGGAACAACTTGCCAGGCAAGACTTAAGTAAAGTAAAGCTAATGTGGGTAAGTTACCCACATATGCCAACAGGGGCAGTCGCATCGGAAAAACAATGGAAGGCACTGGTCGATTTTGCCAGAGAGAAACAGATTCTGCTGGTCAATGACAATCCGTACAGCTTTGTGTTGGGGACGAACCCCAAAAGCATTCTTCAAATAGAAGGAGCCACAGAGGTCGCTTTAGAGTTGAACTCCCTGAGTAAAACCTTTAATATGGCAGGATGGCGAGTAGGAATGGTACTGGGGAAGGCAGATCATATCAATGCCATATTAAAAGTGAAGAGTAATATGGATTCCGGGATGTTTTACGGGATTCAGAAAGGAGCAATTGCCGCATTGAAAAGCGGGAAAAACTGGTTTGAAAAACTCGACAAGATTTATGAAGCCAGGAGACAGCACATGTTTGAACTGGCGACACTTTTAAACTGTACTTACGATCCCAGGGCAGTAGGCATGTTCGTCTGGGCAAAACTACCTCCCGGGGCTCCACCAGCTGAGGAATTTATAGACCAAATTCTATACGAAAAAGATATTTTTATTGCCCCCGGGACCATTTTTGGGAGCAATGGCGAAGGTTATATCCGATTTTCCCTATGCGTTAAAACGGAAAAGATCGAAGAGGCTATAACACGATTTAAAAATCAGAAATGAAAATAGGAATCATAGGTATTGGTTTGATTGGTGGCTCTATGTCTAAAGACTTGAAAAGGGCATTACCCGATGCAGAAGTCTTCGGCCTGGATCATAAGCCAGAGCATCTGGAGACTGCATTGAAACTCAACATTATTGATAAGATCGGAGAGGAATCTATGCTGGCGGATGCTGATCTGATTTTTCTTGCGATCCCGGTTGATGCAGCTGTAAAAATCCTTCCCGATCTCCTCAACAAGATAAAGGATGATGCGCTTATCATCGATGCGGGTTCAACTAAATCCCTGATTTGCTCTTCCGTTTCACAACATCAGAAAAGAAGAAATTTCCTTGCTTGTCATCCTATAGCAGGTACGGAGTTCTCAGGTCCTGAAGCTGCTATTGAAGGTCTTTATCAGGGGAAGACAAACATTATTTGTGAAGTAGAAAAGACGGCGTTCAAACTACAGGAGAAAGCCCTTGATCTTTTTTCCAGAATTGGGATGAGGATCAGGTATATGAACCCGGAAGCCCACGATAAACATATAGCTTACGTATCCCACCTATCCCACATCAGTTCCTTTATGTTGGGTAAAACCGTAATAGAGAAGGAGAAGAATGAACGCGATATCTTTGATATGGCCGGGAGTGGTTTTGAAAGCACGGTGAGATTAGCAAAAAGCTCCCCTGACATGTGGACTCCCATATTTGAGCAGAATAAGGTAAATGTGATTGAAACTCTGGAGGAATACATACAGAACCTGGAGGCATTCAAGGAAAAATTACTAGACAATGATATGGAAGGGATATATAAAGAAATGGAGAATACCAATAAAATAAAAGAGATTTTAAAAGGAATACCACTGAATAAAATACAAGGATAATATGGAGAATTCAAACGAATTAAGAGGATGGTTAGATGATTTGGGGCTCTCTCACCCCCTGGTGATAGCTGGTCCCTGTAGTGCAGAAACCGAAAAGCAGGTCTTAGAGATTGCTCATGAACTCAAGGATACAGATGTCAATTACTACAGAGCAGGAATATGGAAACCGCGAACACGCCCCGGTAATTTTGAAGGTGTTGGTGCCATAGGTCTTAAATGGCTGCAGCAGGTTAAAAGTGAAACGGGCTTAAAAACAGCAACAGAAGTGGCCAACCGTACACATGTGGAACTGGCCCTGGAACACGATATTGACCTTCTGTGGATAGGAGCGCGATCTACTGTGAGTCCGTTTATCGTGCAGGAAATAGCAGATGCCCTCGAGGGAACCGATAAGATCGTTTTGGTAAAAAACCCGGTAAATCCTGATCTTTCTCTATGGTTGGGTGCTGTAGAGCGACTGCATTCGGCCAATATCGGGAAGTTAGGTGTAATTCATAGAGGTTTTTCTACCTACGAAAAATCGAAGTACAGAAACATTCCGGAGTGGCAGCTGGCTATTGAGTTGCAGACCAGATTCCCAGACCTGCCTTTGATCAATGATCCTTCACATATTACCGGGAAGCGGGATATGATTTTTGACGTATCTCAGACTGCTCTTGATCTCAACTTTGACGGTCTGATGATAGAGACGCATTGCGATCCTGAGAACGCCTGGAGCGATGCAGCCCAGCAAGTAACCCCTAAACGACTTATACAGATCATGGAAGACCTGAAGATCAGAAAGGAAACAGATGAAGAAGCAGAATATAAAAACAAATTGAGTAACCTGCGGGCACAGATCGATATCATCGATAACCAGCTCATCGATATGCTGGGAAAAAGGATGCAGGTTTCTGATGGCATCGGGGAGTTGAAAAAACAACGCAACGTGGCCGTTTTGCAAACCAACCGATGGAATGCCATCCTGGGGAAAATGATCCTTGAAGGGGAGACCAAGGGATTAAGCGAGGAATTCGTCCTTAAGATGTTTAAAGCGATCCATCAGGAATCTATCAACCACCAGGAAAAGATCATTAATTCATAAAAGTGTTATTATACTGTAACAAATGAGACTCTGGTGAGTCTTTATGAAAACACTAAAACTGAATTATGAAAAGAGCTATTTTTCTTACTGTCCTGCTCATATCTACAATGAGTTTTGCACAACGGATTGTCGACAAAGAAGTTGGAGAATTTGACGAAATTAAGGTGTACGACCTGATCGAGGTTAATCTGATCAAATCAAATGAAAACCGTATTCTGATAAAGGGTAAAAATGTGGATGACATCAGATTTGTAAACAGAGACGGCGTCTTGAAACTCCGTATGCAACTCGAAAAGAAATTCCAGGGAGAGGATACCTTCATTGAGGTGTATTATACTGATATCGATGTTATTGACGGGAATGAAGGAGCTAAAATTGTTTGCAATGAAACCGTTGAAAAGGACAGGATTACCTTAAAGGCACAGGAAGGAGCGCAGATAAAGGTCGGATTGGAAGTCGATCATGTAGATATTCGGGCCGTAACCGGTGGAATAATTGAAGCCTCCGGGCTTGCCAGAAACCAGTTTATTGTCCTCACAACAGGGGGTGTTTTTGAAGGTAAGGAACTCAAAACCTCAAATACTTCTATCAAGATTCTTGCCGGTGGAGAGGCTTCCCTAAGTGCTTCAGATGAAGTAGATATCAATGTCAGGGCCGGTGGAGACGTTTATGTTTACGGTAATCCAAAAAAAGTGAATAAAAATACCATGGCTGGAGGCCGAATTTATATTAAGGACTAGTCTTATAAAAACAGAAAAACCCCGCAAGATCATTTGCGGGGTTTTTATTTGCATTTACTTTTTAAATATATATCGGGTAATAAATATTCCTTGTCCATCACCTTTACCGCCCTCGCTTTCAACGGCACTGGTTACGAAAGCCAATTCCCATCCCTCAGAAATCATTGTATTGATCATAGATGTAATAATGGCATCGTTTGCAGCGATATTCTGGAAGCGAATACCTCCCAGATTGTAAAAGTTTAGGAGTTTTGTCTCCTCAAAATTCTTTACGCGAATTTCCCCGCGATCTGATTTATTTCTTGAATTATCTTCTTCAGTTTGAACACTGCTAAATTCCTTGTAATCTTTTTCCTCTAGGGCATTTATGATTCTGGATCTCCCCAGACCATTGGGAACAATAGATTCTACGCTGGTGATAACTTTAAATTGCTGCGCTTCCAGTCCGAGGCTGAAACCAATGGCGAGAAGCATTAAAAAGATGCTTTTTTTCATATAATTAATCTTTAATGGGTTAAACTAGTTTTTGTACCTTAAAGATAACCCATAGTGTTAAAGGAATATTGTTTCTTTGTGGAGAGATATGAACAAGAATGAAGGGAACTGTTTATAAATCAACAGGGAGTTGGTTTACGGTTAAGACTTACGAAGGAGAGGTATTCGATTGCCGGATAAAAGGCCGTTTCAGGATCAAGGGCATAAAAAGTACCAATCCTATCGCAGTAGGGGATGTAGTAAGCTTTGAATTGGAGAAGACAGGAGATGATACCTTTGGAGTGATCCATGATATTGAAGAAAGGACAAACTATATTATCCGGAAATCAGTTAAGCTTTCAAAACAAACCCATATAATTGCGGCAAATATTGATCAGGTTTTTCTGATGATTACGCTCAATAACCCCAAAACCTACACCATTTTTATAGACCGGTTTCTGGCAACTTCCGAGGCTTATGACATAAAAACGGTACTGCTCTTTAATAAAATTGATACCTATGACGAGGATGAGCTGACAGAAGTTAAATATCTCGCAGCACTATACAGAAAAATTGGGTATACCTGCCTTGGGATTTCCGCCAAAGAAGGCAGGAATGTAGAGCAGGTTAAAGAAATGATGATTGGCAAGATCAGCATGTTCTCAGGGCATTCAGGAGTAGGTAAAACGACCCTGATCAATGCTATAGAACCCTCCCTGGAATTAAAAACAGCTGAGATCTCTGAACAACACCTGCAGGGACAACATACTACCACTTTTGCGGAGATGTACGACCTGAGTTTTAATGCGCGTATTATTGACACTCCTGGTATCAAGGGCTTTGGCCTTGTAGATATGGAGAAAGAGGAAATCGGAGATTATTTTCCTGAATTTTTTGCCCTGAAACAAGATTGTAAATTCAACAATTGCTTGCATATAGATGAGCCTCAATGTGCCGTAAAAGACGCCCTGGAAGATGATGAGGTTTCCTGGAGCAGATATAAAAGTTATGTGCAAATGGTGAGTGGGGAAGAAGACACTTACCGATTTGATGATTATGATGGGTAGGAGGGAGGAGAACCTGGAAATATAGTAAAGAATGAGAGCAGTAGTACAAAGGGTGGCCTGGGCACATATTACCGTGGATGAGGTAAGGACTGCAGAAATTGAAGAAGGACTTCTTATTCTATTAGGTATAGAAGATGCCGACACCCGGGAAGATATCACCTGGCTTTCAAATAAAATCTCCAATTTACGTATCTTCAATGATGAGGATGGGGTGATGAACCGATCTTTGAAGGAAGTAGATGGAGATGCAATAGTGGTTAGTCAGTTTACCCTCCATGCGAGTACAAAAAAAGGAAACAGGCCTTCTTATATCAGAGCTTCAAAACCTGAGGTGGCCATTCCCTTATACGAGGATTTTGTAAAACAGTTTGAACTCGACCTCGGAAAAAAAGTAGGAACGGGGATTTTCGGGGCGGATATGAAAGTTGCCTTATTGAACGACGGTCCTGTGACCATTTTTATCGATACTAAAAATAGGTAGGAGGCAATTTTGTTTATTTATGTTTTAAATTTTGTAGGAATTTTTTCATATTTAGGTAATATTAGCCAACCTAGACCTATTTATGCGACACTTAATACTATTCTTGCTGCCTTTATATTCTAGTATCCTCACAGCACAAGATCTAAACTTTGCCGTTAGCGCAATCCCTGAAAAATTAGTTAAAAATGCCAATGCCGTAGTGCGTCTAAATCATTTAGACGTTGAATTGCATTCCTTGACGGAAATGGAAATTTCCATGAGAAGAGTAGTAACAGTTTTAAACAAATTGGGCGATACGCATGTTAATGGTCAAGTGGGCTATAACAACAGTATAAAAATAAAAGATGTTCAAGCAATTGTGTATGATAAAAATGGTTCTGAGATAAAAAAATTCAAAGAGCGGGATTTTAATGATATCAGTGCCGTAGATGGGGGGACATTATATTCAGATTCACGAGTGAAATATCTAAAATACACCCCAATAGATTATCCTTATACAGTTGAATTTACTTATAACTTATCTACTAAGAATACTGCTATTACACCATCCTGGTATTTTCTGGAAGGGTTTATGGTGAGTACAGAAAAAAGTGTCTACAATATTAGCTGGAAAATTCCCGAAATGAAACCACAAATATTGACTCTTCATTTGGATGGGTATTCTATCAACACAATTGAAAATGAAAATCGCACCACTTTTATAGGATCGGAAATTCCATCGATGAAAAGTGAGGCCCATGCCCCTGCTTTTTCTAAAATTGCACCAAAGATCATGGTTCGGCCAACCACCTTTAACTATGAAGGATTTTTAGGAAAAGTAGAAAATTGGAAGGATTTAGGATTATGGATGTATTCAAATATGTTGGAAAACCGAAATGAAGTCTCGGATAAAACAAAAGATGATGTATTAGCCTTAACTGAGGGCATCACAGATCCTATGGCGAAGGCGAAGAAAATATACCAATATGTACAGGACAATATGCGTTATATAAGTGTTCAGGTAGGTATTGGAGGGATTCAGCCCATAAGCGCGATTGAAGTAGATAAAGTAAAATATGGGGATTGTAAAGGCTTGTCTAACTTCACAAAGGCCTTATTGGCATTAGTTGGGGTGGAAGCATATTACGTGCATGTGGAAGCAGGTAACACGAAAATAGATTTTTTTGAAGATTTTGCTGATCTGTCCCAAGGGAATCATGTTATTTTGGCCATACCAGAAGGCGAGAATTACCATTGGATAGATTGCACCTCCAAAACACATCCATTTGGTTTCCTTGGTGATTTTACAGATGACAGAACCGTGATGGTTATTAAGCCCAACGGTGGAGAATTGCGTCGTACTCCGAGTTATTTAAATGAGTTTAACAGGCAGAATATTACAGCATCTATATCTATAAGCGCAGATCTGAGCTTAAAAGCGCAGGTAAAAATTAAAACGAAAGGAACACAATACGACTCGCACTTTTTTCTGGTAAATGAAAACAAAGATGATGTAATAAAATACTACAAAAAATTCTGGAGCAATGTAAATAATCTTCAAATAATCGGTTTCCAGTTTCAAAACAATAAGGAGGATGTTGAATTCGTGGAAGATATTGATTTAGAGGCATCAAATTATGCGGTAAAGAGTGGTAATCGACTGTTTCTTAGCCCTAATGTGCTTAACAGAAATGCTTACATTCCAAAACGTTATCGCAACAGAAGCTTGCCTTTCGAAATATCTAGAGGATACCTGGATGAAGATAAATATGTTATTGTACTCCCGGCAGGCTATGCAATTGAGGCCATTCCAAGAGCTGTAAGTATTGAGAATGAGTTTGGGACATATCACCTAAAATTTGATCTTGATAACAAAAGTAATACTCTCACCTATTCCCGAAGTCTGCTGTTAAAAACTAACCTATTTCCCAAAGATAAATACGAGGATTATAGAAACTTCAGGAAAGAAGTTGCAAAGTATGATAATGCTCAAATGGTATTAAAACAATTATAATCAAAGCTTTTAAATGTTACCTATGAATCAATTTTACATCTTATTGTTGGCACTTATGTTCTTTTCCATTGGATTGAATGGACAAAGTTTGAAGTTTGATGACATCAATCAGGAAATGCTGGAGGAAATGTCTTATGCGACTGATTCTGCGGCAAGTGCCGCTGTGTTGCAGAGAACGCATGCGGTAAATTTCATTTATAAAGAATCTACAGGGTTTCAGCTCATTACAACAGTCCGAAAAAGAATTAAAATTTACAAGACGGAAGGATTTTCCTATGCCACCATTTCTGAAAATTTATATAATCATAAGGGAGATAGAGAAACTGTATCAGGATTAAAAGCTGAAACCTACAATTTGGAAGATGGAAAGGTTGTAACTACCAAACTAAAACGATCGGAAACATATACCAAAGAACGCAATAAATATTATGATGAATACACTTTTACTATGCCGAATGTAAAGGAAGGAAGTATTATTGATTATGAATACACAATTACCTCGCCCTTCGCACATCTTATAGATGAAATTTATATTCAATATGATATTCCGATCAAGGAACAGGAAATAGTTGTAACAACTCCGGAATTTTATATGTTTCAATCAATAATGAAAGGTTTTTTAACAATATCCCCTACTTACTCGAAGGAAGCGCGAAGATTAACCTATAATTCCCAAGTAAAGGGAGGATATGCTGGGCCGGGAAATACAAGGTCTAATAGTCTTGATTATTTCGTGTATAGAAGTTCATATGTTTTAAAAGATACGCCGGCACTTAAGGAAGAGTCCTATGTTAATAACATGGACAATTACAGAGGTAGTATTAATTATGAGTTGAAATATGTACAATTTCCGAATTCTCCCAGAAAGGAGTATTCAACGACCTGGGAGGAGGTAGCCAAGACTATTTTTGATCATGACGATTTTGGAAGGCAACTTAACTACAGCGGGTATTTTAAGGATGTTTTAAAGGAAATTATTCAAGATACAGATGATGAAGCTACAAAAGTCTCGGCCATTTATAAATATGTGCAAGACTATATGACATGGAATGGTTATAGGGGATATAATACGGACAAGGGAGTTAAGGCTGCATTTAAAGAACGCTCCGGGAATATTGCGGAAATTAATTTAATGTTAATTGCTATGCTACGAGGTGCCGGGTTAATGGCAAATCCGGTATTGGTTAGTACCCGTGATCACGGGATTCCTCTTTTTCCTACAAGAGAAGGATTTAATTATGTGGTTGCCATGGTTAGTTTAAATGAGGAACAAATTTTTCTGGATGCCACAAATAAATATGCCGAACCCAATATAATACCGGTACGGGCTTTAAATTGGTATGGGAAACAGATTAACGAAGACGGGAGTTTTTCGTCCGTTTCTTTATTTCCATCCAAACCCTCTCGTGAGGTAATAATGTTAACTATTTCTATGGAGGAAGAAGGGGAAATTCATGGAAAAATGAGAAAATATTATTCCGGTCATAGCGCCTATCTCTTTCGAAATCAATATAACGAACTAGATGAAGAAACTTATTTAGAAAATCTGGAAACTCGTAATAAGGGTATGTTAATCTCGGAATATGAAATAACCAATAAAGAAGTACTGGGTGAAACCATCTCCGAAAATTTTGAATTTAGCCTTGAGTTTCAATCGACTGTTACGGGTGACAATATTTATTTTTCACCTTTGTTTAATTTCGCTATGAAAGAAAATCCGTTTAAACTTGAAGAACGGAATTTTCCGATAGATTTTACTTTTCCATGGGAAGAGCGTTACGTGATTAACATTAAAATTCCCGAAGGATATGAAGTGATCTCCTTGCCAGAACCCATCAACATTTCTCTGCAGAACAATATGGGTGGTTTTGTTTTTAATATTAACAAAACAAATAATTCTATTCAGCTTATGACGGATCTTAAGTTTAATGAAGCAGTGATCCCTGCACAAAACTATGAGGAATTAAAAAATTTCTTTAAAATCATAGTTGAAAAAGAGGCAGAAAAAGTAGTTTTATCTAAAGCAAACAAAAATGAAAATTCAAAACGCTCAGCAGAGGGTAGATGAATGGATCAAAGCACACGGAGTTCGTTATTTTAATGAACTTACCAATATGGCTCAACTCACCGAGGAAGTAGGGGAAGTTGCCAGGATTATTGCACGCAGGTACGGAGAGCAGAGCGAAAAACCTTCAGACAAGGACAAAGATCTCGGAGAAGAATTGGCCGATGTACTTTTCGTAGTCCTCTGCCTGGCCAATCAAACTGGAATTAATCTTCAGGAAGCATTTGACAAAAAACTGGAATTGAAAACCAGGCGAGATCACAAAAGACACCAGGATAATAAAAAACTCAAATAAGAGTACCTTTGTGGATCCTGTTAAAAACGGCGGGTATACAAAGGACAATTCAAAACATTATCTCATTGACACTTCATCTTTCAGGGCCGTTAGCTCCAGTTAAGCATTCCAGGATCAGTATCACAGGTTCTAAAAGTGAGTCGAACAGATTATTGCTCCTCCAGGCACTGTACCCCCAACTCAAAATAGAAAACATTTCCAATGCAGATGATGTAAAAGTAATGAGGAAAGGACTGAAGGTCAGGACCGGAACCGTGGATATTCATCATGCAGGTACGGCGATGAGGTTTCTTACCGCTTACTTCGCCACACGCGAAGGAGTTGAGGTCACCCTAACAGGGTCTTCACGGATGCAGGAACGGCCCATTAAGGTATTGGTTGATTCCCTCCTCCAATTAGGGGCCGACATTGAATACGAGAAAAATATAGGTTATCCCCCCTTGCGCATTCGAGGAAAAAAGCTTGAGAGATCAATTGTGAGTTTGCCTGCAAATATCAGCAGTCAGTATATTTCTGCCTTACTCTTGGTAGCGCCTGGGATGAAAGAGGGTCTGGAATTAGAACTTACCGGGGAGATTACTTCGGTGCCTTATATTAAAATGACACTTTCACTTTTAAATGAAATTGGAATCGTCACTTCATTTTCCGGAAATAAAATCAAAGTAGAACCGGCGGAAACCGTTTTACCAAAAAGTATAAGGGTGGAATCAGACTGGAGTTCTGCTTCCTATTTTTACAGTATTGCTGCCTTTAGTGAAATAGGAACCCATCTGGAGCTCACTTCATATAGTGCCAAAAGCCTGCAAGGGGATAGGGTGCTGGCAGATTTATACCAAAGCTTCGGGGTAGAAACCCAGTTCGAAGATCAGACCTTGCACCTTAGAAAATTAGCCCATCCTGTTAAATCTGAGAAGAATAAAAATGTCTTATTGAAATTCCACCTGGCCGATGCCCCTGATATCGCACAGACTATTGCAGTAAACTGCTTTGGCCTGGGAATGGGCTGCCATATAACCGGGCTCCACACCTTAAAAATCAAGGAAACTGACCGGCTGGAAGCTCTAAAGACCGAGCTTTCTAAACTGGGGGCCCGAATTGAAGTTTCAGATCACCACCTTGAATTGGCCCCCGGTGATATGATCAAATCTGACGTATCTATAGCGACATACAACGATCATCGGATGGCCATGGCATTCGCGCCACTGGCCTTGAAAACAGATTTATTTATTGAAGATGCCAGCGTGGTTTCCAAGTCGTATCCGGACTTCTGGGATGACCTGAAAGAACTCAATTTTCAAATTCGCCATGTAGCCGGTTGATTTAATCATCTATTTACTTGACAAGGCCTGTTGCCAGGTCGTATATTTGCAGCTTTTAAATTAATCCTGCATACCAGAATCCCGGTGAAAATTCGGCATCCTGTTTTAATCTACAGGTTTTTTTAATCGACTAAACATTCTTCTATGAAATTATCACATTTTAATTTTGAACTTCCAAAAGAGTTATTAGCTGAGTATCCTTCAGAACACAGGGATGAATCAAAGCTGATGGTCGTTCACAAAGAAACAGGAAAGATCGAACATAAGATGTTTAAAGATCTTATCAACTATTTTGATGAAGACGATGTGATGGTATTAAACAACACCAAGGTTTTTCCCGCAAGATTGTTTGGAAACAAAGAAAAAACCGGGGCGAGGATTGAAGTGTTTTTGTTACGTGAACTGAATGAAGAACAGCGACTGTGGGACGTGCTGGTTGATCCTGCCCGAAAGATACGTATTGGAAATAAACTCTATTTTGGAGAAGACGAAAGCCTGGTGGCTGAGGTTATAGATAATACCACTTCTCGTGGACGTACACTTCGTTTTCTTTATGATGGTGCCTACATAGATTTCAGAAGAAAACTCAGAGAATTAGGAGAGACACCTTTGCCAAAATACATAAAAAGGGACGTTGAACCCGAGGACGAAAAGCGTTACCAGACTATTTATGCCAAACATGAAGGTGCCGTGGCTGCTCCTACTGCCGGACTTCATTTTTCAAAACACCTGCTGAAACGTCTTGAGATTAAAGGGATCAAATTTGCTGAAATCACACTGCATGTGGGATTGGGAACCTTCAACCCAGTGGAAGTAGAAGATTTATCCAAACATAAAATGGACAGTGAAGAACTTGTCATTGATGAACGTGCTACCGAAATTGTCAATACAGCGAAGAACAGGAAGAGAAGGATATGTGCCGTGGGAACTACCGCAATGAGAGGTCTCGAAAGTGCAGTCTCCTCCGAACATATGCTCAATACTTTTGATGGATGGACAAATAAATTTATTTTCCCACCCTATGAATTCAGTATTGCCAACGCTATGGTTACCAATTTCCACCTGCCGAAATCTACATTGCTGATGATGGTCTCGGCCTTTATGGGTCATGATCTTATGAAACGGGCTTATAAGGAGGCCATCCTTGAAGGATACCGCTTTTACTCCTACGGAGATGCGATGCTGATCATATAAGCAATCCTGATAAACAGACCCTTTATCCTCTTCTTGAGGAGCAAACCAAGGAACAGTTAATTCAAACAATGGAGGCTATCCAAAAGAAAGACATCAGAGCTTTAACAAGGGAAGAGTTGAGGTCTTTTTTCCTGGAAAGGGGCGATAAGGCTTATCGTGGCGACCAGGTATTTGAATGGCTGTGGAAAAAAGGAGCCCATTCATTTGAGGATATGACCAACCTCTCAAAGAGTGTCAGGTCCATGCTGATGGAGCAATACGTGATCAACCATATTGAGGTCGACCACATGCAGCGTAGTAAGGATGGTACGATTAAAAATGCTGTTCGCCTTCACGATGGATTAATAGTAGAGTCGGTTTTAATCCCCACTTCAAAAAGAACAACCGCTTGTGTTTCGAGTCAGGTGGGATGCAGCCTTGACTGTAAATTTTGTGCAACGGCCCGTTTGAAGAGAATGCGAAACTTGAATCCGGATGAGATCTACGATCAGGTTGTTGCCATAGACCGCCAAAGTCGATTATACCACAATCGCCCCCTCAGCAATATTGTTTTTATGGGAATGGGCGAGCCATTGATGAATTATAGAAATGTCCTTAAGGCGATTGATAAAATAACCGGGGATGAAGGATTGGGGATGTCTCCAAAGAGAATCACAGTTTCTACCTCCGGAGTTCCCAAGATCATTCGTAAGATGGCAGATGAAGAGGTGAGATTTAAACTGGCTGTTTCCCTTCATTCGGCCATTGATGAGGTCCGGACTTCCATAATGCCCTTCAATGCTACCTTTACCCTTTCCGATCTTCGGGAAGCCCTGGAATACTGGTATCAGAAAACGAAAAGCAGGATAACGTATGAGTACGTGGTCTGGGAAGGTGTTAACGACCGTCAGAAGGATGTGGATGCCCTGGTCGAATTCTGCAGGTTTGCTCCCTCCAAGGTAAATCTCATTGAGTATAACCCTATTGATGACGGGGATTTCAGACAAGCTGATGATATCGCAATTGATATGTACGTCGATGCACTGGAAGCAGCAGGAATTACAGTTACCGTAAGACGTTCACGGGGGAAGGATATAGACGCTGCCTGCGGGCAACTGGCTAATAAATCCTGAATAACCTCAGCCTTGGAACACATTCAGGTATTCTATAGTGAAGAAAAACGATTGCCGGGCAAGGCCTGCATATTTTTTGCCTAAATTTAAAACTCACAAAGATCTCGTAACAATCCTCCGGAATTGAAAGTAGTCTCGCAAATAAAAGAACCTGTAAGCAGGGAAATGGAACTATTTGAACAGAAGTTCTTTGATTCCATGTCCTCTAAAGTGGCCCTGCTCAATCGAATCACCTATTACATCGTCAATAGGAAAGGCAAGCAGATGCGACCTATGTTTGTCTTTCTGACGGCAAAAATGGTCAACGAGGGGGAGGTAAACGAGCGAACTTACCGGGGAGCATCGGTCATCGAACTTATCCATACAGCCTCCC
This sequence comes from Muriicola sp. E247, assembly GCF_041358175.1. Lineage (NCBI taxonomy): Bacteria > Pseudomonadati > Bacteroidota > Flavobacteriia > Flavobacteriales > Flavobacteriaceae > Muriicola > Muriicola sp. E247. The sequence goes on from NZ_JBGKBE010000006.1 coordinate 110,746, forward strand.
TGGTTCACGATGATGTTGTGGATGAAAGTTATAAAAGAAGGGGTTTCTTCTCCATCAATGCCTTGTGGAAAAATAAGATTGCTGTCCTGGTAGGGGATTATTTGCTCTCCAAAGGTATGCTGCTATCGGTGGAGCACGGGGATTTTGACCTGCTCAGGATTATCTCTGTCGCTATAAGAGAGATCAGCGAAGGGGAATTACTGCAACTGGAGAAAGCAAGACGTCTCGATATCGACGAGGAAGTCTATTACGATATCATCAGGCAAAAAACAGCCACACTTATTGCTGCCTGCTGCAGTCTGGGGGCCTGTTCTGTTAAGCCCGATTCTCCACATGTGGAAACCTTCCGCAAGTTTGGCGAACTATGTGGAATGGCCTTTCAGATAAAAGACGACCTCTTTGACTATGGAGAAACGAAAATTGGCAAGCCCACAGGGATAGACATCAAGGAACAGAAAATGACTCTTCCTCTTATCTATGCCCTGAATAAAGCTTCAGAAAAAGATAAACGCTGGCTTATTAATTCGGTAAAAAATCACAACAAGGACAAGAAGCGCGTAAAAGAGGTAATTCAGTTTGTGAAAGATCAGGGCGGACTGGAGTATGCCGAATCAAAAATGCACGAATATCAGGAAAAAGCCCTTGAATTGCTGGACACCTACCCGGCCTCTCCTTATAAAGAAGCCCTGCAACTGATGGTCAATTATGTGGTTGATCGAAAGAAGTAGTATTCGAGGATTTTAATAATATCTCTTTTTTTTTTCACATCCAGGCAACGTTTTTGATGTTTGTCTCGTCTATTATTAAAGAAGGACTAACTACATGAAGATTATTTCATTGTACGAGAACGAGAAGGTAACCCTTAGAAAAGCTATTAAGGGTAACCGGAATGCACAGCGCACCCTTTATGAAAAACATTCACCTAAAATGCTTTCGGTGTGCAGGCAATATATTAAGGACGTTCATTTTGCGGAGGATGTAATGATAAGCGGATTTGTAAAAGTCTTTAAAGGCCTGCATTCCTTCAGGTTTGAAGGGAGCTTTGAAGGATGGATACGGCGAATAATGGTTCGTGAGGCCGTTTCGTATCTGCGGAAGAATCAGTTTGTGGTATTCGACTCTGATAAAATTGAAAGTTATGCAGAGGAAGTGATGTATCACGAATCCCTCCTGCAGGTTGAAGAAGTCCAGAAGCTGATCGATACCCTGCCAGAAGGCTATAAAATGGTTTTTGTTCTTTACGCTGTGGAAGGATATAAACACAGGGAAATAGCTGAATTACTTCAGATTTCTGAAAGCACATCTAAATCGCAGCTATTTAAGGCAAGGCAGTTTCTACAACAACGTATCAGTAGTTTGGAAATTAAGAAGAGGACAAAATCTTAAGAAAAAAATTATGGCAAAGAATCGCTTCGATAATAAAATAAGAGAGGTACTGGATGAACGAACAATAAATCCTTCCAAGGACTCATGGTCTGTCATTGAAACTCATCTGGGATCTGCTAAAACTACGAAGAGGGGTGCATATTGGAAATATGCGGTCGCAGCAGGATTTATAGGGATTGTATTTATTTCGATTTTCCTTTTATCTCCGGAAGCAGATGAAACTATCCCGGGCAATGAGGTGGTTAATTCCACGAACGAAACTGAGCGGGATGTACCCGCGATAATGGAAGAAGAACCCTCCGAATTAAAATCAGTAATTGCTGTGCAGTCTGAATCAGAGAATGAGACCAGTTACAAGCCGGAGCAGCAGATGGAAATGAATTCGGAAATTGCTGAGGTTTCGCAGGAATATAAAGAAGAAAACATACAGCAATCGGCGAAGGAAATTTTGCAGGCTGAGAAATTGGAAATCAAAATTGCTGAAGTTGTGGCACAGGTTGCCATTTTGGAAGAGACAAAGGGTGTTGTGTCTGATGAAGTAATTGATTCCCTGCTGATGGAAGCTCAGGCAGAATTGTTGAATAAGAGACCTATTCAGAATTATGATAGGGTTGATGCCCTGGCTCTTTTGGCTGATGTGGAAGAGGAAGTTAATCGTTCCTTCAGAGACCAGTTATTTGAGAAACTAAAAGACGGCTATTTAAAAGTAAGAACGGCTATAGCTTACAGAAACGAATAATTACAATTTACTAATAAATACCTTCTTCATAGCTCGCCTATGAGGCCGGGAAGAGTTTGTTCATCAATCAAATAAAATCAAAAATCATGACAACATTAACAAGACTAACCCTGACCTTTATTATTTTTCTTCTCATCCAGAGCCTTAGCGCTCAGACAGAAGTACAACAAAAAATAGATTCACTTCAACAGCAGAAGGAGCGGGTTGCCTTACAGGAGAAAGAAGCCCTGAAGAAAGAAGTGGAAGCTATCGTTATGAGGCAAAAAAGCGGAGAGATAACTGCGGAGGAAGCCCGGGAATTAAAAGAGGAGGCGGCGCGAAAAAGAGCACTTAATATTGAAAATAAACTGGCAATTCTCGATAACACTATCGCGCTGATGCAGCGGAATGGAGGAGTGACAGATGCGGAACAGGACAGCACCCAGTATGTGACTAAGATAGAAATTGGTTGGGGTCACCGGGATACTGAAAACAGCAGGATATTTGGGATCCGATATTCAGATAGGAAAGAACCAAAACCAGTAGTTTACGACCGGAGAACATATTCTGATCTGGTGCTGGCTTTCGGGATCAATAACGCCATCATCGACGGTCAGTCGCTGGGAGACTCTCCCTACGAGTTAGGAGGCAGCCGATTTTTTGAATTAGGGGTATCATGGAGAACAAGAGTTTTTAAGAACACTAATTTTATGCGAATTAATTACGGTTTGTCTTTACAATTTAACGGCCTGCAACCCAAGGATAATCAGTACTTTGTATCCGACGGGCCGGAGACGACCCTGGAAACGTTTGACGTTGACCTAAGAAAGGCAAAACTACGTATGGACAACCTCGTAGTCCCAGTCTATTTTGAATTCGGACCTTCAAAGTTTACAGAAACGGAGACGAAGATAAGGTACTCGATAAGGAACCAGTTTCGCATTGGTTTTGGAGGTTTTGCGGGATTCAATATCGGAACCCGTCAAAAACTTAAGTACGACAGGAATGGGGAAAGGGTGAAAGATAAATTAAAGCGAGGGTACAACAGCAGTGATTTTGTTTATGGGATAGGAGCTTATGTAGGTATTGACGGAGTATTGTTGTATACAAAATACGACCTTAACCCCATATTTCAGGATGCCAGCATAGAACAACGAAATATTTCTTTTGGCCTGAGATTCGATATGGATTGAGAAATAATTAGTGAATCCATAGCAGTGTTGCATCGCAACTGCAGTATACTTTAGAAAACAGGGATTTGTTTTTATAACCGTCCCTGTTTGTGTATTTTTACTCCTCTTTAATAATACTCAATTGATCTCAAAATCGACCATTGACCAGGTTTACGAAACTGCCCGTGTAGAGGAGGTTATAGGCGATTTTGTTAGCCTGAAAAAATCTGGTTCTAATTTTAAAGGTCTTAGCCCTTTTACAGATGAACGGACTCCTAGTTTTATGGTGTCTCCGGTAAAACAGATTTGGAAAGATTTTAGCAGCGGTAAAGGGGGTAATGTTGTTGCGTTCTTAATGGAACACGAACACTTTACATATCCTGAGGCGATTAAATACCTTGCCAAAAAATACCAGATTGAAATAGAGGAAACCGAACAAACGGACGAACAGAAAGAGCAGGCCAATGAACGCGAGAGCTTATATCTCGTATCAGAATTCGCCCAGGAGTACTACCAGAACATATTATGGGATACAGAACCCGGGAAGGCGGTCGGACTCAGCTATTTTAAAGAGAGGGGATTTACAGAAGAAACCATACGTCATTTTGGCCTGGGATATGGCCTTGATGAATGGGATGCCTTTACAACGCATGCCCTGGAAAAAGGATATCAACTCGATTATCTCGAAAAAACAGGCCTGACCATTGTAAAGGACGATCCCAGAAATCCGGGGATTAAAAGAAAATTTGACCGTTTTAAAGGAAGGGTTCTTTTTCCAATACATTCATTAAGTGGCAGAGTGCTGGGTTTTGGAGGTCGTATTCTGGGAAATGATAAAAAAGCAGCAAAATACCTCAATTCACCGGAAAGTGAAATTTACCATAAAAGTAAGGTACTATACGGGATTTACTATGCAAAACAAGCCATAGCCAAAGAAGACAATTGCTATCTGGTGGAGGGTTATACGGATGTTATACAAATGTATCAGCGGGGAATCCATAACGTTGTGGCCTCCAGCGGGACGGCCCTGACGCCCGATCAGATACGCATTATCAACCGATTAACCAGGAATATTACAGTGCTGTTCGACGGGGATGCCGCGGGTGTACGGGCTTCGCTACGGGGGGTAGACCTTATTCTTGAACAGGGCATGAATGTGCGTATCTGCACATTTCCGGAGGGAGAAGATCCCGACAGTTTTGCCAAGAATAATGCCTATGAAGATGTTCTTGCCTATCTGGAAGAACATGCCAAGGATTTTATTCAGTTTAAAACCTCCCTTCTTGCTGAGGAAGCAGCAAACGATCCCATTAAAAAAGCGGATACTATTCGGGATATCGTAAATAGTATCTCCAAGATCCCGGACCGTATCAAGCGTGAAATATACGTGCAGCAATGTGCTGCGATGATGAATATTTCAGAAGAGGTACTTTTTAACACCCTGGCACAGATCAGCAGGAAAGAAAATACCGAGGCAAAGAAACAGGAAAGACAGCAGCAAAAGGCGTTCGAAGTAGTTAGAGAGCATCCTAAGGAAGCCAAGGTAGATGTGCAATTTGAGCTGGAACGAAAGATAATCGAGATCCTCCTTCTTTACGGAAAGGAACAACAGCAATTCGAGGATCTGGTTCTCAAAGAAAATGAGGAAGGAGAATTGGTCCTTGAACCTGAACAGGTTGAAGCTAAGGTTTACGAAAAGATCTACCTCGATCTGCAGGAAGATGAGATTGAACTTACTCATGATCAATTCAAAATCATCTATTACAAGCTAATGGAATCCCTGAATGAAAAAGATGATTTCCAACTCTCAGCATTTTTGAACGACCTGGATCAGGAATTGGTTAATAATATCTCTTCTATCCTGATGGAGGAGGAAAAGTACAACCTGCACAACTGGGAACGAAAAGACATTTATCCCAAAGAGAAATCCGGAACTATTGCTCAGCTTGTAAGCGAAACCATCCTTACCCTGAGGTGCTACCTGATAAAAAAAAGGATTTACAGTCTGCAACAAAACACCGAGGAAGAATCAGAGGATAATAATGAAGTGCTGGAAGAAATTGTCAATTATCTCCAGCTCAATAAATTACTCAATAATAAATTAAACCGGGTCCTGTCTTAAAACCCGGAATTCCGCTATAATTGGTTAGGAAAAGAACATAAAAAAAGCCCCCAATTAGAAACGGGAGCTTTCATCTTATCTAAAATGTTTAATACAATTCCAGGGCTTTTGCCTGCTGTAGTAAGTCTACTAGGTTGTCTACATTGAGTTTTTTCATCAAACGAGACTTGTAGGTACTTACCGTCTTTTCATTCAGGTTAAGGCCTTCTGCGACATCTTTATTTCGTTTACCACTGGCAAGAAGTTTTAAAACTTCTACTTCCCTGGTGGATAATTTCCGGAAGAATCTTCGCTGTTTTTGTGTTCCTTCATCAAACGCCAGACGCTGAGCCAGTTCGTTAGTGATGAACATCTTGGCATCACCTACCTTTTTTACGGCAGTAATAATATAGTCCAATTCCGAGGTTTTCGACAGATATCCGAAGGCTCCAGCTCTTATTGTACTCAAGGCGTATACATCTTCCGACTGCCCGCTGTAGATGAGTACCTTTACATCGGGATACTCTTTTTTCATCTTCCTTAAAGTAGCAATCCCATTGATTTCAGGAATATCCATTTCTAATATAACCACGTCTGGTTTAACTTTTTCTAAAGTATTAAAAAGTTCAGTGGTTGTTGAAACGTCTCCTAAAACTTGAAATTCCGGAACAGTATTAAGGACTTCTTTGATTCCCAATCGGACAATAGGATGATTGTCTGCAATTAAAATATTGATCATTGTTGGTTTTTTCTGAATACTATACGTATGTCTTACGTATAACCCTAACACGCAATGTAAGGTTTTAATATCAAATTTCTAAGGCAAAACTGTAATAATTTTATGGTTTTACTACAATTTACGACCAACAATTCGTCTTAATAGCTTGATTCTTAGGTGATCGGTTGTTTTAGCGTATCAGGAATCTCACAAATTGGTATAGGAATCATCTTATGTTTATTGGCAGAATTGTACTTCTTATAAATGGTAAAAACTTCTGCTTCACGATTTTTGAAGTCCTCAATGCTTTTTCCTTTTTCATCCATTTTCATGGCCCACTCCAATTCGGGGTAAGAGGCGCCAATCTGATCCTCATCGGTTCTGTCGTCTCCCCAGAGTCCGTCTGTCGGAGGTGCCATTAGGATGTCTTTATTCACACCGAGGAAAGAACCTATCTCGTACACTTCTGTTTTCAGCAGGTCTGCAATAGGGCTGAGGTCTACCCCACCATCTCCGTATTTTGTGTAGAACCCAATCCCAAAATCTTCCACCTTATTACCCGTCCCTGCTACCAGATACCCTAATAAAGCTGCGAAGTAATAAAGGGTGGTCATTCTTAGTCTCGCACGGGTATTGGCTAGTGACATAAATCGTTCTTCCTCGTTATCTACTTTTGGTAAGGAATCCACCAACTGATCAAAGACAGGGGTGAGGTTTACCGGTTGCCTGCTCACATTGGGATATTTTTCCATCAGCCAGTCTATATGCCTGTCGGCTCTGGTAACCTGACTTTCCCCCTGGTGTATGGGCATTTCAACGCATAATACCTTCAGGCCCGTACGGGCACAGAGTGTAGAGGTGACCGCAGAATCTATTCCACCTGAAACTCCTACTACAAATCCTTTCATTCTGGCATTCAGGGTATAATCCTTTAACCATTCTACAATATGATCTACCACTTTGTCTGTTTGCATAATGCGCTTTTTTAAATTCAAATACTGTAACTTTGGCCCCGTAAAAATAACCCCTGTAAACCGAATATTAAAACAGATAAGGCTTTACTTTTTATGCAAAAGACAACAGTATGGGTTTTGGTAATTCTTGTTCTTTTCTCCGCTTGTAAGGAGGAAAAAGGAATTCCGGAAGCAATTGCAAACAGACCAGTAGCTCTGAATGTGCTCAGATTCGACAAGGAGTTTGCCGGGGCCACTCCGGCCACACTTCCAAAGATCAAACAAAAATACCCTTACTTTTTTCCTCCTCAGTATTCGGATAGTGTCTGGATCGCAAAACTGCAGGATAGTATACAGATGGAATTAAGGCAGGCAGTAGACAGTGCATTTACAGATTTTAAAGAGCAGGAGGAAGAATTAACACTACTTTTTAAACATATTACGTATTACTTCCCGAATTATCAGGTGCCGACCCTGATTACGCTTACTACAGATGTCGATTATGAAAACCGTATCATCCTTACTGATAGCCTGCTCCTGATAGGGTTGGATAATTATCTCGGGAAGAATCATAGGTTTTATGCGGGGATTGACCGGTATATTGCCAAGGGGCTGGAGAAAGAATACCTCGAAAGTGACATTGTAAGTGCACTTTCGAAAAAAATTATTCCTTATCCCGAGAATCGAAGTTTTTTGGCTCAAATGGTGTACTATGGAAAAGAACTTTATTTAAAAGACCTTCTTCTTTCATGGCAGTCTGATGAACAAAAGATAGGATACGAGCCAAATGAGTTAGTATGGGCGGAGGCGAACGAAGAACAAATCTGGCGATACTTCATTGAACGGGAGTTGCTTTTTAGCACCGACACCAAGTTGGGTCCCCGATTTCTGGATCCTGCACCTTTCTCAAAATTCAGACTTGAACTGGACAACGAATCCCCGGGACGTCTTGGAAGGTATATGGGGTGGAAAATCGTCAGAGCATTTATGGAAAGAACGAGTACTCCTGTTTCGGAATTGTGGAATTTACCCGCGGAAACCATCTTTAAACAATCAAATTATAAACCTCAGAAGTAAGAAAATGGCAAAAGAAGAGTCTTCAGAAATCACTTTAAGAATTACTCTTGATGAGAATCGGATTCCTGAAAAATTAAACTGGTCTGCAGAAGACGGAGGTATTGTAGATGAGGAAGCCAAGGCAATGTTGCTTTCCGTCTGGGATAGTAAAAATAAGGAGTCGCTTAAGATCGACCTCTGGACAAAAGACATGCCGCTGGATGAAATGAAGGTCTTTTTTCACCAGACTTTAGTGGCCCTTTCTGATACCTTTATGAAGGCAACTCAGGACGAGAAAATGACGGCCACTATGAAGGATTTTTGTTCATATTTTGCTGAAAAGCTCGAATTGAATGCTTGAACGATATAGGGGCCTAATTAGACATAGGTACCTCCATCAACAGGATTTTACATTCTTCCTGAATCTCAAACTCCACAGATTGGGTTTCCCATACTCCCAATCCATCTCTGTTATTTAAGGTCTCACCAGCTACCCTGCAGCTGCCTTCAAGGAGGAAAATATACAGTCCGTTAGTCTTATCCTGTAAATTCTTCCTGATCGTCAGACCAGGATCAAATTCCCCCAGATGAAACCATGCATCCTGGTGAATCCAGACCCCACTGTCTCCGGGATCAGGAGAGACAATCTGAAAGAATTGATTTTTAAAAGAAGCTTTGTCCAGGGTTATCTGATCATATCTGGGCGTAACATTCACTTTGTTGGGAAGTACCCATATTTGCAAAAATTTCACCTTTTTATCACGGTTCTTATTTCGTTCGCTATGTTCCACCCCGATGCCCGCACTCATCACCTGAATATCCCCTGCTTTAATTAGGGCTTTGTTGCCCATGCTGTCTTTGTGTTCGAGTTCTCCTTCCAGGGGGATAGAAATAATTTCCATATTTTGATGTGGATGTGTTCCAAATCCCATTCCGGGGGCTACTTCATCATCATTTAATACACGTAATACACCAAAATTCATCCGGGAAGATTCATAATAATTTCCAAAGCTAAATGTGTGATAACTACTAAGCCATCCATGGTTGGCAGATCCCCTTGTGTTTGCTTTATGGAGTATTTTCTTCATGATAGGTCAAGTATTAATTCTTATTTTAGAAGTAAGGTATTCTGTTATGTTTCGTCTACGAGGTCTGAAACCCATCCTTAAATAGAAATTTAAAAATCGTTATTTGTGCCCGGAGATCCAATTAAGAACTTACTTTTTGTTTACAATGCTGACTCAGGACTGATGAACGGCATCTTTGATGCCGCACATAAAGCTTTGAATCCCGAGACGTATCAATGCAGGCTCTGCGAACTGACCTATGGGAAATTCAGGGAGAAATCGATATGGAAAAGGTTTCGAAAGGAACATAACATCCCGATGGAATTTCTGCATAAGGATGAATTTTTAGCGCAATACTCCTCTAAATTCATGCCTCAGTACTCTTTCCCTGTTGTTCTTGAACTCTCTGACCATGAAATGAGTCTCTTTTTAGGTACTAAAGAAATCAACGAATTACAAAAGACCGAAGAATTGATCGAGGCAATCTGTAAAAGATTGGATTGATAAGATGATCTGACGTCGAATTAACTCTGGCTTTCAGGGGATTAAAGCTGCTGCTTGTAAAATTCAATATTTATTCCATCTATATAAGACAGGATCTCATCTCTCCCAAAAGCTTTGAGGGAGGAGGTCACAAAATACTGAGGAGCTTCTTCCCACAGGTCGTCAGTCATTGTTTTAAGGTACGCCTGAACCTGTCTGTCGATAGCCTTGGGTTTGAGTTTGTCTGCCTTTGTAAAAATGATGGAAAACGGGATCTGATTTTCTCCCATCCAGGCCATAAAATTGAGGTCTATGGGTTGGGGTTCATGACGTATGTCGATAAGTACGAATGCACTTAGAAGCTGGGATCTTTTTAAAAAGTACTCCGTAATATATTTTTGAAAGGTTTTTTTGTCTTTTTTCGATACCCTGGCATAGCCATATCCCGGTAGATCTACTAAAAACCAGTTCTTATTGATTTTAAAGTGATTGATCAGCTGGGTCTTACCTGGCCTGCCCGAAGTCTTAGCCAGTGACTTACGCTGAGTAAGCATATTGATCAGCGAACTTTTTCCTACATTGGATCGGCCTATAAAGGCGTATTCGGGAATGGGATCAGAAGGGCAATGGGCAACACTGGAATTGCTCATGACAAAGTCGGCCGACTTTATTTTCATGATTTGCGGATTTAGAATTTACGCTTCTCCAGCCATTTGGCAAGAATTTCATTGAATTCATCGGGATGTTCCATCATAGGGGCATGTCCGCATTTCTCAATCCAGAATAAATCCGAATCGGGGAGAAGTTCATGAAACTCTTTGGCTACATTGGGAGGCGTCACAGAATCGTTTTCCCCCCAGATAATACATGTAGGGGTAAGCATATGAGGCAGGTCTTTGGACATATTATGCCTGATGGCACTTTTGGCGATTGCCAGAGTTTTAACCAGTTTCATCCTATCATTTACAGTGGCAAATACCTCATCGACTATTTCTTTGGTCGCAACCGCAGGATCATAGAATACGTCCTGAGCTTTCTTCTTTATAAATTCATAATCCCCACGTTTGGGATACCCATCTCCCATGGCACTTTCATATAGGCCGGAACTACCGGTGATGACCAGTGCCTTCACCATTTCAGGGTATAGTTTGGTATGTAGTAATCCAATATGTCCGCCTAAAGAGTTTCCCAAAAGAATAACATCTTTTAGCCCTTTGTATTCGATGAACTGCTCGAGGTATTTGGCAAAATTCTTAACGTTGGTCTTGAGCATTGGCATGCTGTAGATTGGCAATTCGGGAACGAGTACCTGATACCCTTTTTCAGGAAAGTAATTGGTTACACCCTCAAAATTACTCAGCCCTCCCATCAACCCGTGAAGTATGATCATAGGTGTGCCTTCACCGACTTCTATATATCGGTATTTCCCATCGGTCTTAATTGAATTCTCCATGCTCGACAGCTTCGGTTGTCAGTTGGCAAATATAGGCATTTCCCTCATATGGGGCCATTTAATTGAGATGACCATGAATTGTCACTACATCTTAGCTTAAAATACTTTGAGGTATTGCCGACCAATGTATTTAACACAATTACAGGGGTAGGTTCAAAGGTTAAATATTCCAATTTTTATGAACAAAGTGGTAATTTGTGGTAAATTGTGGTAATAATTTCTATATATTTGAGTTTATATACGGTAGACCAACCAGATTTGAATGATCAATTTCATTGGAACATATGAATGCAAGGCCGATGTAAAAGGGAGGGTAATGATACCTGTCACCCTTAAGAATCAAATGGCTCCCGTAATAAACAAGGGCTTTGTGATCAAGCGCTCTGTTTTTCAGCCTTGCCTGGAACTTTATCCCATGGAAGAATGGAATCTGCTTATGCAGAAAATGAATCGGAAAAATCGATTCAAGAAAAAGAACAACGATTTTATAAGAAGGTTCTCAGCCGGGGTTAAACCTGTTGAGATTGATGCCACTGGCCGATTGTTGATTCCAAAAAACCTTATTGCCATTGCAGGTATTTCCAAGGAAGTGGTGCTGAGTTCGGCAATTAATATAATTGAAATCTGGGATAAGGACAGCTACGAAAAAGTACTGGATGAAACAGCTGAGAATTTTGCAGAATTAGCTGAAGAAGTAATGGGTGAAGATGGTGATGAGTTATCATAATCCGGTATTGCTGGGTCCTTCAGTGGAAGGGCTCAACATAAAAAAAGATGGTGTCTATGTAGACATCACGTTTGGAGGAGGAGGTCATTCCAAAGCTATATTGGAAAGATTGGGAAAAGAAGGAAGGTTGATCGCTTTTGATCAGGATGAAGACGCTCTGGACAATGAGATAAAAGATGACCGATTTACACTGATCAATGAAAATTTCAGGTACCTCGGTCAGTTTTTAAAGTTCTATGGAATTCGGAAAGTGAATGGAATACTTGCAGATTTCGGTGTTTCCTCACATCAATTCGACAGTGCAAAGCGCGGTTTTTCTACTCGTTTTGAAGGCGATCTGGACATGAGGATGTCTCAGAGAAATGAACTGTCGGCTTACGAAGTGATCAACGAATACCCGGCTAAGGATTTGGGGCGGGTTTTAAAGGTCTATGGCGAACTCAGAAATGCCGAAGCTATGGCCAGGAGCTTGGTTGAGGCAAGAGAAAAGAATCCTGTAAAGACCTCGTCAGAACTGAAGCAGGTATTAAAAAGGTTTTTACCTGCACATAAAGAGCATAAAATTCTGGCCCAGATTTATCAGGCGGTGAGAATTGAAGTGAATCAGGAATTGGAGGCCATAAAAGAATTTCTGCTTCAGACACCGGATTTGCTCGTTGAAGGAGGGCGCTTGAGTATCATCAGTTACCATTCACTGGAAGACAGATTGGTAAAACGGTTTATCCTAACGGGAAACTTTGAAGGGGAATTGGAAAAGGATTTTTATGGTAAACCGATAAAGCCATTTAAAAAAGTAGGAAATCTGGTCGTCCCTACAGAAGAGGAGATCAAAGAAAACAACAGGGCACGAAGTGCCAAGTTGAGAATTGCAGAACGCATTTAAAAATATTGAGCAACGAAATGAAAAAAGGAATCGTATCCATTTTAAAAGGTAAGTTTCTCGTTAGTGGGGACGCTCCAAAAAACTGGCTGTTCCTTGTATTTGCTTCATTCCTGGCAACAGTGATGATATCGAGCTCCCACAGTGCCGACAGAAAAGTACATCAGCTTGCTTCTCTTAACGAAGAAGTAAAGGAATTGCGTAGTCAATTTGTGGAAATGCGCTCGGATGTACAAAAGCTAAAATTAGAGTCGACTGTACGTTTAACCGTAGCAGAAAAAGGTCTGCTCCCGTCCGAGACCCCGCCAAAGAAGATCAAAGTAAAATCAACCCTCCCTTAAATGGCATTTTCCAGTAAGCACATTTTAACCAGGTTATATCTCGTTGCCGGAGGTCTCTTCCTTTTTGGCGGCCTGGTTCTGTTTAAGCTGGTGAGTATTCAAATGGTGCAGGGTGATAAATACAAAGAACTGGCTTTGCAGCGAACAGAGAAAATGTTCACTATCCCACCTAACCGGGGGAATCTATATTCTGATGACGGAAGTTTGCTCGCCACTTCTGTTTCCAAATACGCTATCAGATTTGATGCTGTTACGGTAAAAGACGAGGATTTTCAACGGTATGCCGGGCCCCTTGCTGCCAAACTGGGTGCTTTATTAAATAGGCCCGCATCTCATTTTGAACGCCTTCTTCGCAAAGCAAAAGCCAATAAAAACAGATATGCTCTCATCGCCCGAAACCTGGATTACTCCCAGTATATGAGCATTAAAGAGTTTCCGCTTTTTAATATGGGACCATACAGGGGTGGACTCATAGTAGATCAGAAAACAGTACGCGAACACCCTTTGGGAAAGATTGCTGAACGGAGTGTAGGATACGAGCGGTTTGATGAAAACGGCTATGTTACCCGTGTAGGCCTTGAAGGTGCTTTTGGCGAATACCTGAGAGGGAAAGAGGGGAAGCGACTCAAGCAAAAAATTGCCAAAGGGCAATGGAAGCCTATCGGACTTGACAATATTATAGAGCCTCAGGATGGGTACGATGTTATTTCTACCATTGATATCAACATTCAGGACATCGCCCATCATGCCTTGCTCAGGCAGCTGGAAAAATACAAAGCTGACCATGGCTCTGTTATCGTTATGGAGACCCATACAGGAGAGATTAAAGCAATTTCCAATTTGGGCAGGACGGCTGATGACAAATACTACGAAAGATTGAATTATGCTGTTGGAGAATCACATGAGCCTGGATCGACATTTAAACTGATGTCACTGGTGGCAGCTCTGGAAGATAAAGTGGTAGATACCAGCAGCATTATAGATACAGAAAAAGGGAGGTGGCGCCTTTACGACCGAATCGTGAGAGATTCAAAACACGGGGGATATGGTAAGATTTCTGTAGCTGAAGCTTTTGAAGTTTCATCCAATACGGCCTTCGCCAAAATGATCCACAATAATTATAAGCACAATCCCCAGGCATTTGTCAACCGACTTATGCAAATGGACCTGCATAAAGATCTCGGTCTTCCAATAAAGGGAGAAGGGGTGCCGGTACTAAGAAATCCTGGCGACAAAGGCTGGTCTGGAATTTCTTTGGCATGGATGTCTCACGGCTATGAAGTGGCCATGACTCCCCTCCAGATACTTGCTTTTTACAATGCCATTGCGAACGACGGAGAACTTCTCAGGCCCAGACTTATTAAGGAAGTAAAAGAGTGGAATAATACAATTCAGGAATTTGACAAGGAAGTAATCAACCCTGCCATATGTTCTAAGGAGACAGTGCGAAAAGTACAGCAATTACTAAAAAATGTCGTGGAGCGAGAGCATGGAACAGGACACAAATTATATGCTGCGGACTTTTCTATGGCTGGTAAAACAGGTACGGCCCAAAAGAATTATGTAGGGAAAGATCCTGACAAACTAAGGTACATTTCCACCTTTGCAGGTTATTTCCCCGCTGATAATCCTAAGTATTCCTGCATAGTGGTCATCCATGAACCGGATAAGAGTGTAGGCTACTACGGAGCCGATGTGTCAGGGCCCGTATTCAAATCCATAGCACAAAAGATTTATTCAAATAATCCACTGGTTGATGAGGTAGCAGACCTCGAACCCTATAATGAGGCACTTGAACAGGCCTATGAATCTTATTATCAGGAAGCGCAGAAGGAATTGACGATCATGCCCAATTTAAAAGGTATGAGTGGGATGGATGCCATTTCCATCCTGGAAAACCTCGGCCTGGAGGTAGAAGTAAAAGGCAATGGAAAAGTAAAGAAGCAATCGGTTAGTCAGGGAACCCGTCTTAATCAGGTTTCTAAAATAGTTCTCGAACTCTCATGAAGTCATTAAAAGACATATTATATGGAGTTAGCCTTACGGCGGTTAGCGGTACTACCGCCAAGCTCGTGAATCAAATATGTTTTGATTCCAGAATGGTTGCTCTTGATGATGTGTTTGTGGCTATAAGAGGAACACAATCCGACGGACACGATTATATAGAAAAAGCCATTGCGAAAGGAGCCAATGCAATCATTTGTGAGCAATTGCCGAATAAGCTGGTCAATGAGGTGAGCTATATTGAAGTAAGTGATACTAAAAAGGCACTGGCTATTATGGCCTCAAATTTTTATGAGAATCCCTCTAAAAATTTAAAATTAATAGGGGTCACGGGTACCAACGGGAAAACAACGGTAAGTACCCTTTTATACCAACTCTTTAAAAAAGCCGGATTTAAGGTAGGGCTGTTATCAACCATTAGGATCATGGTAGACGACAAGGAGTACGACACTCTACACACTACCCCTGACGCCCTTACCATAAATTACCATTTATCCCTGATGAGTGAGGAAGGAGTGGAATACTGCTTTATGGAAGCTAGCTCGCATGGCATCGATCAGAAACGTACAGAAGGCCTTGTTTTTGCAGGAGCCATTTTTACGAATCTCTCCCATGATCACCTCGATTACCACAAATCTTTTGCCGATTACAGAGATGCAAAAAAGACCTTGTTTGATCACCTGCCTAAAACAGCCTTTGCCTTATCAAATATGGATGATAAGAACGGCCTGATCATGTTACAGAATACCAAGGCCAGAAAATTCACATACGCCCTAAAATCCTATGCTGATTACCGGGCACAAATCCTGGAAAATCAATTTAGCGGGCAACTGCTGAAGATTGATAACAATGAATTATGGACTAAGCTCATTGGGAATTTCAATGCTTACAATGTTCTGGCGATTTATGCTACAGCTGATTTACTTGGGTTAGATAAGCTCGAAACCCTGAAGTTGCTAAGTGAGCTGGAAAATGTAAGTGGAAGATTTCAATACTATATATCAAAGAATCGCATAACGGCTATTGTTGATTATGCCCATACGCCGGACGCTTTAAAAAATGTACTGGAAACAATCAGTGCATTGAGGACTGGAAATGAAAACGTCATCACCGTAGTGGGGTGTGGTGGTGATCGTGACAAGTCTAAGCGTCCGGTAATGGGGCATATCGCTACCTCCCTTAGTAACAAGGTTATTTTCACCAGCGACAATCCAAGGACGGAACCTCCCGCCAACATTATTTCAGAAATGGAAGCAGGGGTAGAACCCCAGAACACAATGAAGGTGCTGTCTATTGAAAACAGGAAACAGGCTATTAAAACGGCCTGCCAACTTGCCGATGCAAAGGATATAATACTCCTGGCCGGGAAAGGACATGAAACCTACCAGGAAACTAATGGCAACAGGACTGATTTTGATGATTTTAAAATCGTCAAGCAAGTATTGAAGGATCTAAAAAAATAGTGAGAAAAACGTATGCTGTATTATTTGTTTGAATACTTAGAAAAACAATACCAGTTCCCGGGGGCGACACTCTTCCAGTTTCTCTCCTTCAGGGCAGCTATGGCAGTATTGCTTTCCCTTATTCTGGCCACAACTCTTGGAAAGCGCATCATTCTTTTTCTCAGAAAGAAACAAATAGGTGAGACTGTGCGTGATCTCGGACTCGACGGACAACAGCAAAAACAGGGAACACCCACTATGGGCGGACTTATCATTATTATGTCTACCCTGGTACCTGTACTTCTCTTCGCCCGACTTGATAATGTGTACGTAGTCCTGTTAATTATAACAACCCTATGGATGGGAATTATCGGATTTATAGATGACTATATAAAAATATTTAGAAAGAATAAACAAGGCCTTAAGGGTCGTTTCAAAATCCTGGGACAAGTAGTCTTAGGCCTGGTTGTGGGAGCTACCCTCTTTTTCCACCCCGAGGTGACCATGAAGGAAAAGAACAGAACAATCATCACAGAGAGTTTTGAAGTTCAGGAGGTAGAAGGCAAGGAATTAAAATCGACCAAGACCAATGTTCCCTTTTTTAAGAACAATGAGCTCGATTACGGGAATTTGATTTCATGGATTGGAGGAGATGTACAAAACTACGCCTGGCTCATCTTTATCCCCATAGTGATATTTATTGTGACCGCGGTTTCCAACGGAGCCAACCTCACTGATGGAATCGATGGCCTGGCCGCAGGTACTTCTGCTATTATAGTCTTAACTCTGGGCATTTTTGCCTGGGTATCGGGTAATATCATTTTCTCAGACTATCTCGATATTTTTTATATCCCCAGAGCGGGAGAGCTGGTGGTGTTTATTTCAGCTTTTGTAGGGGCACTGGTCGGATTCCTTTGGTACAATGCCTTCCCTGCCCAGGTATTTATGGGGGATACTGGAAGTTTAACCATAGGAGGTGTGATTGCAGTTATTGCCATCATCGTACGAAAGGAATTACTGATACCTCTGCTGTGCGGGATTTTCTTCGCCGAGTCGCTCTCAGTAATGATGCAGGTTAGTTATTTCAAATACACAAAGAAAAAATACGGAGAAGGGAAGCGCATATTTCTGATGTCGCCTCTTCACCACCATTATCAAAAAAAAGGATATCACGAAAGCAAGATTGTCACCAGATTCTGGATTATCGGAATCTTACTGGCCATTGTGACCATTGTAACCTTAAAAGTGAGGTAAATGGAGCGATTAGTGATCCTGGGAGGAGGCGAAAGTGGCGTCGGTACGGCCATCCTGGGGAAGCAGAAGGGGTATGAAGTCTTTGTCTCAGACAAAGGCCTGCTAAAGAAAAAATATAAAGACGTTCTTATACATGATGGATTGGAATGGGAAGAAGGAGGACATACCGAGACTAAGATTTTGAATGCCGACCTGGTGATGAAGAGTCCCGGAATCCCAGATAGAGTTCCTCTGGTTCAGAAACTGGTTAATAAAGGTATTCCAGTGATATCGGAGATCGAATTTGCATCGAGATATACAAAGGCAACTATCATCGGGATCACAGGTAGTAATGGAAAGACTACCACGACCATGCTCACACATCACATCCTTGAACAAGCTGGCTATTCGGTTGGAATGGCTGGAAATATCGGGGATAGTTTTGCAAGGATGGTAGCTGAAACCGAGAAGGAGTACTATGTACTTGAAATAAGCAGCTTCCAACTCGACGGAATCACTTCTTTCAGGCCGCATATTGCGATGATAACTAACATCACTCCTGATCATTTAGATCGATATGAAAATGATTTTCTAAAGTATGTCGCTTCTAAATTCAGGATAACCGAAAACCAGAGCAGCAAGGATTTTTTAATCTACGATGCCGAAGACGAAGCAATAATCGCTCACCTCGAAAGTCACCCAATCCAAGCCAATAAACTACCCTTTTCACTGAAGAAGGAAGGGGATATAGGAACATATATAAAAGACAAACAATTTGTAATAAAGACACAAGAAGACACTATGGAACTAGCATCAGATTCACTTGCATTAGAAGGTCGGCACAACCTTAAAAATACCATGGCGGCCATTACGGCGGCGAAACTGGTGGGGATCCGTAAAGAAACCATCCGTGATAGTATTCAAAACTTTCAGGGTGCTGCACACAGGCTTGAAAAAGTCCTGAAAATTCATCATGTGCAGTATATCAACGATTCAAAAGCGACTAATGTCAATGCAACTTATTATGCACTCGACAGCATGACTACCCCAACCGTATGGATAGTTGGGGGTGTTGATAAAGGAAATGACTATAAGTCCCTTATGCCCCTCGTGCGTGAGAAGGTAAAGGCAATAATTTGCCTTGGGGAAGACAATTCCAAACTCAGACAGACCTTCGTCAATGCTGTGGATATTTTTGTCGAAACCTTTGCCATGTCTGAGGCTGTTAAAGTAGCCTACAAAATTGCAGAACGTGGTGACACGGTGTTGCTCTCCCCTGCATGTGCAAGTTTCGATCTTTTTGAAAACTATGAGGACAGGGGAAATCAGTTTAAAGAAGCCATTAAAAATCTATAGATCCTGAAATTTCTAAGACACATACAAGGCGATAAAGTAATTTGGGCAGTAGTAGCACTCCTGGCCCTATTCTCTTTCCTACCGGTATATAGTGCCAGTAGTAACCTGGTATATGTGGTAGGAAATGGAACCACAATGGGGCACCTGATGAAACACGGCCTCTTACTTTTTTTGGGATTCGGAATAATTTACGGTGTTCATAAGATTCCCTCTCATTATTTCAAAGGCCTTTCTATTATAGCCATGCCCGTAGTCCTCGCCTTACTGGTGTATACTCTTGCTCAGGGAACAACAATTGAAGGAGCCAATGCAAGTCGTTGGATAAGGTTGCCACTGGTAGGGATCACTTTTCAGACATCTACACTGGCTTCAGTGGTACTCATGGTATATATCGCCCGGTATCTATCCAAAATAAAAGATCGCGAAGTAACCTTTAGAGAAAGTATTTTACCCTTATGGGCTCCGGTTTTTCTCATTGTCGTTTTGATTTTGCCGGCTAATTTTTCAACGGCAGCTATCCTATTTTTTATGGTGTTGGTTCTATGTTTCCTTGGAGGTTATCCCTTAAAATACTTGTCGGCGATGATAGGCTTTGGGTTGATCGGACTTATGTTCTTTGTTCTTATCGCCAAAGCGGCCCCCGATCTTTTTCCCAACAGAGTAGATACCTGGATGAGTCGGATTGAAAGTTTCTGGGACCCTGCGGATACTGAGGCAGATTACCAGATTGAAAAGGCCAAAATAGCAATTTCCAGTGGCGGACTTGTAGGGAACGGAGCCGGGAAAAGTGTAATGAAGAATTTCCTGCCGCAGAGCTCCTCTGATTTTATTTATGCCATCATCGTTGAGGAATATGGTCTTATAGGAGGCTTTTCCCTGATGTTTTTTTATATGCTGTTGCTTTTTAGAATTGTGGTAGTGGCTAATGCCAACGAGTCGGTTTTTGGAAAGTTACTGGTGGTGGGTGTCGGACTTCCTATTGTATTTCAGGCCTTGATAAATATGGCTGTGGCTGTTGAACTGTTTCCGGTTACCGGACAAACGCTGCCTCTGATTAGTTCCGGAGGGACTTCCATCTGGATGACATGCCTGGCGATAGGTATTGTACTGAGTGCAAGTAGAAAGAAAGCAAATGATTTAGATGAATCGGAAGTAGATGAGAATAACCCTTTAGAAGTCTTAAGTGGGCAACTATAAGTTTATCCTCTCCGGAGGAGGTACCGGAGGTCATATATATCCGGCGATTGCAATCGCCAATGAGCTGAAAAAGCGATTTCCGGAAGCTGAGTTTTTGTTTGTGGGGGCGAAAGACAAGATGGAGATGGAGAAGGTCCCTCAGGCTGGTTACCAAATAAAAGGATTATGGATAAGTGGTTTACAGAGAAGACTGACGTGGAAGAATTTGCTCTTCCCAATTAAAGTGATTAGTAGTTTGATAAAAGCGAGGAACATAGTGAACACTTTTAAACCCGATGTGGTCATTGGAACTGGTGGATTTGCCAGTGGTCCTGTGCTTAGAGTCGCATCCGGGAAGGGGATTCCCTGCCTTCTGCAGGAACAGAATTCCTATGCTGGAATCACCAATAAACTCCTGGCTTCAAGAGTGAGCAAAATATGTGTAGCCTATAATGGGATGGATAAGTTCTTCCCGAAGGAGAAGATCGTCCTCACCGGAAACCCGGTGAGATCAACCCTCGTTCAGTTGCCCGCAGAGGCGGGGCCGTCCTATGGGTATTTCGAGCTGGATCCGACTAAAAAGACCTTATTGATTTTGGGGGGGAGCCTGGGATCGCGGAGAATCAATGAACTCATTGAAAACCATCTGTCGTATTTCGCAGACTCGGGGTTACAGTTGGTTTGGCAATGTGGATCTATGTATTACGAGAAGTACAAACAATACAACAGTGAAAATGTAAAGGTCTACGGATATCTCAATCAAATGGAACACGGTTACAGGATATCAGATATCATCATCTCCAGGTCGGGAGCAGGCTCAGTATCCGAACTGTGTCTGGTGGGCAAACCCGTGCTTTTTATCCCTTCACCAAATGTGGCCGAAGACCATCAGACCAAAAATGCGCTGGCATTGGTAAACGTGAATGCAGCTGAAATGGTGGCCGAAAAGGATCTTGAAACCAAATTTAAATCCTCATTCGAAGAACTATTGCAATCAGATCGAAAAAGGGAAGAACTGAGTGAAAATATAAAGAAAATGGCCTTGCCCAGGGCCACCGAACATATTGTGGATGAAATTGAAAAATTAATTGAGTCAGGATCATGAGGAAATTTGATTTTCTTAGGGTGTATTTTATTGGTATCGGTGGGATAGGTATGTCTGCCCTGGCCCGGTATTTTACTTTTTTGGGTACATCCGTAGCCGGCTATGACAAGACTTCTACCCCCCTGACCCGGGAATTGGAAGCTCTTGGAATTGATATCCATTACTCGGATGACCTGTCGCTGATTCCCGAATCCTTTTTTAATACCAAAGAAACACTGGTGGTGTATACGCCGGCAGTACCAAAAGACTTAAAGGAATGGCTCTATTTTACGGAAAAGGGATTTACGGTAAAAAAGAGGTCTGAAGTGCTGGGAATGATTACCCGGGAGACCTTTTGTTTTGCAGTCGCAGGTACTCATGGAAAAACGACCACTTCCAGTATACTGGCTCATCTTCTCAGGGAAACAGGAACTCCGCTTACGGCTTTTTTGGGAGGGATATCCGAGGATTTCAACAGTAATTTTATATGGGAAGGTAATCAGTACTCTGTTGTGGAGGCCGATGAATTTGACAGATCTTTTCTTCAGCTAGAGCCCGATGTGGCCTGTATTACTTCCATGGATGCTGATCACCTCGATATATATGGAAATAATGAAGCCCTGCAAATGTCCTTCAGAGAGTTCGCAGCCAAGCTCAAACCCAATGGGAAATTATTTGTCAGGAAGGGCCTCCCCATTCAGGGGATCACTTATGGGATAGATGATAACTCGGATTATTGTATAAAAAACATCAGAATTGAACATGGTACCTACATTTTTGATTTGGGCACCCCTGACACTATTTTGAAAGGGGTGAAATTCAACAAACCAGGCAGGCATAACCTGTTAAACGGTTTGGTGGCTTTCGCAATGGCGATTCAGGCTGGTCCCCCGCTGGATCGCCTTGCAGAAGCTTTGGAAACATTTAAAGGTGTTCAGCGAAGATTCTCCTATAAGATCAAGGAAGAAAATCTGATTTTTATTGATGACTATGCGCATCATCCCACAGAAATTGACGCTGTTTTTGAGGCGATTAAAGAGATGCATCCCAATACTAAGATCCTAACTGTTTTTCAACCACATCTCTATTCCAGAACTCGTGATTTCCTTGAGGAATTCGCCAGAAGCTTGTCCAGGTTCGACAGTGTTATTCTTCTGGATATTTATCCGGCCCGTGAAAAACCTATCCCCGGAGTAAGCTCCCAGGGATTACTTGATCTTATTCAAAATCCCAGGAAAAAGTTGATAGCAAAACAAGACTTGGCAAATGAAATAATAGCACAAAAACCACAGGTCCTGGTAACTCTTGGAGCAGGGGATATCGGACTTGAAGTAGAATCATTAAAACAAGCATTGGAATATGAAAATTAATTGGAACTATATTAAGGTCTTGATTCTAATATTCTGCATAACAGGACTTTATGCATTCTCGAATAAAAGAAATCTCAAAAGACCCGTAAAGGAAATGGAGATCATATTTGAAGGAGACAACAATTTATACCTCTCTGAGGAGATGGTTAATAAATTGTTAATACAAAATTATGGTAGTGTCCTCAAGCTGGGCAAAGAAAAATTAGTTTTGAATACTATAGAAAAGGTCATTGAGACCCATGATATGGTAAAAAGCGCCCAGGTATATCTTACTATTGATGACAAACTTACATCTAAAATTTTCCAAAGGCAGCCCATAGGTCGTGTAGAGGGGATTAAAACATTTTACCTTGATGAGGAAGGTAAATCTATGCCTTTATCCAGGCTGCATTCTGCCCGTGTGCCAATAATCACCGGAGAGATTACAGGTAAGAGTCTGGATGATGTTTTTGAAATATTAAAATATATCAACCAGGATGATTTTTTGCGAAAAAACGTAATTGGGATACATGTAGAGGCCGAGGAAAGGTATCAATTGAAGTTTCGAGTAGAGGATTTCATAGTTGACCTGGGAAATGTGGAAGATCTGGAAAAGAAATTTAAAAATTTTAAAGCCTTTTATGCCAAGGCTCTAAAGGATAAATCCCTGAGGGACTATGCAGTAGTGAATTTGGAATTTGACAATCAAGTAGTGTGTACTAAAATTTAAGACCATGGAACAAGAAAATTACTCAGTTGGCCTCGATATCGGAACTACTAAAATAGTAGCGATCATCGGTAAAGAAAATGAATACGGCAAAATAGAAGTACTTGGGATAGGTCGTTCTAAAAGTCTTGGCGTGCATAGGGGCGTGGTGAATAACATCACCCAGACAATTAAATCTATTCAGCAGGCCGTGGAACAGGCCGAAGCTGATGCCGGACTTAAGATAGGATCTGTTGTCGTGGGTATTGCCGGACAACATATTCGCAGTTTGCAGCACAGTGATTATATCACCAGGGCGAATTCTGAAGAAGTTATCAATGAAGACGACCTGGATAAACTCTGTAACCAGGTTTACAAGTTAGTGATGTTGCCCGGGGAAGAAATTATCCATGTACTGCCTCAGGAATACAAGGTAGACGGGCAGGCTGAAATAAAACAACCTATAGGGATGTACGGAGGACGCCTGGAAGCGAACTTTCATGTAGTAGTGGGCCAGGTATCCTCTATAAAAAATATTGGAAGATGTATTAAAAGTGCAGGCCTCGATTTGTACAATATCACTCTGGAGCCACTGGCATCCTCCGAGGCTGTATTAAGTCAGGAAGAAAAAGAAGCAGGGGTGGCCCTGATCGATATCGGGGGGGGTACCACAGACCTGGCGATTTTTAAAGATGGGATTATAAGGCATACAGCGGTTATACCTTTTGGAGGAAACGTGATCACCGAAGATATAAAGGAAGGATGCTCTATTATAGAAAAACAGGCTGAGCTTTTGAAAATGAAATTCGGTTCTGCCTGGCCGGGAGAAAACAAGGACAATGAAATTGTTTCTATCCCCGGATTGAGAGGAAGGGAGCCTAAGGAAATTACACTGAAGAATTTGTCAAAGATTATCCATGCCCGTGTGGTCGAGATCGTAGAACAGGTCTATGTTGAGATTAAGAATTACGGCCATGAAGAACAAAAGAAAAAATTAATTGCCGGCATCGTCCTCACCGGTGGAGGTAGCCAGTTGAAACACCTGAAACAACTGGTAGAATACATCACCGGAATGGACACCCGTATTGGATACCCCAACGAGCATCTGGCAGGAGATTCAGATGCAGAGATCGCCAGTCCCCTTTATGCCACCGCAGTAGGATTATTGATGAATGCCGTTGAGAATAAGGATAAGCGCAGGTTAAAGACCCTGGAGGAAGAAAAAGAGAGAGAGATGGTTTTAGAAGGGCACGAAGAGGTGGGTGCAAGCGCGTCTGCCAGAAAAGAACGAAAATCAGTATTTGACAGGTGGTCTGAAAAGCTCAAGGATTTTCTAGACAACGCAGAATAAAGTAAAGTATATCATTTAACCAGTAATAAAAGTATCATGAACAAGAACACCGAATTTGAAAGTATTTCCTTTGACCTCCCCAAGAATCAAAGTAATGTAATAAAAGTGATCGGCGTTGGCGGTGGTGGTAGCAATGCCATAAATTATATGTTCCAGGCGGGAATCAATGGAGTTGATTTTGTCATCTGCAATACAGATTCCCAGGCACTCCAAAATAGCCCGGTACCCAATAAGATTCAGCTAGGGGTTTCCCTGACAGAAGGACTGGGAGCAGGGGCCAACCCTGAAGTAGGGGAGCAGGCAGCAGTTGAGAGCATGGAAGAAATAAAACGCATGCTCGATACCACAACAAAAATGATTTTCATTACAGCCGGAATGGGTGGGGGAACAGGTACTGGTGCTGCTCCTGTCATCGCAAAACAGGCAAAGTCAATGGATGTTTTAACTGTGGGAATCGTTACAATGCCCTTCCAGTTTGAAGGTAAAATGAGGTGTCAGCAGGCGCAAAAAGGAATTGAGCGCCTTCGGGAGCACGTAGATTCCCTGATCATCATCAACAATAATAAGCTCAGGGAAGTATATGGGAATCTCGGATTTAAAGCCGGTTTCTCCAAGGCAGATGAAGTTCTGGCGACTGCAGCCCGTGGAATTGCAGAAGTTATTACACACCATTATACTCAAAATATAGATTTAAGGGATGCCAAAACAGTGCTTTCGAACAGTGGTACTGCTATTATGGGATCATCCATGGCTTCAGGTTCAGCCAGGGCTCAGGAGGCCATCATGAAAGCGCTCGATTCTCCCCTGCTCAATGACAATAAGATCAATGGAGCGAAAAATGTACTGTTATTAATAGTCTCAGGTACAAAAGAAATTACAATAGATGAGATAGGAGAGATCAATGATCACATTCAAATAGAGGCAGGTCACGGCGCTAATATAATCATGGGGGTAGGTGAGGACGAAACTCTAGGAGATGCTATAGCCGTTACTGTTATTGCAACGGGTTTTAACGTGGACCAGCAGGATGAAATCGTCAATACCGAATCCAAAAAAATCATCCATACCCTGGAAGAAGACCAAAAGGCCGAACAACAGCTTATGGAGTCTGAACAGGTGGTTCATGAGCTGGTCATGGAAGAGGAAGAAACTGAGCCTATTGTAAAGCACGTTTTAGAAATTGAGGAAGAAATGGATTTGATTCCTACTACTAATTTCATTAGAAATTTCAACGTCTTTTATGATGAAGTAGTAGCTGAAGATATCGATGAAGATAGTTTTGTGATTATTGATTCAAAGGAAGCTCTATTTGACATCGAAGTTGTCGATCCTGTAACCGTTTCCTCAAAAGAGAGCAAGGAGCAGATCAGCATGAGTTTTGATATGCCCCTATCCAAAGAAGGAGAACCTGAAGAAGAGGAAGATAAAGAGCACGTGATTACTTTTTCCCTTGATGAAGACATCAGTGATATAGATGTAAATGAACATATCGAAGTAATTCCTGTATTAGAGTACAATAAAGAAGGAGAAAAACGGTACAGCCTTGACGATTATATGGAGCTTGAATCCAAGTTAACCGGCGCTCGTTCCAAGGCAGAGGATTTCGATCCAAAGATTGTTGAGGATGAACTTGTTTTTGAACACAAAACCGTAAGTGCCTACGAACAATCAAATAAAGAAATGAATCCGGAGGAGATCGATCCGATGTCTTCACCTATAGAAGAACTATTGAAGGCCAGGGCCGACGAACGCAGGAAAAAACTTAAGGATTTCAATTATAAGTTTCAGAATAGTATGGGCCATATTGAAGAAATTGAAAAGGAACCCGCTTATAAACGTCAGGGAGTTAATTTGAACGACAACCCTAAGGAGGGAAAGGTTTCCAGGACAACACTGGGTGAGGATAGCAATGATGAAATTCAAATGCGTTCTAACAATTCATTTTTACACGATAATGTAGACTAGTTAATTTTGATTGGTTGTTTCAACCGTTCTAAAACCCGAGATGATTCCCTTCGTTTCGGGTTTATTTTTTAACTTCACATCACTAAAAATAAAGGGTTATGAGCTTACAGGATAAGGTAATGCAGGAAATGAAGACAGCGATGAAAGCGAAGGATACTGTTGCTTTGGAGTCGCTTCGGGCCATAAAATCGGCACTTTTGTTAGCCCAAACCGATAAAGGAGGGGGAAAAGGACTCACTGAAGAAGAAGAGATAAAAATGGTTCAGCGTTTAGTGAAGCAGAGGAAAGACAGTGCAGCAATCTTTACCGAACAAGGTCGGAAAGACCTTGCAGAAGCAGAGATGTCTCAGGTCGCTGTTATCGAGAAATTCCTTCCAGAACAGCTTGGGGAAGCAGAAATTGAAAAGGTAGTGGTGTCTACAATAGAGGAAATGGGGGCAAGTGGAATGAAAGATATGGGGCCTGTGATGGGTCAGGTATCTAAAAAACTTGCAGGGAAAGCAGATGGAAAGACGATCTCGGGGATTGTCAGAAAGCATTTGAACTAAGTAGTAGCGTCGTGGATACTTCTGAACTTAGGGCACTATTACAATCCGCAATCACAAGGACGGAAAAACGAATAAAGCAATACAGCGATTTAAGCGGTCCTGTGGCTCCCGACAATGCCATCGGCAGGGTATCGAGGATGGATGCTATTAACAATAAGGGAGTCATGGAAGCGGCCCTGCGCAAGGCTGAAGAACAATTAAAAGGCCTGGAACGCAATTTCTCCCTGCTGGATACTGAAGATTTTGGAAAATGCATGAAATGCACGGCAGAGATTCCTATTGAACGTATTTTATTAGCTCCGGAAAGTTCTTTTTGTGTAAATTGCGCTCGCTAAGAAAAAGGCAGATAAAGGCCGCGTAGTTCAACTGGATAGAATATCAGATTTCGGCTCTGAGGGTTGGGGGTTCGAATCCTCCCGCGGTCACTACAAGCACCAAACCCCGCAACGGAAGTTGCGGGGTTTTTAGTTTCCTAAAGCGCCAATTTAAGCATGCTTAAAGCTGGCGCTAGGGAAACTAAAACCGCATGGGACAGGGCCCATGCAGGGTTGGTATTTCCAGAGGGGAGTGCCGTGAGGCTCATCGAACGGTAGTGAGGTAATCCATTGCGAAGCGAAGTCTTCTTTTTTTGGTTTTCAACCCCCCTGCCTGCCTGAGACGATCAGCTTGGGGAATATTTCCTTACCACTTTTCCTTATTCTGATTCTGTTCTGAGTTTTAAATAAAAGCTTGATTCAGCTATCTTAGTAAAGATTAAATTCTTCATGAAAACCGGAATAGGAGCACGAATAAGCACAATATTAGCATATCCTTAACAGTGGGAAGCAAATCATTATTTAATTTTGAAATTATGGGAGGTAACAGTTTAAAGATCACTTTTTCTTTATTGCTACTCGGTCTATTCCTTTTAGGCAAGGGAATAAGTTATCACCCATTATCCCATAGTGATGAAGCCGACACTGAAAAATGCGAATTGTGCCTGTTTTCAGTATTAAGTGAATCATTTCTTTACGATACCCCCGCCCAGGCAGTAAAACCTGCTATTGTATTCAACGTCCCCTCTCAAGGACATTTGGAAAGCAGGGACGCGTTTTTTAAAGAAGATAATTTCTTTCCATCCCTTTTTAGTCGACCTCCCCCCGCTCTATAGGTCTATACAGACAACTTGAGCAATACTCTTTTGCATTCCTGGGATGCAGGCCATATTAATTTATTATTTCATCTAATGTCTTTCAGACTCTTATATTTTTTGAGCGCTTTGCTCCTGCCGTTTATATTGATAGGGCAGAAATGCAACGATAAACTTACCGGAAAGGTTCTCGATTTTCACAATAAGACCCCCCTGGTTGGTGCAACGCTGGTTATTTCAGATATGAATGTATCGGCTTTTACAGACCTAAACGGGCAATATGTCTTTAAAGATATATGTAGTGGAGACTATGAGATAGAAGTCATGCACCCTGATTGCAGAACCCTTATTTTTCCTGTTACGATCTCAGGGGAGACAGAAAAGGATTTTTTCCTTGAACATCACCTGGAAGAATTAGATGAGGTACAGGTCGTTGGAGGTGCTGTTGTAAAAAAGACCAACTCCGGAATTGAAGAACGGCTCGATAATGAGACGCTGATCAGGTATAGTGGGGGTAGTTTGGGTGATGCATTAAATGAAATCAGCGGTGTCTCCAGCTTAAATACCGGGGCAACAATAGTGAAGCCTGTAATTCACGGATTAAACGGAAGCAGGGTCCTGGTTCTGAATGATGGAGTACGTATGCAGGATATGGAATGGGGAGATGAACACGCACCCAATGTAGACATCAATTCGGCCAGTGCCATTTCAGTTGTAAAAGGGGCCGCTGCGCTTCAATATGGGGGAGATGCGGTAGGAGGTGTTATCCTGATGGAGCAGGAAATCATGCCGGCTAAGGATACACTCTATGGTAAGACCATCCTTAACGGAATGACCAACGGACGTGGGGGATCAATATCCTCTGAACTATCGAAGGTCTTCGAAAACCAATGGTTTGCCAAAGTCCAGGGATCCTATAAACGCCTCGGGGATCAGGAAGCCCCGGATTATATTTTATCCAATACGGGTATCCGGGAAACCGGTATATCGCTGCAGGCTGGGAAGAAGACCTTTAACTGGGGCATAGACGCCCGGTTTTCTTACTACGATGCAGAAATCGCTATCCTAAGGGCCTCACATATCGGTAATGTCGATGATCTGATCAGAAGTATCAACAGTGGTACCCCCCAGATTATACGGTCCTTTACGTACGACTTGCAAAATCCAAGGCAGCAGGTTACCCATTACCTGGGAAAAATAGCCTTGTATAAAAGATTTCAGGGCCTTGGAAAATGGAGTCTACAATACGATTTTCAGGATAATCGAAGGCTGGAGTACGACGTAAGACGTGGTGAACTTGATGATAGAGCTTCTCTCGACCTCCAACTAACTACCCATACGATCAATACTGATTTTAAGTGGGATGCCAATGAAAGGTTAGAGATGCAGTTAGGTCTAATGGGGAGGTACCAGGATAATTTTCCTAATCCAGATACAGGTGTACGCAGGCTTATCCCGGATTATGAGAAATTCGATTTGGGTATTTTTAGTATTGCTGAGTATAGAATTTCCCAGGATTGGAACCTAGATGCCGGATTTCGGTACGATTTTTCCCGTATCGATGCCACCAAGTTTTATCTAACCAGCAGGTGGGAAGAAAGGGGCTACGATCAGGATTTCAGTGATATCATTATAGAAGACCTGGATACTCAGTTGCTGACCAACCCTGTACTCGATTTCAATAATTTTTCGGGAACGGCAGGTGTAAAATATAACAAAGACAACAATACCTTTTTTAGACTTAATTACGCCCTGGCGCAACGAGCACC
The DNA here is from genome assembly GCF_041358175.1 of Muriicola sp. E247. NCBI lineage: Bacteria > Pseudomonadati > Bacteroidota > Flavobacteriia > Flavobacteriales > Flavobacteriaceae > Muriicola > Muriicola sp. E247. The sequence goes on from NZ_JBGKBE010000006.1 coordinate 140,913, forward strand.
TAACCCATCTGAACTTTTTAGTGACGGCCTTCATCATTCCGCAGCACGTATTGAATTGGGAGACCTGAGAATCAATAGCGAAACTTCCAGTAAGATTTCACTTTCCTATGAAAAGCGAAATACAAACTGGGGCTTTACCCTTGAACCTTACGCAAATTTTGTTTCAGATTTTATTGTCCTCGAACCAACCGGGGTTGAGTTTACCATTCGAGGTGCATTTCCCGTTTGGTCGTATCGTCAGACAGACAGTCGACTTATAGGCCTCGATGCATCTGCCTACATAGATTGGAGTGATCGATGGGAAACCGACCATCAGTTTTCCATAGTGAAAGGAAAGGATACGGAGAACGATATCGCCTTGATCAATATCCCATCGGCTAACTTTAGGAACAGGATCCGTTTTGTAAAAAGAGAATGGAACGGGTTGGAAGTAGCTCTGATGAGTAACCTGGTATTCCGGCAAAATGAATTCCCTCCGAACATAGTGGTATTCTCCCCTGAGGAGCAACAAGATGTGTTGTTGGAGATTAACACTCCACCCGATGCATACCATCTGCTGGGCTTTACCTCTAAGATGGACTTTTCCCTTGGAGATTCAGCGGCATTGACGGCTTCCGTTAACGTAAATAATATATTCGATACATCTTTCAGGGACTATTTAAACAGACAACGATTTTTTGCCGATGGAATGGGCAGAAACATTCAATTACAATTAATATTTAACTATTAAAATAAATCATGACTATGAAAAACATTAAATTCTTTACGCTTGTACTACTTTCAGGATTTCTTTTTACTTCATGTTCTGACGACGACAATCCGGTTCCGGTAAATGAAGAAGAGATAATTACGACCATAACAGTTACCCTGGTCCCCAATGGAGGGGGTGACACCATAACCTTGCAAAGCAGGGATCTCGACGGTGACGGGCCAGACGCCCCCGTGGTGACCGTTTCAGGCAATTTTGTAGCGAATACGGTATACGGAGGAGCGATAGTTATACTCAATGAAACGGAGTCACCTGCAGAGAATATTACGGATGAAGTGGAAGCGGAAGACGAAGAACACCAGTTTTTTTATACGATTAGTGGCGGACTTGATGCCACTACGGATTACGCCAATTTTGATGACGATGGAAATCCTTTGGGAACGCTATTTACTCTGAGTACAGGAGCAGCCAGTACAGGAACCCTTGGTTTTACCCTGCGTCATGAGCCTACAAAACCAAATACAGGCTTGGCAGATGCAGGAGGAGAAACCGATTTAGCCGTTACATTTTCCGTAACAATAGACTAGTCGGTTCAAGGGCGTTTATTATCAAGGGTAATAACCTGAATTAGCTAAACCCTTTAATTAATCGGATTTATATATCCGGTTGATTGAGGAGTTTTTTAATTAGGTTTGCCTTCTTTGAAGGAAGGGGATGAGACTGTCTTTGTGTTCGCTTTCATTTTTTTCAGGATTTCTGCAATGATAATCTTGGCGTGTATCCTTGAGTTTTCTATAAACCATTTATGAGTCTCCATCCCGCCACAGATTACCCCGGCAAGATAGAGGCCTTTTATATTGGTCTCCATAGTTTCCGGATTGTAATCAGGGAGTCTTTTCTCATCTTCGGATAATTGGATGCCCATGGTCTCTAAAAACTCAAAATTTGGCATGTATCCTGTAAGTGCCAGGACAAAATCATTAGGAAGTTCAACCTCCCCTTCTGGGGTGTTGAGGATGATCACATCGGGTCTTATCTCTGAAACGGTAGTATTATAATAGGCCTTAATACTTCCTTCTTCTATTCGGTTAATGATATCGGGTCTTACCCAGTATTTTACTCTTTGACCCACCTCAGGGCCTCTAATAATCATGGTAACATCAGCACCTTTACGCCAGCATTCCAGGGCGGCATCCACTGCAGAATTACTGGCCCCTACTACGGCTAGTTTCTGGCTGGCGTAAAAGTGAGGGTCTTTGTAGTAATGTGATACCTTCGGCAGTTCTTCACCGGGAACATTAAGTTTGTTGGGCAGGTCATAAAACCCTGTGGATATGATCACTTGCCTTGCACCATACGTTTCTTTCTCTGTTTTTACCTCAAATTCTTCGTTGTATTTCTTTACTGAGCTAACCTTTTCAAAAAGATGGATATTCAGCTTATTTGAGGTTACAATTCTCCTGTAATATTCCAGGGCCTCATTTCGCTTTGGCTTGGCTTCTTTGCTGATAAAAGGGATCTCATCTATCTCCAATTTTTCGGAAGATGAAAAAAACTGCATGTTCACAGGATAATTAAACAGGGAATTTACAATAGGTCCTTTTTCAATGATCAGGTACGACAATCCCTTTTTTTGAGCTTCCAGTCCGCATGCAATTCCAATAGGTCCTCCCCCTACGATAATCAGATCAAAATCCTTCTTCATTTTTTCTTTCGTAATCAGATAAATTATTTCAACATCACAAAACTAGGCATATTCTTATTATAATTCCCTAATCCTGGGTAGGAGGCTTAAACCTGACAATTATCATTCTTTTCCGGAGTATTGAATCGGATATTTAGGTAATAAAACTAAAACAATTCATCATGACCATTTCTATAGACATACCCATCTCAACTATAATGACCAAGAATATTATTTCGGTTGATATAAAGGACGGACTAGACAGAGCAGAACATTTGTTCAAGAAAAACAACATCAGACATATGCCCGTCACGGACAACAAAAAAATTGTGGGGATGCTCAGTATGAACGATCTGTTACGATTGAGCTTTGCAGACGGTGCTTTTCGGGAAGAAGACAATGTAAAGTCGGAGATATACGAAATGTTTTCCATTAACCAACTAATGGTTCGGACCCCTGAATCGATCAGTTCTAAAGAAACAGTGCGGGATGCCACGGAATTACTGGTAAAGCGCAAATATCACTCCTTACCCGTAGTTGATGATGGAGAGGTAGTTGGAATAGTGACTACAACGGACCTCTTAAAATATTATCTTTCCATGTTCTAGGAAAAGGTAGTAGCTGCCAGTTCTGCGATAATCTTTTTAGGATCTTCGGACTTAAATACCGAACTACCTGCTACAAGGACATCGGCCCCGGCCTCAATGAGTCTGGGGGCATTTTCAAGATTTACCCCGCCATCCACTTCAATAAGAGCAGACGCCTCCTGCTGTTCGATCATCTTCCGAAGTTTTCTGATCTTATCATAAGTCCTGGGAATAAAAGACTGACCTCCAAAACCAGGATTGACACTCATTACAAGTACCAGGTCAAGATCATTCAACACATTTTCCAATAATGAGACATCGGTATGCGGATTTAGGGCAACCCCGCTTTTCATTCCTGCTGCCTTTATGGCCTGGATTGTCCTGTGTAGATGGGTGCAAGCCTCGTAGTGTACCGTTAGCATATACACCCCAAGATCTGCAAAAGTCTGGATGTATCTGTCAGGGTCGACGATCATAAGATGGGTGTCCAAAGGCTTTGTTGCGTGTTCAGCGATGGTTTTAACTACAGGCATTCCATAAGATATATTGGGGACAAAAAGTCCGTCCATGATATCAAGGTGATGCCACGCGGCTTCGCTCTCATTGACCAATTCCACATCCCTCTGCAGATTTCCGAAGTCTGCGGCCAGGAGGGAAGGGGCAATTTTAACGTGATTCATTGATCAGCAGATTTTTATAAGTGTAAAAGTAAACAAACCCTTGTTATTCAGAGATAAGAGGGTCTTATTTTCTGATGGTGATATTACTGAGATCGCTTTCAGCAGCAATGTAACCAAAGGAAGTCCAGCTATCTCGTTCTATTATATCCATCCATATTTCTATGGCTTCTTCTTCCATCCCCTCATAAAAATACCAATTTGCCAGGCCGTAGGACACGGCATCTGAGGCAGCAGACATTTCTTTGGCTTTTGTGAGGGAATCTACAGGGATCAGGCCCTTGTAAAACCTACAGAGATCATAATAATTTGTATTTTCAATCACCTCCAATCCATTTTCGATTGGGATTAAAAGACTATCTGCCACAGTTTTGTTTCCGAGACGGCGCTGTATCATATACAACCAGTGGGTGCTCGATACGAGATTATCGGGGTTGGATCCGCTTTCACGGCAATTGAGATATGCCCTATAGGCATTGTTATAATCGTGTTTGAGGTAATAGGCAAGCCCCAGGTGGTACCAAATGTTACCGTGAAGGGTGCTAACGGGGATATTCATTGCATTGGGCATCCCGTCGGGTTCTATTTCATTTTCGGTGCCAAGGATAAGAGCTGCTCCCTTTTCCAGGTCGGCGATGGCTTTATCAAATTCTCTTATTGAGATATATCTGTGACCTCGATGCCTGTAGAGTCGGGCATCTTCAGGAAACCTTTTGATACCATTTGAGTATATGGCTATGGCATCTTCGTAGTTTCCCAGATAGGCCATTCTCCTGCCGTACCATATGAGAAGGTCTACATCGGTGGTATCTTTTAAATAGGCAATTCTCGCTTGCTGGAAATCTTCCAGTGCCTTACCACTGGCTATATTTCGCTGATAAACTTTTCCCGAAGGAGTAGTGAAGGGGGTAGGTGTTGCCGGGATATAGGCTTTTTCCTGCTTACAGGATGTATTCAGGAGGATAGATAAAATACCACTCACTAGCAGAAGTCGCTTTATAAGGGTTGGGATCGCAATTATTTTCTCCTTTTTGATGGCATTTACAGACATTTAAATCGGCTTTAGGTTGGTGATTGGTTGAAATGAAAAACTCCGGTAATCAGCCGGAGTTTATTCATCAATCAAAAAACGAACAGTCATGATACACTGTTGTTATCTTTTGCAAAATACACTAAAATCTCCAGTATTCCAATTTAAGGACTGGACATCCGTGTTCTTGCCCCCGGGAAATATTATCCCAGGTAGGTCTTCAGTATCTTACTTCTGGAGGTGTGTTTCAACCTTCGAATTGCCTTTTCTTTGATCTGTCTGACACGTTCCCTGGTGAGGTCAAAGGTCTCACCAATCTCCTCGAGGGTCATAGAATGTTGCCCTGCCAGGCCAAAGTATAGTCTGATCACATCAGCTTCTCTGGGCGTTAATGTTTCCAGGGCTCTTTCGATTTCCGTTCTCAGGGATTCATGCAATAAATCCTTATCAGGATTTGGCGACTCTCCGCTGCGCAATACATCGTAGAGGTTAGAATCTTCCCCGTCTATCAGAGGTGCATCCATGGAGACGTGCCTTCCTGAATTCTTCAGGGATTGCTTTACATCCTCCACAGTCATATCGAGTTCCTTTGCAATTTCTTCAGCAGATGGCACTCTTTCGTGTGCCTGCTCTAGAAATGCGAAGGTTTTATTAATCTTATTTATAGAGCCGATCTTATTCAAAGGAAGGCGTACAATCCGCGATTGTTCAGCCAAAGCCTGAAGGATCGACTGGCGAATCCACCAAACGGCGTAGGAAATAAACTTAAAACCACGGGTTTCGTCAAAACGTTGTGCTGCTTTGATCAGGCCCAGGTTCCCCTCGTTGATCAAATCAGGGAGGGTAAGACCCTGGTTCTGGTATTGTTTTGCCACAGAAACGACAAACCTGAGGTTGGCCTTGGTCAGTTTTTCAAGGGCGGTTTGATCTCCTGCCTTGATACGTTGTGCCAACTCCACTTCTTCATCAGCCGTGATCAAATCTACCTTACCAATTTCCTGTAAGTATTTGTCAAGTGAGGCCGTTTCCCGGTTGGTCACCTGTTTTGTAATCTTTAACTGTCTCATCTAATAGGTTCCTTTCAATTTAGGGTTTATTGCATGTGCTGCATATACTTATACGTATAAAAAGAGAGAATGTTACAAATAGGTAAGGAAATTTTCAATAAAATGTTAAAAAAATCAAAAAACCCCGACAAAATGCCGGGGTTTGAGCTTCTTAGGTCGAAAGATTAGTCTCTTCGCTGTCTTGAGGGTCTTCTTTGTCCTCTGTCATTTCGGTCACCGCGATCTCTCCTGTCATTTCTTGGAGGTCTTTCTACGTAACCTTCAGGTTTTGGAAGTAAAGCTTTCCTGGAAACCTTATCTTTTTTGGTACGCGGATCTATACCGATGTATTTAATGTCGAACACATCGCCCATATTTACCACATCGGAAACATTTTCTGTCCGTTCCCATGCCAGTTCTGAGACGTGCAACAGGACTTCGTTCCCCGGAGCTTCAGCATATTCTACCACAGCTCCGAAATCGAGCATTTTGATTACTTTAACCTCGTAAACGCTTCCCACTTTCGGTTTAAACGTTATAGAATCAATTTTTGCTAAAACAGCGTCTATTCCGGCCTGGTCAGTTCCCAGGATCTCAACTAAGCCTTCTTCGGTAACAGGGTCTTCATTAATTACAATGGTGGTACCTGTACTTTTCTGTAATTCCTGGATCACTTTTCCTCCGGGCCCGATCAAAGCACCGATATATTCTCCAGGAATCGTAGCGGTAACCATTTTTGGGGCATGAGGTTTTACATCACTGTTAGGTGCTGCAATGGTCTCAGTTAATTTAGAGAGGATATGTAACCTTCCATCTCTGGCTTGTTTCAATGCTTTTACGAGAATCTCGTAAGAAAGACCTTTTACCTTTATGTCCATCTGACATGCGGTAATACCATCCTCAGTTCCGGTTACTTTAAAGTCCATGTCTCCCAGGTGATCTTCGTCTCCCAGAATATCAGACAGCACTGCGTATTTTCCAGACTCCGTATCAGTGATCAGTCCCATGGCGATTCCCGATACTGGTTTTTTCAACTGTACCCCGGCATCCATAAGTGCCATCGTCCCGGAACAAACAGTAGCCATAGAAGACGAACCGTTACTTTCCAACACCTCTGAAACTACACGTACAGTATAAGGACAATCAAGCGGGATCATCCTCTTTAGTGCACGTTGTGCAAGGTTACCATGTCCTACTTCCCTTCTTGAGGTACCTCTGATTGGCCTCGCTTCTCCTGTAGAGAAAGGCGGGAAGTTGTAATGGAGGTAGAATGTTTCTTCGCCTTCATAGGAGGGCATATCAATTTGATTCGCCTCCCTTGAAGTTCCCAGGGTTACAGTAGCAAGAGCCTGAGTTTCTCCTCTCGTGAAAATGGCAGAACCATGAGTTGAAGGCAGGTAATCTACTTCACACCAAATAGGCCTGATTTCATCTGTCTTACGTCCGTCTAATCGAAGTCCCTCGTTAAGGGTAAGATCCCTGACGGCTGCTTTTTCTGCTTTGTAATAGTATTTTTTGATCAGATCACCTTTTTCTTCCTGTTCTTCTTCGGAAAAGGATGATTTTATCTCTTCTTTAATCTCAGAGAATGCGGTACTTCGTTCGTGTTTAGAAGAACCTGCTTTGGCGATGGCATATACTTTGTCATAAGCCATGTCATGGATTTTCTTAGCCAGAGCTTCATCTTCATCTTCCTGATCGTATTCTCTTACTTCTTTCCTGCCAAAAGCGTCGGCAAGTCGCTTCTGAGCAGCAACTTGTTCCTTTATCGCTTCATGGGCAAATTTAATGGCCTCTACCATTTCCTCTTCGGAAATTTCTCCCATTTCTCCTTCTACCATCATCACAGAATCTTCTGAAGCCCCGATGACCATTTCTAAATCGGATTCCTCGAGCTGTGCACGGGTTGGGTTGATAATGAATTTACCGTCAACCCTTCCTACGCGTACTTCTGAGATGGCGCATTCAAAAGGGAAGTCGGATAACTGTATTGCAGCAGAAGCGGCCAATCCGGCCATAGCGTCGGGCATAACGTCATCATCATGAGACATCAGCTGGATCATTACCTGCGTTTCCGCATGGTAGTCTTTGGGAAATAAGGGTCTTAATACCCGGTCTACAAGTCGCATGGTAAGAACTTCTCCATCGCTGGGTCGGGCTTCTCTTTTAAAGAAACCTCCCGGATATCGGCCAGAGGCAGCGAATTTCTCGCGATAGTCAACCGTAAGAGGCAGAAAGTCTACATCAGACGCTTTGTAATTGGATACAACGGTGCACAATAACATGCATTTACCCGATTGAACAACAACAGAACCGTGTGCCTGTTTTGCAAGTTTTCCGGTTTCGATAGAAATAGTTCTGCCGTCACCGAGGTCAATGACCTCTTTAAATGTCTTTGGAATCATAGTTTTTAGTTAATCCTGTTTCTTCAGGAATGTTAAACAATGGTCTCTGCCGCCCTCATGGCCGGCCGAAGTTGTGTTGTTGTGTTGTGGACCAATGAAAAACCGAGTGTAAGCTTTTTAATGTAGCCCTTTTCAGGGCCCTGAAAATTAAAAAATGGGGAAGCTTAACTTCCCCATTTCCATTATTTTCTGATATTCAGATCTTTAATTAATTCGCGATATTTTTCAATATCTTTCTTTTTAAGGTAATCGAGCAGGCTTCTTCTTTTTCCCACTAATCTCACCAAAGATCTTTCTGTATTGAAATCTTTCTGGTTGTTTTTTAAATGACCGGTAAGGTGATTTATCCTATGGGTGAATAAGGCGATCTGAGCCTCTGTTGCACCCGTGTTGTTTTCGTCCCCTCCGTACTTTTTGAAGATGTCTTTCTTCACTTCTTTGGTTAAATACATGCCAATATTTTATTTAATGATTTTTATGTATCTGATTGATTTTCAATCGAGGCGCAAAGATAGTAATAATTTAATAATAAGAGCTGTGTACAAATATTTTTTGGTCATACGTTAAACCTTTCTTAAAGAAATTGGTCTTAGATGGGTAATCTTTAAAAACTACATTATGAAAAAGAGTCTCAAAACATTGAACTATGCAGGTGTTGTGCTACTGGCAACAACCTTATTGATTTCCTGTGACAAGGAGGAATCAACTCCATTTGTGGAACAAGAAACCTTTGAAGTGGCTGAACTGAAGGTCAGTGATGAAACAGAAATGATCTCGGAAGAAGTTATGAATATTGCAGAAGACGTGTATATGGCTGATGAAGTCCTTGCCACTTCCAAATTTTCATATAATTCTGATTTTCTTCCAGACTGTGTGACCATTACCACGGTAATTACTTCAACTACAAAAGAACGCACCATTGATTTCGGGGAAGGGTGTGAATTGCCCAATGGAAATGTGCTCAGTGGAATTATTTACCTCAGCTATGCCAAGGATATGGAAATGGCTACAAAGACCCTGAGTTTGTCACTAGAGAATTTTACCTTTAACAGTGTTGCCATTGAAGGCTCGGCCTCTATCCTTAGAATGAGAGCCAATGAGGAGGGAAATCCTCAGTCTGATGCGGATGCTAGTTTCTCTGCTACCTGGCCTAACGGCGATACCGCTAGTTTTACTGGTGAAAGAACCAGAGAATGGATAGAAGGATACGGTACTGGCTTCTGGGGAGATAATGTTTACCTTATTTCCGGAAAAGGTACTTTTACCGGACCTTTGGGGAATGTCTTTGTAAAAGAGACAGTAACTCCTCTGAGAAGAGAATTGGCATGCCGATTCATTGTAAGTGGGATATTGAATATTTCAAGAAATGATGCAACGGCTAGTCTCGACTTTGGAGATGGAAGCTGTGATGCCAAGGGTCTACTTACTTATCCCGACGGAACAACAGAGGAGATATTCCTGAGAAGATTCTTAAACTAAGATCTGTTAAAGTAAAAGCCCTGATGATTCAGGGCTTTTTTTATTTCCTTACCGGATTGTTTTGTATCAGGTCAAGATAGAGATTGATCTTATTTTTTAATTCGCTGCGGTGGACAATAAAATCCAGGAAGCCGTGTTCCTTGACAAATTCAGCTGTCTGGAAATCCTTGGGAAGGTCTTTACCCGTTGCTTCTTTCACGACCCGCGGACCGGCAAACCCTATCAATGCGCCCGGCTCTGAAATATTGATGTCCCCTAACATGGCATAGGAAGCAGTAGTTCCTCCGGTTGTAGGATCCGTACAAAGAGAAACATAAGGTAGCTTTGCTTCCGCAAGTTGTGCGAGTTTTGCCGAAGTTTTGGCCAGTTGCATTAATGAGAGGGCAGCTTCCATCATTCGAGCTCCCCCTGATTTGGAAATCATCACAAACGGTACCTTTTTCTTTATTGCCATATCGATGGCCCTTGCAATCTTTTCTCCAACAACGCTTCCCATGGAACCTCCGATAAAACTGAAATCCATACAAGCCACAACCAGGTCGTTCCCTTTAGATTTTCCCATGGCTGTTCGCACAGCATCTTTTAATCCGGTTTTTTTCTGTGCAGCTTTGAGGCGATCTGCGTATTTCTTTGTGTCTTCAAATTTCAGGGGATCCTTGGAACTCAATTTGGGGTCGAGTTCAGTGAACTTATTGTCATCGAACAAAATCTCGAAGTATTCTTGACTTCCTATCCTTACATGGTAGTCGTCTTCCGGACTCACATAAAAATTCTTTGCGAGCTCTTCGTACTCAACTATCTTTCCCGTAGGTGATTTATACCAAAGTCCTTTAGGAGTGTCTTTCTTCTGCTCTGTAGCAGTCTGTATCCCTTTCTCTTTTCGTTTAAACCAAGCCGTCATAGTCTCTTCTTTTTTAATATCAGAACTACCTTTAAAGTTATAGGGTATTCACATTGTTGAGATCTTCGAAAGCCTTTTTCAGGCGCTCCACAAATGTTTTTTCACCTTCGCGAAGCCACACCCGAGGATCGTAATACTTTTTGTTGGGTTGATCATCTCCGTCCGGATTTCCGATCTGAGATTGTAAATACCCTTCTTTCCCCTTGAAGTAATCACGAATCCCTTCCATAAAGGCGTATTGAAGGTCGGTATCAATATTCATTTTAATTACACCATATCCGATAGCTTCTCTGATTTCCTCTACTGTAGAACCCGATCCACCATGGAAGACAAAGTCGATATGGTTGTGTTCCACATTGTATTTTTTTGTGACGTACTCCTGAGAATTCTTTAAGATTTTAGGAGTGAGTTTTACGTTGCCTGGTTTGTAAACGCCATGTACATTTCCAAAGGCAGCTGCAACCGTGAATCTATGGCTCACTTTAGACAATTCTTCGTAGGCGTATGCCACTTCCTCTGGTTGTGTATAGAGTTTGGAGTCATCAACGTCGGTGTTATCTACTCCATCTTCTTCTCCACCTGTTATCCCGAGTTCGATCTCCAGTGTCATATTCATCTTGCTCATTCGGGCAAGATATTCCTTGCAGATGGCAATATTCTCTTCGAGGGGCTCTTCTGAAAGGTCGATCATATGTGAACTAAAGAGAGATTTACCTGTAGCCTTAAAATGAACCTCGCTTGCATCCAGAAGACCATCAATCCAGGGAAGTAATTTTTTGGCGCAGTGATCGGTATGAAGGATTACGGTAGCACCATAAGCTTCTGCCAGTTCATGAATATGTCTGGCTCCAGCAATTGCACCCTTGATGGCTGCTTGCTGACCTTCATTCGAAAGTCCTTTCCCGGCGTTAAATTGAGAGCCTCCATTCGAAAACTGTATGATCACAGGAGAATTAAGGGCTGCAGCAGTTTCCAGAACAGCATTGACGGTGTTTGAACCGGTAACATTGACGGCGGGTAGCGCAAATCCTTTTTCTTTGGCATATGCAAAGATTTTCTGAACTTCATCGCCCGTGGCGACACCCGGTTTTATATTGTGGGACATAGTTTTTAGTTTGATTTTTGTGTTAGCCTACTCGGGCAAAAGTAATAAAATAATTAGGTCTAAAAGGGATAATTGATTCCTATTTGTATGACCGCATTGCTAAAATTATAATCCCTGAACCATCTTTTTGATTGTACTTCAGCGGGATTATATGTTTTAAATCCGGTGTCGACCCGGAATACAAAATAGGTAAAATCGTACCGAAGACCAAAACCTGTCCCCAGGGCAATATCGGCAAGGGATTCGAATCCGCTGAAAGTCTTGGCGGGATCATCAACATTGTCCCAAACATTCCAGATATTTCCAGCATCCGCAAACAAAGCACCCTTGATATTTCCCACGATTGGAAAACGGTATTCCAGGTTAAAGGCCAGTTTTAGATTTGCTTCATTAAAGTCGTTTATATCACTTGAACTTCCAGGACCCAGGGAATACGGAAACCATGCCCGGTTGTCATTTGAGCCACCTGCGAAGTAACTTCGTACAAAAGGAACACTTTCAGAATTTCCATATGGAATGGCTACCCCAAGGAAACTTCTGAATGCCAGAACGTTCGACCTGCTGAGATCCCAATGCTTGATAAAATCAAATTCAGTTTTTACATACTGGGAATAGGGAACGCCAAAAACCAGCAGATTGTCATTGTCATTTTGGTTGAAGGGAATCACATATGACAAGCCAGACAGGAGGTTTCCAGCACTTTCCAGGTTCAATCTGAACTGGTAGAAACTATTATCGTTGATTCCACCCTTATTATTCTTTGTAAAGGTGTAGTTGCTCGAAAATATCAGGTTGTTTTCTGTGAGTCGGTCTCTGCGTTCTTCAATCCGGCTCACATCGATGAAATCATCGGTATCGGTCGTTATAGTCCCGTCGAGGACTGCCTGGGTAAAACCGGTTGTTCCTTCAGGGATGATCAGGTTAGGATCATCCGGATCATCTGTAGAATCAAAGAAATCGGCCAGGACCGGATCGTCCTCATAATTGTCGGCGATGTCATCGAGTGACTCATATGTACTGGTATAAACATTAAAAAATCGATCCGGGTTAACATTCCTCACATAGAGGATATTTAACAATTCAAGTGAATTCCTTTTATAGGTATTCGGAACCCAGCCATACCTTAGAATAGAATTAAGAGTCTGCTTGTCCAAACCGATATTTTTCTGGAAGCTTGTACCTGCAGAAATACTGGTTTTGGGAAGCATAAAATTGGGAATAATACGCTTGGTGTTCAGCAAGGGAAACCAAATCCTGGGAAAGGTAAGGTTGATATCCGCTCCGACTTCCGAGAAAAAATCCTCTGGAAGGGAAGTGTCACTTAAAAGACCGAACGTTCCCCTCGCAGAGAGACTTAAAGTTTCTGCACCTCCAAATACATTTCTGGTAATAAGGGAACTGCTAAACCCGATTCCCAGGCGTTGAATGTTGGAGTGTGTAATATCCAGGTTAAGACCCAGGGAATATTTTGGTCTTGCTGTTAGAAAAATATTGGAAATGAGTTTGGTCTGTGTACTGTCTTCGAGAATCTGGATATTGGGATATTTAAAGGTGTTGAGATTGGTGATCTGCCGATAGGTTCTGAGCCTATCCAGATCTCTGTATAAACTGTCCTTCTCAAAAAAAATGGCATCGGTGAGAGCCTTGGGTTTGTACCTTAATTTTTCTTTAAAGTAAATTGTGTAATTCTCAAATTCGGTAGATTGCAGCGTTTCTGTCTCATCTCCAAATTCGTAATCGGCATAAATATTAATTTTTTCGAAAGAAAATACCTTATATTCTGAAGTGGTTATCGCCGTATCGCTTCGTTTTCGCAGGTTATCTATATTGAGTTCTACGTTCATCTGCTGATCGTCCCTTATCTCAGTAGTATCGCGAAGAATATCATAGGTGATGGAGCTCTCCTGGAAATTATATACACCCGAATTCCTGAACAATTCGGTAAGCCTTTGTCTTTCGTTGTTAAAATCGGTAAGATCGAATTGCTTCTTTTCCTTGATAAAGGAATTCTCCCTGGTGCGCTGGTATAAAGAATCGATTGCCGGAGAGGCTATATTTCGGGATAAAGAATCGATATAAAAGGGTTTTCCCAGTGTAACATTATAATCGATTGCTGCCCTTTGCTCCCTTTTTTCTTCCCTGATCTTAAAGGTTGTTGAATTGTTGAAATATCCCTTACTCCCATAATAAGAATTCAATCTCTGAAGCGTTTTTCTTGCTCTGGAAGTATCGATAACCACCGGTGCCTCTCCAATTTTCTTTAACCATTCGCTGTATCCTTTGACGAAAAATGATTCCCCCAATGCGTCGACCTGTTTTTGTGACAAGAGATTGGCCAGTCGTTCTTCCCTTCCGGGTTTTTTGTGCAGCCATGCCTGGAAGGTGGAATCTGGATCCTTTTTAGCCAGATTGTAGAGATTAAGGCGCAGTGGATACCCCAAAACGCGGGTATTGGGTTTCTGAACGATAAGACTTTTAATATCTTCGTCCAGAACCTTTTCGCCATCGACGAGAATCGTATTTTTTGTGAGTAAAAGTTCGTCTTCCCCAACCCTTTTTAATGTATTACAGGAGGAAAGCAGCGCGATAAGCAGGAAGATACCTATTTTAGCAGCGATGCCTTTAAGAGGAAAGGGGGTATTCATAAGTACCAAAAATACATTATTTGGATGGTTGGTAAAAGTCAATTAAAGTTTATAAAAAGCTTACAACTAAAAAAGTACCGAAAGGCAAATGGCCTGTTCGTGGCTGAAGGAGTTAAACTGGTTAATGAGTTATTAAAAACTGATCTGGAGGCCGAAGGGGTCTTCACTACTCAGCCGGAACTGCTGCCTTCCGAATTCTCTTCATTTGAAATTATCGGTGAATCGGATCTCAAAAGGATGAGCGGACTCAAAACCCCAAACAAGGTGCTGGCAGTTTTTCGGATTCCTAAAGCTCCTGAAGCGGTCATGGAAGAATGGACAATCGCTCTGGACGGAGTGAAAGATCCGGGGAACCTGGGAACCATTATTCGACTTTGCGATTGGTTCGGAATTCGGCAACTGTTGTGTTCGGAAGATACTGTAGATTGCTATAACCCTAAAGTTCTGCAGGCAACTATGGGGTCCATCGCCCGTGTAAATATAATTTATACACCCCTGGAACCCCTGTTAATAAAATCAGGTTTACCGGTTTATGGGGCGGATATGGAAGGGGAAAATGTCTATGGACTCAACTGGCCGACAAGTGGGATTTTGGTTATGGGGAATGAGGCCCATGGAATTTCAGACGAAGTGTGCGCAGTACTGGAGAAAAAGGTAAGTATCCCTCAATTTGGGAAAAGTACAACAGAAAGTCTCAATGTGGCTACAGCAACTGCCGTATTTTTAAGTGAACTGCGAAGAAGGGATAGCTGAATTACTCAAAAGTAAAGTTTACAAAGACTCCGCGTGTGCGCAAGGCATCGATATTAGCCGTCCAGGGACTCGATGGGTCATTATCCGGAACCAGTTCATCAGTTATGGCAAACACACCCCGTATGGAAGGTGAGAATTTAAAATATTCGGTGTAAAAATCGATCCCAAACCCCAGTTCGTAATTAAAAACCTGACTTTTCATTCTAAAGGTTCCGCTGCTGTTGTCATCAAGGCTGTCCTCATTGCTGCCCAGGTTGAGGGAGGCCGAAAAACCTCCTACAAGAAAGGGTTTCCAGTTTCCAATTCTCTTAGTGCTTACTTTCAGTAAAAGGGGAAAGTTAATATAGGTCGATTTTACCTCTCTGATAGCATCATTTGCTTCTGAAAAACCAGGGAATCCAAGTGTTCTCGTGCCGTAATACAAACCTGGTTCAAATCGAAGATCAAGGTGTTCGTGCAATCTCAATTCACCGATAAGGCCCACATTAAATCCCATGGTCTTATCAACAAGAATGTCCTGGAGGTCGTTGGTGTATTCAAACTTAAAATCATATTGATTAAAGCCGAGGAAATACCCCCAGTTCAGCAAGGCCTTATCTTCATTTTCTAAATTGAGGATGGGTCTTTCATTGAACTGTGCAAATACTCCGTAACCCGATGTACAAAGGAACAGTGCCAGTAGAATGGTGAATCTTCTCATAAATTTACTTCGAGGCGATATAAATGGAGGCCACCCCAAATGTCTGGGGCTTATTCTCCATACCTATAAACCCGATTTTCCCTAAAATATTGTTGAATTCGCGGCCATGGGGAAATACCGAAGCAGAATCACTTAAATACTGATATGCCGATCTGTCTTTAGAGAAAATTTTACCGATAGAAGGCAGAACATATTTGGAGTAGAACTTGTACCCTTGTTTAAATGGTGTTTTCGTTGGCACCGAGGTTTCCAGGATCACCAGCGTACCCTTTGGTTTCAGAACCCTATAAATTTCCGCCAGGCCCTTCTCCAGATTTTCAAAATTGCGAACCCCGAAAGCCACTGTTACGGCATCAAAACTATCATCTTCAAATTGGAGGTTTTCACTGTCGCCAACTATCATTTCTACTTTTCCTTCTAATTTTTTCCGAACAACTTTTGTTTTTCCAACCTCCAGCATCCCCCTGGAAATGTCGAGACCAACAATCCTGGAAGCTCCTGTTTCCACCAGATTGATGGCCAGGTCTCCCGTACCGGTAGCTATATCCAGGATTTTGTCGGGGGATTTCGTTTTTAATATCCCGACTACTTTTTTTCGCCATTTCACGTCGATCCCGAAAGAGATAACCCTGTTCAGGCCGTCGTATTCACCAGAAATGGCGTCGAACATAGTGGTCACCTGCTCCTTCTTGCCCTGTGATGAATCTTTGTATGGTGTTACGTTCCGCGGCATTACAGCAATTTTCCTGCAAAGATAGCATATAGTTGAAGTTTACCAGCTAGCAATGAGAAGAAGTATGCCTTCTAATCAGAATCTCATCTCCCTATATATAGGTTTGCAATAAAAATGTGTAATTTTGCCTCGCAAACCATGCAACTCTTCCTTAGGTAAGTGCCGTGGCTTATAGATCAAAATAGAACTTCCTAGACGATCTGTATAATATGTTTAAAGACCTTATTTTTTTATGAAGATTATTATTGCTGGAGCTGGCGAAGTAGGGTTCCATTTGGCGAAACTACTTTCCTATGAATCACAGGATATCACCTTAATCGATACTCATAAGGAAAGCCTTATATATGCCGACAACCACTTGGATATTAGGGTATTAAGAGGAGATGCTACTTCGGTCTCTATTCTCCAGGAAGCCAGAGTTGAGGGCTCAGATCTCGTAATTGGGGTCACTTCTTCGGAAACGACCAATATTACACTCTGTATGTTAGCCAAACAAATGGGATGTAAAAAAACCATTGCCAGAATTTCGAATACTGAATTTCTGGATCACCGGGAAATGATCAAATTCCCTGAACTAGGGATAGATGAACTCATTTCTCCCGAGGAATTAGCTGCTTCAGAAATACAACTTCTTTTACATCAGTCGGCCTTCCACGACACCTATGAGTTTGAAGATGGTGCCTTGATTATGGCAGGGGTTTCTCTGCCTAAAAGCGCACCCTTTGTGGGAAAATCTGTGAAGGAAGCGGCTTCTATATTCCCTGAACTGCATTTTATGCCCATTGCCATGCAGCGCAGTGGAACACAATTCACCCTGATCCCCAGGGGGGATTCGGTCTTTAAAGCCGATGATCAGGTTTATTTCATTACGGACCGAAAGGGAGTTGATGAATTGTACAAACTTACCGGGAAGAAGAAGGAGGCCATGAAGAATGTCATGATCCTGGGAGGCAGTAAGGTTGGATTTAAAGCGGCCCGGGATCTTTGCGGGAAGAAATTCAATGTAAAACTAATCGAGAAGAACAAGGAAAAAGCATTCGATCTTGCCGATATTCTGCCCAACGCCCTGGTGATTAACGGAGATGGCAGGAATGTGGAATTGCTGGAAGAGGAAAGCCTGGAATCGATGGATGCCTTTATAGCGGTGACGGGTAATTCAGAGACCAATATTATGTCCTGCCTGGTGGCTAAATCTAAGAATATAAAAAAGACGATAGCCCTAGTTGAAAATATGGACTACTTTCAGTTGTCGCAATCAATAGGTATCGATACACTGATCAATAAAAAACTTCTGGCAGCCAACAATATCTTTCGGTATGTAAGAAAGGGAGAGGTAGTGGCACTTACACGACTAAACAACCTCAATGCCGAAATACTTGAATTTGAGGTAAAACCAGAATCGAGAATGAACGGGCAAGTCATTCGCGACCTCGATTTTCCAAGAAATGCCATTATTGGCGGGGTTATAAGAAACGGTCTGGGTATGATAGCCCTGGGGGATTTTGAAATTGCAGCCGGTGACCGGGTTGTGGTTTGTTGCCTGCCCCAGGCGATCCAGAAAATTGAACGCTTATTTCTATAAAATGGGGTTTAACACGAAAATCATCCTGCACCTCATGGGCCTCCTTTTACTTTGCAACGGAGGATTTATGCTCTTGGCGGCCCTCGTAAGTGGCATCTATCAGGACGGTGTAACCCTGGATATTACCCTGGCGGCGATTGTTACCATGATGCTTGGAGTAATGGCCATGTTTCTCACCAGAGGCCATGAAAAAGAAGTGAGCCGGAAAGAAGGGTATATCATTGTAACCTTTGGGTGGATCATTATGGCGGCCTCCGGCGTTTTACCCTACTTGTTTTCAGGTGCCATACCGGATATTACCAATGCCTTTTTTGAAACCATGTCGGGTTATACAACCACAGGAGCATCTATTATTGATGATATAGAAGCTTTACCGGAAGGGATTCTTTTCTGGAGGAGTCTTACTCACTGGATTGGGGGTATGGGAATTATTGTCCTTGCCATTGCCATATTGCCATTATTGGGAATAGGGGGGATGCAGCTCTTCGCCGCTGAGGCCCCGGGGCCAAACGCAGACAAACTACATCCAAGGATTACAGATACCGCTAAACGTCTCTGGTTGATTTATTTTGGCTATACAATGGCCGAAACCCTGTTATTGAAATTGGCAGGAATGTCGTTCTTCGATGCGATCAACCACTCCCTTGCTACATTATCCACCGGAGGGTTTTCCACCAAAAATGCGAGTCTGGCTTACTGGAATAACCAGCCTCTGATTCAATACATCGTTATCTTTTTTATGTTTCTGGCCGGAAGTAATTTTGT
Source organism: Muriicola sp. E247 (assembly GCF_041358175.1). Classification (NCBI taxonomy): domain Bacteria; kingdom Pseudomonadati; phylum Bacteroidota; class Flavobacteriia; order Flavobacteriales; family Flavobacteriaceae; genus Muriicola; species Muriicola sp. E247. The sequence goes on from NZ_JBGKBE010000006.1 coordinate 159,714, forward strand.
CCTGAGTTATTTTGCTTTTAAGGGGAAAATCCAGAAGGTACTCAGGGATGAGGAATTTAAATTCTACGCCATACTGATGGGGATCTTTGTCCTAGCGGTTGGTCTTGTAATTTATTTTAAGGCTGAAGTGCCAGTCTCGGATTATCATCCCATGGTTATGGGTAATGTAGAAAGCTCATTCAGGCATGGCCTCTTTCAGGTGGTAGCCGTAATAACAACTACGGGTTTTGTTACGGCCGATTTTACAGCCTGGACACCTTTTGTTACAGTTTTCTTCTTCGGACTAATGTTTATTGGAGGTTCTGCCGGATCTACTGCAGGAGGTATTAAAATCATGCGGCATATCCTGATCATCAAGAACGGTCTGCTCGAATTTAAAAGGACCTTGCATCCCAATGCGATTATCCCTGTGCGTTTTAATCAAAAGACGGTCACCGAGCATGTGGTCTATAACGTCATCGGGTTCTTTGTGCTTTATATGTTGTTGTTTATTATAGGCGCGCTGGTGTTGGGTTTTTTAGGACTCGATTTTGAATCTTCCATTGGAGGGGCTGCTTCTTCCCTGGGGAATGTTGGCCCCGCTTTTGGCACCCTTAGTCCGTTGAACAATTTTAACAGCTTACCCCAACTTGGAAAATGGTGGTGTGGATTTCTGATGCTGGCAGGAAGATTGGAGCTTTTTACTGTCCTTATCCTGATGACCCCATATTTCTGGAAGAAAACCTGATAGGCTTAAAGAACCTTTTTTATCCTGTCTACGGCTTCGCGTATCTCGGCTTCAGAGGCAGCATAGGATATCCGGATGCAATCAGGGTTGCCAAAGGCTTCACCGGTAACTGTTGCTACATTGGCGTGCTCCAGCAGGTACATGGCAAAATCTGAAGCATTATTGATTTTGACACCCTTCAACTCCTTTCCAAAATAACTTGAAATATTCGGGAAGACATAAAAGGCTCCTTCAGGTACGTTCAGTTTAAATCCGTCAATCGTACCCAGAAGGCCCAGAATAAGGTCGCGCCTCTCCCGGAATTTGTCAATCATGAACTGTATCCTGCTTACGGGAGCTTCCAATGCGGCGATAGTAGCGCGCTGACCTATTGCGTTGGCACCACTTGTAATTTGCCCCTGAAATTTTGTACATGCTTTAGCTATCCAATCCGCGGCTCCGATATAGCCAATCCTCCATCCTGTCATGGCAAAGGCCTTGGAAACTCCGTTTACGGTGATAGTCCTGTCATACATTCCTTCAATGGCGGCAATACTGGAGTGTTTTCCCCTGAAATTGATGTGTTCGTAGATCTCATCCGATACAACGAAAATTCCCGGGTGCTTTTTCAAAACTTTCGCAAGCCCTTTCAGTTCTTCTTCGCTGTAAACAGAACCACTGGGATTACAGGGAGAGCTAAACCAAAGCATCTTTGTCTTTGGCGTAATCGCAGCTTCTAGCTGTTCAGGTGTCATTTTGAAATCGGTTTCTATAGAAGTCGGTACCTCAACCGGAGTCCCTTCTGCAAGTTGGACTATATCGCTATAGCTTACCCAGTAAGGAGCTGGGAGGATCACTTCATCCCCTTTGTTGAGCATAACCATGGCTACATTGGCCAGGGATTGTTTTGCTCCTGTAGAGACAACAATCTGATTAGGAGAGTAGGTGAGGGCATTATCTCGTTTAAACTTTTCTGAAATGGCCTTTTTAAGATCCGCATATCCGTCTACCGGAGAATAGCTGCTGTAATTTTCGTCTATAGCCTTTTTGGCAGCATCTTTTATAAAATCAGGAATATTAAAGTCGGGTTCCCCCAGGCTAAGACCAATGATATCCTTGCCTTCGTTTCTGAGTTCCCGGGCCTTGGCGGCCATAGCAAGGGTGGCCGAAGTAGATAATTTGTTGATTCTATCGGATAGTGGGTTGCTCATTGCGGATAAAATTTATTGAAACTGCAACTGTGGATTTTTCCCCAGTTCTTTTAAATGTCTGAAGTGCGAAATTATGGCTTTTCTGGTAGTTTTATACTCATTATAAGGCAAATTAAACTCCTTAGCCGTTTCTTTCACAATTTTGGAGATTTTTGTGTAATGGATATGACTGATGTTAGGGAAGATATGATGTTCAACCTGATGGTTGAGTCCGCCGGTAAACCAATTGACAATCTTATTTTTGGTTCCAAAGTTTACTGTAGTAAACAACTGGTGAATAGCCCAGGTGTTTTTCATTGATCCGTCTTTCTCAGGTAAGGGGGTCTCTGCTTCATCCACCACATGTGCCAGTTGGAATACAACACTGAGAATAACACCTGCGACGTAATGCATAATAAAAAACCCGAGAAGGATTTTCCACCAGGCAATATTCAGAAATATCATTGGGAGGACGATCCAGATGGTGACATATATTGCTTTTGTAGCAAGTAATACACTCCAGTTCAGGAAGGGGTTTGGAAACTTGCCATATGACAACTTCCTTTTAGTGTATCTGTACATCTGCATAAAATCGGTTGTAATGGCCCAGTTAAAGGTAAGTAAGCCGTATAGTAATACAGAATAGAAATGTTGAAATCTGTGAAATCGGTGCCATTTCGCATGTTTGGAAAAGCGTAATACCCGACCTGCTTCGAGGTCTTCATCGTGATTGTGGATATTCGTATAGGTATGATGCAGTACATTGTGTTGTACCTGCCAGTTATATACATTTCCGGCAAGGATGTATATACTGCTGCCCATGAGTTTATTTACCCATTTTTTGGTTGAGTAGGAACCGTGATTGCCATCGTGCATCACATTCATCCCTACGCCGGCCATACCAACTCCCATAGTAATCGTAAGTAATAGGTTAGCCCAGTTGGGCAGGTTTAATGTCAGGATTAGAAAATAAGGTGCGAGAAAAAGGGAAAACATAACAGCGGTTTTAAGGTGCAGCCGCCAGTTCCCGGTCTTTTTTAAATTGTTCTCTGCGAAATAATCATTGACCCGTTTATTAAGGGTCCTGAAGAATTTGGCTGAGTCCTTTCTTGAAAATTTAATTGTTTGATTCTCCATAATAGTACTAAAAGCCGTAAAGATAACGTAATATGTTGCTATTTAATGCCCGTCATGTCATAAAATTAGATTAAAAAGTGATTTGAATTGTGGTATTTTTGGTCAGGAAATCACCTTATATGGATGCGACTTTAATTAGAAAATACTTCCTTGATCTTACGGCTTTACAGCAACAACAATTCGAGAATTTAGGTGAACTTTACCAGGACTGGAATAAAAAAATCAATGTGGTATCACGTAAAGACATCGATGAGCTTTACCTGAGACATGTGTTGCATTCACTGGGGATTGCCAAAGTGATGTCTTTCCTTCCCGGAGCGCAGGTCCTCGATGTGGGTACGGGCGGTGGATTTCCGGGAATACCACTGGCAATTCTCTTCCCTGAAACTCAGTTTACCCTGGTAGATTCCATTGGAAAGAAAGTTAAAGTAGTTGAGGAAGTGGCAGATGGATTGGGATTACAAAACGTCACGGTAAAAAATATGCGTGTTGAAGGACTTCAGCTTCAGTTTGATTTTATTGTGAGTAGAGCTGTAGCTGCCATGCCAACATTTGTGCATTGGGTGAGAGGAAAAATAAAAAAGGAATCGAGTCACTCTCTGAAGAATGGCATTCTGTATTTAAAAGGGGGGGATTTAACAGAGGAATTAAAGACCTACAGAAATACACAGATCTTTGATCTTTCCGATTATTTTTCAGAGGACTTTTTTATATCAAAGAAGGTCGTTTACCTGCCTTTGAAATATAAAGGATAACTACATAGTTAGCATGGAGAGATAACAATATCTGCACTTTCGGGCGTACTTTTTTATTGCCTGGTAGAGGCGATTGAATTTCGACATAATCATTCCCTGAGAATTGTTAATGGCAACTGAATTCTTCATACGAATTGATTTTATTTTATAAATTTACAAAAAAATTACTTTAAATTAACGTTAACTTTACATTAAAAGTATCTCAGCTTTATAAATATTTCAAATTTTAAATAAAAAAACCCCTAATAATCAACGCCTTAGGGGTTTAGTTATAAGTGGATTCTGTTTTTATCCCATAAATGGATATCGATAATCTTCCGGACTAACAAAGGTTTCTTTAATCAGTCTGGGGCTAACCCATCTAAGCAAGTTTTGAGCAGAACCTGCCTTGTCGTTGGTTCCTGAGGCTCGGGCTCCACCAAAGGGTTGCTGTCCTACAACAGCTCCTGTAGGTTTATCATTGATGTAGAAGTTTCCGGCGCAATTTTGCAAGGCCTTGGTTGCCTGTTCAATAGCATAACGATCCGTAGACATCACTGCACCGGTAAGGGCGTATGGGGATGTTGTATCAACCAGTCCCAGCGTCTCATTCCAGTCTTCATCCTTGTATACATATACGGTAACTACAGGCCCGAATAATTCTGTTTCCATAGTGACATAATGCGGGTCGGTAGTTAAAATAACTGTGGGTTCAATAAAATAACCCTTCGACTTATCGTATCCGCCACCGGCAAAAATGGATGCTTCCTTGTCCTTTTTTGCCCTATCGATATAGGATGCCAGTTTGTCAAATGCCCCTTCGTGAATAACAGCAGTAATAAAGTTCTTCATGTCTTCAGGTGAGCCCGGAGCATTAAAAGAAGCAAGGTCTTTCTTCACTTCTGCAAGAATAGTTTCCGCGGTGGATTCGGGCAGATACACCCTTGAAGCTGCGCTACATTTCTGTCCCTGGAATTCAAAAGCCCCGCGGACGATAGCTGTCGCAACCTGTTTTGGTTTCGCTGTCGGGTGAGCCAGGATAAAGTCTTTCCCTCCGGTTTCTCCAACAATTCGGGGATAGGTTTTATAAGTATGGATGTTGTTTCCTATTTGTGTCCATAAACTTTTAAAGACATCAGTAGATCCGGTAAAATGAAGTCCGGAAAAATCGGGATGAGACAGGATGGTCTCTGTGATCATTACCGGATCTCCGTAGATTACGTTGATCACCCCGTCAGGCAAGCCTGCTTCCTTAAATACGTCTACGAGTATTTTTGCTGAGAAGATCTGACTGTCACTGGGTTTCCAGACCACTACATTGCCCATCATCGCCGCACTTGCAGGAAGATTTCCGGCGATGGCCGTAAAATTGAATGGTGTAATGGCATAGACAAAGCCTTCCAAAGGCCGATATTCTACCCGGTTCCAGATCCCTTCCGCAGAATCGGGCTGCTCCTGATAGATCTGAGACATATACTCCACATTAAAACGAAGGAAGTCGATAAACTCACAGGCCGCATCAATTTCAGCCTGATGTATGGTTTTCGACTGGGCAATCATTGTTGCAGCATTGATCTTAGCCCTGTAGGGTCCGGCAACTAATTCAGCTGTCTTAAGGAAAATTGCTGCACGTTGCTCCCAGCTGAGGTTTGCCCATGCTTCCCTTGCTTCCAATCCTGTTTCAATAGCCTGAGTTACATGTTTTTTTTCGGCAAGATGGTACTCACCTACCTGTTTTTTATGATCATGGGGAGGAGAGAGGGGTTTGGTATTTCCCGTCCTGATTTCTTCGGATCCGATGTAAAGAGGAATGTCTTCGTTTCCGTTGTAATATGTTTTGTATTGTACAAGAACCGCTTCCCTTTCCGGAGTTCCGGGAGCATAGCTTTTTATCGGTTCATTAATCGCTATTGGTACCTGAAAAAATCCTTTACCCATGATTTAGATAGTTTAGTTTAAAATCATGCAAAGGTACTAAAAGAAGGAAGCTTTATAAAATACTTAGAGAGGGAAAAATGACTTAATTTAAGGCAAATGGAGCACTGAATTTAAATACGGGAACGTAGACCCTGAATTTCTCTGTGGTCGTAAAATTAACCATGTTAAAATAGCCCTTCATTGAGCCGATAGGAGATGATAACAGACACCCGGAACTATAGGTGTGAGACTGCCCTGGTTTGATTACCGGTTTTTTGCCTATTACACCTTCTCCATCGAGAATTTCCATCTCGTTCAGGGCATCGAAGATCTGCCAATGACGAGAAGTGAGTTGTACAGAGTGTTTGCTCTGATTTTCTATACTTATTGTATATCCGAAGGCGAAATGCGTTTTATAGTTTTTAAAGAAAGTACCTTCAAAACTTGTCGCAACAGAAATTTTTATCCCTTTGGTAACCTGTGTAATCATCTTCACGTCTTCTATAGTTCTTCTGTTTGTTTCTTTAAGCGATTGGCTTCCTGAGCTTCACCTATTTTAAGGTGTCAAAAGATATGGTTTTCAATCGAAATAGAAATATCCTGTTAATCAGGAAACTTGTACCAGGCAAGATAATAAATATGCCCAATGGCCGGTAGATTTATAAAAAATATTCGGTGTAGCGGTAATTTTCCCTGCTCAACCTGAATATCCTAGTTTGTAATAGTGCTCGAATTTGCAGTACCTATCCCGATGATTCCGTCGTAAAGGTCCCCGAAATCCCTGTAGTATACCAGGATCAGATAACTGTTTTCGGTAAAGTGAAAATTGCCGCCTACCGCATTGAGATCTACCTGTCCATCTGCTCGTTTTAACGCATAAGAGTAGTTGTAGAAACCCTGCTTAAGGAGAAGGGTAGCTTCCATATTCCCAGTGGTTTCATTATAGCTCATTTTATTTTCCTCTTCCAGGGCATAATTATTAAACTTCCCATAGATAAAAACCTCGTCAAGGCCAAGGCGTTCTGTATACGGTAACGTAAAGTGAACTTCCGTGTATTCTGCTTCGCGTGAAACTTCTTCCCCCTGCAGGGTTCTGATAAGAAAGTCGCCATTGATATCAGGGAAATAGGTGTACTCCCTATCGTATCTGAAAATATCTGGGAAGAGGTAATGCTGGTACAGATCCTCAAATTCGATCCTCGAAATGGCCGCCGTTGGCGCTCTCAGATCACTGGTATCAAAATTTAGGAATTCGTTCCCCCCTAAAAAGCTTGTCTCCTTATCATATTTATATACCAAAGAATTGCCCAGAACATACTGTGGCCTGATATTCTGTAACATCGAATGCCACTGGTAATTCTGAATAATGGCTACTTTAATCTCTTTTATAGGATTGACCCAGGGAAAGCCTGCTGAATTGATCTCAAATTGAACCGATTGACGCTCGTCAAGAAAATTGAAATCCCGCGATCTTTTGACCACAGCACCTACATTTACCAGGTCCCGATATACGACAAATCGTCTCGAAAACTGTAATTGGTATGAACTGTTATATACCTCAAGTATATAGTTTCCACTTACTTTTAGCCTGACGTTGGCATTTGGAATGGTGAGCTGGTAGTTGGAATAGGGTTGAAGGGTGTTGTAGCTATTTTCGTAATTGATGATACGTTGGTTATCCATCCCGCTCAGGTACTGGGACTTTAAAAGTTGTGACTTTGTCCAGTCATAATTACAATGCACAATAGAATAATAGTAGTCCTGTTCTGTTGCAAGAAGGTCGTCGAATTCCAGGAATAGCTGATCCCCTAACTGAATCACCGGAAATTGTTCTTCGGTTGCCCCTTTGAAAATAATAGTTTTTATATTTTCAGGAGGATTCACTTCCTCTTGAACCTGGGTAAAACCCTGAACTACAACCAAGCAGAAAATAAATTGTTTAAGATTTAGGCGCATTATCAGGCTAAATTTGAACCAAAGGTAAACAAAAACCATGCCCACGAAAGTCACATCGGTGTAATGCCCAAATTTATAGGCAATAATTATGAAAACTTTCTTTTAAGTGGTATTTTTGGGCAAATTTTTATAACCATAAAAGGGTTCTGTTTCATGTCAAAAGACATTCGAATTAAAAAGGGGTTAAATATCAACCTGGTAGGTGCCGCGGAACCTACGACTTCCAAAGCCGCACTGAGCAATGTATACGCCATAAACCTTTCTGACTTTCACGGCATGACGCCAAAAATGATAGTAAAAGAAGGTGCAGAAGTGAAAGCCGGCGAACCCCTGTTTTACAATAAGAAAGTTGAATCCATGATGTTCGTCTCCCCTGTCAGTGGGGAGCTTATTGAAATTGAACGCGGGGCAAGAAGAAGAATCCTGAGAATAAAAATACTTGCTGACAAAGAACAGGAAAGTATAACACATAAAACACCTGAGCTGGATAAAGTTTCAGGAGCCGAATTAAAAAGCTTTTTGTTGCAATCAGGATGCTGGCCATTTATCAAGCAAAGACCTTATGATCTGATTGCAGATCCTGAAACGACACCAAAGTCGGTTTTTATCTCCGGCTTCAATACCGGTCCCCTGGCTGCGGATATGGAATATGTACTTGCTGGACGGGAAAAAGAAATTCAGGCGGCACTTACCGCCCTCGGGAAACTAACACCCGGGTCGGTTCATGTTTCCGTAAAAGCTTCCGGTAATTCTATTTTCGCTGCTATGGATGGAATAGAATTGCATAAGGTATCTGGCCCACATCCGGCAGGATTGGTGGGGACTCAGATCAATAAAATAGATCCGATAAACAAAGGAGAAAGAGTTTGGACTGTAGGTGCAGCAGACCTGGTCATCATCGGTGAGGCCCTGCTCACAGGGAAGTTTAATGCCGAACGCCTGATTGCCCTGGCAGGATCTTCGATTAAAAAGCCACAGTATTATAAAACCAGAATAGGAGCGGAGGTAGCTACTTTCCTTTATGCAAGCGGAGTCAACGATAAGAATTTTAGGGTTATTAACGGAGATGTTCTAACGGGATCTAAAACCCGTCAGGACGGTCATCTTGGTTTTTACAACTCGACGGTATCAGCCATCCCTGAGGGCGATGATTACGAATTGTTTGGATGGAATAAACCTGTGTTTGACAAAATTTCAACTACCAGAGCACTGACATTCTCCTGGTTTCAGCCAAAGAAAAAATACGACCTTGATACCAATACCAACGGAGAGCACAGGGCTTTTGTGGTAACGGGGCAATACGAAGAGGTATTTCCAATGGATATCTACCCCCTGCAGCTTTTAAAAGCCTGTATGGTTAAAGACCTGGATGAAATGGAGCAACTGGGCTTGTACGAAGTGATCCCGGAAGACTTTTCCCTGACTGAATTTATTTGTATTTCAAAACAACCACACCAGCAGATCATTAGAGAAGGATTGGACTTATTACACAAAGAAATTGGATAAGAATGAGAGACAAGAGACTGACGTTTAAAAAGAGATTGCACATCCTGAAACATCATTTCCGGGATAAAAAGATGGCGCCGGCTTTTAACGCCTTCCACACCTTTTTATTTACCCCGGATGAAACTACACATTCTGGCAGTCACATCAGGGCGGCGGATGATTTGAAACGGACGATGAATACTGTGATCATGGCATTGATTCCGGTTCTGTTATTTTCCATGTTCAATGCAGGTTACCAGCATTATTCAGCTGTCAATGGATTTCCGGAAAACTTTTCAGTTTGGAACGACTTTATCACCTGGGATAACTTCTGGATCGGAATTATTAAAGTTTTACCCCTTGTAGTAGTCTCCTACGGGGTAGGACTATTGGTTGAATTTATTTTTGCTGTGATAAAGGGTCATGAGGTGGAAGAAGGATATCTGGTGACAGGTATGCTTGTGCCCCTCATTGTCCCTATCGACACTCCACTATGGATGCTGGCGGTTGCCGTAGTATTTGGTGTGGTTATAGGAAAAGAAGTGTTTGGAGGTACAGGGATGAATATCCTCAATCCGGCCTTAACCATTCGTGCCTTCCTTTTCTTTGCCTATCCTACCTGGATGAGTGGAGACAAGGTATGGGTCTATGAGGGAATGGAAAGGGCAGGAACTCCCGATGCAATTTCCGGAGAAACCATTTTAGGGTATCTGGCCCAGAATGGAGGAGACCAGTTTTCCTACACGGTTTCTGATATGTTCTTTGGATTTATTCCGGGTTCAGTAGGTGAAACCTCAGCCTTCCTCATCTTGCTGGGAGGGCTATTTCTGATCTTTAGTAAGATCGCCAGTTGGAGGATCATGGTAAGTGCCGTGGCAGGTGCCCTGGCAATGGGTCTTATTTTCAATGGCGTAGTTGATGCGGGCTGGATCACGGAAACAAGTAAATTCTACGGACTGATGAGTTTTGATTTCTGGAAACATCTGATCGTGGGCGGACTCGCTTTCGGGATTGTCTATATGGCTACCGACCCGGTGACTGGTTCACAGACAAACAGGGGTAAATGGATTTACGGCTTCTTGATCGGATTTATTTCGGTTATGATCCGCGTATTTAATCCGGCTTACCCTGAAGGTGTATTCCTCGCCATTTTATTGATGAACGTATTTGCACCAACCATAGATCATTACGTAGTTCGAGGCAATGTCAGAAGGAGATTAAAACGATTTAAGAATGCAGTGATCCTGCCAAAGGATACAGAAGAAAAAGAGGCTGCGCTTAAAGTTGAAACCATATAGCTCATGAATAAAGAAAATAATTTATACACTGTACTTTTTGCCTGTGCAATGGTTATTGTGGTGGGTACTATTCTGGCTTATCTGGCCTCTGCCCTTAGTGGGAAGATCAAAGAGAATGAGCGCTTCGAAAAGCAACAGAATATACTTTACGCGATGGGCGTCAATGAAAATGAAGATGAAGGCAGCGTAAATTTTGTACCGGCAGATGTGGTAGAACAGGAGTTCAAGACCTATATCACCAAACAATTAGTAATTGAAGGGGATAAGATCACGGAAAACGATGAGGCATATTTGATCGATCTCAAAAAAGAACTGGATAAATTAAAGAATGGAGCAACTCCTCAGTTGCCTGTTTATGTTGGAGATAAAGACGGAGAAACCTTCTACATCGTTCCGATGTACGGCAAAGGACTGTGGGATGCGATCTGGGGATTTATGGCTCTGGATAAAAATATGGTCGTACAAGGCGTGTATTTTGATCATAAGGCTGAAACTCCCGGTCTGGGTGCCAATATCAAGCAACGTTATTTCATGGACGATTTTACAGGAGAAAGTATCCTGAACGGCTCAAATTATGCAGGCATTAAGGTGATTAAAGGGAATAATGATCCTGTGAATAACATTAAAGACGACAATGAGGTAGATGCTCTTGCAGGAGCGACTATAACCGGGAATGGAGTCTCAGCGATGATCTCTAAGACGGTGACTCTATACAAGGACTATTTTGAATCAATAAGAACTCAATAAGATGGCAATACTTTCCAAAAAAGATTCCAAACTAATATTAGATCCTCTGGCGGATAATAATCCTATTACTATTCAGGTACTTGGTATCTGTTCTGCCCTGGCGATCACAGCGGAACTCAAAGCATCCATTGTTATGGCCCTGTCGGTTGTATTTGTAATGGGCCTTGGGAATGTGGTCATCTCTCTGTTACGGAATGTGATTCCATCCAAAATAAGGATTATCGTGCAACTGGTCGTTGTGGCCGCTTTGGTGATTGTCGTGGATCAGGTGCTGAAAGCTTATGCCTATACTTTGAGTAAAACCCTGGCGGTGTTTGTCGGACTTATCATCACCAACTGTATCATCATGGGGAGGTTTGAAGCATTTGCTTTGGGGAATGGAGTTAAAAGATCCTTCCTAGACGGTATCGGAAATGCTGCCGGGTACGGTATTATTTTAATTATCGTTGGCTTTTTCAGGGAATTACTGGGTTCAGGTACCTTACTCGGATACGCCGTTTTGGGTAACCCCATTGAAAAGACCGGCCTTTATGCAATTGGATACGAAAACAACGGCTTTATGCTATTGTCTCCCATGGCCCTTATCGTAGTAGGAATTTTAATCTGGGTACAACGAACGCGTAACCCGGCCTTGATAGAAGAAAATTAAACCAGCTTTTAAACACGAAATATGTTAGAGCACACAGAATTATTTTTTAAGTCGATTTTTATTGACAACATGGTATTCGCAACCTTCCTGGGGATGTGTTCCTATCTGGCCGTATCCAAAAAGGTGACTACGGCAGTAGGTCTTGGTGCCGCAGTAATTTTTGTCCTTGCCGTAACGGTTCCTTTGAACTGGCTCCTGGATCAATATTTACTCAGAGATGGTGCCCTTGCCTGGTTAGGACCAGAATATGCAGATTACAACCTGAGCTTTCTCTCCTTTATACTCTTTATTGCTACTATAGCGACTATGGTTCAACTCGTAGAAATTGTCGTGGAAAAATTTTCTCCGGCACTTTATAATTCCCTTGGAATATTTTTGCCACTTATTGCAGTAAACTGTGCAATTCTTGGCGGGTCATTATTTATGCAGGCCAGGGAAATTTCCTCTCTCGGACTGGCCTTTAACTACGGACTTAGTTCTGGGATCGGCTGGTTTTTAGCCATCCTCGCTATTGCGGCCATCCGTGAAAAAATCAGGTACTCCAATGTGCCACCACCCTTAAGAGGCCTGGGGATTACCTTTATCATTACAGGCCTTATGGCGATTGGCTTTATGAGTTTTGGAGGGATGCTAACCGGGGGCGATGAGGTTCCTGTTGCGGCTGAAGATACTACTGCACAGCAGGAGGAAGAGGAAAAGAAAAAATTGGAAGAGGAAACGGCACAGAATACCGTTACCTATAACGCTATAGAAAAAGAATAAGCATGATTTTAGCTACAAGTACTTTAGGTACCATATTGATCACAGTAATAGCCTTCCTGGTGCTGTTATTACTTTTGGTTGCCCTTTTACTTTTTACTAAAGAAAAATTATCCCCTTCAGGTCCTGTTACCATTACTATTAATGGGGAAAAACAAGTTGAAGTGGCATCCGGGAGTTCACTTTTGTCCACCCTGGGAAATCAGAAAATTTTCCTTCCCTCGGCCTGTGGCGGAGGTGGAACCTGTATCCAGTGTGAATGTCACGTATTGTCGGGAGGAGGAGAAGCCCTGCCTACAGAAACGCCTCATTTTTCAAAGAGAGAACTCAATGAAGGAGCAAGACTCGCCTGCCAGGTGAAGGTGAAGCAGGATATGAATATTACCATACCTGAAGAGGTTTTTGGGATAAAGAAATGGGAAGGAACTGTCGTTCGAAATTACAACGTAGCTTCCTTCATTAAGGAATTTGTAGTAGAAATTCCGGAGGATATGAATTACAAGGCTGGGGGATATATCCAGATTGAAATCCCCCCCTGCGAGATTAAGTATTCCGATATCGATATTACCGCACATCCCGAAGAGCATGAAACTCCTGATAAATTTCAGACTGAATGGGATAAATTCAATCTCTGGCCTTTGGTGATGAAGAATACAGAAGTGGTAGAACGGGCGTATTCCATGGCATCCTATCCAGCTGAGGGAAGGGAGATCATGTTGAATGTCCGGATTGCAACTCCACCCTGGGATAGGGCCAAGAATGGCTGGATGGATGTAAATCCCGGAGTAGCTTCATCATATATCTTCGCCCAAAAAGAGGGAGATAAGGTTACCATTTCAGGACCTTATGGCGAATTCTTTATCAATGAATCTGAAGCAGAAATGCTCTACGTTGGAGGAGGAGCAGGGATGGCGCCAATGCGATCGCATTTGTATCACCTTTTCAAAACGCTTAAAACCAATAGGAAAGTGACCTACTGGTACGGGGGACGCTCTAAAAGAGAACTGTTCTATATAGACCATTTTAAAAGACTGGAAGAAGAATTTCCAAATTTCAAATTCTATATGGCTTTATCCGAGCCTTTGGAAGAAGATAACTGGAAGGTAAAAGAAGACCTGGATGCTCCCGGTGATGGCTTTGTCGGTTTTATTCACAATTGTGTGATCGATAATTACCTGAGCAAGCACGAAACCCCGGAAGATATTGAGCTGTATTTTTGTGGTCCTCCACTGATGAACAAGGCAGTTCAAAAAATGGGAGAGGATTTTGGAATACCTGATGAAAATATCCGATTCGACGACTTCGGAGGATAAGGTATTATTCAATGTATACAACTAAAACCGATATCCCACGATATCGGTTTTTTTATCCTGTACAAGATGAAAGAACTTACGGAACAAGAACTGCATAACCTCGCCATGAACATAGTGGGGAAAGAACTGGAGGCCGAGGGTTTTGAATTTATGGGGGTTAACAGCAAGCTCCGGAAAAACCCGCAATTTGTGTGTCTGAAGGATAAAGAATTGCATTTTATTGTAGTGCGGAATATTCCTTATCCGGAAAACCCTTCAGAATACGATAAAGATCTCATGGCTACAGTAAAAGAACACGCCCTGAAATTTGAAGCACGTACCTATTATGCAGGTGTTGGTATTTCCAATGCGGCCAACAGGGATCATCCGGTTTTGCTGAATCAAGAATACATGGTACACTATGAAGGTCTCATTGAAATATAATTTCCTGCTGTTTCTCCTTCTGGGGATAGCCCTTACCCTGATTGGCTGCGGTAAGGAGGAAAGATGGATTAAAAACACCGAATTAGGAGAGGCTCTGGGAACTACCTACTCCATTATTTACATATCAAAAGACACCCTAAATCTCCAGCGACAGATCGATTCGGTTTTCCGGGTGGTGAACCAGTCCATGTCGACCTATATTCCCGATTCTGATATTTCAAGGATCAACAGAGGAGATTCCACTGTAGTCGTGGATGAGATGTTCAGGGAAGTCCTGGCCTTATCTCGTGAAGTGTACCATACCACAAACGGATATTTTGATCCAACGGTAGGTATCCTGGTCAATGCATGGGGATTCGGGCCGGGGCAGGCAATAACAATGGACAGCGCCGAAGTAAACAGGCTTAAGATGTTTGTGGGCTTAGATAAGATTGAACTTACAGCTGACAATCAAATCAGGAAAAAATATCCGGAGATGCAACTCGACTTTAATGCGATTGCAAAGGGATATGCTATAGACAGGTTAGCGGTGATGCTGGATCAAAACCAAATTGAAAATTATCTCGTTGAAGTAGGAGGGGAGATTGTTGCAAAAGGAATTAACGAACTTAAAGAGCAACCATGGGTGGTTGGCATAGACGATCCTCAGGTGGAACACGGACGCCGACTAAAGATTACACTCAACCTAAGGGATGAAGCCCTGGCTTCGTCAGGTAATTACCGGAAGTTCAGGATAGATTCCCTCACAGGAGAAAAATTCGTTCATACCATCGATCCTAAATCCGGATTTACAAGGAATTCAAATGTCCTTGCGGCCAGCGTGATCGCTTCCAATTGTGCTCTTGCCGATGCCTATGCAACGGCATTCATGACGATGGAACTCGACAGTTCTATGGTATTTCTTGAAGGAAAGAAGGAGCTTGAGGCATATCTTATTTATATAGACCTACATGGAGAAGTGCAAGAATCTTTTACCCCCGGATTTCTGGAACGCGTGAGGAAGTGATCAGGGTTTATGTACCAGGGGTACGACTTCATTTTTTGCAAGGCGGAATCGCTCAACCTCCTCTTCTGACATCTGAGAGGCGTATGGCAGAGGTTCTACCTTGAATCCGGCCTCTGTAAGTTTTTGAAAATAATCCCGGCCGTAGATTCTCACATGGTCATACTGGCCAAAAATCTCGGCTCTTTTTTTCTTATCGGTAATACTGTCATCTTCAAAAGTAACTTCCCGATTGAGATCCTGCGGAATTTGAAAAATTCCCCATCCTCCCTTTTTCAAAACGCGGAAGAGCTCTGACATGGCCTTTTTGTCATCAGGGATATGTTCAAGGACATGATTGCACAGGATGATATCAAAACTGTTATCTTCAAAAGGAAGGTCACAAATGTCAGCTTTAACATCCGCCAGGGGAGAATTGAGATCTGTAGTTGTGTAATTTAGGTTTTGCAGCTTACGAAATCTCTGATAGAATGCCTGTTCAGGGGCAAAATGCAGCACCTTGTAGGCTTTGCTGAAGAAATCGGTTTCTCTACTCAGGTAAAGCCATAGTAGTCGGTGTCTTTCCAGGGAAAGCGTAGAAGGAGAGAGGACATTCTCACGTGGCTTTTCATAGCCGTAGGGAAGAAATTTCCGGAAACTCTTCCCATCAATAGGATCAGTATATCGATTTCCCTTAAGCGCAAATGCCAGCAAGGGTCTGACCCAGTAACTCATTCTAATCAGAAGAGGGCGGGGAAATAGTTTTAATATGTATTTAAAGACTTTTTTCACCCTTTTCCAATAGCATTAGAGCTGTAGTTTAGTGGCACGAAAGGCATCTTCTTCATCACTGACGATTCCGAGGGCATCGTAGATATATTGGAAGGTGGAAAGGAGTTCGGGTTTACCGTTTACCAGGGCAACGTCATGCTCAAAATGAGCACTTGGTTTTCCATCGGCGGTCAAAATGGTCCAGCCATCCCGGAGTTGTTTTATCCTGCGTGTTCCCATATTGACCATAGGCTCAATCGCAACGACCATTCCTTCAACAAATTTTTTCCCTCTTCCCCTTTTTCCGTAATTAGGCATTTCGGGTGATTCGTGTAAATCCCTGCCCAGGCCATGGCCTACTAATTCTCTTACAATTCCATAGCCTTCGGCCTCACAATGCTGCTGGATGGCATAGGCCACATCACCCACCCGGTTGCCAATTCTGAATTGTTCAATTCCCTTGTAGAGCGATTCCTTGGATATCCTCAGTAATTTTTTTGCTGCCTCATCTACAGAACCCACTTCGAAGGTGTAGGCATGGTCTCCATAAAATCCATTTTTCAAAGCTCCACAATCAACGGATAGTATGTCCCCGTCTTTTAGAGCTTCTTTATTTGGAATTCCATGAACCACCTGGGCATTCGGACTTAGATTGAGCGTATTAGGGAAATCGTACATTCCCAGAAAACCAGGTTCGGCACCGTGGTCCCTAATAAATTCTTCTGCCAGTTTGTCGAGGTGTAAACCTGTTACACCCGGTCTGATTTCCTTGGCCAGCATGCCAAGTGTTCTGGAGACAATTAAGGCGCTCTCACGCATTAATTCAATTTCTTCTGCCGTCTTTACTTGAATCATAAGCTTCTGGGGTCACTAAATGCGTTATACTAGTGAATTCTGAGTCATCGTCTCGGGTTTTTCAATACCCATCATATGTAGAATTGTAGGTGCAATATCACCAAGAACGCCGTCTTTTACTTCTTTTATGTCTTCGTCTACTACGATCAGCGGCACAGGGTTGGTGGTGTGTGCAGTGTTTGGACTGCCATCCGGATTGATCATCGTATCGCAATTTCCGTGATCAGCAATGATTATTGAGCTATATCCGTGTTCCAGTCCTTTTTTCACTACCGCTTCGGCACAACTATCAACTGTTTCCACCGCTTTGATTGCAGCTTCCATAATACCGGTATGTCCTACCATATCGGGGTTTGCAAAATTCAGACATACAAAGTCGGCTTCTTTCTTTTCTAATTCAGGAAGAATAGCATCCCTGATTTCATAAGCACTCATCTCGGGTTTAAGGTCGTAGGTAGCTACTTTTGGCGAAGGGCACATAATACGTTTTTCACCTTCAAACGGAACTTCCCGTCCGCCATTGAAGAAAAAGGTAACGTGGGGGTACTTTTCGGTCTCTGCTATACGGATTTGTTTTTTTCCGGCCTTGGCGAGGACTTCGCCCAGGGTGTCCCGGAGATTCTCTTTCCCATAAACTACTTTGATGCCTTTAAAAGAATCATCGTAATTAGTGAGTGTAACATAATACAGATCAAGGGTCTTCATCTGATGGTCTGGGTGATCTTTTTGTGAAAGGACCTCGGTAAGCTCCCGCCCTCGATCGGTTCGGAAATTAAAAAATATGACAACATCATTTTCTTTGATGGTTGTCAGTGCCTGACCACCCTTGTCTGTAACCACAATGGGTTTGAGGAATTCGTCTGTAAGGCCATCGTCGTAACTTTTTTGCATTGCAAGCGAAGGATCGGCAGTTTTTTCGCCTTTCCCGTGCACCATCAGATCGTATGCCAATTTTATACGTTCCCAGCGTTTATCACGGTCCATGGCATAGTAACGCCCAATCACGGTGGCCAATTGTGTATTTTTTTCTTTGCAATATTCCTGCAGGTCTCGTATAAATCCTTTTCCACTCCTGGGGTCAACATCACGTCCGTCAGTAAAGGCATGGATATAAACATTTTTCAGATCATGGCCTTCAGCTGCGTCGATCAGACCTTTTAGGTGATCGGTGTGGCTATGAACCCCACCATCACTGACAAGCCCCAGGAAATGGACACTTTGTCCGTTCTTTTTGGCATAATTAAAAGCTTCTCTGATTACAGCTTCATCCTTCATACGGTCTTCTTTCACCGCCTTGTTGATCTTGGCAAGGTCCTGATATACAATTCGACCAGCTCCAAGATTCATGTGTCCTACTTCACTGTTTCCCATTTGTCCGTCTGGTAATCCAACATTCATTCCATCCGTCAATAGATTACTATTAGGATATTTGTTGTAAAGGGAACTGACAAAGGGAGTATTGGCCTGATCCACTGCCGAAACCTTAGGATCAGGGGATTTACCCCAGCCATCCAGGATCATAAGGATTACTTTTTTATTCATTTTTATAGAGGTACTTCAATTATCTGTCAAAAATAGCACGATTTAACGGGGATTGCCACATTTACGTCCCCTTTTTCCCTGATACTCTTGTATTCACGATTTTAACAATGTATCTATTCCCATCGAGCTATAAATAAAGAAACCCCCGAATATATCCGGAGGTTTTCCATAGTATATAAAATACCCTAGTGTTCTCGCAAAAGGGCCTTAGAATTCAAAACCTGTAAAAGCTCTGTACAAGAATGCATAAACTGCCATCAGCAGCATTAATGCGCAAAATGCCGAATACACCTTTAAAAGTAAGACCACATATTCTGGTTTGCAGTCATCAAAGGCTTGCTGGTATAAGTTTTTAAAGTGTGTGAGTGTTCCCATATAGTTTTAGTGTTCTTAAAGCTATAAGGGGTTAAATCGGGGGCAAAATATGACTTGGGAGAAATCCAAAGATAGAAAAAAAAGGACAAGAACCTAATTTTGATCGATTAATAACCTCAATTACCCGCCTTCGTATTTTCTGATCGATTCTTTGATTCTGGCGATACGATTGTCGGGATCTGGATGGGTACTCTGGAATTCCGGTGCCCGGTTAGGTCCGGCCGCTTCTTTTAAAATTTCCATTACCCTGATCATTTCTTCGGGCTCATATCCGGACCGTACCATAAAAAGTACGCCCAGATCATCACTTTCCAGTTCGTCTCCCCGTCCATTCTTAAGAAGTGTATTCTGTCCGATACTCCCAACTATATTTCCAGCGTCGGCTCCTACCTGGGCTCCCATGCTCACTGTTTTCCAGAAATTGCTCTCGGCTATGCGTTCTGCAGAATGCCTGCCGATAACATGACCTATTTCATGTCCAAGGACCCCGGCTAACTGGGCTTCATTGAGTTGAGAAAAGAGGGCATAGGTAATGAAGATCTGCCCGCCTGGCAGGGCAAAGGCATTGATAGTTTTATTGTCGGCAAGGAGGTGGAATTCGTATTCGTAAGGTGTTTCTCGGGCGATGCTATTTCGCACAAGCTTATCTCCAACCGCATCTACATAGGCCTGCATGCGGTCATCTCCGTATAGTCCGCCGTACTGTTGAGCAATCTGGGGGGTACTTTGTAAGCCAATAGCAATTTCCTGTTCGGCTGTCATATTGATGTTCTGGACCCTGCCTGTATAAGGATTTTTCTCTTTGTTACTGCAGCGTTGAACCATTGCAAAGGCGACGATGGCCAGGCCGATGAATATTCTTAATTTCCAGTTTGCCCTTCTCATGTTCTGTAATTAAGCCATCCTTTTATCTCATTATAAGAGTACCGGGTTGATATCGAGAATATTGTCCCGGATATAGGTTTTGATAAACCCGGTGGTCAGGAATTCATTTCCCAAAAATTCCTCTTCAATCAGAAGCTGAAGGATGTTTTTCTTTCGAAAGACCTCTAACATGGGAACGGAAAGAGGCGCATAGCTGTAATGCCAGGGTTCATATTTAAAACCTCTGCGTTTGGGTTCTTTAGTGTAAACAAGGTAAAAACCATATTCACTTGCGTGTTCGTCCATCCAGAGTTTAAGGTCCTCAAAAGGTCCTCCCTCTTCAAATTTCGAAGGAACAAGAACATCGCCTTGGTTAGGTTTACTTCTGTCGATGATATCGATATCTGTACCCCAGTGGTGTCTGCTGGTACCCGGGATAGTGGAGTATTCTATTATCTTGTCGATGGCTTGCAGAGGCTCCATCCCTTCATCTTCGGAAAACTGCAAATACTTCCGTTCGTAAATTGCGAGTTGCCTGTCAAAACTCCTGAAGCTTGATACAATTTCGATGTCAATACCATCCTGATACGCCGCTTTTTTCATGGAGAGGAAAGCATCGTGGGCTTCTTTCCGGAGATTAATGCCTTCGCCGAACAATTCAATATCTGCTTTGCCCATCAACTCTTCTATTGAGTATTTTTCGTCCTGTGCAAAGGATTGGTGATATGCTGAAAACAACAAGCAGATACTGATGAAGAAGCGTATATTAAAAGTAAGTTTTTTCATAAAATTAAAATCAATAACATTTAGAAAGAGCTGAATTCACTCTTTTAAGATTATTCCCTAAATTAAAACAAATTCGACAGTTTTCAGCTGATATCACTCTTGAAAAATTTCTGAGTGACTCATCCGCCTTACTATTTCAATATCAATTAAAGGTCCTTAATGGCTCACTTTTTAGTTTGAAATGTACAAATAGCCCTGGTGTTTCTGGCGAAGGTCGTGCATGGTTAGGATGTAGAAGTAGATGCCTGATGCCAGTCCGGTTCCTTTTTTAACCACACTTTCGCGATTCGACTGCCCGTCAAAGTTGTTTTGATAATTCGATTGTGAAAAAACCAATACTCCATACCTGTTAAAAATTTCCAAGATGTTATTAGGAGATTCATCAATTCCTTCAAGGACTAATTTATCATTGGTACCATCTCCATTAGGAGTCATAAAGTAATTATCCAGATCGATTGTAGAGTAGATCTCAAGATTGTCATTGTTACCTCCAATAGTCAGTATTTCATAATCATTGGGAACAAATACTTCTGAAGTAACAGATCCATACGCCATACCGCCCTCAACTTGTGAGTTTCCTAAGTTAACCCATTGATTATCGGCCTTGCTCCAACCCACTACTTTCAGTTCGTTAAGATATTCACCGAGCGATCTTACATTGCTGTAGTCATCCCATGTGAGGGTTACCCTAGACGGAATATTCCCTTCCAGGCGCCAGAATTCGGCATTACTCACCGAGATAAATTCAGTCGCTTTTTTTCCGGTACTAAAGTCCTGATTCAATGTTTTCGAGTTATTGGAATCTTCAAAGAAATAAGCGCATTTTGCCATGGCGTTGGTCGCCAGAGATTCTATGATCAGAGGTCGCAGTCGGTCTTCATTACCAACTGGAAACACAAATGAACTTTTGTTTGTTATGGCAGAGTATCCGTCAACTTTGGACACACTGCTCTCCCCGACATAAAAGGCGTCATCCAGGAAATTGGAATATATAGCTGTGCCCGATTTTGAGGTTTTTATATCCCCTGTAATTAGGTTTACATTGTTGAGTACGTTAACAGTGGTCTCCAGCACCAAACCACCACCTACATCCACTTCAGTATCAAATAGATTGGGCATATAGGCACCGGAAATAGTTAAAGGGTCCTGATCGCTGTAAAAACCAACTAGGCCGGTGTTCTGATCAAAAGTGCCATCGTTTACGAGATCCATATGGAAGCCAACATTGGTGTTCCCGTGAATTTGTAAACTACCGAAATTATGTACTGCTTCCTGGCCCTGTATCAGGGCAGTAAAGAGTAAGAAAGAAAGAAGATAGTAGAATCTCATCTTTTTATTTCAGTTTATTGATCATAAAACTGGATTCACCACTTCCGCTAAAATGGACAGCACCACTATTGGCTTCCCTGAATGTAACAATGGTAACTACATCATTTGCGTTGAGTTGCAGGATTTCACTAATGTGGATACTTGAATGATTGTGATTGCTTGCCCACCTTATATATCCTGAAGCTCCTAATGCACCAACGACCGTTCCATTAACGGCTATTCTGGCGTTTACATTCGTCCTTTGTTTACTGTTACCACTAATATTAATGCCTTCTAAAGACAAATTGGCCCTTATGTCGTAACGTCCTGTTTCCTTTACAATCATCAGATTCCCAATAACTTCGTAAAAGGTATTTCCTCCATCCTTATAATCTTGATTTCCGAAAATAGGAGCTATAGTATTATTGTTGTTAAGATTGGTACTCGTATCAGTATTCGTCCATCTTCCACCAAGATTTATTTTTAGAAAGGAACCTCCATCTGATCCAACGGTTATGCTGTTATTACTATCCGTGGATATCACATTGGCAGTCTGAATTGTAGTATCCTCATTTGTGTAAGAAATAATGCCTGATGTTGTATTCTGACTTAAATTAGTTATGGTATCTGGTCCTTGCGGTCCTTGCGGTCCGGGGTCACCTTGTATTCCTTGTGGACCTTGTGGCCCGGGATCCCCCTGCGGTCCCTGTGCGCCATCGGTACCATCAGCTCCGTCTGCTCCTGCGGGTCCCATCGGTCCAATTGGTCCCTGAGGTCCTTGTGCGCCATCAGCTCCGTTAGTCCCTGCTGGTCCCATTGGTCCAACTGGTCCTTGCGGTCCGGGATCCCCTTGTATTCCTTGCGGACCTTGTGGCCCGGGATCTCCTTGCGGTCCCTGTGCTCCATCAGCGCCATCAGCTCCGTCTGCACCATCAGCTCCTGCGGGTCCCATAGGTCCGGGGTCTCCCTGTATTCCTTGTGGTCCTTGCGGCCCTGGATCTCCTTGTGGTCCTTGTGCACCATCAGCCCCATCAGCTCCTGCGGGTCCGGCTGGCCCTTGCGGTCCGGGATTTCCCTGAGGCCCTTGTGCGCCATCTGCACCATCGGCACCATCTGCTCCGTCAGTCCCTGCTGGTCCGGCTGGTCCTTGCGGTCCGAGGTCACCTTGTATTCCTTGTGGACCTTGTGGTCCAGGATCCCCTTGAGGTCCTTGTGCGCCATCGAGACCATCGGCTCCATCCGCTCCTGCCGGTCCTGCTGGCCCTTGCGGTCCGGGATCTCCCTGTATTCCTTGAGGTCCTTGTGCGCCATCGGCTCCGTCTGCGCCTGCTGGTCCAACTGGTCCCTGAGGTCCGGGATCCCCTTGTATTCCTTGTGGTCCGGGATCTCCTTGTGGTCCTTGTGCGCCATCGACACCATCGGCTCCATCCGCTC
>NZ_JBGKBE010000007.1:0-181195 GCF_041358175.1 Muriicola sp. E247
ATCCCTATAAGGTAATCCTGGGCAAGCATAAAAACCCTGACCAAGCTTCGCTTGGTTGCTTTTTTATTCCCTTTCGCCTTGCTGAAGCAAGCTTCAGCGGCTTCAGGAAATAAAAAACCCGCAACATCCGTTGCGGGTTTTCTTTTGCGGAGGAAGAGGGATTCGAACCCCCGGAGGTGTGACCCTCAACAGTTTTCAAGACTGCCGCATTCGACCACTCTGCCATTCCTCCTTAGCGGCTGCAAATATAGGAAGCTTTTTTTGTACTTTGAAGAATTTTTTTGGAATTATAGCCCTAAAAACGATAGGATTGATCATTCATCAGAAAGTGAAACTTAACCTACCCCTGATAAAAAACGGCGTACCTGGAGTAAAATGAATTTCATCCACGGCCTCCTGTTCATTGCGCAACCGACTTACAGTAGCAAACTGGGTCTCATTCCATTCTGTGTCGAACAAATTCTCGATCACCAGGCCAAGGCTTAGATTCTTATACGTATAATTCAGGTTCAGGTCGGTTACAAAATAGCCTTCGGCTACAATGCTATTACCCTCATTGGCAGGTCTGTCTTTTATGTATCGATATTGTAACGAAGCCTCTACATTTTTGAACCCCACGTAAGTAAATCCGCCGGCCGATGTTAAATCAGGGGCTAAAGGGATAAAATCCTCTCCCGTTGCAGCTCCCGTAAAGCGGGCATAAGTGTAATTGATATCGCCATACATATATAATTTGTCATTCAATTCATACCGAATACCCAGGTCGGCTCCTACCCTTCTGGTTCTTCCACTGGGTTCAACAATTCCGGCATCTCCTACATATACAAACTCCTGTTGCATCCATAACCCCCACACTCCCGCGTTAATTGCCAACCTTGAATCCGGTTTCCAGTTGATTCCAAGGTCGCTTCCAAAAGCCAAAGGCAATACCTTCTCCCCCCTGTTGGCAATGACCACCCGCGTATCGTTCGAATGAAAACCAAAACCTGTTTTGGCGTAGGCCTGTAAGTCTGGTGAAAACGTATGAAGTATATTTAATTTTGGTGCAAGGAATAGCTTGGCCTTCCGTTGCAAATCATAGGTATCAGTCAACTCATTTTCATACTGAAAACTGAAATAGTCTGCCCTCAAAGCCGGGTTGATTGTCCATTTCCCCAAACGGTATTCCAGATTGGCAAAAGCAAAACCGTTGAATTCATCAATCTGGCCCAGAGCCAGATTCTCAAGTGTTTCCGTCCTGTTCCTGGTACGTGAAAGTTCCACATCGCTCACTTTGTCATATCTAAAGCCTGTTCCCAGATCCAGTTCTGCATGTGAATCATCCTCTGTTGTGTGAATTTTTTTCGAATATACCGTCTTCGCCCCTAAAATAAGTCGGTCTTCTTTTTGGCGGATCTGGTCTCCATTAACCGGATCTTCCAGAAAAAAGGTAAAGTTGGAGTACAGTTCAAAATCATAGGCGGTTACATAGGCTGATGTTTTTACACTTTGGTGGTCATCGATCGATTTGTAATGGTTCATCCATAGATTGGTTCTTGATGTCATGCCCCCCTCTGTATCGTCAATACTGCCAAATCTCCCAATGATGCCCTGATCTACTGCACGCTGTGGGATCTGCCCCGAGGCATCCCAACGGCTCTGAAAATGAGAGGCAGCAAGCCGGAGCGATTCCCCCTCTTTACTGAAATGAAAATTTCCCATAAGATTCAGTCGATTGAAATTCTGGGGAGAAGTAAAATACCCATCAGTTAATACGCCCTCCGATGCAACATAGGCCTGAGTATTCGTAGTTTCCAAAATTTTCATAAGTCCGACCATCCGTAGCGTATTAAAATCTCCGGCTTCGAGAGTGATTCTATTCTGGTCTATTTTCTTTTTCGTTTTGATGGATACATTTCCTGCCGTTGCAAAGTTTCCGTATTCCGCCTTGTAGGGCCCTTTTTCAAAATCGAGCTTATCCAGGGTCTCTGGAATTAGGAAATGAAGGTCTGCATAACCCTGTCCATGAGCGTGAGAAACCATATTTACCGGCATGTCATCTACAGATATAGAAATGTCTGTTCCATGATCCAGGTCGAATCCCCTCAGGAACAGCTGTTCTGCCTTCCCGCCACCTGCGTGCTGACCTATAAGTAAACCCGGTACCCGGCGTAATACCTCCTGGGATGATCGTACCGGGTTTTGTTCCGTGTCAATTCTGACCATCCTGCTAAAGGCATCCAATTTTGATATCAGTACAATTTGCTCCAGGGAGACAGGAGCTTCTTCAAGTACTATGGCCACCGAACTATCTAAATCTTCTTCGGCTACTGTCCTGCTTGTAGTCCTAAATCCTAAGCTGTAGAAATAGAGTACATCATTCACAGATATGGAATCGAATTCAAAATATCCGTTAATACCGGAATAGGTAAATGCTTCCGTGGTCTTATTATAAACTCCTACTCCTGCAACCGGATTCTGATATGAATCGTAAATTTTTCCACGGAGCTCATGTCCGAAACCCGTGAAGCTCGAAAACATTAAAATCATCCCAAAAAAGGATTTAAAGCCGATTTTCAGCCAATCAGAAATCATAGTTATTAGGTTTTAGGTTCTTACCTACCTACGAAGAATTGAGTAAAAGGTTTGGTTTTGAGAAACCGGGGAGGCACTATTAGGCTGTTAATAACTCCTGCTATTATAAGAAGTTCAAAAAATGAAAAAAATCGAAATATTCCGTATCTTGAACAGATCAACTCCTTACAATATTATTATGGCTAATTATTCTTTAAAGATCAACGGAGAACAGGTAGAGGTTGACGTGGATCCAAAAACCCCAATGCTCTGGGTACTAAGAGACCATCTCAAGCTGGTCGGAACCAAATACGGCTGCGGAATTGCTCAGTGCGGTTCCTGTACCATCCACCTGGGTGATGCTGCTGTACGCTCATGCCAACTACCGGTGGCTGTCGTTGGAAATCAATCCATTACAACTATCGAAGGTTTGTCTGAGAACGCAGACCATCCCGTACAACAAGCGTGGCTTGAACACGATGTGCCCCAATGCGGGTATTGCCAGGCCGGACAGATCATGTCTGCTGCGGCCCTGCTAAAAAACAATCCCAATCCCAGCGATCAGGATATTGACGCTGCCATGGATGGGAATATCTGCCGCTGCGGTACCTATGTCCGAATTAAACAGGCAATTAAAACCGCTGCAAATTCAGAAACTGCCTGATCCTAAATACAAAAAGTCATGTCCAAGATAAAAACACAATACAATAGACGTTCATTTATAAAAATATCTGCCGCCGCGGGAGGTGGAATGCTGATCGGCTTTAGCTGGCTCAACGCCTGTAAACCGAATTCCCCCGAACTGGCACAAGGCCTTCCTATCCCTGAGGAATGGTATGAGATCAATGGGTATATCAAAATCGGGGATACCGGACTGGTAACCATCTACTCCCCCAATCCTGAGATCGGGCAGAATGTCCGTACCTCCATGCCAATGATCGTAGCAGAAGAACTCGATGTACCATGGGAACATGTTGTCGTGGAACAGGCACCGCTCAATACCGGATTCTACCAGAACCAGTTTGCAGGGGGAAGCCTCTCCATTCGCCTGAGTTGGAATGCCCTCAGAATGGCCGGTGCTACCGGAAGACGTATGCTCCTGGAAGCTGCTGCTAAAGAATGGGGCGTTGAAGTGTCAGACCTTACCGCAAGTGAAGGATTGATCAAGGAAAAAGAAGGTGAACGCTCCGTGTCCTACGGAGATATTGCCTCAAAGGCCGTAGGTATTGAAATACCAGAAGAAGTTGAACTCAAGGAGATAAAAGACTTTAAGCTAATTGGTACCAGCCAGAAAAACGTGGATGGTAAAAAGATCGTTACGGGTGAACCTTTATTTGGCTATGATTTCCACAGAGATGGAATGAAACTGGCCATGATCGCTCATCCGCCCGCCTTCGGAATGAAAGTTGGAGATTTCAATCAAGACGAGATCAAAGGCATGAACGGAGTTGATGACGCCTTTGTGATAGATATTTCTGTTGACGAACCCGGAATGTTTGACGAAAAAGGCTTTCATCAGCTGATTGCCATCGTAGGTAAGGAAACCTGGCCCCTGATGGAGGCTAAAAAGGCCCTGAGGGTAAATTGGGAGACCACAGGAGAATTGGAAAGTTCAGCCAAACACAGGGAACGCCTCGACGAAGCCCTGGCGTCTGGTGAGGTACAGGAAAAACGCAGGGATGGAAATCCTGAAGCCGCTTTCAGGCGGGCTGCGAAGGTGATAGAACGAACCTACACCGCGCCATTTATCGCTCATAATACTCTTGAGCCGATGAATTTCTTTGCCAATGTCACGGCAGATGCCGCTGAACTAGTCGGCCCCACACAAACCCCGGAGGCCCTGGAAGGTTCAGTAGCCAAATTACTTAATATGCCGATCGAAAATATCACCGTGAACATGACGCGCATCGGAGGAGGATTTGGAAGACGCCTTTATGTTCATTTCGGTCTGGAAGCAGCTGCCATATCTAAAAAAATTGGAGGTCCGGTTCAACTGGTCTATTCCCGCGAGGATGATATGACACAGGGGACTTACCGACCTACCTATAAATCGGTTTACAAGGCCGGATTGGACGAAAACAATAACTTGATCGCTTTCTCCGTGAAAGGGGCAGGTTTACCTGATGGTCCCGTATTCCCAAATCGGTTCCCGGCAGGAACCGTAGAAAACTATTCTGCTGAAAAAATAGCTGCACCCACCAATGTCACTACCGGGGCATGGCGTGCACCCAGGTCTAATTTTACGGCAGGTGCCGAACAGTCCTTCCTCGATGAAGTGGCTGAAATGGCCGGAAAGGATCCTATCGATTTCAGACTCGAACTTTTTGATCGTGCCATCAATGATCCGGTTGGTGCAGAACACGATTACGAAGCAGAACGCTATGCAGGTGTTCTCAAACTGGTAAAAGAAAAGTCTGATTGGGGAACGCCAATGCCAGGCGTACACCGTGGAGTAGCCGCCTATTATTGCCATTCAACCTATGTAGCCGAAGTATTCGATATGATCATGGAAAACGGTAATCCCGTGGTCCAGAAAGTATGGTGTGCCGTAGACTGCGGAATTGTAGTCAACAAAGATGGGGCTGTGAATATGATTCAGGGTGGGGTGGTTGATGGCATCGGACATGCTATGTACAGTCAGCTTACCTTCGAAAACGGAGCTCCTAAGGAAATGAATTTCGACACCTATAAACTTATCCGCCACTCACAGGCACCAAGGGAAATCGAGGTCTTCTTCGTAGAAAATGAAATCGCTCCCACAGGACTAGGTGAACCCGGACTACCTCCGGCAATGGGTGCCCTGGCCAATGCCATGTACAAAGCTACGGGGGTTCGGCACTATGATCAGCCGTTTATGGGAATGGAGCGAAGAGTACTGGGCTGATATTGATTAATCAGATTACCTGAAAACCACAGACAAACGGATCATCCTCATCGAGGGTGATCCTGTTGTATCCGGTTAATCTGGCCCATCCTTTTATTCCCGGAACAATAGCGGGGTACTCCCCTACCCGGCCTGTGCCTTCAACGGTGGCCGTAAAGGCAGAGCCAATAATACTCTCGTGTATAAACTCCTGTTCTTCATTTATCCTTCCCTGAGCAAACCATTGTGCCAGCCTTGCCGAAGTTCCCGTGCCGCAAGGTGAACGGTCTATAGCCTTATCTCCATAAAATACGGCATTCCTTCCGTTTGATTCTGAGGACAAAGGCGCACCGGTCCACATCAGGTGACTGACATCCCTTATAGTGGAATCATCCGGATGGATGAATTGATCAGGATACTTTTTATTAATTCCGGCCCGGATTTCCGGACTCAACTGCACCAGCTGAGAGGCAGTGAAATGCTCTAGGCCTGAAAAGTTTTTCTGCGGATCGATGATGGCGTAAAAGTTACCTCCGTAGGCCACATCAAATTTAAGACTGCCCAAGACAGAACATTCAATTTCAAAGTTCTCAGCTGCTAGGTAAGAAGGCACATTTTTTAGTTTTACCCAGCTCACCTTCCCCCTATCCATGGAATAAGTTGCTTGTACGAGGCCGGCCGGTGTCTCCATCCGAACTATTCCGGGTTTTTTAGGCAGGATCACTTTCTCCTCTATGGCCATGGTAATGGTGCCGATTGCCCCGTGCCCGCACATGGGCAGGCAGCCGCTGGTTTCAATAAACAACACTCCAAAATCGTTCTCAGGATCTGCCGGGGGATAGAGTATACTCCCGCTCATCATGTCGTGACCTCTGGGTTCGAACATCAGGCCTTTCCTAATCCAATCGAATTCCCGTAGGAAATGCTGCCGCTTTTCGCTCATGGATTTCCCTTGGAGGGCAGGTCCACCTTTTACGATAAGCCTCACGGGATTTCCACAGGTGTGTCCGTCTAAACAGTAAAAAGTGCTGCGTGCCAAGGGCTGTTAAATTTTAGAATGCGTAAGGGATCCATCTACCCTTCTGAGAAGGTTGAGCGGATTAGCGTTCTGCAAAGCCACTGGCAACAATGCGTCAGGGCAGTTTTGAAAGCATACTGGTCGTAACCAGCGCTTGATAGCATCTTCGCCTACCGCTGTAAACCGACTGTCAGTTGTTGACGGATAGGGACCTCCGTGTTGCATGGAAGCGCAAACTTCAACGCCCGTTGGCACCCCGTTGAAGATGAGTCGGCCTACCCGATCCCGTAACTGACCTATCAGAAAGTCATATCCTTTGAGTTCATCAGCTGTGCCAATTATGGATGCCGTAAGCTGTCCTTCGATCAAGGCTACGGAACGCTCCAGGTCTTCAATGTTTACACATTCCACCAGGAGTGAAAAGGGCCCGAATACTTCCTGGTGGAGTTTTGGGTTTTCCCTGAATTGTGATGCCTTTACCTTTAATATGGTCTGTCTTCCGGTATTCGATTGGGTTTGCTCTCCCCACTCGGCTACAACTTGGGTTCCATCCTGGGCCTTCATCATCTTCTTTCCTTCGTCATACTTTTCAGCTATATCAGGGTGAAGCATACTGCTTGGAGTAATTTCCAGGATCTCATTTGCCAGTATTTCTGTAAACTGGTCCAGCTCCGATCCTTTTATTCCCATCATGATCCCCGGGTTGGTGCAGAATTGCCCGCTCCCCAATGTCACTGAGCCTGCAAGTGTTTTTGCCCATTTTTCCTTTTTCTCTTTCAGGATTTCAGGAAGGAGTACTACAGGATTAACACTGCCCATTTCCGCAAATACGGGGATAGGCTCTTTTCGTTCAGCAGCCATATTAAACAGAGCGCGTCCTCCCCCATGACTCCCGGTGAATCCCACTGCTTTTATCAGCGGATGCTTTACCAGGGCCTCTCCTACGGCATATCCCTTACTGTTAAGATGCGAAAATACACCCTCCGGCATGGCACTTTTCTTCGCGGCGGAAACAATGGCAGAAGATACCATGTTTCCTGTTCCGGCGTGCATGGGGTGACCTTTAACGATCACAGGGCAGCCTGCGGCCAGAGCACTTGCTGTGTCACCTCCTGCAGAGGAATACGCCAGAGGAAAATTGCTGGCCCCAAATACAGCAACAGGACCCAGAGGAAACATCATTTTTCGAAGATCTTCTTTCGGCATTGGTTTTCTGTCGGGCTTGGCCGTATCAATACTTGCTTCTACATAAGAGCCATCATCGAGAAGTCCGGCATAGAGTTTTAATTGATTAACGGTTCGGCCCCGCTCCCCCTTTGCCCTTCCTTCAGGCAATCCTGTTTCCGAACAATACATAGTGATAAGCTCATCGCCTAGGGCCATGATCTCATCGGCAATTGCCCTGAGAAATTCTGCCCTTTCCTCGTGGGTTGTTTCTCCAAAAAAATGGGTCGCTTGATGTGCAAGGGTAACAGCCTGTTCTACTTCCTCCGGAGTGGCTTCATAGAAAATGGTGTCATTCTCGGTGTTGAGAATAGGGTTTATAGTCCTGAAAGTAACGGAACCTCGTCGGGTTCGGTCGTATCCTATGATGTTCTTTCCGTCTTGCATTTAGCTTTGAATTACAATAAAATTTAGTTTAAAGGACGGGTCTGCATGCCATAGCAGCGTCAATGATCTCCTGTACCCGTTTCCTTTCTCCTCCCTGAAGGGGAAGTCGCGGGGCTCTTACATTTTCGGTTCCCAGGCCTGTAGCTACCTCAGCCATTTTGATGTTCTGCACCAATTGAGGATTAATATCCAATTCTAGCAATGGCATAAACCATCGGTAGAGGTCAAGGACTTCCTTGTGTTTTCCTTCCTTAGCCCATTTGTAAATAGAAACCGTTTCCCTGGGGAAGGCGCAAACAAGTCCGGCTACCCATCCGTCGGCGCCGGCTAAAAGGCTTTCCAAGGCCAGGGTATCTACCCCGCAAAGGATACTCAGCCGCTCGCCAAACCTATTCCTGAGTCGGGTTATATTCGTGATGTCCCGGGTAGATTCTTTTACGGCCTGAATATTGGAAAAATTAATTAATTCTTCGAACATAGGCAGGCTTACTTCTATTCCATAATCCACCGGATTATTGTAGATCATAATCGGCAGGGATGTACTCTTTGCAATCTCGGAGAAATAGGTTACTGTTTCCGTTGCATTTGCCTTGTAACGCATAGGAGGCAACACCATAAGTCCGTTAGCCCCATACTTTTCCGCATTTCTAACCGCCTTTAGGGCTCCACGGGTCGACTGTTCGGCGATATTCATAATCACAGGAATTTTCCCCGAAACCTCTTCAACTGTTGACTTAACCAGGACTTCTTTTTCATTTTCCTCCAGGGTACTTGCCTCCCCGAGAGTTCCCCCCAGGATTATACCACTAACTCCGGCACCGATCTGGGCTTTTATATTCTTCAGGAACATATCCAGATCTAATGTGTCTTGCTCGGTAAACTTAGTAGTAACGGCAGGCATTACCCCTTCCCATTGAACATTCATATGATATAAATTAAGACTTGCAAAGTACATTTCTTTCTTTGTAAACACAAACCCCTGGCGGGAGATAAATTACTTTTATAAGTCGAATAAAACACATTGAAAATCAGTAAGTCACAACGAAGATTCCATAAATAGTTTTATGATTCATTTATCTCTGTTTTTAGAATGTTTTACTTATTTTTGGGCGACTTTCAAAAAATCATCATGATAAAATATCTTTCTCTTGCCGGCCTCTTCCTTGTGGCCGGATGTCATTCCACAAGTAAAACAACAACATCATCAGAGACTACAGCAACCTCTTCTGATCCTGTGGTATATGCCGCCACTATCACCGAAAGTGAACTCAAGGAGCATTTGTATACCTATGCCTCAGATGAATTCGAAGGTAGGGAAACAGGCAAGCCGGGACAGAAAAAAGCGGTGAATTACCTCAGACAGCACTATATGGACCTCGATATCCCGGCTGCAAAGGCAGATGGGGACTATTTTCAGAACGTACCCCTGGAAATGGCAAAATTACCGGATGGCTCCATGTCAATCAATGGGAAGGAGTATTCCCTGGGGGAGGATTTTATCACCTTCACCCCATTGGAAGGTGAGTTTACAGAAGTTGTTTACGCAGGCTTCGGGATTGATGAGTCAGAATATTCAGATTATACTGGTTTGGATGTTCGGGGGAAAGTAGTATTGCTAAAAGCAGGGGAACCTGTAAACGAAGATGGGACCTACCTCCTGAGCGGGTCTGATAAAAAATCCTCATGGGGAAATATGTCTGAAGGTTCCGACAAAAGACTGAAAGCGGCAAAAGCCAGGGGTGTGAAAGCTATATTGTATGTGGATTCTGATAACTTTCAACGATATGAGCGCTACTACAAGAGAATGAAAAGCAATGACAGAGGAAGGTTAGGCTTTAAAGCCGACGCAGATAATCCGGCCTTAATCCTGGTCAATGATGTAATGGCTTCAGCAATATTTCCAAAGTTAAAAGACCTCAAAGGGGCTTTTGTACAGGAAACAGATTTGGTTGCTTCACTTGAAAGTAGCAATGAAGCCATCTCCACAGAAAACGTGGTAGCTTATATAAAAGGTTCTGAAAAGCCGGATGAATATCTAGTCATATCTTCACATCTGGATCATATCGGGGTTTCAAAGGACGGTAGTATTAATAATGGAGCAGACGATGATGGATCGGGCTCTGTTGCCTTACTTGAGATTGCTGAAGCCTTTCAGCTCGCTGTTGAGGCCGGACAGCGTCCTAAGCGATCTGTGGTCTTCCTGCATGTAACCGGGGAAGAAAAAGGACTGCTTGGTTCCAGATATTACACCGATTACGACCCTGTTTTTCCTTTAGAGCAAACGGTTGCCAACCTCAATATTGATATGATTGGGCGAATAGATCCGAATAGAGAGGGAGATCGCAACTATGTTTATCTCATCGGATCTGACAAACTCAGTTCCGACCTGCATCAGCTTTCAGAAGCGATCAATGAAAAATATACCAACATCACCCTGGATTATACTTATAATGATGAGAATGACCCCAACCGCTTCTATTACAGAAGTGACCATTATAATTTTGCGAAAAACAACATTCCTATAATTTTCTATTTCAACGGAACCCATGACGACTACCATCGTCCCGGCGACACTCCTGATAAGATCAATTACGATCTTCTTACCAACCGGACTAGGTTGGTCTTCCACACCGCCTGGGCAGTTGCTAACAGAAATGAAAGGGTCGTAGTTGACAAAATGTCCAAATAAGAAAATCTTTTTAGATTGAGGCCAGTCTATGGTTTCTGATCATAAATAAAAAAAGTCCTGCCTTTAACAGCAGGACTCTTTTGTTTTTGGGTGGAAGACCGGGCTCGAACCGGCGACCTCTGGAACCACAATCCAGCGCTCTAACCAACTGAGCTACAACCACCGTAACTAAGCGGTGGCAAAGGTAATTTTTTTTGCCTATTGCATCAAAATAAAACAATTGATATTTTAAAATAAAATCCTAATACCGTCCCCCCTGATTTTTTTACCCCGGATTAAAGTATAATTAGTGCTTTTTTGGGATCAAAAGTCTTAAAATATCGATATAACACACAAAATCAGGCATTTCACAACAAATTTTAGAACCGACCTGCCTTCAAGCTTATTTTTATTGCTTGATATATATAATAGGTATGCGCCATCTTGCGTCTTCAATTTCTACGCTTCAGAACATACTTGCCAGAAAGGTAAGTTTCCTGTTGCTGGCTATGTTGTTCAGCGTGGCAGGATTTTCTCAGGAAGACACAAAAAGCCTGTTGTCTGAAATTCAAAACCTCAAGGCTCAAAAGGGTTTTCAAGTTACTGATACAGTATATATCAATCTACTCAATAAATTAGGAAAGAACTTTCGCTTTTACAAGACTGATAGCCTGCTCACTATTTCCAAACAAGCCCTGGTTCACAGTCAGAAAGCCGAATATGTTAAAGGCCAAAGTGAATCATACCTGGGATTAGGGGACTATTATTCGGGTAAAGGAGAGCGGGTTGCCGCTATTAATAATTATACCAAAGCCCTGATCCTTGCCAAAAATATTGAAGCCTGCGAGCTAACCCTTCGAATAATAAATAACCTCGCTTCGGAATACGCTTTTAAAGGTGACTATGCCAAATCTCTCAACAATTATCTAAAGGGGATTGAAATAGCCGAAGAAGAGGGAGAACTGGAGATGTTATCTATTATGAATGAGAATATTGCCGGCTTATATGCATCTCAGAAAGACTATGACCAGGCACAGATATTCTACGATAGGGTAAAAAAGCTAAATGATCAGATCGGGGATGATGTGAATTCAGCACAGACCATGAGTAATCTGGCTTCACTCTATGCTGAGATGGGGAAATTAGACTACGCCATGTTCAATGTGAACAGGAGTATTGCCATCTTTGAAGATAATGAAGTGATGGACTGGCTTGCGTATGCCTATGAAATTAAGGGTAAAGTCTACCTAAAGCAGCAAAAGTACCAGTGGGCCCTCTACTGGTATCACCAAGGAGAGCTGCTCCATGAAGATCTGGACGATGACAGGGGAAGGATCGATCTTTTTAACGGTATGGCAGAAGCATATCTGGGCCAGGGGAAAGACAGCCTTGCACAGAATTATGCTATGGACGCTTATGAGATTTCCAATCGTATAAAATTCCTGGAAGGAACACAGAAGTGTGCCAAAACCCTTTACAACATAAACAAAAACAATAATGAATACAGGAAGGCGCTGGCATTCCACGAAATCTATCAGGAACTCAGCGATACCCTTCATCGGAATGAAAACAAGAAGAGTTTAACCATGCTCAAAACCAGGGCAGAATACGACCAGCAGAAACAAGCACTTATTGAGGCGAATCAACAAGCACTTGCCAAACAGCGGGGTCTTATATATGCCGGTATTATTGTCGTTATCATCTTTTCTATCATTACTTTCTTTATTAAAAGAGCCGAAAAGATTCAAAAAAGATTGAATACCGAATTAAAAGCGAAGAAGGAAAAACTGGAAGACCATGAGGCTGCCCTCACTGATAGTAATGAGACAAAGACCAAGTTATTTTCTATCATAGGACACGACCTGCGGGGTCCTATCGGGGCATTACAAGGGCTGCTTCAAATGTTCACTGACGGTGAGATGAATAAATCGGAATTCTTTGAATTTATTCCTAAACTTAAAAACGACGTCGATCATATTTACTTTACCTTGAATAATCTCTTGTCCTGGGGGAATTCACAAATGAACGGTTCTACAACAAAGGCCGCTGTGTTCTCTCTGGAAACCCTTGTGGATGAAAATATCAATCTGCTTTCTGAGCTCGCCAAATCAAAATCAATAAAAATTGTCAGTGAACTCAATGGCAATACTTTGATCTGGTCTGACAGCAATCAGATAGACATCGTTGTTCGTAACCTGATCAGCAATGCGCTTAAATTTACTCCTGAAAATGGTATGATTACCATCAAAGCCCAGGAGAAAAATGATAAGTGGGAAATTTCTGTTAGGGATACCGGGGTAGGAATGGATAAGGTAACCGTTGAAAATCTATTCAAGAAGAATTCCAATATTACCACCTACGGAACCAATAACGAAAAAGGAACAGGTCTGGGCCTCTCCCTCTGCAAAGAGATGGTTGAGAAAAACGGAGGTACTATATGGGCTGAAAGTGCCCTGAGAAAAGGAAGTACCTTCTATTTTACGCTGCCAAAGGCCGAAGACAAATACAGTCAGGCCAGCTAGAAAATATCACTCAGGCTGTTCACCCCTACAAAGCGTTCTGTCGTAAATCCTTCAGCATATTCTACTCCAACAATTCGGCCCATATCCCTGGCCCGGTAGGTAACACTATCTGTAAAGTTCTTACTGCTGATCGGAGTACTGGGTTCTTTACTATTTGGGTCGTAAAACTGTGAGCTATACGCCATTATTGATTCCATCTTTTTATCCATAAAACCAGTGATGTCTACAACAAAATCCGGTTCGAGGTTTTTCCACTGTATATAGTGATATACCTGTTTTGGACGCCATGGGTCCTGCCATTGGTCATCTCCTTCTGCCATGGTATCTATTTTTACCAACCCGCTGAGGAAACAGGCATTGCTCACCAGCTCACTGCCTCTGGCATGGTCAATATGGCGATCTTCAATTGCGTTGCACAGGACAATTTCGGGTTTATAAGCTCTGATCTTCCTGATCAGGGCCAGCTGGTGATTCTGGTCGTTAGGAAAAAACCCATCTGCAAATTCCATATTCTCTCGCACACTCAGGCCGAGAATTTTCGCAGATGCTGCCGCTTCCTTATCTCTTATTTCGGCAGACCCGCGGGTTCCGAGCTCCCCTCTTGTAAGATCGATAATACCTACCTTTTTCCCCAGGGCTATCTCTTTGGCTATAGTTCCCCCTGCACCCAGTTCGGCATCATCCGGATGGGCACCAAAAACTAAAATATCTAATTTCATAAAACCTTGATCTTTGGAAAATTAATGTGAAGTGACAGCTTCCTGCTGCTTCTTTGCGGTAAGGATGGCTTGTTCTAAGTCTGCTTTCAGGTCGTCTGTTTCTTCGATTCCAACCGAGAATCTGATTAGTCCGTCCCTGATACCCTGTTTTTGCCGTTCTTCTTCCGATAATAGTGCATGAGAGGTTTGGGTTGGAGAAAGCACTGTACTTTCCACCCCGGCCAGGCTCATAGAGGATTTGATTAATTTGAGCGACTTCTGAAAATGGGAAGCATTGATATTATTTTTTAATTCAAAAGACATCATTCCGCCAAAGCCGTGCATCTGTGAACTGGCAAGAGCGTGGTCAGGATGCGTGGATAAGCCCGGATAATACACATGGTCGATATCCGGATGTGCGCTGAGAAATTGGGCCAGTTTCTGGGCATTTTCGTTTTGAGCCTTCACGCGTAATCCCATGGTTTTAATACTGCGTTCGAGCAACCACACCGTATAATCACTGAGACTTCCTCCCAGATTTTTAGCCAGCTGGAAGATACGCTCCATATTTTCTGCAGAAGAAGCGACAGCCCCTGCAAGGATATCCGAATGACCTCCCATATATTTAGTGGCACTGTGGATGACTACATCAATACCAAAATCGATTGGATTCTGGTTAACCGGACTCGCAAAAGTGTTGTCAATCATTGAAATGATATCGTGCTTCCGGGCAATCTCTGCAAATGCCTTTATATCGGTAATGGTCAGCAAGGGATTTGAAGGAGTCTCTATATAAACCACTCTGGTGGATGGGGTTATTGCTTTTTCAAATGACACAGGATCCGATCCGTCAATAAAGCTGTAATTGATGCCAAATTTTTCAAATTGCTCCGTGATCAGGTGATAAGTACCTCCGTATAGCATGCGTTGCAGGATGATATGATCCCCTGCCTTTAGAAAAGCGAGGATGGCGGTACTGATTGCGGCCATACCACTACCGAAGATCATGGCTTCTTCGGCGTGTTCGAGTGCTGCAATTTTCTTAGACAAGGCTACCTGGTTAGGCGTATTGAAGTATCTTGGGTACCTTTTTATTTCCACATCCTCAAAGGCGTAGGAAGTACTCATATACAAAGGAGATACAGCTCCTTTAAAGGCAGTGTCCTTTAATTCGCCTGCGTGAGTACAGATCGTATTCAGGCCTTTTTTCTTAGTTGTCATATCAATTAGGATTGATCGTTTAAAGGTACAAATTTAGCTTAAACCACCGTCTGCTTCCAGTACCCTTTTCTAAACCAGATCACCGCCATTACGGAGAGCAGTACTTCGGCCAGGGTGATCGCCAGGAATACTCCCATCACCCCCCAATCGAGATAGAGGGAAACCAGATAGGCAAAGGGCAATTGAATAAGCCAGAAAGCTATAAAATTGATCTTGGTAGGTGTCCGGGTATCCCCTGCGCCGTTAAAAGCCTGGGTGACCACCATGCCGTAGGCATAAAATACATAGCCCGCTGCGACGACCTGCAGGCAAAGCGCGCCGTTTTCAATTACGGTAGGTACGTCGGTAAATAACCCTATGATAGAATTGGCAAACAAGAGGTAAACCAGGGAAATAAAGAACATAAAGATGGCATTGTATTTCCCGGTTTTCCATACCGATTTTTCAGCCCTGTCGGGCTTTTTGGCCCCCAGGTTTTGCCCAACAAGGGTCGCAGCCGCATTGCTCATTCCCCAGGCCGGCATAAAGGTGAACATCATTACCCTGATAGCAATGGTATAACCCGCCAGGGCCTCACTTCCAAATTCAGCCATCAGCCTCATCAGAAATACCCAACTAGATGTTCCTATAAGGAATTGAGCAATTCCGCCAAGGGAGACTTTTATCAGATTGAGCATAATCTTAAACCTCAGAACAATGTTCGAGACTGTTATCCTGATCTGACTTCCTCCTTTGAAAAGGATGTAAAGCTGAAAGATAACGGCACTTCCCCTCCCTATGTTAGTGGCGATGGCTGCGCCCATCACCCCGTATTCAGGAATCGGACCCAGTCCAAAAATAAAAATGGGATCCAGGATGATATTGAGGCCATTAGACAGGATAAGGGTCCACATGGCGATGGAAGCATCCCCTGCCCCCCTGAAAATAGCGTTGATCAAGAAAAGCAGGACAATAGTAATATTACCTCCCAGAAGGTACTTTGTATATCCGTGGCCTTCAGCGATAAGGTCGGGAGACCCCCCCATCAGGGAAAGGATTTCCCTGGAATACATCAGGCCGAAAACGCCAATGATTACAGCGATAAAAATTCCAAGGAATATAGCCTGTACTGCAGCCCGGGCAGCACCTTCCTGATCCTTCTCCCCTATTCTACGGGCTACCACGGCTGTGGCCGCCATACTTAAACCTATAGCCAGGGCATAGACCAGGGTAACGACAGATTCGGTAAGGCCGATGGTAGCCACTGCATTGACACTTACCTGTGATACGTAGGCAATATCGACAATGGCAAAGATGGATTCCATCATCATTTCGAGGATCATAGGAATAGACAACATAAATATGGCTTTCCGTATGCTACCCGAAGTAAACTCAGTTTCCTTACCTGTAACTGCTACGAGAAAAGAACGGTATAGTTTCCTGAATGTAATATTTTGTGTAGATGACATCGATGAGAAATTATGTGTGTTGAAGGATCTGCTTTCCGTACATCATGGTGTACAGGATGAATCAAATCATGAAAATGATTGAGGGAACATCTAAGCGTAACATAATTTCTATAGCTTCATAATGGTCTAAAGATGCATATTTTTTTTGAAGCAGAAAAATAGAACCGCCTTGAAAGTAAAATATATGGATCTTAAGGTCTTGTCTTTCAGTCTGCTAACCCATCGCTATTAAGCTGTTCTAATCGAGTTTTATGGGGCCATCAGAAGTATTGTTGACCATCCAGCGTTCATTCTGAATTGATCGGTAAACTATTTCATAATCCAGACCCTGCTTTTCCAATCTAATCAATGCAGAAGTAAGCAAATGGTAATCCTTCTGTGAGTTTTTCACTTCCAGGAAAGAGTATACCGAATTTGCCGGTATAGCTATACCCTTATCCAGAGTGGCTATTGAATAATTTTGAATGCTGTCCAAGGCGGGATCCAGGGAAATCAAATAGGGTAGAATTTCATTGTTATGGTCGGTCAGATCTGTAGGCTTTCCATCGTAAATCATAGTAACGGATTCAATAATTGCAGGCCCAACTCCATGGTTTAAGAGGCGTAAGGAATAACTGTTTTCGGAAAGATTATTAGAAGTAGAAACCTGAAGATATGGTAGGATAGACAAGTAGTTCTGTTTACTCATCAGGTTGGTTTGAAAAATAAATATGACTAATGTTATAAAGCTGATACTCATGGCAGAAATACCAAGTATCTTCTCCAGATTCCATTTAAATTTTATTCTTCCCATTTCCTAAACCGAAGATTTAAAGATTAAATGTATAAAAAAGAACAGGTAATAAAAACTCTGATAAAGGGAGTTATACTGCTAAATACAACTATTAATATGAAGCTTAGGGCTTTGTGTAATTCACCTGATACCGCCAATAACTCACTCCGCCCAGCACAAATACACCTATTACAGTATACCATATAAAAGCAGGGGTGATCACCTGGGCACCGCTTGCATAACTATGTAGCCCAACAAGGTAGAAATTCACACCGAAATAGGTCATCATAATACTGGCAAAAGCAATGATGCTCAGGAAGTTAAAAAGCCACCTGCCTCTTAGTCCCGGTACCAGCCTGGTGTGGATAACAAAGGCGTATACCAAAATGGAGATCAGGGCCCAGGTTTCCTTTGGGTCCCAGCCCCAGTAGCGACCCCAACTCTCATTGGCCCATTGCCCGCCAAGGAAATTCCCGATCGTGAGCATGATAACTCCCACGGTAAGGGTAAGTTCATTGATGATGGTGAGTTCCTTAAGGGTGTGCTCCATCTTTACCTTGTTCTTTTTATTGGTAAGGATGATAAGAAGAAGGGAGACTACACCAAGGATCATCCCAACGGTTAAGGGTCCATAACTCCCTACGATGACAGCTACGTGGATCATAAGCCAGTAACTATCGAGTACCGGTACCAGGTTGGCAATCGAAGGATCTACCCAGCTTTGATGTGCGATCCATAGCAGCATGGAGGTCACAAAGGTAGCTGCCGCAATAGTCATATCGCTCTTTCTTCCCAGGGATAAGCCCATGGCCAGAGTAGCCCAGGATACATATAAAATACTTTCATAGGCATCACTCCAGGGCGCATGTCCGGAGATATACCATCTCATTATGAGTCCGGCCGTATGCCAGATAAAAAACAATATGATTACCCCTTTAAAAAAATAGGTTGCAATACGCCAGATTTCGCGGTCTTTAAAGATGCGCAATACAAGTACAAGAAACATCAGAATTCCCACCAGGGCGTAATATTTATAAAGCCTGTTAAAGATGTCCAGTTTATTATAGATGACCTCGGCTTCAATCCTGTTAGCTGAAGGGAGTATTTCTGAGCCGTGGTTCTTTTGATTTTGCTCGAAAGCTTTGAGGATTTTGTCT
This sequence comes from Muriicola sp. E247, assembly GCF_041358175.1. NCBI lineage: Bacteria > Pseudomonadati > Bacteroidota > Flavobacteriia > Flavobacteriales > Flavobacteriaceae > Muriicola > Muriicola sp. E247. Next base: position 18,532 of record NZ_JBGKBE010000007.1, read on the forward strand.
GCTTCTGAATAATCTCCAGTTTGCTTTGCTTCTCTCAGGGAAATCAGGTAATAAGGAACTGCATTCTGTATAAAATTCGCGTACAGTGAATCACTTACCTGATACTGTCCGCTGCGGTATTCCATGGCGGAGATCCATTTGTTATTTTCATCGTTCAGCAAGGGGAATATTTTAAGGATCTCTCCGCTGAGGGCACGATCCAGTAAACTCAGTCGGAAATAGGCATCCTTAAAATCCTGCTGGAATTTGTTGGGGGTATTCGTGGCAAATGCCTCCTGGAGGTAAGGTCCCAATTTATTCCTGCCCTGGGAATCGAAAAAATCGGTAGCTTTTATGTATTTCTGACCTTTAGGTACCCCTATGATTTTCCGAATACTATCGTTTTGGGCTTTTTTATCCAGGGCGATAAAATCCGTATTGTACCAGAGTGCCGGATTCAGCATCATGGATAAAAAGACCTGATCTGCATTAAGATCCCTGTAGGAGTCCTTTAAACTGAGTTTACGCAGCAATTCAGAAGCAAAGGTGTTGATAGGTTTCATCCGGCCACCTTCATCCTGTATGATTAGCTTCCCGAATTTAGCTGCATGTTCTTGGGCAATTACCGTAGAAGTGAACAAGGAGTCGAGCTGAGCCTCTGTGGGCCCCGCGATGTGAGTGTGATCGGCGGCAGCCTGCTCTTCCTGCGCACCCAGGGGTATACTCAGAGCAAAGAACAAAATACCAGCGATGGCTGTCTTCTTCTTTCTGAGTTTTTCCAGGGAATTAGCCAAGTCTTTAAACCTCGTCTTTCCAAAAAACATAATCCCCATGAGACCCAGATAGAGCAGAAAATAACCGGTATAGGTGATCCAGGTACCCATACGGTCGTGATTTACCGAGAGTACGGTACCTTTCTCATCAGGATCAAAACTCGCCTGAAAAAAACGATATCCCTCATGGTCGAGCACATGGTTCATGTAGATGTCATAGTCGAACGGACGATCATCTTCCACAGTGATCTTACTCATAAAAGAAGCATATGCTTTTTCCGTCCCGGGATATTTCTCCGCGATAAAATCGTTTAGGGTAATACTAAATGGCAGCTCGTAGACCTTTGAACCATAGCCCAGGGTAAAATCGAGGCCGCCAAGGGTAAATTTGTCCATATAGCTACTGCTGCCTTTCCCGCCCAGTACTTCTTTTCGTACGGTTTCCCCATTCGTGCTGATGTATAGAATCAGGGCGTCCTGGGAATTCGGCGTTTTTTCTTCTTCCGGAATGGGGACAACCCCGTAGGACCCTTTAACCACGGGCTCGGGAATTACGAATTGCATCGCACCCACCGAATACAAGGACCTTAGTTGCAGGGTCTGCAGACTGTCTATTTCAAGGGTACCCTCTAACTGATCGGCCATGCGCATAAAGCTTCCTTCAAAAGAAGATCTTATACGGTACTCCTCCCCTTCGGTAAAAATATTAATCGCTCCTTCGGTCTCTTTATTAAGCGTAAACAGTACATTGTGGATATTGGCAATTTCTCCATCAGCCAGGTAATGTTCATGTCTGTTTCCGTCTCCTGCCTCAACAATCTTTAGGAAATTCGAGCCATTTTCATCCGGGATCAGGCCCCTTTTGGCGCCCTGGATAAATCCTGCGTAGCTGATCTTGAATTCCTGCCCGTTAAAATCTTCCTTCCATGGCAGTGTCGATTGTATTGCTTCCGGTGTTACGATCAGGTCGTCCTGAAGTGGTTTCCGCCTGAGTTCGCCTTCCATTTCACCATCGACCAGGACGGTGAGATATGTTTTATCAGAATAAAATACATTTTCGGAATTTCCTTCACGGATAGGCATCATACCTTCATAGCCAATATATCGGGTGACACCTGCTCCGATAATAATCAGAATCCATGACAGGTGTAACATCAGAACGGGCCACTTCTTCCATTGAAGTAAGCGGTAGCGGAACATATTTCCAAGGAAATTGATCACAAAAAATATCATGATCACCTCAAACCACTTGGCGTTATAGATCCAAATTTTTGCCGTTTCAGTGCTATACATACTCTCCACAAAGGTGCCAATGGCCATGGCAGCAGCAAAAACAATAAATAATACCGCCATCAGGCGGGTTGAAAACAGGATCTTTTTTAACGTCTCAATCATCTATCGTATCCTTTTACCAGATATCAGCCGCAAAAATACGGCCTTTTTGCCTTTTAAGCGGGCCGTAAAAGCTATAAAAAGTTAAACAATATTGTTAATTCTTTACAAAGTCAATCCTTCTCAAAAATTGTACTTTTGGATATGCTTAAAGTAATCTTAATCGGAACGGGCAATATAAGCAGATTCCTGTTTGATGTTCTCAACGTACACCCCTCTGTCGATCTGGCACAGGTGGTGGGAAGAAATACGCAGGCCCTGGAATATTTTGGAAAATCTACCCCTGTTAGCAGAAAATTTGACAATCTGATGGAAGCTGATGTATATATTCTTGCCATTAGTGACGATGCGATTAGCGAAGTTGCACACCAATTAGACATCAAAAAGGGTATGCTGGTTCATACGGCAGGCAGTGTAAGCATGGAAGCCCTTCCTGCAGAGCTGCGCCGGGGTGTTCTTTATCCTTTACAGTCCCTGAGTGGAAGCATTCCTGAAAAAATGCAGGAAATCCCCCTCTGCGTTGAGGCTAGCATTGAGGAGGATTATTCGCTATTGGAAAAACTGGCCTATTGCATTTCAAATCGGGTAGAGCGCATCAATTCAGAAGAACGCAGACAATTGCACCTTGCTGCCGTTGTTGCGAATAATTTTAGTAATCATATGTTTTACCTGGCCTCTGAAATATGCGAAGATCAGGGGGTGCCTTTTGATCTGTTAAGGCCCCTAATAAGAGAAAGTTGTAATAAAATCATGAACCTGTCTCCCTATGAAGCCCAAACAGGACCGGCCAGGAGGGGAGATCAGGAAACAATAGATGAACATTTAGAAATGCTGAAAGAAAGCAGTCTTCAAAAAATTTATTCAACCCTAAGTGAATCAATTCAGACAACCTATGGAAAAGAGTTATAAAACCTACCTGAGTCAGATTACCACCTTTGTTTTCGATGTGGATGGAGTCCTAACAGATGGCAGGGTTCTGATCACCTCCGAAGGAGACCTGCTAAGGACGATGAACATACAGGATGGTTATGCCATTAAAACAGCCATTCAAAAAGAGTATAACATTTGTATCATAACAGGAGGAACAAATGAAGGGGTAAGACAGCGGCTTAAAGGCCTAGGGGTTAAAGATATAAATCTGGGAGCTCACAATAAAGTTGAAATTCTGGAAGAATACCTAGAAAACAATCACATCCTTCCCGAACATGTCTTGTACATGGGAGATGATATACCAGACATTCCCGCGATGCAACAGGTAAAGCTTGCCTGCGCCCCACAAAATGCAACTCCTGAGGTTAAGGCCATCTGTAAATATATATCCCATAAAAATGGTGGGGAAGGCTGTGTTCGTGACGTGGTTGAGCAGGTGCTAAAAGCAAGGGGCGACTGGTTCCAAAATTTCAGTGCAGCAAATGATTAATAATCCACTTAGCAAGAGGCTGGAATCCTTCAGGGTACTACTGGGTTCAGGATCTCCAAGAAGACAGGAACTACTCAGGGACATAGGGGTGTCCTTTGAACAGGTACACAACAAGGTGGAAGAAACCTATCCTCAACATCTAAAGGCCGGGGATATTTCAGAGTACCTCGCACAATTAAAATCAAGCAACCTCAAACAGAATCTGAAAAAAAATGAAATCCTGATCACTGCCGATACCGTAGTCTGGCATAAAGGGGTGTCTCTGGCAAAACCCGCGGATGCAGCTGAAGCTACGGAAATGCTTCGCCAGCTTTCCTATGACTGGCATGAGGTAATCACCAGTGTATGCTTTACCACTCATGAAAGACAAAAAATTATTTCTTGCACCACAGAGGTTCTTTTCAGGAAATTAGATGAGGAAGAGATTCAGTATTATACAACAGCATTAAAACCTTTTGACAAGGCAGGAGCTTATGGTATACAGGAATGGCTGGGAAATATTGCTATAGAGGAAATCAGAGGGTCTTACTCTAATGTGGTGGGACTACCAACTCATTTAGTTTACAAAACGTTAATGGATATGGCCTCCTGACCAGCTTTGGGTACTTTTGCAAAAAAATTGTAAGCATGGTACTTCAAACTAAATTCTATAATATCATTTCAGGGCTTTTTTTTCTGGTCCTTCTCGGATCTTGTGCAGAAAACCAGAAAAATATAGCTGTTCAAACTACGGGAGTAGCTGCAGGATCTGTTTCAGAAAACAATAAACCAAAACCTTTATCTAAAGAATTTAAGCAATTCTGGTACTCCGGAGAAGCCGAGATTACCTCATATAACCTACAGCAGGCCCGATACGGTGAGATCAGAGATGGAGAAGCCGTCCTGATCTATGTGACTGAGCCTTTTGCCCCTGGAAAACAAGTGAAAGCCGATCAGAGTTCCCCTTCCAATATTCCGGTGCTCAAACTGAATTTCACGAAAAAGTTTCTTACAGGAATTTATCCGTATTCCATTATGAGCAGTACCTTTTATCCTGTGGCCGATAACCAGCATGCCATTAAAGTTACCTCCTCTATTCAGGAATGGTGCGGACAGGTATTTGCCCAGCTGAACAATCGTGAGAAATTTGAAGTTAAATCTTTCTCTTATTTTGAATCCGAAGGTGATCAAAGCCTGCAGTTCGCGAAAACCCATCTGGAAAATGAGTTGTGGACAAAGCTCCGTATTCAACCCAAAGACCTTCCCACAGGGGAGCTCAAAGTAATCCCTTCCCTGGAATACCTGCGGCTGGTACACCAACCTGTAAAAGCTTACAGTGCCGAGGCTAGCCTTGAGCAAAATGACGAAATCTCGGTCTTCACCCTCACCTACCCTGAATTAAAAAGAGAATTGAAAATATCCTTTACAACCGCCTTTCCTTACAGTATTGAAAGCTGGACAGACACTTATCCCAGTGGTTTTGGTCCATCTGCTAAAATGCTTACAACCCAGGCCACAAAAATTAAGTCCTTAAAAACTCCGTATTGGCGAAGAAATGGAAATGAGGATGTATCTTTGCGCGATACATTGGGAATCTAAGTTTTATGGAGGATGTAATTTTTAGTTATAAAAATGAGCTGTTAGCTTCATTGATCACCCTGGTGGTGGTCCTTATTCTCAGGTTCATAACGTATAAGGCGGTGCGTAAAGTTGGTAGCATCAGTGACCTTAACGAAGCCAGGATACGACTCGTAAGTAAGTATATTTCCTTTGGTTATTGGGTTCTTGCGGTTCTTGCCCTCATCCTTATATGGGGAGTGAATATCAAGGAACTCGGGTTGATCCTATCCTCAGTCTTTGCTGTTATTGGAGTGGCCTTATTTGCCCAGTGGTCTATCCTCAGCAATGTCACCGCAGGGATCATTCTGTTTTTCTCCTTTCCCTTTAAAATTGGGGATCGAATTCAGATCATGGATAAGGACCTCGAAACTTCTGGTACCTATCTTATCGAAGATATTAAAGCCTACCACATTCATTTAAGGAGAGAAAACGGGGAATTACTCACCTATCCCAACAACCTGATGCTGCAGAAAGCAGTGTGTGTAATCGCCGATGAGGATATTGATAATGATGGCAGCGATGCCATTTAAGCTGTTAAAGAAGTTCTAAAAACCCTTTTACAGCCTGTATATCTTTCTATCTTTGAACAATAAGCAATTCGACCAAACATGCGATACCGACTGAGAATGCTTCTTTGTTTCCTGCTGGTTTCAGTATTAAATTACGGCCAGGCACCAGACAGACCTTCCTCAACAGACATATTCCACAACCTGCAAAAACTCAACTTTCTTGGATCTGCCATGTATATTGCGGCGCATCCGGATGATGAGAATACCCGCCTTATTTCATATCTCTCCAATAAGGTACATGCACGTACTGCCTATCTCTCAGTTACAAGAGGCGATGGTGGGCAAAATCTGATCGGGCCCGAATTGAGGGAACTGCTGGGCGTTTTGCGTACCCAGGAGCTTCTGGCCGCACGAAGAGTAGACGGTGGAAAACAATTCTTTACCCGGGCCAATGACTTTGGTTACTCAAAACATCCCGACGAAACCCTGAGATTATGGGATAAGGAAATCGTTTTGGGTGACGTGGTTCATCTGATTCGACAGTTTAAACCCGATGTGATCATCAATCGATTTGATCACCGTACGCCGGGATCAACTCACGGGCACCATACCTCTTCGGCTATTCTCAGTGTTGAAGCATTCGATCTTGCAGGCAACCCTAAAGCTTATGTCGATCAACTCGGTAAACTGGAACCCTGGAATCCAAAAAGGTTATTCTTTAATACTTCCTGGTGGTTTTACGGAAGTCAGGAAAATTTTGAAAAAGCTGATAAATCCAGATTGATTGAACTCAATACCGGGGTTTATTACCCCGTTTTAGGGATGTCTAACAACGAAATTGCCTCCATTGCCAGTAGTCAGCACCTATGTCAGGGCTTTGGCCGGTTAACTTCAAGAGGAGAAGAACAGGAGTACATTGAATTGCTCAAAGGAGATATGCCTGCTAAGGACCCTACCAACCTCTTTGAAGGAATAGATACTTCCTGGTCTCGGGTCGATGGAGGAGAAGCCATAGGCGAAATTCTTTACAGGGTAGAGGAGAATTTTAATTTTAAGGATCCTTCAACTCATTTAGCTGACCTGCTCACCGCCTATAATCTGCTGATAAAGATAAAGGATGAGCACTGGAAAAAAATAAAAACAGAAGAATTAAAAGACCTAATCGTAAGTGTAGCCGGCCTCTACCTGGAAGCTTCTTCGGAATCAGCCTATTCAAATCCAGATAATACTGAAAACGTGAATGTTGAGGTGATCAATAGAAGTGATGCTTCAATTCTATTAAAATCGATTTCTCTCGGTAAAAATACAAGTTTAGCACCAGGAGAAGTGCTTAGAAATAACATCCGGAAAACTTATGACCTACGTCTTGTGATTCCCGAACAAATGAGCTACTCAGGTCCCTATTGGCTAAGGCAAAAAGGCAGCCTGGGGATGTACAAAATAGATGATTTCGCTTTAGTTGGCAAACCCAAAACACCCCCTGCTTTTACCACACTTTTTACACTGGAAATTGAAGGTGTAACCTTAAATATAGAAAGACCTTTAATCTATCGATATTCCAGACCAGATAAAGGGGAACTCTATAGCCCGTTTAACATTCTTCCTGCGGCATCCGCCTCTATTCCGGATAAGGTATTAATCTTTGCTGATGCGGCCGCGAAAGAAATCTCGGTGGCAGTAAAGGCTTTAAAAGACAATGTACAAGGGACCTTAAGTCTGAATATCCCCGATGGATGGATGGCAGACCGGCAGCAAATACCGGTTCAGCTAGACAAGGACGGAGAGGAAAAGATCTTCCGGTTTGTGATCACCCCTCCCGCTAATGAAAGTGAAGGAATCATTGCTCCTGTACTAACCATTAATAACGAGACGCTGAGCAAGGAATTGATAACTATCGCCTATGACCACATCCCTACCCAGACCGTGTTACTCCCTTCTGAAACTAAGGTAGTTCGTCTGGATATCAAAAAAACAGGCCAGAATATAGGATATATAATGGGTGCTGGAGACGATATCCCGCAAAGTCTGGAGCAAATAGGATATACGGTCCATACAATTTCCCCTGAGGATATTCAAAAAGGTTCACTTTCTCCTTTTGATGCCGTTGTTGTGGGGATTAGGGCTTACAACGTAGTGGATGAGATGAAATTTAAACAGGATGCGTTGCTCGACTACGTAAAAGAAGGGGGCAACCTGATCGTACAATACAATACTTCGGGGCGAAGCGGACTCAAGTTTGATAATCTGGCCCCCTACCCCATTCATGTTTCCAGGGACAGGGTCACAGATGAAGACGCCCCTGTAAAGATCCTCGAGCCTGAGCATCCACTGATGACCTTTCCAAATACCATCACAGAAAAGGATTTCAATGGCTGGATACAGGAGCGCGGGCTGTATTTCCCGGATCAATGGGATAAGGCATTCACTCCTGTGCTCGCTATGGCAGATCAGGGCGAAACTGAAAAAGAAGGAAGTCTTTTGATTGCCTCCTATGGAAAAGGAACGTACATTTATACCGGCCTCAGCTTTTTTAGGGAGTTACCAGCAGGCGTCTCCGGAGCCTTTAAACTATTCGCCAATATGCTGTCCCAGAATAAGGCTAAGGTGCAAAATCAAACTCCCGTAAAAGGTAAGTAATGGACGAAGTGAAAAAATGGAAGAGAGAATATTCCCTGGTGATCATCCTCAATGCCCTTTATATCCTTACCTTTTACTTCATTATGATTTCTAACGCCTGATTTATGGGGAATTTAGACTGGTTTGTACTCTCCGGAACCTTGTTATTTATCGTAATCTACGGGGTTTGGAAAACTAAAGGCAGTAAGAACGTAAGCGACTATGTGCTTGGCGGAAATCAGGCAAGGTGGTGGACGATAGGTTTATCAGTAATGGCTACCCAGGCGAGTGCGATTACTTTTCTTTCAACCCCCGGTCAGGCATTCCACGACGGGATGGGCTTTGTTCAGTTTTATTTTGGCCTGCCCCTTGCCATGATTGTAATCTGTGTGGTTTTTGTGCCTCTCTATCATAAACTCAAAGTATATACTGCCTACGAATTCCTCGAAAGACGATTCGACCTTAAAACGCGTTCCCTGGCTGCTATTTTATTCCTTATTCAACGTGGTCTGGCAGCAGGAATTACCATATATGCCCCATCAATTATCCTTTCAGCGGTTCTCGGCTGGGACCTGCTTACCTTAAATATCATCATTGGTATTCTGGTCATTATTTACACAGTATCAGGAGGTACCAAAGCGGTAAGTGTAACACAAAAGCAGCAGATGATCATCATCATGACGGGAATGTTCATTGCTTTCTTTTTTATCCTAGGAGCTTTACCCCCTGAATTGACATTCAGTAATGCGCTGAAAATTGCCGGGGCTAGTGAAAAATTGAATATTCTTGATTTTGACCTGAACACTTCAAGCAGGTACACCTTCTGGAGCGGAATTACCGGTGGTTTTTTTCTCGCCCTGGCCTATTTCGGCACCGACCAGAGTCAGGTGCAACGGTATCTTTCAGGAAAGTCGGTCAGGGAGAGTCAGCTGGGTCTGGTATTCAACGGGATCTTTAAAATTCCCATGCAGTTTTTTATCCTGCTCGTAGGGGTCATGGTTTTTGTTTTTTATCAGTACAACCCCTCTCCAATTAATTTTAATCCTGCTGCCCGAATTGCGGTAGAGAATTCAGAATTTGCCGAGGACTATCAGGAATTAGAGGATCGACACAGGGAGATTGAAACAGAAAAATTGATGGCCCAGGATAAATTCTACGCAGCCCTTAAATTAAAGGAATACGCGGCAACGGTAGAGGCTAAACAACAAATTCTGGAGGTCAATCAGAAAGAAAGAGTAAACCGTGAAAGGGCTAAACTTCTCATAGAACAGGCCGATAACCTGGTCCAGACCAATGACAAGGATTATGTATTTATTCACTTTATCCTCAACAATCTGCCTAAGGGTCTAATCGGGTTGTTATTGGCTGTAATACTGTCGGCGGCGATGTCATCTACTGCTTCCGAATTAAATGCTTTGGGAACTATTACTGCCCTGGACCTCTACAAACGAAATAAGAAAACAGAATTTACCCAAAAGCACTACGTTAAAGTTTCAAAGGGCTTCACCCTTATGTGGGGAATTATAGCGATTTGTATAGCGGGTGTGGCCGACCTTTTTGATAACCTTATCCAATTGGTAAATATCATTGGATCGGTATTTTACGGGAATGTACTGGGAATTTTTCTCCTGGCTTTTTTCTTTAAGTTTATCAAGGGGAACGCTGTTTTTGTAGCGGCCATTATTACTCAGGTAATTGTCATTGTAGGATTCCTTGGCGACTGGATGTCATACCTTTGGCTCAATGCCTTTGGTTGCACCCTGGTAATCCTCCTCGCTATGGCCCTGGAAGGATTTGACAGGATTTTGCGAAATCCTCCTTTAGAGACATAAAAAAACCCCTGCAGAGCAAGGGTTTTTCAGTTAGATTTTATTTTAAATCCTTTACATGGCTCCCCATTCTTTTAAAGAATCTTCATTGAGCTTAACGTAGTCGGCATTGTTGGCAGCTTTAGCAACGGCAAGGGATTTTTTGGCAGCTTCTATAGCGCCTTTCTTGTCCCCCATTTTTGCGTAGATCAGCGACTGTAAGCGCATCATCCAAAAGGCATTGCTGTTCATAGATACGGCCTTGTCTACCCACTTTTTGGCTTGTTCAAGGTCTTCTCCTTCCTGAAAATAATAGGAAGCTGCAGCAAAATAATCGTTCCCAGATGGTCCGGCCATCACAGATTCAATACTTTTCATAGTCATCTCCTTTGAAGGCACTGTAAAAGGTACTCCCACATAAGTGTTCTCCCATAGCATTCCCAAGGTGGCTCCGCTGTTATGAAGGTCGTCAATGGTGATAGTAAAGGTTTCTACAGGCATCTCCATAGTCATGACTTCAGCGCTAACCATGGCTGCAACTTTGCTTTCATCCCACTCTTGAGGTGTTCCTCCTCCGCCTGTTTCGGTGTAAAAGTATACGTCCCAAGAAGAAGCACTGGGTTTTGTAAAGATGGCATAAGATCCGGCTTTAAGTGATCTGTCCCCTACCATTATGTCGGTATTGAAAGTTATCGTAGTTCTTGCATTGGCTCCGGTTCTCCATATTTTATCAAAAGGTACTAAATCTCCAAATATGGTTCTGCCCCGCATGGAGGGACGTGAATACTCAACGGTCACGTCGGTTAGCCCTACCCGCTGCATGATTTTGGCAGCCGGACTTGGCTGAGGTGATTGGATTTGTGCCAGCATAGGGATACATACCGCAAATGCTAAGGCGAAATAAATTATTTTTTTCATTTTTTCACTAGGTTTTGGTTCTTTCAAATTTACGCATAAATAAGATATGAAATCTTAAAAAAGCCATTATACGAAGGGCTCAATTATGGTTTTTACATCCTTTGTAAAAGGGATTACGTTGACTTAAATTTACTATTTGTTTAACATTTATTATTTTTTATTAAACAAATATGAACTTAACTTTGAACAAATTGATGAACAGACATGTATAGACTTTCGGCCAAACAGGCCTTCCCCATTAGCAGAAAAACTGCATGGGACTTCCTTTCGAATCCGGCCAACCTCAGCAAAATTACCCCGTCGGAAATGGGGTTTGAAATACTGTCAGGTGATGACAGGCCTATGTTCCCGGGACAAATTATTCAATATAAGGTTCGTCCCTTTCCGGGATTTACCACGCGTTGGGTTACTGAAATCACACATGTAAAGGATGAGGCTTATTTTGTGGACGAACAGCGTTTTGGCCCCTACTCTTTGTGGCATCACAAACATTTTATTAATAAAGTGGAGGGAGGTATAGAAATGGAAGATATTATAGATTATAAACTCCCCCTTGGATTTCTTGGAAGACTTGCTCAACCTCTTGTAGTAAAGAAACAACTCGTCTCTATCTTCAGGTATCGGGAAGAACAACTTACATCCAGATTTGGCAGTTTGCCAGGCATTGAAAAACAATTTAAAATAGAATATATATAACTATGAACTCAAAAAATATACTCCTGATTGGAGGCTCTCACGGGATTGGACTTGAACTTGTTAAACTTCTGCAGGATACTCACTCGGTCTTTGTCGCATCGAGAACAGCAGATGACTTGTCATCATTAAATGTAACCCATATTGAATTTGATGTAACCAAAGATGAACTCGATCTCAACAAATTACCTGAAACCCTTGACGGTTTTGTATATTGTCCGGGGAGTATAAATCTCAAACCCCTCAAAATGATGGGATTGGAAACTTTCAGAGAAGATATGGAGATCAATTTCTTCAGTCTGGTGAAGGTGGTTAAACAAGTGATGTCAAAAATGGCAGAAGGTTCCTCCATGGTTTTCTTTAGTACCGTGGCCGTTGGGATGGGAATGCCATTCCATACTAGTGTAGCCGCTGCCAAGGGAGCCATTGAAGGCTTTGCAAAAGCCCTCGCTGCCGAGAACACCCCCAAGGTAAGGGTGAATGTCATTGCCCCTTCGCTTGTTGATACTCCCTTGGCCTCAAGATTGCTCAGCAACGATAGAAAAAAAGAAATGATGGCGGAACGACACCCACTTAAACGGGTTGGAACGGCTGAGGATATTGCTAAAATGGCTGCCTTCCTCCTTAAAGAAGACAGCAGCTGGATGACGGGTCAGATCTTGGGTGTGGATGGTGGAATGTCATCTTTAAATATTTCATAAATGGCGAAAGTATCGGTATTCTGGTTCAGAAGGGATCTCAGGCTCGAAGACAATACAGGTCTGATGCAAGCCCTTAATAGAGAATACCCTGTGCTTCCTATTTTTATCTTCGACCCCCAGATACTGCATGAATTAACAGAAGACGATCCGCGGCTGAGCTTTATCTACAAAAGACTGGAAGGCCTCCGGGATCGCTTGCAAAAGGATTACGATTCATCTTGTGCTTTTTACTACGATGAACCCCTTGAAGTTTTTAAAAAGCTTCATCAGGATTTTGATTTGAAAGCAGTGTATTGCAACAGGGACTACGAGCCCTATGCAAAAGAACGTGACGAAAAAATAAAAGACTATCTGAATTCCGTCGATTGTGAATTTAAGACGTATAAGGATCAGGTTATTTTTGAGAAAAGCGAGGTAGTAAAGGACGATGGGGATCCCTATGTAGTGTATACTCCATACATGAAGAAATGGAAAGAACACTTTAAAACTGAAAATCCTTTAAAGGGCACAAAGGAGAACATCAAGGAAGATAATTATTACAAGCAAAAGGATCTTCCTTTTCTCTCTCTGCAGGATATGGGATTTAAGGAATCTGATATAAAAGTGCCCGATTACGATGTATCCTCTCCCCTCATACAGGACTATGAAAAAACCAGGAATTTCCCTGCTAAAGACGGTACTTCACACCTAGGACCACACCTGAGATTCGGAACAGTCTCTATTAGGGAAATGGTGAGAAAGGCCAAAGCTGAAAATAACGAGACCTTCCTGAACGAGCTTATCTGGCGGGAGTTTTTTATGCAGATCCTCTGGCATTTTCCGCGAACCACCAATGAAGCCTTTAAGAAAAAATATGACCGCATCCCCTGGCGAAATAAAGAAGATGAGTTTGAGAAATGGAAAAATGGGCAGACGGGTTACGCCCTTGTAGATGCGGGAATGCGACAATTAAACGCAACCGGTTATATGCACAACAGAGTGCGCATGCTGGTAGCGAGCTTTCTCTGTAAACATCTGCTGATCGACTGGCGGTGGGGAGAAGCCTATTTTGCAGAAAAACTGCTCGATTATGAACTCAGCAGCAATGTGGGTAACTGGCAATGGGCCGCAGGCAGCGGCGTGGATGCTGCTCCTTATTTTAGGATTTTTAATCCCATGACCCAAATTGATAAATTTGATAAAGATCGAAAATACATAAAGCATTGGGTTCCTGAGGTCGATACAGATGAGTATGTCCCCAAGATGGTAGATCATAAGGAAGCCAGGGAACGTTGTCTGGAGACCTATAAATCAGCCCTTTCCTGAGAATATTGATCAAAGGAATTTCCTCTTATATGGTTCTGTCCTTTTTACTATATTTAAAGACCGAGGCACTGTAAAGTAAAGCCCCATAAACCGCTATGCCTCTGATTCATAAAAAATAATTAACAACCATAAGTCCAGATAACCATGAAATACTATTTTACCCTTTGTTTTTTTGTCCTCCTAATCCCCATACACGGGCAAAAAATGAACTCAAGCAAAAAAGCTATTGTTAACAGCATTGAAAAGCATCAGGCAAGGCTTATTCAAATCAGTGATTCTATCTGGGCCCATGCCGAAACAGCTTTTGAAGAGGATGATTCTTCAAAGATCCTTGCAGATTACGCTCAGGCGAATGGTTTTGCTGTGGAAAGAGGTGTTGCGGGAATGCCCACCGCTTTTGTTGCCACTTACGGTTCGGGAAAGCCGGTAATAAGTGTACTGGGAGAATTTGATGCCCTGCCGGGCATTTCACAGAAGGCCCAGCCCACCAAATCCCCTCTGGAAGATGGTGCTGCCGGACATGGGTGTGGCCATAACCTCTTTGGGACTGCGAGCCTCGGGGCCGCAATTGCAGTAAAGGAATTAATTGAAACAGGGAAACTCAAGGGCACGGTGAAGTTTTTTGGCACACCAGCTGAAGAGAAATTTTTTGGCAAAATATGGATGGTGAAAGAAGGCTTATGGGACGATGTTGATGTCAACCTGAGCTGGCACCCAAGTGCAAAGACCGAAGCCGATGTCCAAAGTACCCTGGCCCTAATAGATTTTAAGGTCGAATTTTTCGGACAGGCCGCACATGCTTCCGCAGACCCCTGGAACGGCAGAAGTGCTTCAGATGCACTTGAACTATACACTACAGGAATAAATTACTACCGTGAACACATCAAACCTACAGTAAGGATACATTATCATATTCAGGATGGTGGACAGGTGGTCAATGTAGTTCCTGATTACTCCCGACTCTGGGTGCGTGTACGCGATACAAAAAGAAGCGGAATGATGCCCGTTTATGAAAGAGTAAAGGCGATGGCAGAAGGAGCGGCTATCCTGGCAAATGTAGACTACAAGATCTCGCTCATTTCCGGGATCTATGAAGTATTGGTAAATCGGGCCGGAGGCGCAGTGATGCAAAAAAACCTTGAATTGCTGGGTCCTATCACCTATACGGACGAAGAAACAGAATTCGGAAGGCGCATACAGCAGGAAACCGGAAAACCACAACTGGGAATGGATAGTGATATATCACCTATGGAGGTTACCAAGGAAAATCCGGGAGGAGGCTCCACGGATGTGGGGGATGTTAGCTGGAACGTTCCCAATATTAATCTCAGCGTAACCGTAGCGCCAAAAGATACACCCTGGCATTCATGGGCCGTTGTTGCATGTGGAGGAATGAGTATCGGGCACAAAGGAATGGTCCATGCGGCCAAGGCACTTGGAATGACAATGGCCGATCTTTTTGAAAGCCCAAAACTGGTCGAAAAAATAAAGTCGGAGTACAAAGAACGAAAAGGAGAAGAGGTGTATGAACCTATGGTTCCCGAAGGACCTCCCCCGATTGGAAATAACTAAAAAAAATAAAGCTATGTTCGGATTATTTAAAAAGAAAAGCCCTGTTGAAAAATTGCAGGCGCAGTATAAAACTGTTATGAAAGAAGCGTTTGACCTTTCCAAAGTAAATCGAAGTGCAGGAGATGCCAAATACGCGGAAGCAGAAGAGATACAAAAGAAAATAGATAATTTAATGCATAATAAATAAAAGATGGCCGGGAAAGAAATAGTCAAGGAATATCAGAATGAAGGGATCACAGTAATCTGGAAACCCGGGAAATGTATTCATGCGGCCGTATGCGTCAAAACCTTACCCGAGGTATACAAACCCGATGATAAACCGTGGATCAACCCGCAAAACGCCTCGGTAGAGGCTTTACAGTCGCAAATCGACCGATGTCCTTCCGGTGCATTATCATATCGCATTAAAAATGAGAAACAGAAACCTGAAAATAAAAAAAGTAATATGAGTCAGAAAGTAGAAGTAACTCCCAACGGACCTTTGATGGTACACGGGGAATTGGAGATCACCATGGTAGATGGAACAACAGAAACCAAGAAAAGGGCCACCGCATTTTGTCGTTGTGGGGCTTCGGATAACAAACCCTTCTGTGATGGTAGTCACAAGGGTATAGATTTTGAAGACAGCTAAGAAACCAAAACAGGGATTGAGATAGCCATGATTAAGAAGTAATGAACAAAACACTGCTATTATATCTGCTAGTATCACTATCCTACCTAGGACATACTCAAACGCATTCTGTGATTTCCAGACTCGAGACTTATGATCTGACAACAGGGAAAAGAGATCTTATCCTGGAGGAAAATACCCATTTTGAAGCTCCTAACTGGAGCAGTGACGGGACGTATTTTATTATCAACCAGGAGGGCCTGCTTTATCGGATTTCTCTCGACGGAAAGCACAGGGAAGTCATTGAATCGGGTAACGCAAAACAGTGTAACAACGACCACGGCATCTCTCCGGATGGTACAACGATTGCCATCAGCAATAACGATTTGATCGAAGGGGCTGAATACGGGACATCCCGGATCTACACCCTTCCAATTGAAGGGGGCACACCCAAACTGGTTACAACAGAATTCCCTTCCTACTGGCATGGCTGGGCTCCGGATGGAAAATCCATGGTCTATACGGCGCACAGAGAAGGCGATTATGATATTTACAGCATAGGAACTGATGGCGGAAAAGAAACCCGACTAACCAATGAGCCGGGACTCGATGACGGGCCGGAGTACAGTCCAGACGGCAACTATATCTATTACAATTCCTTTCACTCCGGAAGCATGGAGCTCTGGAGGATGAAACCCGATGGGTCCGGGAAAGAACAGCTTACAAAAGATGCCTATTCAAATTGGTTCCCCCACCCCTCCCCTGATGGGAAATATCTCGTTTTCCTCTCCTATCTTGAGGATCAGGGTCAGGCCCACCCTGCATTAAAAAAGGTAGCTGTCCGACTTTACGATTTACAGAGTAGAGAGATATCCACACTCTGTAGTTTCACGGGAGGTCAGGGCACTATCAATGTACCCTCCTGGGCACCTGATAGTAATAGGTTTGCCTTTGTTTCCTATGAAGAGACAGGAACACAGAAATAATAATAAAACCGAGTATAAAATGAAATACATTATCATCCTGGCATTGCTCTGTATCCCCCTGGCAGGTCATTCTCAGACGTTTTCGTACCGAATAGATCATTATTCCATGATCGTATCAGACCTTGAAAAAACCGGCAATTTTTACGCCGATGTGCTGGGCCTACAAGACATCCCCCACCCTTCCAACGCCGCCGGCTTCAGATGGTTTAGTATTGACGGGACTGCACAATTACACCTCATTAAAAAAGATAAAGTGGAAAAAAACAGATCAAAAAGTGAACATCTGTGCCTCTCTATCTCAGATCTTGACAAATTCATTGCATACCTGAAGGACACTAATATTTCCTATTGGGATTGGGAAGGAACCAAATGGGCTGTTTCCGTACGAGGCGATGGGGTACGTCAAATTTATCTTCTCGACCCTGAGGGCAACTGGGTAGAGATCAATAATGCCCATAGCTAAGCCCTTGTGCATGACATTTCCATTAACATATCTATAAGACACACCAACTTGGGTAATCCTTATTTTTGAAAGTTATTTAAAATCTATGGCCAACTCTATCCGTTTTATCAAACCCCTGGGGTTTCCCTGGGAAACTGAAGATCCCTTTTTATTCTGCGTATATCACCTCGATCATTATCCAAAAGGAAACGAACAAATGGGTCCGGCCGCATCCCTGGAAGGGCGAAATCTTGGGAATGATTTTACCCTCAATGCTCAGGGGTGGCGAATGTACCACGGACATACGGTGCCTGGTTTTCCATATCACCCCCATCGGGGTTTTGAGACCATTACCATCGTAAACAAAGGATTTTGCGATCATTCCGATTCCCTGGGAGCCGCAGGTCGTTTTGGCCAGGGCGACGTTCAATGGATGACTGCAGGCCGAGGAGTACAGCATTCCGAGATGTTTCCCTTGTTGCGGGAAGATAGAGACAACCCCCTTGAACTTTTTCAGATATGGCTGAATCTTCCCAAAAAAAACAAGATGGTGGATCCCCATTTTAAAATGCTATGGCACGAAGAAATTCCGGAAGTGACATTGGAAGGAGTATCAGTCCGCCTTATTGCCGGTTCTTACCAAGGAAAGAACGCACCCTCACCAGCGCCCGATTCATGGGCGGCTAGGGAAGAAAATCATGTAGCTATATGGAATCTGCACCTCGAACCCGGTGCAAGTTTTACTTTTCCTGAAATTCCTGATTATGTAAATCGCACCCTGTATTTTTATGAAGGTGATTCCTGTGTTATAGATAGCACGCGAATAAAACCAGAAAATGGCATCGGCTTAAATTCCAAAGAGGTGGAAGTAACCAATAATGGTTTGGAAACTGCTCATTTTTTGATGTTGCAGGGCAAACCCATTGATGAACCTGTCGCCAAATACGGTCCTTTTGTAATGAATACTGACCAGGAGATTCAGCAGGCGATGCAGGAGTACAGGCTCACCCAATTTGGCGGCTGGCCCTGGCCTTATCCAGACCAGGTACACGACAGGGAAAAAGGCAGATTTGCTAAATATCCGGATGGAACCCTGGTTGAAAAATAACCTTATTGGAAACGATTCGTCTTTTATTGGATTTTGGGTTGATGGTCCTTATCTGGATGGTGCAGCTCATAGTGTATCCGGGTTTTATTTATTATTCGGAAGAAGCACTTATTCAATGGCACAAAAAATATACCCCTAGGATATCCCTGCTCGTAATTCCCATGATGTTGGGTCAGCTCATGCTTTACGGCTCTCTTTTGCAACAGGAAAAAACGATGTACAGTGTATCCGGATTTGTCTTGGTACTGTTGGTCTGGTTGCTCACCTTTACCATTTTTGTACCCAGGCATAAAGCCATTTCGGCGGCTGAGTTTTCCCGTAATACTTTGGTCGAATTAGCAAATCTGAATTGGTTGAGGACCGCAATTTGGACGGCCTTGTTTATTTGGAATTACCTTACTACACACGCTTAATCTCCTATAAAGAATCCAGGAGCCAACATCCCCTTTACTTCATCCGGATGCCTCTTGAGGTAAGAAGCCACGAAGGGGCATAATGGTGCCAGCTTCACACCGAGATTTCGGATATGTGCGAATACTTTTTTCAGCAATGCACTCCCCACTCCTTTTCCTTCAAGATGTACGGGGACTTCTGTATGAGTTAGATAGATAACCCCCTGCTTGTTTTGCATATATTCAACATAGGCCACTCCTTCGGGAAGTTGTAGTTCAAATCGCTTCTGATTCCCTACCGTGTTAAGTACAAGTGGAAGATTATTGTAAGAAGTACTCATCAAACTCTGGTAATATGAGCCCCGATAGCCCTAAGTCGGGTATCTATGTCCTCATATCCCCTGTCAATTTGTTCAATATTGTGAATAGTGGAGGTTCCCTTGGCCGAAAGGGCAGCTATCAGTAGGGAAACGCCCGCCCTGATATCAGGAGATACCATAGTTGTGGCTTTAAGGGTCGATTTAAAATCGTGACCGATCACCGTAGCTCGGTGCGGGTCGCATAAAATAATCTTTGCGCCCATATCTATGAGTTTGTCGACAAAGAACAAACGGCTTTCAAACATTTTCTGGTGGATGAGTACTTCTCCTTTGGCCTGAGTGGCAACGACAAGAATAATGCTAAGCAAATCAGGAGTTAAACCCGGCCAGGGAGCATCGGCAACAGTTAAGATGGATCCGTCAATATAATTATGGATCTTATATCCGCTCGTATGGGCAGGAATAAAAATATCATCTCCTTTTTTCTCAATGGTAATACCCAGTTTACTAAAGGCTGTAGGAATCTGGCCCAGATTTTCCCAGCTCACGCCTTTAATGGTGAGTTCACTCTTCGTCATCGCAGCAAGGCCGATCCAACTACCAATTTCAATCATATCGGGCAACATGGTATGGCTGGTACCTTTCAGGGCATCTACCCCTTCAATCTCAAGTAGATTGGAACCTATCCCACTGATCTTTGCGCCCATCCTGTTCAACATCTTGCAAAGTTGCTGGAGATAGGGTTCGCAGGCTGCGTTGTAAATTGTAGTTTTTCCTTCGGCCAGTACAGAAGCCATTACAATATTGGCAGTACCTGTTACAGAAGCTTCGTCGAGGAGCATATAGGTCCCCTTGAGTTTTTTGGCTTCAACACCGTAAAAATGTTCTTCTTTATTGTATCTGAATTTAGCCCCAAGTTTGATAAAGCCCTCAAAATGGGTGTCGAGGCGTCTTCGCCCTATTTTATCTCCTCCTGGTTTTGGGATATATCCCTGGCCAAATCTGGCGAGTAAGGGTCCAACCAGCATGATAGAGCCCCTAAGGCCCCTGCCGTCCTGCTTAAACTGGTCTGAAAGCAGGTAATCCAGGTTAACATCATCGGCCTTAAACGAATAAGATCCTTTTCCTTTCTTCTGAATTTTTACTCCCAGGTCCTCCAGGAGCGCAATAAGTTTATTGACATCAACTATGTCCGGTATGTTGTGGATGGTAACTTCTTCAGGTGTAAGTAGTACGGCGCATAAGATCTGAAGCGCTTCATTTTTAGCCCCCTGTGGCGTAATACTACCGTGTAGTTTGTGTCCGCCTTCTATTTTAAATGTCCCCATGAATTACGCAGAAATTAGTAGCGTTTCTTACCTCTGTTACTGCGTTGTCCCTTTTTGCCGGATCCGCTGGGCCTGCTGCTTTTTGTAACTCTCTGTTTCAGGAATTGCACGCTTTCGGTGAGATTTGCCCCATCTGACGCAAGGTCGATTTGTCCGTCACTTAACTCGTATAAATGCTTAAAAATAACTTTGTCATCAACCGTATCCTTATTCCAGTTCAGGTAGCACTTTTTCATATGGTTGGCAATTGCGTATTCAAGGCCGGCGCGCTTGTCACCCTTTTCCCACTGAATAGCAACATCGATCATCCTTTTTATATTATTCCCGTAAAATCGGTACTTAGGATGGTTCTGGGGATATTCGAGAGGTTCTGGGCGGGCTTGTAGCAATTCCTGACTCGTAATCGGGAATGGAGAGTCCACGTCGAGTTTAAAATCGGACATGATGAACAGCTGATCCCACAATTTATGCTGAAAATCAGGTACATCCCTGAGGTGCGGCTGAAGGTTTCCCATCACTGAAATAATCGATTGGGCTACCTTATTTCTTTCTTCCCTGTCTTTTATAGACATGGCATAATCAACCATTTTCTGAAAATGACGCCCGTATTCCGGAATTATCAGGTATGGTCGTTCTGTATTATATTCTAAAGTTTCTACGGAATTCAAAGTGCTGTATTTTAATTGGTGAACAAGCTTGGAAGTAATTCTAAATCGATGGCAAATTACTAAAATTATGGCAGATTACCTATCTTAAAGGGAGATAACACCCTCTACCTTGGCTACTTCCCTGTAATTTTTAATCACGGCATCTGGATCAGCGAGATTTACGGTTACCGACAGGCTCGTATACTTTCCCTTACTCGATTTTCTGGATTCGATAACCGCACCGGTATTGTCGAAAATACGTTCAATAGCTTTAATCTTATCATCGTCGGTGGGGACAATAAACTTATACAAATAATCCGAAGGCCAGGTGCTTGTGCGGAGAAGTTCTTCCTTTAACCGCTTGTAAAATTCATCGGAGCTATCATTCTTCATGCAATTTCTTTTTGCAAATATAAAGGGAATCATCATATTTTACCGCCATAAGAGTATTGTTTACTTTTGTTGGGAAGATGGGGAGATAATGCCAAAACGAATTGTAATAACAGGAGGGCCGGGTACCGGAAAGACATCAGTAATAAGCCTGCTGGAAGAACAGGGTTATTATTGCTTCCACGAAGTGGTAAGAAATTTTACTACAAAAGCCAAACAATCAGCTGATTCTGAAGCTTTGCATTCTAATCCCCTGACATTTGTGGATGATCCCTTTCTTTTTAACCGGCATATATTGGAAGCAAGGTTATCTCACTTCAAGGCAGGGGAAGAATTGAAGCGTGAAGTGGTTTTTTATGACAGAGGCCTTCCTGATGTACTGGCCTATATGAGGTATTTCAATCAGTCCTACCCTGAAGAATTTATAAGGTATTGCAAAGATCACAGGTATGATCAACTGGTGGTATTACCCCCCTGGGAGGCAATTTATACCAGAGATGATGAGCGTCTTGAGACTTTTGATCAGGCGATGGAAATACATGAAGAGTTATTGAATATGTATTCAGAATTTCAATACACTTCCCTGGAAGTCCCTATTGGAAGTATAGAGGAAAGGGCTAATTTTATTATTAATAATGTGATTCCTGCCTCGTGAAAAATTCACCCGCTGATATCCTGTTAACCTACTGGGGGCATGATTCCTTCAGGGGATCTCAGGAAAAAATTATCTCCGCAGTGCTTAATGGGGAAGATGTCCTGGCTTTGCTTCCCACAGGAGGCGGTAAATCTGTCTGTTATCAGATTCCTGGCCTGATGCTTGACGGCATTTGTATTGTAGTCTCACCCCTTGTAGCCTTAATCCGTGACCAGGTAAGCAGTTTACGGGAAAAAGGAATTAAGGCAATTGCACTTACTGGAGGTATTTCCTTTGAAGAAACAATAACCTTATTGGATAATTGCCTGTATGGGGGGTATCAATTCCTTTATCTGTCACCTGAGCGATTGCAACAACCTCTGGTGCAGGAGAGGATCGGGCAGATGAATCCGGGCCTGTTTGCCATAGACGAGGCCCATTGTATCTCGCAATGGGGTATTGACTTCAGGCCCGCATACCTTCAGTGTGCTGTTCTTCGAGAAATGCACCCAGAGGTACCTTGTATTGCTCTAACGGCTACTGCCACCTCAAAAGTGGCTGCAGATATTACAGATAACCTGAAAATGCCCGCCCCTTTTGTGGTTAAGGATTCGTTTTCAAGACCCAATCTGATCTATAGAGTAAAAAAACAGGAAAACAAGAACCAGCAACTCGTACAACTGTTTAAAAAGGATTCTCCATCGGCAATTGTCTATGTTCGGAGCAGGCGTAAAACCCAAGAGCTTTCCCGACTGCTTACAGAACATGGCGTCAGTGCCAGTCCTTTTCACGGGGGAATGACACGCAATGAAAAAGACGATAAACTAAGGGCATGGAAGCAGGATAAAATAAAAGTGATGGTTGCGACCAGCGCTTTTGGGATGGGTATTGACAAGGCTGATGTAAGGAAAGTGATCCATTTTGAATTACCGGAAAGCATTGAAAGTTACTTCCAGGAGGCAGGCAGAGCCGGGCGAGACGGAAATCCTGCAGAGGCAGTCCTTTTGGTAAATCCGGAAGATGAAAATCGTCTTGTAAAACAATTTGTTGCAGTGCTCCCTGATGTTGCCTTTATCAAGCTATTATACAATAAACTGAACAATTACTTCCAAATTGCTTATGGAACTGAGGAGGCCCGTGATTTTCCGTTTAATTTCAATCATTTCTGTGAGACCTATGGCTTAAATCCCTCCCTGGTCTATAACGGACTTCGACTACTCGATCAGAACTCAGTTATATCCCTATCACAGCATTATTCTCAAAAGACCTCTGTTCAGTTTACGGCAACCAAAGCTGCTATTTTTAATTATCTGGACGTTAATCCAAAAAGCATTAAAGTGATTCAAACCCTCCTTAGGACCTATGGTGGTGTATTTGAATTTGAAACCAAAATTAATCCAACCCTGATAGCCAAAAAATCGGCTGTAAAAGAAGAAGAGGTATTATCCGTTCTTAAAAAAGCAGAGAAGGATGGTATTCTATTATTTCAGAACGAACAACAGGATATGAGCATCACCTTCCTCGTCCCCAGGGAAGATGAACGGACCATTAATTCATTTGCGCACAAGATTAAAGAGCTCAACAGGGTTAAAGTAGAGAATGTCCGGGCAGTGCTGGCCTATGTGAAAAATGATACCGAATGCAAGTCGGTACAGCTGTTGTCCTATTTCGGAGAGGAAAATTTCCGGCCATGCGGCGCCTGCGATGTTTGTCTTAGCCATTCATCTGTGACAGACCAGGAAATTAAAGAACTCGACAGGGATATTCTGGAGTTAATTCAAAAAAGGGCTTTGTCGCCTCAAAATCTGATTAATTCACTTGGCCGGGATAAGGAATTAGTTTTAAAAGAATTGCGCTACCTTATGGAAGAGGGAAAGATCGTATTAACCAATAAGAATGAATATATACTTACGAAATGAGGAAATTGCGAATTGTATTTATGGGAACCCCGGATTTTGCAGTGGCTTCATTAGCGGCCCTGGTAGAAAACAACTACACAGTGGTAGGTGTAATCACTTCTCCAGACAGGCCTGCAGGAAGAGGACGCAGTCTCCGGCAATCGGCAGTTAAGAAATATGCGGTGGAGCAAGGGCTAAAACTATTACAGCCCACCAATTTGAAGGCTTCAGATTTCCTTGATGAACTTCAATCCTTAAAGGCCAATTTACAGGTTGTTGTAGCTTTCAGGATGTTACCAAAACCTGTATGGGCCATGCCCGAATACGGCACTTTTAACCTGCATGCTTCCCTACTCCCCGATTATCGTGGGGCGGCACCGATTAATTGGGCTATCATAAACGGCGAGACAAAAACGGGGGTGACGACATTCTTTATAGACGAAAAAATAGATACGGGAGCTATCATCCAGCAAGCGGAATGCGAGATTAAAGAAACTGACAACGCGGGTTCCCTCCATGATCGATTGATGCTCTTGGGGGCCGATCTCGTCGTATCAACCGTAAGATTGATTGCAGAAAATAATGTAGAAACCTATAATCAGAAAGATCTCAAGACACCTCATGCTGCCCCTAAACTAACCAGGGAAAATTCCCGGATCCAATGGGACCAGTCATTTAAAGCAATATACGATCATATTCGTGGCCTGAGCCCCTACCCTGCCGCCTGGACTACTCTAGTAAATGGAGAGGAAGAGATATATATAAAGGTATATTCTGCTGATTATATTAAGGAGGAACATACGCATCAGCACGGGAAGGTTCTCAATGAAAAATCAAGGATAAGAATAGCAGTCAGTGATGGTTTTATTGATATGGAAGAGATACAATTGCCGGGGAAGCGAAAAATGAGTGCCAGAGAAGTCTTAAACGGACTAAAATTGGAAGATAATGCGCATGTTGTCTGAAGTCCCGTTATTGTTGGCCTGAAAGAATCCGCTAAAAAATTACCACTTTATCAACAAACCCTTGAAGTTATTAACAAAAACCTCGATTTCCCTTGATTTTACTTGCGTTAACGGCAAATCCGTATAAATTTGTTGGAGCTTTAAAATGTTTAACAACAATTAATTTACTTAAATTATGAACAAAACAGAATTAATCGATGCTATGGCAGCTGACGCTGGCATCACAAAGGCAGCCGCTAAGAAATCATTGGAATCCTTTTTGGGAAATGTTGAAAAATCTCTTAAAAAAGGTAACAGAGTTTCTTTGGTTGGATTCGGATCATGGTCAGTATCTAGAAGAAGTGCTAGAGAAGGAAGAAACCCTTCTACTGGAAAAACAATCCAAATTAAGGCAAAAAATGTAGTTAAATTCAAGGCTGGTTCTGATTTGAGCAGCGCTGTTAACTAATTTTTGTTCTGTACAATATATTTAAAGCACCTCATAACCGAGGTGCTTTTTTTATTCTACCATTTTTTGTAGTTAGACAGTTTTATTCTATTTTAGAAAAAAGGAACTTCCCAAAATGACAAGTTTAAAACCTAAGAAAGGAAAGCTTTTAATTGCCGAGCCTTCATTAACAGGGGATGTTTCCTTCAACAGATCTGTAGTACTGATCGCCGAACACAATGAAGAAGGCTCTGTCGGTTTTATCCTCAACAAACCCCTGGATTACGATATTAGCGAACTGATCAGTGAGATCATGGTTCCCTTTCCCGTTTTTAATGGTGGGCCCGTAGAGCAGGACAACCTCTATTTTATCCACAAAGTCCCTCATCTGATCAACGACAGTGTAGAGATCTCAGACGGGATATTCTGGGGTGGTGATTTTGAAACCACCATAAGCCTGATCAACAAAGGGATTATTACCCCTAAGGATATTCGTTTTTTCCTGGGTTATTCAGGATGGTCTTCGCTTCAGCTCGACCAGGAACTGGTTTCAAAATCCTGGATTGTAGTCAAGAATCACTACGAGAGTCAGATCATTGAGAAATCGGCAAATTCCTTCTGGAAGGAAAAAATGATGGAATTGGGAGGGGATTACCTCCTTTGGTCAAACGCCCCTGAAAACCCAAGCCTTAACTAAGTCGGGCAACAGCATTGAGCTTCCCCAAAATATTTTTTGCCACTTCAGTTTGATAGGTCGCTTTTCTGTAATGGGTGATGGATTGAATACCTTCAGCAATATTGGAAATAAAGAGCTCATCGGCCTTTTGTAATTCAAATGGGGAAATAGACGCCTCAATTAGCTCATATTCAGGAGTTTTTCCAACAAGTTCAATAATTTTCTTTCTGATCACTCCATTTTTACATCCATCTGATAAGGGCGGTGTTTTGATTGCCTTCCCACTTACCAGATATAAATTTCCTTTCAGGGTTTGCACCACGTTTTTTTCATCGTTGAGGAGAATACAGTCGTTATAGCCATTTTCCGAAGCGTAAACTCGCCCGATTGTATTCAATATTTTATTGACAGAAGACAAACCGGAAAGCATTCCTGCCTGTACATAGAAATCCTTGTATAGGTCCACTTTGTATTCTGTATCCGGATGCAGATAAAAATGCGAGTTATGTTCTTCTAAACTGATAATATAGCTCACATTTCTTTTTACCCCCACCTGATTTGCTGGAGTGTTTACGAATACATATAATTCTGCCAATACAGGTTCGGAGGAAAGTTGGGATGCCTCAATCGTCTTAAATATTTCCTCCTGCAGGAATTCCATGGTAAAATTCATAGGGATTTCCATCCGGAGAATTCGCATGGAAGCCATTAGCCTGAGATAGTGTTCTTCCCAAAAACAGATCTTTCCGGGAAGTATTCGTATTGTTTCTGTCAGCGCATCTGCATGGGAAAATCCTCTGTTTTGCACGCTGAGATATAAGGAATCATCCTCCAGTAAATCCCCCTCGTAATTAATCATAAAAAAAGCCTTGAAAATTTCAAGGCCAAAGATAGTGCTTCTCTTATGAATTATTATTTGGACCCTAACACCTGTTTAAGATCCGCTATCTGATTTTCCCATAACATTTTTGCTTCATCGATCTCATCCTCTTCGGCGAAATCAGTGATAAACAGGGAAACATCACTTGTGATCTCATCAACTATGATCCTCATCTCAAAATAGGCGTCGTCCTCCACGTGCTCCCAGGCAAAGCGAATAAACTCATCACTTTTCTTTTTCAGAAGTTTTGCCTCTTCTTCAGAACCGTCCCAGATAAAACTAAAGCGTTCCCCTCTGGAATTGACATTATCAGCAAACCATTCTGAAAGCCCCGAGGGGGTAGAGAGATACTGAAAGAGCAATTGCGGTGAAGACTGTATTACGAATTCTAACTCAAACTTTGTTTTATCGGACATTTGGGGGTATTTTCTTGCGGACAATATATATATTTCTATATGATAAAAAAATATTCTCCCATAATTATTTTTTGAGACCCTAATTTTGATGTAGCCAAAATTAAACTTTATATTTGCAGCCGCTTACAAAACCTATGGCGAGGTAGCTCAGGCGGTTAGAGCGCAGGATTCATAACCCTGAGGTCGGGAGTTCAAGTCTCCCTCTCGCTACTAAAAAGACCACGATAACGTGGTCTTTTTTTTATTTTCTAAAGTAGTGCGTTTTCCTAAGAATAAATCCTGACTAAATGCCCCCTGCCTAAATCAGCATTAAGGCTTTTCACTGAGGTAATTAAGTACATTTACCCCGATCCGCTTTTGGATATCCGAAATATCTGCTGCCTCAAACTCTTCTCCGGTGATATTTTCATACAATTCTATGTAGCGCTCCGAAACTGAAGTGATGTATTCATCAGTCATTTCAGGCACTTCCTGCCCTACCAGGCCCTGGAACCCATGCTGTATAAGCCACTGCCTGACAAATTCTTTTGATAATTGCTTTTGGGGTTCATTGTTATCCTGCCGTTGCTGATAGCCATCGGCATAAAAATAACGCGAAGAGTCGGGCGTATGAATCTCGTCAATAAGAACAATGGTACCGTCCTTACGCATTCCAAATTCGTATTTAGTATCTACCAGGATCAATCCCCTTTTAGCGGCAATTTCACTGCCTCGCTGAAATAATGCCCTGGTGTATTTTTCAAGGATCTCATAGTCTGCCTCAGAAACAATACCACGCCTTAGTATATCTTCTCTGGAAATGTCCTCGTCATGATCTCCCTTATCTGCTTTTGTGGCAGGGGTGATAATGGGCTCCGGGAAGCGATCATTCTCTTTCATCCCTTCAGGCATGGAAACACCACATATTGATCGTTTTCCACTTTTGTATTCCCTGGCGGCATGGCCCGATAAATATCCGCGGATCACCATCTCTACCTTAAAGGGCTCACAGGCATACCCAACCGCCACATTGGGGTCAGGGGTGGCAAGAAGCCAGTTAGGTACAATATCGGCCGTGGCCGCCATCATTTTTGTCGCGATCTGGTTAAGGATTTGCCCTTTGTAAGGAATTCCTTTGGGCATGACCACATCAAAAGCCGAGAGTCTGTCTGTAGCAATCATCACCAGAATATCGTTTTCCAGGGTATAAACCTCCCTTACTTTGCCTTTGTACACGTTTTTTTGTCCGGGAAAGCTAAAGTTGGTACTGACGATCGTATTGTTACTCATAGGTATTCTCAATTCTGATGCTCAATATTCTTATACGCATCGATGACCTTTTTTACCAATTTATGACGGATCACGTCTTTGTCATCTAGGTAGATCATCTGGATTCCCTGGACATTTTTAAGGATTAACAAGGCCTCCTTTAGTCCTGAAATCACCCTTCGCGGAAGATCGATTTGTCCCGGATCACCGGTGAGCAGGAATTTGGCATTTTTCCCCATCCTGGTCAGAAACATCTTCATCTGGGCATGGGTGGTATTCTGGGCTTCATCGAGGATGACAAAAGCATGGTCTAGCGTTCTCCCCCTCATAAACGCCATTGGCGCGATCTGGATGGTTCCGTTTTCTATATAATGGGCCAGTTTTTCTGAAGGGATCATATCGCGTAAAGCGTCGTATAGAGGTTGCATGTAAGGATCGAGCTTTTCCTTAAGGTCACCGGGTAAAAAGCCCAGGTTCTCCCCTGCTTCCACTGCCGGACGCGTGAGGATAATCCTTTTTACCTCCTTGTTTTTCAGAGCGCGAACCGCCAGGGCCACACCCGTATAGGTCTTACCGGTTCCCGCAGGACCAATTGCAAAGACCATGTCATTTTTGGACATCGCATCTACCAGACGGCGCTGATTTACGGTCTGAGCCTTGATATACCTGCCACTTACACCATGGACAAGGATATCATTACTGTCAGCCGGAGCCGATAGTTCATCCTTTCCGTTGCTGGTGAGCACCCTCTCGATCACATTCTCATCCAACTTGTTGTACTTGGCAAAATGAGCCGTCAACATATGAAAGCGCTTATCAAATTCATCGAGCAACTGATCATCTCCGTAAACCTTGATCTTACTCCCTCGGGCAACGAT
Source organism: Muriicola sp. E247 (assembly GCF_041358175.1). Taxonomy (NCBI): domain Bacteria; kingdom Pseudomonadati; phylum Bacteroidota; class Flavobacteriia; order Flavobacteriales; family Flavobacteriaceae; genus Muriicola; species Muriicola sp. E247. The sequence goes on from NZ_JBGKBE010000007.1 coordinate 48,062, forward strand.
CTTTAGCTTGGGAAAATATTTCTTAAGCAGGTCAATATGTTCGTTCTGTTGTCCAAAAAATTCTCTTGGACTAATATCTGTGAGTTCTAGCGTGAGTTCGTTCAAGGAAGTTTGTTCTTATTTGTAATGGGGTGAATATAAATTTCGCAACGCTGTTTTTTTGATTAATTTTGACGTACAAACTTAAGAATAAAACGGTTTGAAGACCCAAAAAAATATCAACATTGCTTCATGGCGATCATTACCCTAACTACCGATTTTGGATATAAAGACCATTTTGTAGGCGCCATAAAAGGAACGATATACACCGAGCTGGAAGATGCAAAAATTGTTGATATTTCTCATGCCATTAGTCCATTCAACATACAGGAATGTGCTTATATCCTGAAAAATTCATACAAGGCCTTCCCTAAAGGCACCATTCATATAGTGGGAGTTGATGCAGAATGCACTGCCGAAAATCAACATCTCGCCGTCTATGTTGACGGTCACTACTTTATCCTTGCAAACAATGGGGTAAGTAGCCTGATCACCGCCGAGATCAAACCAGACAAGGTAGTAGAATTAAAGATTCCCAACCCTCAACCGGGAGCTTTTCCCGTGCTCGAGGTTTTTGTAAAAGTAGCCTGTCATATTGCCAGAGGAGGCACTTTGGAGGTTGTGGGGAAAAAATTCGATGACCTCAGGCAACTAAAGGACTTTTCCCCAAGAATCACCAACAACGGGAATACTATTGCAGGCGGTGTGATCTACATTGATAATTACGGGAACGTGGTAACCAATATTCAAAAAAGCCTTTTTGAAGCTTACAGGAAAGGTCGGGATTTTGAGCTACTGGCAAGAAATAAAAAAATCAGCAGGATAGAGAATAATTACAGTGATATTATCGACTTTGAACTCGATAAAAATCAGCGCAAAGGACCCGGGGACCTGCTGGCGCTTTTTAATTCTGCAGATTATATTGAACTGGCCATTTATAAAAGTGATCCTAATACCGTTGGCAGTGCCTCTTCCCTGCTTGGACTTGACTACAGGGATACGGTAACCATAAATTTTAAATAGATGATCGTACGCATTGTTAAGCTCGAATTCAAAAAGGAAAATATTAGTAGTTTTGAGCGCATTTTTGACACGACTAAAGATAAAATAAGAAGTTTTGAAGGCTGTACTCTGCTTGAGCTTTATCAGGATACCCATGAGCCATCTATCTTCTTTACCTATAGCCAGTGGGAAAGTGAAGAGTATCTGGAGGCTTACCGGAACTCCGGCTTCTTTAAAGAAGTTTGGGGTAAGACAAGAGAGTTGTTTGCTGACAAACCGGCGGCCTGGAGTGTTCAGAAAATCCACAGTTTAAACTGATTCGTATGCTTGCTATCTTCAAAAGAGAAATTACATCCTTTTTTACCACGGCTACCGGACCTTTGGCACTGGGCTTGTTCCTGCTCCTCAATGGCCTGTTCCTGTGGGTATTCAAAGGTTCCTATAATGTATTCGACTATGGTTTTGCCGATCTGTCGGCCTTTTTTATGCTCTCACCCTATATTTTTCTGATCCTGATTCCAGGGCTGAGTATGAAGAGCTTTTCGGAAGAAAAAAAATTAGGGACATTAGAGTTGCTTTTGATGAAACCCCTGAGCCCCGGGAACTTAGTAGCAGGAAAGTTTCTTGGAATTTTTGTCCTGGCAGTGATGGCCCTGATACCCACCTTAACATACGTTTGGAGTATTTCCTCCCTGGGCACAGAAGGGGGAAATTACGACCTGGGTCTGGTTATGGGATCCTACTTTGGCATGCTCTTGTTGCTCTTCGCCTATACAAGCATTGGTTTGTTTACCTCTACCCTGTCTGAAAATCAGATCGTAGCATTTCTCCTCGCTATTGTCTTATGCTTGTTCGCATATCTCGGATTTGAGTCGATCGCAGGCCTGATCTCCGATGGTGGCTTATCTCTTTTTATTGAAAATATAGGAATGAAAGCGCATTATGAACGAATTGGCAGAGGTATCATCGATTCCCGGGATGTGGTTTACTTTATTTCGATCTCGATTTTATTTTCCTACCTCACCGTAACCCAACTCAAACAGCGTGCATAGGCATATGAAAAAGATCCTTGTACATATAGGAATTGGCCTCGGCATATTCATTCTGCTGAATCTGGTATCATCCTTTTTGTTTGTGAGGATTGACCTAACGGAGGACAAAAGGTTTACCCTGGCCAGGGCTAGTGAGGAGGTTATTGCGAAATTTGATTCTCCTGTAATTGTCGATGTGCTACTGGAAGGCGATCTGCCGTCAGAATTCCAGCGACTGAAGCTGGAAACCGAACAACTCCTTGAAAATTTTTCTGATAAGAACAATAAGATAAAATACGCTTTTGAGGATCCCCTGGCAGACCCTGCCCTGGCAGAAGCTACCATTGAACAATTGCAGCGAATTGGCCTTACCCCTGCCAGTGTAACTACGGAATCAGAAGGCAAGGTATCTCAGGAACTCGTGTTCCCCTGGGCAATGGTCACCTACCGGGATCGTACAGTAAAAGTTCCCCTCTTAAAAAACAAATTGGGAACAAGCGTTGAGGACAGGGTAAACAATTCGGTACAAAACCTGGAATATGCCTTTGCAGATGCTTTTTCAAAACTTGTGATTCCTGAAAAAAAACGAATTGCCGTTATCAAAGGGAATGGCGAACTGGAAGACCGGTATCTGGCCGATATACTAACCTCCATCAGAGAGTACTACAATATTGGGGCCATCACCCTTGATTCGGTTGAGGGGAACCCTCAGGGGGTCTTCGATCAATTAAAGACCTATGACCTCGCTTTGATTGCCAAACCCACAGAAGCATTCAGCGAGGAAGAAAAATACGTTCTGGACCAGTACATTGTAAATGGAGGGCGTTCTTTATGGCTGGTTGATCCTGTGGCCATGGAACTCGACAGCCTCTTTAATGAAGAGGGGAAGGCCATGGCACTGCCACGCGACCTGAATTTGAATGATTTCTTTTTTAAATACGGTGTAAGGCTTAACTCAGATTTGGTAGATGACCTCTATTGTACACAAATCGTTCTGGCAAGCGGGGAAGGCAATGCTTCCGAATACAATCCGTTGCCCTGGGTATATCATCCTATGGTATTTACGGCCAATGACCACCCGGTCAATGCGAATATCGAAGCCCTGAGGTTGCAGTTTACGAGTACCATAGACACCCTTGAGAATGAATATCAAAAATCGATTTTAGCAAAAAGTTCACCCTTATCCCGGAGGCTGACAACACCGAGGCAGATAAGTTTTGATCTTCTGAATTCACCACCTGACAGGGAGAAATACACTGAAGGGAACTACCCTCTTTCAGTATTGATTGAAGGGAAGTTAAATTCGGCCTATGCCAACCGAATCAAACCGCTAAAGCTTGAAGGTGAAACTGAAAAGGGGATTGAAAATAAAATGATTGTAGTTTCAGATGGGGATCTTATAGCCAATCAATTGAGAAATGGCAGGCCACTGGAATTGGGTTATGATAAATGGACAAATAATTATTACGGAAACAAGGAATTCCTCATTAATGTCTTTAATTTTCTGCTGGATGATACAGGACTTATAAACATTCGCAATCGCAGTGTTCTCATTCCGATGCTGGACGGGGAAAAAATCGTAACGGATAAAAGTCGCTGGCAGCTTATAAACATTGGTATTCCCTTGCTTTATGTACTCCTGGTTTCTCTGCTTTTTTCGATCTGGAGAAAGAGGCAATTTGGAAGATAGCTGTTGATAAGTAAGTTTTACTGAAAAATTCAATTGGGATATATTTGTTTTGGGTCTTATATTGTGATTTAGTCGTAAATATTGCCTATCGGAATCTGTCGATTCTTGTCTTTTTTAAAGTGATATCAAATAAGTCAGACCTCTTAAACAACTAAAAAACTAAACTTGTGAAATTTATTGTTTCAAGTACATATCTTTTAAAACAACTACAGGTATTGGGTGGAGTGATCAATAGCAGCAATACACTGCCCATTCTGGATAATTTTCTCTTTGAATTAAAAAAGCGAGAGCTAACAGTTTCTGCGTCGGACCTGGAAACTACGATGAGTGCAGTGCTGGAGGTAGAATCGGATAACGAGGGAACCATTGCTGTTCCTGCCAGGCTGCTACTGGATACTTTAAAGACCTTCCCTGAACAACCCCTGACCTTTGTTGTTGAAGATAATAATACGGTAGAGATCAGTTCCAATTACGGAAAATACGCTCTGGCTTATGCAGATGGAGCAGAGTTTCCCAAAGCAGTGGAGTTGGGTAGTCCCAGTTCAACTTCGATTATGGGAGATATCCTGGCTACGGCAATTACCAAAACCATTTTTGCAGCAGGTAATGATGATCTCCGGCCAGTAATGAGCGGGGTTTTCTTCCAGTTTTCTTCGGAACACCTGACTTTTGTGGCCACCGATGCTCATAAGCTTGTAAAATACAGGCGGAATGATGTAAAAGCATCTGAAGTTGCCGAGTTTATCATGCCTAAAAAACCCCTGAACCTGCTAAAAGGCATCCTTTCAGGAAGCGAAGAGCAGGTGAAGGTGGAATACAACGACAGTAATGCTAAATTCAGTTTTGATAATATTGAATTGATCTGCCGACTCATCGATGGGAAATACCCCAATTATGAGGCAGTTATCCCAAAAGAAAACCCGAACAAACTCACTATTGCCAGAAACCATTTCCTGAGCTCAGTTCGCAGGGTTTCCATTTTCTCTAACAGGACTACGCATCAGATCAGGTTGCGTATCGCCGGGGCCGAACTGAATATTAGCGCAGAGGATATCGACTACAGCAATAAGGCCGAGGAACGCCTCACCTGCTCTTATCAGGGCGATGACATGCAGATCGGGTTTAATTCCCGCTTCCTGGTGGAAATGCTGGGGAATCTATCCTCAGAGGAAGTAGCCCTTGAACTAAGCCTCCCTAACAGAGCCGGGATACTTACCCCTGTGGATGGCCTGGATGAAGGGGAAGAGGTCACCATGCTTGTGATGCCGGTGATGTTGAATAATTGATCCAGAAACTTGGGTGATTAACGGCGGTTTTTAGTTGATATCTTACCTTTCACGTTCAGGAAGATTCTTTCGTCTGAATATTTGGTTGTTAGTCGATTAAGTCGGTATAACTAAGCAATATTTCTCCTTTTTAACATATTTTTGATGGTACTGTGAAGATTAAGATCCTTTACTCTGAATTGGGATTCTAATAGTTACGAGAACATCTGGAAAAAGAATTACCAACCTAAAAATTAAAACTATAATATTATGAAAAAACTACTCTCTTTTATGTTTATTGCTTCCTTGCTTTTGGTTTCCTGTGAAGTGGAGCAATTCGATGGACAGGAATTGACATCCGTCGATGGTAAAGCTTCTAAAAAAGGAAACGTTTCTGCATCAAGTTTGACTTTTGAAATGGATGGGTGCTCTGGTTCGGAACGCGACCTAATCGCTGGCCAGAATATGGTTGTAGGAACCGTATCTGTAGATGAAGTTGGCGAAGATTATGTAATCACTTACAACATTACTGAAGACGGCTATTGCTTAACTGAAGCCCATGTTGATGTCGCAACACTTCCCGAATATTTTCAAATGACCAAAAGTGGAAATCCAAAAATTGGAAACTTCGACTATGTAAATGACGGGGTAGAATGTAATCAGAACTACACGGTTATAGTAGCTAATACCGGACCATGGCTGGCTGTACATGGAGTGGTGGTATGTGCAACCAATTCTGTGGAGTCTGTTGTGGATAATTTACCAGAAATCGCAGATTTTTGTACCACTGTTCAAGGTCCGAACTCATATTTAAATATTTCTATTACGGAAGGTCCTCTGGCTGGTGACTTTGAAGCATGGTGCGTCGATAATGATAAGGGTATAGAAATTAATACCTGCTATGATGGTGCAGATATATATTCAAGCACAGGCAGTTTGCCGGATGGAACTTTTGAATATCCTGAGAATTTTGACAAGGTTAATTATTTGTTGAATCAGTCTATCGTAGGGCAGCCCTGTACTGCGGGCGGTGTCTTTACCTATGGTGATCTACAGCTGGCAATATGGAAACTGTTAGATGATATTTCAACCGGTAGTATCGCCGGCCTGGGAGCGTATTCGAACGCCTGTGTCGATGAAATCCTTGCCATGGCAGAAGCCGGTGAAGGTTTTGAGCCAGAGTGCGGGCAGATTTTGGGTATTATTGTGAACAAAGCGGGTAATCAACCTCTTATCATACCCTACCCATTAGAATGTTCTCCTTGTGATGAGACGATCTGGGCTGACGGCTGTAGTTTCCCAGGCAGCAATTGGGCTATGTATTTTGAATATTCTGATAACTAGAAATTAGAATCAAATATTAATATTAAAGGGCGAAAATATTTTCGCCCTTTTTATTTTATTAATTTTAACATCGAGCGTAATAATCTCTATCATTTCTCTCCATCAACCAATGTTCACTACCTATAATTTTCACTACACTTATTACGAAAACAGAAATCTCCCTCCATATTATGCTCGAAAAACAAGGGATCAGGAAGAGATTGATCAAAGTGAAAAAAAAACCAATACTTCCTCTGTTGGTGTCGTTTTGTTGATTCCGCCATACCTGAATTACACAAAAAAAGATCTTAAAAAAGGTTACAGCTGTGTAGAACGTTCTTTTTGGATGGGTTTTGCAATTCATTTACCGAATCATGGAGATTCCAATATTTTCCTTCGTAAGCAATTGGGCAAAAAACCATATAAGAACCTGAGACAGGACATACAACGTTTGGAAAGAGATTATCAAATAACCTTTAAGACGTATTATGGATCAATTGACCTTCCTACATACAATACACTGATGCAAACGTTAAAGGAATACATTCAGGAGCGATTCAAAGGAAGAGCTCATAAGCATAGTGCTCTGCAAAAGTGGGAGCAATATGAGAAATCTGCTTACCAAATGATTCTGGAAAAAAAGGCTTCTATTTTTGCCCATTTTAATAATGGTGTTCCTATTTGTATTTCTCTTAACTATCATTACCAAAATATCTTTGTCGCTGCAATTATCTCCTTCAACAAGGATTTCTTTTCTTATAGTCCAGGGAAGCAAATGTTTGTAAAGCAGATAGAATGGTGTTTTATGAACGATTATCAATTGATAGATTTGGGTTGGGGAAGTTTTGATTATAAGATCAAATTTTCCAATGCTGTATTCAAATATAGGACCCATATAGTCTATCCGGAAAATAGTATATTAAAACGCTTTATAAGTTCTTGTTTAGGTCTGTTTCTTTATGTTAAATATTATGCAGTTATGCTAAAACAACGGAGATTGAAGAGACCTTCAAAAACCTATGCAGGAAGGTGGATACAATTTTGTATATCATCGTGAAAATCCGGATCGAATGCAGTGGTCCTATCCACATTAAAACTAATTTAGTCTTTAAAATTTGTGACTGTCCTAAATGGCTATAGAAAATAACCCATTTAATTGCCCAAAATTTGTTTCAACCTGGAACAAGCATTTCAACAATAGCGGTGCAACCTTTACTTTTTCTGAGTTTTCCAATATTACATTTATTAAAATGCGATTTGGTGTTTATGTTAATGTTGGTAAAAGAATATCCCAGGGGATGTTTTACGTTTTTCAGCCCTCAGAAGATTTGAGTCTTTTCAAAAACGCAGTCTATCTGATATACGATGTGCCTTCGTACCATAAAACTGGTTTCATTGAAAATTCTACATTCGGCTTAAAAAAAATCAGACAGTATGACGCCTACGCCATAGAATTGAATCCTTTTAACAGCGCTTCCGATTACTTGAATTATCGTTTTCGCTCCAAGAGTAAAAGGAATTTTAAAAAGTCTTTCCTCAAGCTCAAAAATCACTTTGAAATCACCAGTGAAGTTTTAACCGGGAATGATGTTGACATAGAGAAATACAATGAAGTTTTAAATTGTTTTCGAGAATTACTTGTAAAACGTTTTGAATCTAAAAAAGAGACATATCACCTGTTAAAACCCCTCTATTGGGAATATTTGAATGAAGTTATTTTTGAACTTGTCAGAGAAAAAAAAGCAATGATATTCATTCTTTATGCCGATCAGAAACCCGTTTCCATACACATCAATTACCTGACACCTGATTCGTTAATACTTGCTTATCCCGTCTTTGATATTGACTACAGTGACTATAAAATTGGTCACTATACCACCTACCTTAGCCTCGAATGGTGTTTTGCCAACAATATTGATTTTTATGATTTTTCAAAAGGCCATTTCGATTACAAAAAAAGATGGAGTAATCTCTCATATATTTTTGAATACCACATTGTATATAATAAAAAGAGTTTCGTCAGTACTGCACTAGCAAATATGCTTATGGTAGTATTTAAAGTTAAAGAAATTTTTAGGTCCCTTAAATTAGACACCATCTATCACAAATTTAAATACCGATATCTGAATTAAGGAAGAATCTATAATACAAAGTTATCAATCGCTTATTACCATTTAGGTTGTATTTCAAATGCCTGCTTTAAATTGATATGATTTTATTCGTTTTGAAATCAGGAAATAAATGATCTGGTCAAAAAATAATTAGGTTATTTACCATTCCCCGCCATCATTGCATTGTAGATGGTATACATATTCCAATTTGACTAGTCCGATGATTCCCAGAATCCCCCAGACCTAACAGAACTATGGCAGGGATATTCAACCCTGCGATTGGCCTGAATGAAGAGAAATAGTCACAACGCTGGTGATGTTGAAGAATTAGAAAAGCCTAGAAAATTCAGAATACAATTATGACTACGAAATTTCCTACATAAATGGTTTTTCTTATCCATTTATCAATTATTATTTGCACTTTATCGAATTGACCTAAAGTGTTGGTCTAATGAAAATTAGGAATTCTTATCTTCCCTTTTAATTATATAACCAACATTTAAATCCCACAGAATGAAAAAGATTTACCTTTTACTAGGAGTAGTCCTATTAATGTTTTCCTGCCAGATAGAAGAACTAAATAAGGATAGTCAACAATTAGATGGAGTTTTTCATAAAAGCTCGAAAGAATCAGAAAATCCTTCCTGTACTAATTCACTTAATATTATTGAAGCTTCACTGCCAGAAACTATTTCTTTCTGTACCACCGGGCAGGGTCCGGATTCTTATTTAAATGTAGATATTGCAGAAGGATTTTTGGCTGGAAGTCATGAAGCATGGTGTATAGATGATGATCTTAGCATTGCCGCTACGCGATGTTATGACAATGTTGATGTATTATTAAGCACATCTTCCTTACCAGCAGATGCCTTTGAATATCCTGAAAATTTTGATACCGTAAACTGGTTGTTAAATCAAGAGATAGTAGGATCTGAAAGTCCGGTTAGTGCCGAAATTTATACTTATGGAGACCTTCAATTTGCAATTTGGAAATTGGTAGATGATCTCCGTGATCCGTCAGAGGCTTGTGCCGATTGCGGATTAGGGGAATGGAGTGCTGTTAGGGCCAATGAATTAGTTGACCTGGCCCTGGCCAATGGAGATGGATTTATTCCCGGATGCAATGAATTTGTTGGTATTATATTGCGCCCCACAGATATTCAGCCCTTGATTATTCCATTTTTAATAGAAGGGGAAGAATGCTCTCCCTGTGATGGAAAGGTGACTGAATTAACCTTGAAATACAATGGTGACCAAACAGATGCCCATATTGTTGTCACACAAAAAAAGGATGATGTAATTGTTTTCGATGGAGTAGTTCAACCGGGGCAGGAGTTTTCCTTTGTTGGTGTCGACAAGAAGAACACCCTGGGAACAGAAATTACCATAGAAGTTAATGGTGAAGTAAATACTAAGATTCACACCAGTTGCTCCCAGCCCATTGGGCCTGGGCTCACCTTTGGTGATTTTCTTGTGGTAGCAGGTGCGAGCCGAAATGGAGGCGCCCTATGTCCGTTAGATCCTCCTCCAGGAGGTGGCGATGATTGCGGTGATTGTGATGGTAAGGTTACCAGATTGGATTTGCAAAATGATGGGCCAGGTGCACAAATCCTGGTCACCGATAAAAAAGGAAAAACTGAGATCTTCAATGCCTATGTTGAAGCCGGCGCATCCTTTACCCTAAGTGGATTTGACAAAAAAGGTACCCTGGGAACTGAAATCATAATTTATACTGACGGTTCTAAAAACACCAAGATCCACACAAGCTGCTCACAACCCATTGGTCCCGGACTATCCTTTGGAGACTTCACGGTAGTTGGAGGTGCCAGCAGAAATGGTGGTGAATTGTGTCCGTTGGATCCTTCAGATAATGATGACAGTGATGATGATGATGACGATGATGATGATGATGATGACGACGATGACGATGACGATGATGACGATGACGATGAAGATTGCGAATGTGATGGGAAAGTGGACTATTTAAAGTTCCAGTATAGTGGTAGTATCGATGATGTAATCAAAGTAAAGACTAAAAAAGAAGGTAATGTCTTTAACGGGAATGTTTCTGCAGACGGAACGTTTGAAATTTATGGTAACGATAAAAAAGGAACGCTCGGTACAGAAATCACCATTTACTTGAATGGAGAGAAGATTACGGATATCCATACAAGTTGTTCACAACCGATAGGGCCCGGATTGGTCATTGGCAACTTTGAGATTCTTGAAGGGACCAGTAGAAATGGTGGAGACCTTTGTCCTTTATAATTCTAAACAGGCTTAAAATAAAATAGGCATCCAATTGGATGCCTATTTTGTTTTTACAAAAGAGTTTACTAACTCTAGTTTATAAAACCTATCGTCATAAAATAACTGGGTTCCTCCCCATTGCCTGCTCGTACTGCATTTACTATAGGCATAACAAACCCCAGAATGACTACTCCTATGATTCCCAGAATTCCAAGACCTAATAGCAGAATGGCGGGGATACTCAGGATAAAATATAGGATTAAACTCAGTTGAAAATTCAGTATGGCTTTCCCGTGTATATCCATACCCTCTACCTTATCCTTTGACGTTAACCATATGATCAGTGGGGCTATGAGTCCGCCAAAACCAATGATATATGATAAAAGTTGCGTTAAATGTGTGATTACAAGCAATTGCCTGTCTTCCCTAAGTGCTGATTGATTGATGACTTCCATGATTTCTTCTTTTGATTGTACTTTATAGGACGTAAATTTTTTGTAATTGTTACAAGTTTTGCTCTGAGTCCTCCAAAATCCTTTTCCTTATTTTTGCATCAAAATTATCCATGCTCCCTACAGATACCATAGTTGCTTTGGCCACAGCTCCCGGAACAGGAGCTATTGCTGTTATACGCGTATCGGGAAATGACGCCATTGTCAAAACCGCAGATATTTTCAAATCGGGTAGTTCAAAGCTACTAACCAAAGTACAAAGTCATACCGTACACCTCGGCTACATCATTGAAGGCTCACGAACTATTGACCAGGTTTTGGTAACCGTTTTTAAAGGACCCAATTCATACACAGGGGAAAATGTGGTTGAAATTTCCTGCCACGGATCGCCCTATATTCAACAGGAGATCATCCAGCTTTTTTTGCGAAAGGGATGTCGAATGGCCGAGGCAGGCGAATTTACCCTCAGGGCATTTCTGAATGGTAAATTAGATCTGAGTCAGGCCGAGGCCGTGGCCGACCTGATCGCCTCAGAAAATGCTGCCTCACATCAGCTCGCCTTGCAACAGATGAGAGGAGGATTCAGCAATGAGATCGCAAAACTGAGGGAAGAGCTGCTCAATTTCGCCTCCCTTATCGAACTGGAGCTGGATTTTTCCGAGGAGGATGTAGAGTTTGCTGATAAAAAACAGTTTTCTGAACTTTTGCATAAAATTGATACTGTTTTAAAACATCTCATCGACTCCTTTGCCCTGGGAAATGTGATAAAAAATGGAATTCCCATAGCCATTGTGGGGGAACCCAATGTGGGGAAGTCGACCCTCCTCAATGCCCTGCTCAATGAAGAACGAGCTATTGTAAGCCCCATCCCAGGGACCACCAGGGATACTGTAGAAGATGAACTGGTGATCGAGGGGATTGGGTTTCGCTTTATAGATACAGCCGGGATCAGGGAGACCGAGGATGTTGTGGAATCGATAGGGATCAGAAAAACAATGGAAAATATCGGGAAAGCCCGGGTGGTGATTTATCTTGTTGATGGAACAGCCATACAGAACAATCCCGCAAAAACAGCTCTGGTCAAGGAACAATTAAACAACATTACTTCTGAGTATCCTAATAAAAATAGGATACTGCTTGTCAACAAGATTGACGGAATTCCTGATGATACGCTGAATGACATCAAAAAAGAATTACCTCAGGCCCTATTTATCTCAGCAAAGGAGAATACTGGGATGGAAGAACTCAAGGCCAGTCTGTTAAAACTTGTAAATACAGGAGCACTGAATTCCGGAGATACAGTCGTGACAAATACCCGTCATTATAATTCCCTGCAAAAAGCCCGTGAAGAAATTCATAAAGTACAGACTGGGTTAGAAGAAGGTTTATCAGGTGATCTGTTGGCAGTGGATATCCGCCAGGCCCTTTACCATTTTGGCGAGATCACCGGGGAAATTACTACGGACGACCTGCTGGGGAATATTTTCGCAAATTTCTGCATCGGAAAATAAGGACTTTTAATTTTTGTAAAACCCTGAATATCTTATATGTAACAAAGATTACATATAGGCAATATATGATTTATATCATATTAATACCGGCATACTGGCAGTACTTTCAATCCTAATTTAAATCCTTTAAAATAAAGTAGCTGTCATGGAAACGACCACAGAAATCAAGACTCGTGTATACAGGTTTGGGAATAAAAAAGCCGATGGGAAGAGTGCAATGAAAAACTTACTTGGGGGCAAGGGCGCCAATCTGGCTGAAATGAGTCGTATTGGAATTCCGGTTCCTCCGGGATTTACGATCACCACAGAAGTTTGCACTGAATACAATGAACTGGGCCGGAAAAAGGTTATATCCCTGATCAAATCCGAAGTTGAAAAAGCGGTACAGGAAATTGAACAAACCATGGGAGCAAAATTCGGAGATGATGATGATCCTCTGTTACTCTCCGTGCGCTCCGGTGCCAGGGTCTCCATGCCAGGGATGATGGATACAGTGCTGAATTTAGGCTTAAATGATGACGCCGTTGAAGGCATTGTCAAAAAAACCGGGAATGAACGATTTGCCTGGGATTCATATCGCCGTTTTATACAGATGTACGGGGGTGTTGTAATGGGAATGAAACCCGAGTCCAAGGAAGATGAAGATCCCTTTGAAGAAATCATTGACCATCTCAAGGATAAAAGACATATAAAGCTCGACACTGATTTTACTATCCAGGATTTGCAGGACCTTGTGTACGACTTTAAGGATGTTGTAAAGAAAAAAACCGGGAAAAACTTTCCGACAGACCCCTGGGATCAGCTCTGGGGCGCTGTAATGGCTGTATTTGACAGTTGGAACGGAAAACGTGCCCAGTATTACCGAAAAATCCATAGTTATCCTGCCGATTGGGGTACGGCCGTAAATGTACAGGCCATGGTATTTGGTAATATGGGCCTCGATTCGGGGACGGGGGTATGTTTTACACGCGATGCAGGAACCGGCGAAAATGTGTTTAACGGGGAATACCTTATCAACGCCCAGGGGGAAGATGTGGTAGCCGGGGTACGGACACCTCAGCAAATCACCCGACTCGGGTCTGAACGTTGGGCAAAACTGGCTCAAATCGCCGAGGAGGACAGAAAGACCGACTACCCCTCTCTGGAAGAATTAATGCCGGAGATCTATCAGGAATTAGATGGATATCAGAAAACACTGGAAGATCATTACCGAGACATGCAGGATATGGAATTTACCATACAGCAGGGTAAGCTTTGGATTCTGCAAACCCGAAATGGAAAGCGTACCGGGGCAGCTATGGTTAAGATTACAATGGATCTGTTGGAAGAAGGTGTTATTGACGAAAAAGAAGCATTGCTCAGAATCGACCCGGCCAAACTCGACGAACTCCTCCACCCTGTTTTCGATCCGAATGCACTATTGGATGCGGAGATCATAGCCCAGGGATTACCCGCTTCACCCGGTGCAGCTACAGGACAAATCGTGTTTTTTGCCGAAGAGGCAAAGAAATATAAAAATACAATCCTGGTACGTACAGAAACTTCCCCTGAAGACCTGGAAGGCATGGATCTTGCAAGGGGAATCCTTACCGCCAGAGGGGGAATGACCTCCCATGCGGCCGTTGTGGCTCGCGGGATGGGGAAATGCTGTATCTCCGGTGCAGGAGCTCTTAAGATCAATTACAAAAAAAGAACCCTAACAGTTGATGGAAAAGAATTCCACGATGGCGACTGGATCTCCCTCAATGGCTCTACCGGGAATATTATAGAAGGGAAAGTTGCAACAAGACAACCTGAACTCAGTGGAGAATTCGGGGAGCTGATGGATCTTTCTGATAAGTATACCCGAATGAAGGTTCGGACAAATGCCGATACTCCTAAAGATGCCCTTGTAGCCCGTAATTTTGGGGCGCAGGGGATTGGTCTTACCCGTACAGAACATATGTTCTTTGAGGTGGACAGGATCAAGGCTATGCGTGAAATGATCCTTGCGACGACAGTAAAAGGGAGAAAACACGCACTACGTGAATTATTACCCATGCAACGCAGCGATTTTGAAGGTATTTTTGAAGCCATGCAAGGCCTTCCTGTGACTATAAGGTTGCTCGACCCACCACTGCATGAATTTGTACCTCATCAGCTTGCTACACAGAAAGAACTGGCAGAGGACCTTCATATTTCGCTTGATGCGGTGAAAAGTAAGGTAGCAGCCCTGGAAGAATTTAACCCCATGCTGGGACACCGGGGATGCCGATTGGGAAATACGTATCCTGAGATCACCGAAATGCAGACTAGGGCCATTATAGAGGCCGCACTAAATGTTAAAGAAAAGGGTATTGATGTTCATCCTGAGATCATGGTGCCACTGGTGGGAACCGTAAACGAGTTTGTAGAACAGGAAAAAGTAATCCGGGAAACCGCAGAGGCTATCTTTGCTAGGCGGAAAACCAAGATCAATTATTCGGTAGGGACTATGATCGAGATCCCCCGGGCGGCCCTGATGGCGGATAAGATCGCCGAACATGCCGATTTCTTTTCTTTCGGCACCAATGACCTTACACAAATGACTTATGGGTATTCCAGGGATGATGCAAGCAAATTCCTTCCCATCTACCTGGAGAAAGGAATTTTAAAGGAGGATCCTTTTGAAGTGATGGATCAGGAAGGTGTAGGGCAATTGGTAATTATGGGTACAGAACGCGGAAGGAAAAGCAAGCCTCATTTAAAGGTAGGAATCTGCGGGGAACACGGGGGGGAACCCAGTTCAGTGGAGTTCTGTCACCGTGCCGGAATGAATTATGTGAGCTGTTCGCCTTTCAGGGTACCTATAGCCAGGGTAGCGGCGGCACAGGCGGCTATTATGGAGGAAAAATAGCTTATCAACAAGTTTAAAGATTTCCAATTGGACACCTATAAGCGTATATAGGTGTCCATTTTTTTAATCTTCTTAGTTGGTGAAGAAAGCCTATTTTTGCACGAGAATTTAAATTGGCAATGTTCCATATTTTTAATAAGAAACGATTTTTAGTAGATGCGTTAAAGGGGTTCGTAGACATTCACAATCACCTTCTGCCGGGTATTGATGATGGAGCAAAAACCGTGGAAGACTCTATAGCCATGATCCGAGAATTTGAGTCCTTTGGAGTGACAAAGTTTATAGCTACCCCTCATATTATGGCCGACTATTACCCAAACACACCAATAACTATTGCCAATGCCCTGGGAAAACTAAAATCGGAGTTGTTAATGCAGGGTAAAGAGAACATCACTATAGAAGCAGCGGCAGAACATATGATCGATCAGTCCTTTGAAAATCTTTTTGAGAATAAGGAAATCATGCCTCTTAAATTCAATTACCTCCTTATTGAGATGTCGTATCTGCAAGCCTCACTTAATTTTGAAAGTGCTATTGAAAGAATAACTTCTGCAGGATTTTTTCCAATACTGGCCCATCCTGAGCGATATCGCTACCTTCATTCAAAAAGGAAAGTCTTAAAGGAGTACAAGAAAAAAAATGTACTGTTTCAGCTAAATCTGTTGTCCTTAAGTGATTACTACGGCAGTGATATACAAAAATTTGCTTTCCAACTCTTAGAAAAGAACAAGATTGATTTCGTGGGATCGGATGTTCACACGATCAATCAATTAAAGAGCTTAAAAGAAATTACCGTATCAGAAAAAGTTTATGATAAGATAGTACCCATTGTTCAAAATACAATAAGGGAGTTTTATTAATTCAAATAATTCCCTAGGCAAATTTCCACCATTTTTTAGTTTTCTCCCCATAGCCATAGCCGTATTTACCACCATAGCCCAGATTTGATTCCTTTACTCCGTTAACAATGAAGGATAACCCGTTTAATTTTCCTTCTGCATGAAGTTTTAAAGGAAAGTCGAGTACTTTTAATTCCGTAACGCCGGCACGAACCACGTATAGAATTTGATCCGCATATTCACTGATAAGCAGTGTGTCAGAGACTACCATGAGCGGTGCCGTATCTACAATTACATAGTCATAGTCAGCCGGTACAATGGCCAGCAATTCTTTCATCTTGTCATTCATTAATAGTTCAGCCGGATTAGGCGGTACTTTTCCAGAATAAATAACATCTACCGTCTGGTCATGGGCCAACATTGGAGTGATGATCTCATCAATACTTATTTTTTCATCCACCAGGTAATCTGTAAGACCAACGCTTCCATTTTCCCTTTTGGGCTTACCGAGGCGGTCCACATTTTTCCCTGAATAAAATTCATAGATCCTGGGATTCCTTATATCTGCACCGATCAGTAATACTTTTTTATTTGCCTTTGCAAAGATCATGGCAAGATTGGCTGAAACCAGAGTTTTTCCTTCCCCGGGCACCGAAGAAGTAACATATATAATATTCCCTTTGCCTGTTGACCTCTTTTTCGATTTGATCATGTAATCGATGTTAGTCCTCAGGATCCTTAGTGATTCTGCCAGCACCGTCCTTTCCCCCGTGCGCACCAGGGAATTTTCCTTTTTAGAAAGCTTGGGTAATTCGGCCAATACCGGAATATCCCCTACGTACTTCTCTAGAAGGACCTTATTGTGCACCTTGTTGTCTAACAACTGCTGCAAGTAAGTTAAAGAAAATGGGATAAGTAAGCCCAAGATTAGGCTGGCCAGCAGAATAATTGGTTTTTTTGGAGATACCGGAAATTCGCTGGCACCGTAAGCTCTATCGATTATTTTTGACTTTGGTGAAGCAGATGCAAAAGTGATCTGAGACTCCTCTCGTTTCTGCAATAAATAGAGATAAAGGGCCTCTGTGGTTTGTTGTTGGCGCGTAATATCCCGCAAAGCCCTCTCATTTCCCGGCGTCGCATAAATCCTGGCATTAACGGCAGAAAGCCTGCTGCTCAAATTACTGACCTGCATGTCCAGTGTATTGGTCATACTATTTAAACTGGATTGCAAGCTCTTTCTCAACCCATTTAATTGTTCATCGAGGCTTACAATGACCGGGTTTTTTTCATTAGAACTTCGGAGTAGCCTGTTCCTTTCACTCACCAATTGATTAAAGGTAGCAGTAGTACTTGCGATCGTAGGATCATTTAATCCAATGTTGGAAGGAAGTATTTCATACCCCTGCATATTGTCAATGATATCCTTCATTGATGCCGCTGAATTTAGCTGAAACTGCACATTTTGCAATTCCTGCTGACTTTGAGCACTTATGTTGATATTGCTGCTGGTCTGTGAGGCCACATCCGCAATACCCCTCCCCGCCTTGAATTCCTGTGCAGACTGATCTACTGAAGAGAGGTCCCCGTATATCTCAGTTATACGGTCATTTATAAACGCTGAGGTCCTATCTGCGATCAGCCTTTTGTCTTCTATCGCATTCCCATTGTAGGTGTCTATTAGGCCATTGACGATATCCTTTGCTTTTTGCTCTACAGCATCATTAAGAGAAATGGTTATTACATTAGATAATTCGTTATTGACCGATATTAAAATTTCATGCTTGTATTTCTGAGCGACTGAAATCAGGGGCGCTAAGATCACCTTAAATTCACGACCCCTTTGTTCGGCCATATCGCCATTATTGGGGATCATAACCAAATCCCCAATCGAAGAGGCTACCTTCCCTCCAAAACTATAACTGTTAGCAGGTCCGACCTCTTTTCCTTTTATTTCCTGAAAGGTAAAGGTAGATTCTGAGGTTACTTTTACCAAAAATTCAGCCTTAGACGTATAGACCAGAGAATCAGGGATTAAGAAATTGACCTTAAAGGGTGCTGCCTTTCCATAAAGTTCCGAATCGTGGATTTTGCCAAGGGAAAAAATCTTAATATTGATCCCCAATTGCCTGGCCACTTCGATCATGTTAGTTCGGGAATTCAGGATCTCGATCTCATCCTCAACCTTGGTATTCCCTGCAGTAAACATCTCGAGATCGGAAAAGGCTCCTAGTTCCGAAGCTGCACTTTGGTCTTCCAGGATTTGTATCTTCCCCTTTACAGCATACATAGGAGTTGTGTATCGGATATATAGGAAGGCAAGTATTACCGCAAGAATAGTACCTGCTGCAAACCATTTCCAATTTCTAATATAGGGTTTAAATAATTCTTTGTAATCTAACTGGTTATTGGGTGCACCAGCATAAGAAGGTTCCATAGGTTTCAATTAATCTAATTAGTCAGTCTTGTTAATACTAATACAGCAGAGGTGATCAGGGTTGAAAGAATGGTTATGGTTATCGTGGTTGATGGCCCTACAGAAGTTTCATTAATGCCTGTCGAATTTGGTTCTACATACACTACATCATTCTGGGTGAGGTAATAGACCGGAGATTTTGTCATTTCTTTAGAAGTGAGGTCAATCCTGGTATAAACCTTTGTGCCGTTGAAATCCCGAATGACCAATATATTATCCCTAACCCCCCTTAGAGTAAGATCCCCTGCCAGGCCAAGCGCTTCTAAAATTGATATTTGTTCCCCAACCACAGGATAGGTACCGGGCCTGTTTACCTGACCTAAAATGGTAACGGTAAAATTAGTTAACCTAATATTTATTATAGGATCTTTCAAATACTCTGATAGCCTTTCTCGGAGTAAACTTCTCAATTCGTCAGGTGAAAGGCCCTCGATTTTGAGTTTACCTATTACCGGGAAATCGATCATTCCATCCTGGTCTACCAAATAATCTACTTGTTCCGCTCTAAACCCACGTTCTGATGCGCCCCTAAACAAATTAAAAGGAACACTAGCCTCAGGATCCAGAGAAGATATATGAATAGAAACCAGGTCATCCACTTTAAATTTTGTAGCAGCCTTGTTGTTGACCAACATCGTTTCAAAATCACCTGTATCCTGGAAATATACGACATCACGGCGTGTAGCACAGGATGAAAGTAAAAAGCACGTAAAAAATGTTAAAAAAAGTATTCGGCCAAATAACGGAGTCTTGTTGAACATTAATTAAATTTTGAAAAATGGTTGATCTATGGTAGAATCGAATTCTTTTCTCTTCTCTCAATTATTGTCTCTTCGAGATTGGATTTCAATTCTTTTGAGTCTAATTCGCTATACTTAGAATTGTTCGAAATATATTCCGGAACTATTTGCTTCATTAACTTCACGGTGTTACCGGAAAAAAACATATTAGTAACACACAATTCGTCTATCTTGGCTCTTAACTCTGTATAATCAAAATCGCGAACCTTACTTATCATAATTTTTTTATTATAAGTAGGTAAAGTATTTTCTCCATTCGCCAGTAATTCTTCATATAATTTTTCTCCGGGTCGCAGACCTGTTACTTGGATATCAATGTCTTCCGGGTAACGCAATCCTGAAAGTTTAATCATATTCTTGGCCAGATCCATTATTTTTACTGATTCACCCATATCAAATATAAAAAGTTCTCCTCCACTTCCCATCGCCCCTGCCTCCAATACCAGTTGGGATGCCTCAGGGATAGTCATAAAAAAACGGGTTATTTCTTCATGAGTTACTGTTAAAGGTCCTCCTTTTTCTATTTGCTTTTTAAATAGGGGAATTACCGATCCATTTGAGCCCAGGACATTCCCAAAACGTGTGGTGATAAATTTCGTTACACCTTCCTGCTGTCTGCAGCTAATATACATTTCTGCAATGCGCTTTGTAGCCCCCATCACATTTGTAGGGTTTACCGCCTTATCTGTAGATACAAGTACAAATTTTTGTATTCCATATTGAATTGAAAGGTCAGCTATTACCTTAGTTCCGGCAATGTTCGTTTTGATGGCCGGATAGGGATTTTCCTCCATTAAGGGCACATGCTTATAGGCCGCGGCATGAAATACAATATCGGGTTTAAAATCATTGAATATTTCATTCATCCTGTTCTTGTCCCGGATATCCGCAACAAGAGGTTTAAAATTAAATATCTTTGATTGCTTTAATTCTTGTTGCAGATCATATAATGCCGATTCTGCAAGATCAACTATAATCAAGGATTTATAATGATATCGAGTGATTTGGCGAACTAATTCACTGCCGATGGAACCAGCCCCTCCGGTTACCAATATTACTTTATCGTTAAGCTCTTCAGATATCCTTGAATTTTTGATTAAGATGGGGGATCGATTTAACAGATCCTCTATCTGAATTTTTTTGATCTGAGATACCTTTAATTCACCGTTGATCCAATCCTCTACAGGTGGCACCATTTTTACTATAACAGGAAAATCTACCAACCCTTCAACTTTTGATCTAAGTGTTTTTGGCTCTATATTATGAATCGAAAAAATTACCTCAGAAATTTCTTTTATTCTGATAAATTCCTCGTTTAAAGATTGAGGTCCGTAAACCTTTATGCCATTGATCTTTTTTCCAATTTTTTGCTTATCACTATCTATATAGCCAACTACGTTTGCCATATTTCTCGAGTGATTAGAAAGTGCATGATGTGTTAATATGCCTGACTCTCCGGCACCATAAATTAAAACGTTTTTATTGTTTGAATTTAATTTATGAACCAGGTTGTAATGCAGACTCTTAAAAACATACCTGCTGGCAGTAAGAGAAACAAAGGCTATAAAACTATTAATAACTATGATTGAAAGAGGGATTGTAAAGTCATCAAGAACGACAAATTGCCTATTTAAAAGGACTATGAAAATGGCTATTATGCTAGACAAACAAACGGCATTAAAAATATTATATACATCACGCACCCCTGTATGTCTGATCACTCCTTTATAAGAACCGGTAATTAAGAATGCCACTAATGAAATAAGTATTATTAAAGGCACCTGTATACCAAGCTTTTCGAAATCAAAATTCAAAGTGAAATTGAACCTTACAAAGTATGACAACACAAAGGCAATAGAAATCGTGATTAGATCAATAATCAATACTACCCATTTGGAGGCGTAACGCTGAACTGTACTACTAAAGTATTTTCGTAACATTAGACGGTTCCTTTTATAATATCTGTTATTCTTAGAAGATCTTCGGTACTTAAATTAGAACCACTGGGCAGACATAAGCCTCTTGTAAATAGATCTTCACTTATTCCATTTACAAAGGATAGTTCATCCTTAAACACAGGTTGCATATGCATCGGTTTCCACAAGGGTCTTGATTCTATATTTTCCTGAAGTAAGGCCAACCGTATTTGCTCACGCGCCTCATAGGATGTACACAAAATACACGTAAGCCATCGATTGGAATAAAATCCCTCAGGTTCGTCGAGAAACTCAATACTTTCTAATCGAGATAATTCCTCTTTATAAAATTGAAAATTAGCCCTACGTGCACTAACGCGATCATTCAGCACCTCCATCTGGCCCCTGCCAATTCCGGCTAAGACATTACTCATTCTGTAATTAAAACCAATTTCAGAATGTTGATAGTGGGGGGCGTCGTCCCTCGCTTGAGTTGCCAAAAAAACAGCTTTTTCTTTCAACTTTTTTTCTTTTGACACCAATGCCCCACCCCCTGAGGTTGTAATGATCTTGTTACCATTGAAAGATAATATTGCCACATCACCAAAAGTACCACACGCTATACCATTATAGGTGCTTCCCAAAGCCTCAGCACTGTCTTCAACGATGGGTATATTGTATTTTTGTGCCACCGCATTCACCTCATTTACCTGATAAGGCATACCGTACAGGTGAACTGGAACAATGGCTTTCGGTTTCTTCCCTCTAGAAATACCATTCAGAATTGCTTCTTCCAACAAAACCGGACATATATTCCAGGTTTTTTTTTCGCTGTCAACAAATACGGGGGAGGCCCCTAGGTAAGTAATAGGATTAGCAGATGCAGAAAAGGTAAAACTCTGGCAGATCACCTCATCTCCCGGGGAAACTCCAACCAATTGCAGCGCCAGATGCAATGCTCCGGTACCTGAACTCAGCGCCGCAACGTGAGCGTCATTGCCCAAATAAACAGCCAGGTCTTCTTCAAAGCCCTGAACATTCGGACCTAAAGGAGCGATCCAATTCGTTTCGAATGCTTCATTGATAAACTCTTGCTCATTCCCGCCCATATGGGGGGATGAAAGCCAAATTTTATTTTGTATTACTGTTTTCACAGGTTTGGTTTTGGTCAAATGGTTATAAATACAAATCTATGTTGGATAATCCTGAATTCTTTTTTTACTCTATATAGTTGCCAACAATTTGTCTTCTTCTTACTCTAAAACATAGGAAAGAATAAAATTACGCGTAAAAATCTCAGACACATAATTACTGCTAAATAATTCGGTCAATTCCACAAAAAGTCGGTTAGCATCCATATTTGGGGATATTAAAATAACCAAAATATTTCCTAATAACTAATAATAAAATATAACTAACCCAATGATATGAGTCATATCCAATTTAATTGACAGGCTAATGATAAAATTCACAGAAGAAATTTGATAAATCGGAAACTAATCCAATTTGTTATCATTACAGGAATCTTTTAATGTCAAAATTTCTTAATTATCCTGAAATGATCTACTTATCCTTTCTCTTCAAATCACCAAATAGCTTTGTGATACTTTAAATAAAATATGTTTTATAAACAGTTCTCTCTTATAAAGTTTTGAAACCAGGAGTGTAAATTACCCAATTAATCTCCTGAGATAAGTATCCTGTCCAAATTAAATATGACACTTCTTAATGAACAATCTATTTACAATCACTTTTTTTTGGGACACTTTAACCTATGTTTATACAACATTGTCCTATTTTTATTAATTGATCAAATAATTATCGGATTTTTGATAAAGTGTAAATTTCTAATCGCATGAAAATTTTAGTAACCGGTGCCGCCGGTTTTATCGGTTTTTTTGTAGCCAAATTACTTGCAGTTAAGGGGCATAAAGTTATTGGCTTAGACAATATAAATGATTACTACGATCCCCTCTTAAAATACGCCAGGCTTAAAGAACTGGGTATTTCAAAAGACAGTGCCGAAAAATTTAATTTACTTACCAGCAGTCAATCCATAAATAATTTTTCATTCATAAGGTTAAATCTTGAGAATCAGGAGGAACTTTCTGCACTTTTCGAAAAGGAAAAATTTGATGTTGTCTGCAATCTGGCTGCCCAGGCCGGGGTTCGTTACAGTATAGAAAATCCTCAGGCTTACATTGAAAGTAATGTAGTAGGATTTTTAAACATTCTTGAAAATTGCAGACATTTTAAAATCAAACATTTAATCTACGCCAGTAGTTCAAGTGTTTATGGCCAAAATTC
This sequence comes from Muriicola sp. E247, assembly GCF_041358175.1. Taxonomy (NCBI): domain Bacteria; kingdom Pseudomonadati; phylum Bacteroidota; class Flavobacteriia; order Flavobacteriales; family Flavobacteriaceae; genus Muriicola; species Muriicola sp. E247. The sequence continues at coordinate 71,946 of NZ_JBGKBE010000007.1, forward strand.
AAAAATACCCTTCGAGACCACTGACAGAGTAGATCATCCGGTTAGTCTGTACGCAGCTACCAAAAAAAGCAATGAGCTTATGGCTCATACTTATAGCCATCTCTTCGGTTTTTCTACAACTGGTTTGCGATTTTTCACGGTCTATGGTCCCTGGGGCAGGCCAGATATGGCCATGTTCTTATTTACTGAGGCTATATTAAAGGGCAACCCAATAAAGGTCTTTAACCATGGCCTACTGGAACGGGATTTTACTTATATAGATGATATTACGGAAGGTGTTGTAAGAGTAGTAGAAGAAGATGTTAGCCTGCGTCTGGAAAAAGGGGACCTCTACAAGTTATACAATATAGGTAATAATCAGTCGGTTAATTTAATGGATTTTATCGCGGCTATCGAGGATACGCTCCAGATCAAGGCCGATAAAGAAATGCTTCCAATGCAACCTGGAGATGTGGAAAAAACCTGGGCTAATGTGGATCCCCTCATCAAGGATTTTGATTACAGGCCTAATACAAAGATATCCGATGGTGTAGCCAAATTTGTAAAGTGGTATTTGGATTTTTATGGGCATAAAGAATAATAAAAATCCCTTATCCACCTTGTGTATTCACAACCAAAGTAACTTGCACCTGATCGGTTGTGCATTTAATTGAAATTACCAGTTATATCCCTCTTATCGAGTAAATCCTCCTGTATATATATTTCCCAAGGATTAATTCGGGTATTTTGTTGATCTTTGAACACTGTAATTCGAATAAATGATATTAAAAAATCTTAACCTAAATCCAGATCTTAAAATTCTTGTTACCGGTGGTGCCGGTTTTATCGGTTCAAATCTGTGTGAAGTATTAGTAAATAACGGCAATCAGATACGTTGTTTCGATAACCTGGCAACAGGCAAATTGGAAAATATCCAACATCTACAATCAGCTCACAACTTTGAATTTATTGAGGGTGATATACGGAATTTAGAGCATTGCGTTCAGGCCTGTGAAGGTATGGATTACGTGTTACATCAGGCTGCCCTCGGCTCAGTACCGCGCTCTATTAAAGATCCTGTGACAAGCAATGCAGTAAATGTTGGAGGATTTCTCAATATGCTTGTAGCTGCAAGGGATGCCGGTGTTAAACGTTTTATTTATGCAGCCAGTTCGTCTACATATGGCGACTCTAAAAGCCTTCCAAAAGTAGAAGAAATCATCGGAAAGCCCTTATCGCCTTATGCTATTACCAAATATGTAAATGAACTATATGCTGATATTTTTAGCAAGACCTATGGTATTGAAACAATCGGCCTGCGGTATTTTAATGTATTTGGAAGGCGTCAGGACCCCAATGGGGCATACGCTGCTGTTATCCCAAAATTCGTAATGCAATTAATGCAACACCAGTCACCTGTGATAAATGGTGACGGGTCTTTTTCTCGTGATTTCACTTATGTGGATAATGTCATTGAAATGAATATTCGGGCTATACTTGCCGAGGATAAAAATGCACTCAATACCGTTTATAATGTCGCTTTTGGGGAACGGACCAATCTCAATGAATTAGTCGTTCTGTTGAAAAAACACTTGTCAAAATTTGACTCAGGTATCGCGAAAGTAGACCCTGAATATGGTCCTGAACGTGAAGGGGATGTACCCCATTCTCTGGCTTCAATAGAAAAGGCAAAGAAACTACTTGGCTATGACCCCACATATGATATGGAATCTGGTCTCAAGCAGGCTGTAAATTGGTATTGGAATAATCTTTAAATAAAAATCATGAATCTAACAGTAATTGGCACTGGATACGTTGGTCTGGTAAGCGGAACCTGTTTCGCTGAAATGGGAAATAACGTAACCTGTGTGGACATTGATAAGATCAAGATAGAAAACCTTAAAAAAGGTATTATCCCCATCTACGAACCTGGTTTGCAAGCTATGGTAGAGCGCAATATTAACAATAAAACACTCTTCTTTACGAGCAAATTAAATGAGGCTCTTCAGGAATGCGATATTGCCTTTATTGCCGTGGGTACTCCAATGGGGGAAGATGGCTCTGCAGATCTGCAGTACGTACTTCAGGTAGCTCGCACTATTGGCGGGTATATGGATCACCCAATAATTGTAGTGAACAAGTCTACTGTACCAGTTGGTACCGCAGATAAAGTAAGGGCAGTCATTAATGAGGAACTTTCTAAACGAGATCTGGACATTGAATTCCATGTAGTATCTAACCCGGAATTTCTGAAAGAAGGAGATGCAATAAACGATTTTTTAAAACCGGACCGTGTGATTGTTGGATCCGACGATCCAGACACCACGGACAAAATGCGTTCCCTGTATAATCCATTTTTTAGAAGTAGTATGGATCGTATGATTACCATGGATGTCCGTTCAGCTGAAATGACCAAATACGTGGCAAATGCAATGTTAGCAACCAAGATCTCTTTCATGAATGAAGTGGCTAATATTTGCGAGCTGGTAGGAGCTGATGTTAATAAAGTACGTATAGGTATTGGATCCGACCACCGTATAGGATATAGTTTTATTTATCCTGGTGCTGGTTATGGGGGTTCATGTTTCCCAAAAGACGTGAAGGCATTGCATAGAACTGCGGCAGAACATGGCTACCAGGCGAAATTAATCAACGCCGTTGAAGAAGTTAACGATAGTCAAAAATTAGTCATTGCCAACAAAGTGATCAACCGGTTTGGAGAAGATCTCAGTGGAAAAACATTTGCGGTTTGGGGATTATCTTTTAAACCCCAAACGGATGATATGCGCGAAGCTCCTTCTATATACATAATCAAAGCACTTGCCGAACGGGGGGCTAAAATAAAGGCTTATGACCCAAAAGCCATGGACGAAGCCAGGCATTTTTATCTTAAAGATGTCCCAGGGATTTCTTATTGCAATTCCAAATATGAAACCCTTCCGGATTCAGATGCCATGCTACTTTTGACGGAGTGGAAGGAATTCCGGGCACCGGATTTCGAGGAATTGAAAACCCAGTTAAAAGAGCCGGTAATTTTCGACGGACGTAATCAGTATGAAGATGAGAAGTTGCTCCAATTGGGTTTCGAATACTACCAAATTGGGAAAAGAGGGATGCATAAGCTCAACCCTGCGCACTAATTGTAACCAAAAGACTTAAGAAGGATGTCTGAAATTAAAATTGCAATCATAGGGTTAGGATACGTTGGCCTCCCACTTGCCCGCTTATTTGCCACAAAGTATCCGGTTATCGGATTTGATATTAACAAGGAACGTGTTGAAGAGCTACAGAGTGGCAAAGACAGCACTTTGGAGGTAGAGGATGAAGTACTGCAAGAGGTGCTGAAATCTACTCCTAATATGACTTCAGGGCTTTATTGTACAGACCAGGTTAATACTATTGCCGACTGTAACATTTATGTAGTTACCGTCCCTACCCCTGTAGATCATACCAATCGCCCCATTCTCGTTCCTTTGTACAAGTCGAGTGAAACCGTTGGCAAAGTGCTCAAAAAAGGGGATTTGGTAATATACGAGTCGACAGTTTATCCCGGGGTAACTGAAGAGGAATGTGTTCCAGTCCTGGAGAAATTCAGTGGCCTAATATTTAATAAGGATTTTTTTGTTGGTTATTCCCCAGAACGTATCAACCCCGGAGATAAAGAGCATACCGTTGATAAAATTTTAAAGGTGACTTCAGGTTCAACACCGGAAATGGGGAAGAAAGTGGATGCTTTATATGCCTCAGTGATCTCTGCCGGGACCCATCTGGCGCCTTCGATCAAGGTAGCTGAAGCCGCCAAAGTAATAGAGAACTCCCAGCGGGATATCAATATCGCCTTTGTGAATGAGCTTGCGAAGATCTTTAACCTGATGGGGATTGATACTCATGCGGTTCTGGAAGCAGCAGGAACCAAATGGAACTTCCTGCCTTTTAAACCAGGTCTTGTTGGAGGTCACTGCATTGGAGTGGATCCTTATTATCTTGCACAAAAGGCGCAGCAATTTGGTTATCATCCTGAAATCATCTTAACCGGTAGGAGGATGAATGACGGAATGGGAAAATATGTGGCCTCTGAGGTGATTAAACTTATGGTGCAAAAGGACATCAAGGTAAAAGGTTCTAAAATTCTTGTTTTGGGAATAACCTTTAAGGAAAACTGTCCGGACGTTAGAAATACTAAAGCTGTAGACTTAATTAAAGACTTAATAAGCTACGGAACAGATATGACCGTCTATGATCCATGGGCCTCTCCAGAAGAGGTTAAAAAAGAATATGGATTAACCACCACTCAGGATTTACCTGAGGGTCCTTTTGATACGGTAGTCCTTGCAGTGGCCCATAAAGAATATTTACAATTGGGGTTAAGGGAGTTGCTAAATGAAAAAGGAATTCTTTATGATGTAAAAGGAGTTTTAAAAGAGCGTGTGGATGCCAGACTTTGATAATCTTCAAAAGAACAAACAAAAAAATCCTGACAGAGTTGTCAGGATTTTTTTCTTGTATACTTATACTCTTACCTATCTACTCGGGTCAACGTCTTGATAGGTTCCATCAGGGCCATTCCACATTATAATATTATCATAATAAATATCAGTTCCATTACCCAATCCTGATGAATTCGACCAATAAGGTCCTATTTTGGGTGTTATACCTCTTATTTCCCCTCCATTTTTTTCATAACGATAAAGGGTTGTTCCAACGTGGTCAACTATTTTTGTTCCGTTCGCCCATATTTCTACAAAACCATCGCTCCTAAGATCATGACCTGCATGCGCTCTTGAAAGAGAAGTACAATCAGGACCAGCATAATTAGCACCAAACCCGCCTTTATAATGAACAACAATATCAATCCATTCACCGGGGTTATAATCAAAAAATACCTTGCTTGTTCCTGTTCCTGCTCCATTCCAGCCACCCAAAGTAGCGCTTGTTTGATCTACCCTTGTTACATCATCACAAATACTCCAATATAATTGAGTGTCAGTTGAGCCTTGACGCAGAGATAAAGGATTTACCGTAGAGCTGCCTCCGGGAGCCAGATTTCTTGCTTGAAAATAAATTCTATCATCCTCCATCGGATCAGCTATATATATTGAAAAAGCAAGCCACCATTCTCCATAGGAAAGAGCACCGTCCTTGCCAAATTCATTTCTGCTAGAATTACCATTGTAGGATCCTAACCAAATAGCCCTGCCGCCGTTTCTTCCTGCCCTTAATGGCGAATCGGGGTGGTCTGTGGTTCTTGGTTCTCCGTTGTCAACTTCCCACTGGTTTCTATATGGTTCTGCCGAACCGTTCGGCCCCCATTGTTCATAAGAGTAAGTATTAGAACTAAAATCAGTAAAAAGATATGTTGCTCCTGGCAAGCCCGCTTCTGAATCAATAGTTGTTATGCCTATATCTTCTAAGCTCATGTTGCGAAACTCCCATGTATCTCCAACTTCACGACCTCCTAAATTAAAATCGTTACCGCTTGCCCCTCCGCCAGAAACCTGACCATTCCATTCAAAAGAATATTGTGTCCAGGTGGATGCAATAGTTGGAGTGGCAATTTCATTATATCTTTGCCCAATTTGTAACTCACCATTTCCTACAATTTGTCTTGCTTCAAAGGTCAATCTGTACCGCCTTGACTCATAAACACGATCGGGATAAACGTCAGTATACACAGCCGACCAGTTTTCATCTGAGGATGTGACACTGCCATTTGCTATTACAGTTAAAACACCACCTGTCGCATTAGAACCATTTAAAAGATTCCATCCTTCTGCGTCATTAAATGTTCCATTTGGTAATAAATTAACACCATCACCTCTAGAAGTTGGATTTGCTGGGTCACTTCCGTTCTGTCCGGTACTTCCATCAGTACCATCACTACCATCACTACCAGGATTGTCTATTGATTCTATTTCTTGATCTACGAGAACGGTATCGAGCAATAGATCTGAATCCTTACTACAAGAAGTAAAGAATAGAATACTACAAATAAAGCATGCTAATACTAGGGAATTTTGGGGATAAAATTTCATGTGATAAATAAATTAAGTTCCTATTATAATCAAATTTGGGTTCGCTAAAATTATTTAAAATTCAATAATCATCGCTAAAAAGCATCAGTTTTTCGATGAAATACCCAATTGACACATAATCTTTAACGATCGTGACTATGCTTTTGGATGTCACCGTTTCCAGTATTCGATGAACTACACTTTTTTTTAACAAACAGTTAAGATTTTAGGAGGAGCTAATCAAATCTGATGAGTAGAAAGGGAGAATTCAATCCTGCCCAATGATAATTTATAGAGTTTTAAACTTTTATAGGTATTCCGTATTACCAAAACGTATTGGAAATTTGGGGCAAACGAAAGTTGCACCCGGAGTGTCCAAGATGGAATAATATGATATTAGCTAAAAGTCTCGAGAGAGTAGGTTAAAAATCTGAGTAATTGTTAATTTGAAACTATCATACATTATTGAAGTAAGATAGTTCTTGAGTCTTTCGCTGGATTAATTACCATTAGGAAATCCAAACTTCAGATTATAGGCATTCTGGTAAATTATAGATTTTGTCCAACTGTTATGAAGCAAGAATTGCAAGAAATAATCTACATCTTTATTTTTCAGAAGATTTACCATAGGTTTTAAAATTCCATTTACTAAAATAACCTAAGTGTGATATGCATATAGAGTAAACATAGATATTTTGTATAGATGAAGTTCTTTGGACTTCTGAGACGTGAGTACTCAATCCGGAAGATGTTCTTGAGACGGTCTATGATGGACTCTGATTTTTGACCATCTAACCCATAAATTTATTCGTGTTTGTTCCTTCTTAATTAAAATTCAAAATAATTACAATCTTTTTGATCTTAAAATGGGAATATTACCCTTTGTTCACGGTATTTCTAATTGCCAATTCTAAATATTGCCCAAATACAGAAGGTTTAAGCTTCAATAAACCAGCACATAATATCAACAGACCTGCCGTAAATACAATAAACATCGTGACATCAGTTTCACCCAATAAATTAAACAAATATTTATATGCAAAAATCAATATACCAAGATACAGTCCCAGTCTCAATCCTGCCACCAAGGGCTGATAAAAATATTCTCCAATAGATCCCTTGAAAACGTTCTTTACTAAAACGATCATCATTAAATAGTTTATAAAATGGCTTACAACAATTCCAACGGCTGCACCATTGATTCCGTAGAAATAACCCAAAGCACCAGAAAGTACTAAGATGATTACCGTAAATATGTATTTGCGAGTGACATTTTTATAAACAAGACCTTTTGCCTTAATGACTTCATCTGTTGTTTTTCCGGCATTACTGAAGGTTAGAATGAGAAACATAATTTGTAGAGGTAAGACAGCTTCTGGCCAATTTGATCCCATCAGAATTTGTACAATTTCTGCTGAAAAAAAAACTAGAAAAACCGTTGCGGGAATCATAATCGAGTTACTAAACCCCAACCCAAACTTGTATATTTTAATCAATCTTTCATTCTCATCCTGGATTTCGGACATTACAGGAAACATAACCTGGTTCATAATCTGTGCAAGAAATTCACTGGGTATTTCCTTTACTCTAGAGGCTCTTTCATAAACACCGAGCATATCTTGTGTAAAGAATTTTCCAAATATCAAATTCAGACCATTTCTAGATAAAAAACTACCAATCGTTAACAACACGATACCAAAACCAAAACTAAACAACTGACGGGCTTCTTTATAATGAATCTTCAAGCTTATTTTCATTGGAGCCAAATAGAACAAAGCTATTGAGCTTAGCAAGGAGGTAATAAGAGTCGCAAAAACCAAAGACCATACTCCATTACCATTCATAGCTAAATAAACACCTGTACCATAACCAATTATATTTGAGACAATGTTGACTATCGCAACATTTTTAAAGGAATAATATTTAAAAAGCAGGTTGATTGAAATATGGCTCAGAGCGAGTAATATGAGGTTTAACGAAGATACTTTAATGAGATTATCTAACCTAAGGTCATTATATGCAGAAGCAATAAACGGAGCCGTAATATATAAAACGGCATATAATAGGAGGCCAATGAAAAGGCTGGTTTGCAAGGCGCCATTGGCATGTTTGTTATTTATTTCCTTTCGTTGTATCAAGGCAGAACCCATACCACCCAGCACAAAAATATTCCCAATGCCTATAATTGCATAGATAATAGCCATAAGACCATAGTCTTCTTTAAGTAAAAGCCTGGTCATAATAGAAAAGTAAATGATCTTTAAAAGATTTAGGGAAAGGACTGAAACTGACTGCCATTTACCTGCATGCTTAATTTTATCGCCAAGGCTCCTCATACAGTCATATTAATTTTGCAAGGTCTGTCGGTTTACTTTATTCTTCTAACTTACCTTGAATGAAATTCAGTATACCAATTGCTCTTTCACTGATTTCAAAATTCTTTGAGTATTCCAAGGCGTTCTTGGACATTTCCCCTCTTCTGCCCTCATTACTGACGATCGTTTTTATAGCACTTTCTATGGCTTTTATATCCAATGGATTTACCAAAATGGAAAAGGAAGGATCGCATTGAAAGTGTATCTCAGGAATGTCTGATGAAACTATTGGCAATCCACATGCCATTGCCTCAACAATTGCATTACAAGAGCCCTCATGCCAAGTTGGCAAAACAAATAAATCTGCTGCGGATAGTAATTCTGGAACTTTTTCAGATATGACACTATCTTTAAATACGACATTATTTCCTTCAAGGATTTGTGGACCACCACCTACAAAGATAAGACCTAATCCTTCTAAATTTTGGGTGGCGTTTAACAGCATTTTAGGACCTTTATTTTCAATAAACCTGCCAACAAATATTGCTAATATTTTATCTTTTGGGAGGCCATATTTACTTCTCATTTTTAGTTTGTCCCTAGGATAAAAGATATTTAAGTTTACAGCATTTGGCTTGATTATTATCTTATTTTCTTTAACCCCATATTTAATAAGCCTATCACTTATTTGAGGAGAAACGGCTATAAATCCATTTATTTTTCCCAAAATAGAGCTGAAGTAGGCGCTTGAATAAAAAGCCTTTCTTACCTCTAAATTATTGTACTCCCCTATAGCCGCATATATCGGTTTATTATATTCTGATAAGGCCTCGACCGCAATAAAAGCACTGGCTAAAAAATGGGCATACACTACATCAAATTCAATCTTATGATTCTTTACGATTCTCCTTACAGCTTTAATTTGACCTAGTTCGCCTATTCTGTAGGTGTTAAATCCAAATATAAATTTTTGGGATGCATTTAAAAATTTTGGCCTGTAGACTGTTCCTAGTTCTTCCCCGTATTCCTTATTCTTATTAAAATAAATATTAGTTATAAGACCCACCGGAGATATTATGTTCACTGTATGACCCAACTTGGCAAATTGCTGAATCAAATTGTAAACAAACACACCCCTTGATGGCGTTTTTAAGGATGGATAATTACCGGATACTACTAATATTTTCATTGAGCTAGTTTTTCTTGTTTATCACTGGACATTATTTGAGCTGTTGATCCTATTAAAACTGCAAAAAAGAACCAGAATATTATTTTCCCTAAACTACCACCTTGTTTAGACATATTAAAGATGACAATAACGAATATTACAAGGTTTAAAGAATCTCCATACTTTTTGTAATGACGAAATAGTAATTTAGTCAACCGGGTCAAAAAAATAAGAAATAAAATTATTCCAGGAAGGCCACAAGCGATGAAGATATAGAGAAAGACGTTATGAGGATTCAGATTAATTCCTGAATATGAAAACATTCTGGGCCTGACCCCTTCAAACCCAGAACCAATGATAATATTATCCGTAATTATGTTAAATGCCGCATCCCACAGTGTATTTCTTCCTATATCACCAGACTCCACTGTATTTAAGAAGCGTTCTGCCATAAGTGGATTTGTTTCTAACAAATAAGTTATCAGCACACCTGAGGCAAGTGCTGCAAAAACAATTAGTGCCCATTTCTTGAAAGCTGCCATCTCTCTAAAATAGAGTAGTACAGTTAGTCCCAAAAACATAGATACAAAAGCTCCACGCGAAGCAGACGTGGCAACTAAGCTAATAAATGGGATACAAACGGCAATTATAATTATGGATCTTTTAATTGAAAACTTATTTATTAACTTTGAAATAGCAATTAAGAAAGCTAAAGAAGCCTTTGCTCCCATAATATTAGGATTCTCTCCAAACAACAATAATCTACCATTATCATAGGTGACACCGTTGCCAAGTGAAACCAATAAAAAAACCAATAGCATACTAGCTATATAGGTGTTTAAAACTATAGATGAATTTTTTGGCTTACAATATAGATGAGCGGCAATAAATGTCATTAACACTATTAAAAGAAGTGTTCTATAATTGTAAGCATACTTTAATTCAGTTACATATTCTGAGTTTATTGCAGAACAAATAAACCCAACTACAATTAATAGTAATAGGGGAATTACGAATCTCTTTATGGGTGCAAAGTGAAAATTCCTGCCAATTAGCGGCACCCAGCTGGCTAAATATAGTATGGTTGTGATATAGGTAACCGAAACTGTGCCGACTAATTGAAATGGATCCCATTTCTCAAAAGTTACGGAGAATACCAGTAAATATAAACAGTAATCATTTATAATATTTAAAGGCTTTATCATGATTTATTTAAGGGCATCTATCGTCGGAGAGCAAATTAAATTAAAAAATAAGTAGTAACGCTTACTTAATAGATGAAAAACTAGTTTTTAACGAATAGTTGAATATTAAAACCCCATTTTTTATACTTATTCAAATAAGCAATTTAACTTTGATTCAAGTAACCAAGAATAATGTTGCATGCTCTTACTTTTTTTTAGAAGTTAAGCTCTTTAAAAACCTTATGTGAATCTTGACAGCTTAAATCAAGAACAAAAAGTTTTCTATCCATTCTGGGAGAATGCAATTCATAGATTTAATCTTATGCTATTATGCCCTTATTTGGTTTAGATATTTATACAACAATCCTTTAATTTATTGAAATAGGAATAGTTTCAAGCCACCAAACCACTAATAACGTATGAATAAATTAGATAAACCCATAAACTCTGAAGCCTTTATAAATTATTTTTACGCGCTCTATAGACATGGTGGTGAATGAATTAATGAAATCGACTGGATGTTATACGCTGATTTCATACTCTGATTCCGGAAACTATAATATGACGATAAGCCTTGTATTAAAAAATAAAAAGACAAGTAAAATAGAAGGTGATTATAAAAGCTTTGATTATTGGATGAAACAGTTTACGGTGATTACATTAGATCAAATAATAAGTCTTTATAGCTATTTAAGCATTAATAGGCCCAAGACAGTGTATGATGTTTAATAGAAAAGATTACTTCAATTTACACAATAACAAGAGTTCATACTTGTTATATAAAACATTTGTATAGTTTTAAATTTATTATAATTAATGAAGAAAATATTTGTCATATACCCTGGATTTTCTCATTACAGAGTTGGTATTATAGAGGCTCTTTTAGAATCAACCCAAAACCATTATGTATTTTTAGGGGACAAAAAAGGTTGGATGAATGTAAAGCCCTATGATTTTAAGGATTCAGCTGATTTCTTAGATTTTCCAGCCTATAAAATTGGTCCCTTCTACTTCAACAAAGGATTAATCCGTTATGTGATTTCTCAAAAACCCGGTGGTGTTATAGTACATGCCCCTCCGTATTGGATTTCTATTATTATTGCCTCGCTTATATTCAAAGTTAAAGGAGTAAAAGTTTTTAATTGGACGCATGGGGTTCTTACAAACCATAGAAATCTCAAGAATAAACTCTATTTTATTTTTTACAAATACTTTTTTGATGGCTTATTGCTCTATGGAAATTGCGCCAAACAAAATTTGATTAAATTAGGATTTAACAAAGAAAAAATAAAAGTCATTTATAATTCTTTGAATTATAAAGAGCAAATCAAATTAAGAGATACACTGACTGACAAAGAAAGACAGAGTATCAGGTCCAGTTTGTTTGATAATCCAAACAATGACCAACTTCTTTTCATTGGCAGACTCACAGTCCAGAAAAAATTACACTTACTTATAGAGGCAATCCACTTGCTAAAAGAGGAAAATATTTTTGTAAATCTTCTCTTTGTTGGAGATGGTGATCAAAAAGAGAAATTGCAATCTCAAGTAGATAAATACAAAATTGCCGATCAGATTCATTTTTACGGTGCTTCATACGATGAGATTCAAAATTGCAAATTAATCTCATCAAGTGATTGCTGTGTTGCACCTGGGGAGATTGGGTTGACCGCAATGCATTCATTGATGTTTGGTGTTCCAGTAATTTCTCATAACGACATGAACAAACAAATGCCAGAATTTGAGGCCATTGTACCCAATATTAATGGAGCACTTTTTAAATATGGCGATACGGTTGATCTAAAGGAACAAATAAAAACTGTTTTAAATCTTCGTAAAACCAAATCAAATTCGCAAATGAAAGAAGATTGTTATAAGATAATGGATGAGTACTATAACCCGAATTTTCAGATAAACCTTATTGATAACGTTTTTAATTGAAATTCGGGGTTGCCCATACTATAATTGTTAATCCTTGTTGTATGCTATATGGTATTCCAAAATATGTAATTCGTATTTGTAAGATTACTCTTTTATGAAATTTAGTATCTCGCCTCTTAATCGGAATTCTTGAGGTTATTATCCAAATTCTTGAGTCATCAACTAAATTCAATCTATGTTTGTGATTGGTAGACCCATTAAAATAATGAATTGAGATGTGTGCTTAAAATAATTAGGTCATTTATGATACGATTAGGGGTAATATTAATCAAGTCACCATCTACAGTAGAAAAATCAATTATTGATAAAAAATTTATCGCGAGATGACCTTTCTATACATATCACAAAGAGTGAACTATAGATTGAATTAAGCAGGAGAACATTATGAAACAAATTATACAATCATTTAGAACCGGAGAAACCATACTTGAAGAAGTACCTAAACCACAGGTAAAACCTGGTCATGTTTTAATTAGAACCACTAATACTTTGGTCTCGTTAGGAACAGAGCGCATGTTGGTTGAATTTGGAAAAGCCAGTCTTCTGCAAAAGGCCAAACAACAGCCGGATAAAGTTAAAGAGGTGCTTACCAAAGTAAAAACAGATGGATTAATGCCAACGGTTAATGCGGTTTTTAACAAGTTAGGCCAACCGCTACCAATGGGTTATTGCAATGTTGGAATTGTTGAAGAAGTTGGTAATGGAGTTGCCGACTTCAAAGTTGGAGATAGGGTTGCTTCTAATGGTTCTCATGCCGAATATGTTTGTATTCCAGAAAATTTGGTGGCTTCTATTCCTGATGATGTTACAGACCAAGAGGCTTGTTTTACTGTTATTGGTTCAATAGGGTTACAAGGCATTAGACTTCTTAATCCAACCTTGGGAGAAACAATTGTGGTTGTCGGTTTAGGTCTGATCGGACTTATTACAGCCCAGTTACTTAAAGCCAATGGTTGTAATGTTATTGGCTATGATCTTGACAATAACAAGGTAAATCTTGCTAATTCATTTGGGATTACAGCTTTTAATCCCAGGAAAGGCACGGATTCTGTTAAGTTTATTCTTGAAAAAACAAAAGGAATTGGTTGCGATGGAGTAGTTATAACGGCCTCAACAAAGTCTGATACGGTTATTTCAGATGCGGCTAAAATGTGTCGAAAGAAGGGTAGAATTGTTTTAGTAGGTGTGATTGGCCTAAATATTTCCAGGGCTGACTTCTATGAAAAAGAATTAAGTTTTCAAGTCTCCTGTTCTTATGGGCCTGGCAGATATGACCCAAATTATGAAGATAAAGGTCACGATTATCCAATAGAGTATGTTAGGTGGACTGAAAAACGAAATTTTGAAGCTGTATTAAATGCAATCTCAGATAAATCGATAAACGTTGAACCTTTAATTACTCAGAAAACACCTTTAGAAAAGTACTTGGAAGTATATGGTAATATGAGCGCTTCAGATGCAATTGCGAGCATATTAGAATATGAGAAAAACCCTGACAGTTCTACAACAATTGAAGTTTCTAAACCAAAAGCCTTTTCAAAATCAAAAGCAGTAATTGGAATTATTGGTGCTGGAAACTTTACAGGGATGACCTTATTGCCAATTCTAAAGAAAATAAATGCGGACGCAAGGTATATTATAAGTTCAAAAGGTTTGAGCGGAACCAGTTTGGCTAAAAAATATAGCATCGCCAAAAGTGGAACAAATTATACAGATGTATTAAAGGATCCGGAGGTTGACACCCTGATCATCACCACACGGCACAACCTTCACAGCCAAATGGTAATTGAAGGGTTGAAAGCGAATAAACATGTTTTTGTCGAAAAGCCTTTGGCAATAAATACAAGTGAATTAGATCTAATAGAGGAAACATATAAGGCTTCTTCCGGAAGCCTGATGGTAGGGTTTAATCGAAGGTTTTCCCCGCACATTGTCAAAATGAAATCTTTATTAGGCTCTACAGAAACTCCTATTAGTATTATAGCGACCATGAATGCTGGCTTTATCCCTGAAAATTCATGGGTTCATGATATGGCGATTGGTGGTGGACGAATTATTGGAGAGGCCTGTCATTATATTGATCTCTTGTCGTATTTAACTGGTAGCGAGGTAACTGCCGTATGTGCAAATTCCTTAGGTACAACACCCAAGGAGAATACAGATATCGCCAGCTTATTGTTAAAATTCCAAAATGGTTCAAATGGTGTGATCAATTACTTTTCTAATGGCTCCAAAAGTTATTCAAAGGAAAGGCTTGAAGTTTATTCTCAGGGGCGAATCCTTATTATGGATAATTTTCGTACTACCAAGGGTTACGGGTTTAACAATTTCTCGAAACTTAGAACGAAGATGGATAAAGGCCATAAGAATCAATTTAGTTCTTATTTAAAGAATATAAAAGAAGGCAATGATTCCCTTATAAGTTTTGAATCAATTATGAATACATCCAAAGCTTCAATTGCCGCAATTGATAGTTTAAAAAACAATACTTGGATTACAGTTGAATGATTTAATAACTTAACTTACTGCTATTGAATATTTTATCTTTAATCAATACCATTCAGAATATGGGTATGCGCTATACCCTATTTCGATTAGGTTACGAAATCCGCAGGAAAACAGGGCTTCTAAAATCTAAATTTCCTTCAAATCCTGATTTCCTTGAATGCCCTTTAACCTTGGATGAATGGAGGAAAAATGCTCCTAAGTTTTTCTTTGAAGCGAAGGAATCATTGGAAATACCCAGGATACAGCATCCCGGACTACAAGAAACTTTCAATAATATTCAGAATAATACCTACACCTTTTTCAGCAGAACAAAATTATCCTTGGGTAAAGACTTCGATTGGATAACAAATCCGGTGACAGGATATCAATATGAATTAAAACACTGGTCTAAAATAGTAGACCTGTCAAAAGAGGCAGGTGACATTAAATACGTTTGGGAGAAATCACGCTTTTCTTTCTTATACGATATTATTCGATATGATTATCACTTTGATACAGACTGTTCCAATTTGGTCTTCAGGGAAATAGAATCATTTTTGATTCATAATCCGATAAACCAGGGGCCAAACTACAGATGTAGCCAGGAAATTAGTCTAAGAATTCTAAATTGGACATTTGCCCTATACTATTACAGGAATTCCAATGAATTAACGGAAGAAAGGTTTAAATCTATAATGAATGCCATCTATTGGCAGTTACATCACGTGTACAATAATATTAACTTCTCCAGGATTGCGGTAAGAAATAATCACGCGCTTACCGAAACACTGATGCTCTTTTTAGGAGGGTTACTATTTCCATTTTTACCAAATACCAAAAAATGGTCAGAAAAAGGTAAAAAGTGGTTTCAGGAAGAGATCGCTTACCAGATATATGAAGATGGAACATTCCTCCAATTCTCTATGAATTATCATCGCGTTGCAATCCAATTGCTTACCTGGGGTATTAAACTGGCAGAACTCCATAAAGACGAATTTAATTCAACCGTATATGATAGAGCCGGAAAATCGTTAAACTATCTAAGAACATGTCAAGATCAAACAAGTGGAAAATTACCAAATTATGGAGCAAATGACGGGGCACTTTTCTTTAAACTTACAGATGACGACTATCGAGTTTATACTTCTCAAATTAACGATTTAAGTGCTGTTTTAAATAGGGAAGTTTCGGAACATAGTGAAAGTCAGTTGTGGTATGGCATTAAGAATTGCAAAATAGTACCTTTTGAACCAGAGGTGTTAGCGTCATATCCATTTGGTGGTCATTATGTTATAAATGATGGTTCTTCAAAAACTTTAGTAAAGTGTGCCAAATACAAGGACAGACCTGGACATGCAGATAATTTACATTTAGATATTTGGGTAGATGGCAACAATTATCTATGGGACCTCGGGTCTTATTTATATAATAATACTGAAAAAAAGTACGATAGATTTTTTGGTTATTCTTTTGGACACAATACAGTTTCAGTTGATAACAAAAATCAAATGTTGAAGGGAAGCAGGTTTATTTGGAATTATTGGAATAAAAAAGCGAAAGCAACATTGTCTGAAAAAGGAAACAGTTTCGAATTCGATGGCCAATTCACAGGTTTTCCAGAACTTGGAAATAAAATTATTCACAACAGAAAAGTGGTAAAGGCAAAGAAGCTAAATCAATGGGTGGTCACTGATACTATCAAAAATGCAGATGATTATGTATCTCAACTATATTGGCATTTTAATCCAAAAACATTTGATCAAATCAATATCAGCTGTATAGATGGATCAGGTAATATTTTAAATCCTAAAATAGAGGAAAAATGGTGTTCTAATTATTATGGAGAAATTGAACCCTCCATTAGATATACTTATTTTTCAAAAACTGGATTTAAAACTACATTAAAAATAAAGTAAGTATGAAAATTCTTTTAATCCATCAATATTTTTTAGGCAAAAATCAGGCAGGTGGAGCACGTTTTAATGAAATGACAAAAACATGGTCGGATGAAGGTCATGAAGTAACTGTATTAGCGGGTTATTCCATTTTAGCAAATAAAAATGATCCAGAACATGAAGGAAAAGGAAAATATGTCTTTCATGAGAAGGATTACTATAAAAATATCGATGTTTTTCGCTGCCATGTTTCTTCTGCTTATAACGTAAATTTCGCAGGAAGGTTATGGGCCTATTTTACATTTGTTTTTTCAAGTATTTGGGCAGGTTTATTCAGGGCTAAGGGGAAGTATGATGTACTCCTGGTATCCTCCCCGCCTTTATTTGTAGGCATTTCTGCATATGTTTTAGCCGTATTTAAGCGATTACCCTTAATATTTGAAGTAAGGGATCTTTGGCCCGAGTCTGCTATAGATACTGGTGTGATTAGCAATCCTTGGCTAATAAAATTTTCATACTGGTTTGAAAAGTCGATCTACAAAAAAGCAAAATTGGTCAATGTTTTGACGCCTGCGTTCAGGGAAAAACTTATAAATAAAAAGAATATACCTGCTGAAAAGATTATTTATATACCAAACGCAGCTGACTTTTCTCTGGCAGAAGAAGTAGCGGAAAATTTTGACGCTAAAAAATTTAGAAAAGAAGAAGGAATTGATGATAAATTTGTCGTAACATATATTGGGGCACATGGTATCGCAAATCATCTTATACAGCTAATAGATGCAGCCGAAAAATTACAGGATACGAATGTTTTAATTCAGTTAATAGGCGGTGGAATGACCAAAGATTCATTGATGAAGGAGGTGAAATCAAGGAATTTACAAAATGTACGCTTCGTAGACTCTGTACCGAAATCCAAAGCTTTCGAATATGTATTAGCGTCCGATCTTGGAACTTCCGTATTAAAGAAGGTTGATACCTTTAAGACCATTTATTCAAACAAAACATTTGACTATATGTCTTGTAAAAAACCTATTCTTTTAGCAATTGATGGTGTTTCCAGAAAACTGATCGAGGACGCCCAATGTGGTGTTTTTGCAGAACCCGAAAATGCTGATGATATAGCAGAGAAAATCCGGGGTTACCTCAGGGGAGACCACAATATCATTGAACAAGGTTTAAATGGGTATAATCATGCGAAAGAACATTTTGACAGACATAAATTGGCGCTTAAGTATTTGAATGAAATTAAAAAAGTAGCTCGTAAATAATACAGTGTTTCAAAAGAACCTGAACAGACAAATTCCTAATTTTAGAATAACAAAACATACCCGCCATGAAAAAGAAACTATTAGTCATTTTTGGTACCCGACCTGAAGCAATTAAAATGGCTCCTCTGGTTAAGGCATTGTACAATGAGAACGATTTCACAACTAAAGTTTGTGTCACTGCTCAGCATAGAGAAATGTTAGACCAGGTTCTGGAGTTTTTTGATATCACCCCTCAGTACGATTTGAATTTAATGCGTCCCGGACAAAATCTTTATGGTCTTACGGCGAATATAATTACTTCCTTGCAACCAGTTTTGGAAGACTTCAATCCAGACTATGTGTTTGTGCATGGAGATACTACCACAACAATGGGAGCCAGTATTGCGGCTTTTTACTCCGGCGCGAAAATATGTCACATCGAAGCAGGTTTACGGACCTACAATAAACAGTCTCCATTTCCTGAAGAAATTAACAGGACCCTGACAGGTCATTTAGCCGATTATCATTTTGCCCCTACCCAGAAGTCTTTCAATAATCTCGTTAAGGAAAATATTAAAAAAGAAAACATATGTATCACCGGCAATACAGTAATTGATGCACTTTTAGCAAGTATAGAAAAAGTAAATAAACTTGAGGATCCGGAAATTTTAAACCTGAAAAAAGTAATACAAAGTGACAGAATAATATTAGTTACCGGCCATAGACGTGAAAATCACGGAGAAGGCTTTATCCGCATTTGTGAAGCGCTTAAAAATATTGCCTCAAATAATAAGCATGTACAGATTATATATCCCGTTCACTTAAATCCCAAAGTACAAAAACCGGTTAAGGAAATATTAGGTGGTATCGCAAACATCTCTTTAATTGATCCCTTGAGTTACCCGGCCTTTGTTTGGTTAATGGATAAATCATATCTAATTATTACAGACAGTGGAGGTGTTCAGGAAGAAGCTCCTAGCTTAGGAAAACCAGTCCTAGTAATGAGAGATACAACAGAAAGGCCAGAGGCCGTTGATGCTGGTACTGTAATACTTGTTGGAACTGATAAGGATAAGATTATTAGTGAAGCCAACGACTTACTAAAGAATAAGGAAAAATATTCGAACATGAGCATGTTACATAATCCCTATGGTGATGGGCAGGCTTGCAAAAGAATTATAGAATACATTAAAGAACTTTAATTGATGAAAAATCCAGAAGTAGTTATAGTTGGACTCGGTTATATAGGTTTGCCAACCGCCGCCTTAGTTGCCCAAAAAGGGACCTACGTCCACGGAGTGGATATTAATCCTGGTGTTGTAAAAACAATCAACGAGGGTAAAATTCATATTGTAGAGCCAGATTTAGGGGATGTAGTTTCCAAAGCTGTTAAAAATGGTTTTTTAAATGCAAGTACTACAGCTGTAGCGGCAAATACATATCTTATTGTAGTACCAACTCCATTTAAAGATAAAAATGAACCGGACATATCATTTGTAGAGTCAGCTACAAAAAATCTTTTGCCTTTGTTGAAGAAAGGCGATACCTACATAATTGAATCTACTTCGCCAGTGGGTACCACCGAAAAAATGATGGCTCTTATTTATGAAAAAAGACCCGACTTAAAAGGGGAGTTATTCATTGCCTATTGCCCGGAACGCGTATTACCTGGTAATGTGATGTATGAACTCGTTAATAATGATCGTGTTATTGGAGGAATCGATGATAGAAGTACAAAAAAAGCTGTGGAGTTTTATAGAGAATATGTAACTGGTGAATTACATGAAACAAATGCTCGGACAGCAGAAATGTGCAAATTAGTTGAGAACTCATCTCGAGATGTGCAGATCGCTTTTGCAAATGAACTATCTCTGATCTGTGATAAAGCAAATATTGATGTTTGGGAACTAATCAGCTTAGCGAACAAACACCCAAGAGTGAACATATTACAGCCAGGTTGTGGAGTTGGAGGTCACTGTATCGCAGTCGATCCTTATTTCATCGTGGCGGATTATCCAATGGAATCCAGAATAATCGGAAAAGCAAGAGAGGTAAATAATTATAAATCCTTCTGGTGTGCTGAAAAAATTATTTCATCCAAGCTAGAATTTGAATTACGACAAGGGAGAAAACCGAGAATTGCACTACTGGGTTTGGCATTTAAACCGAACATTGATGATCTTAGAGAGTCCCCAGCCAAATATATTGTACAGCGAGTACTGCAAGCTTCCAACAATGAAGAATACTATATTGTAGAACCTAATATTGAAGATCACAACATATTTAAGATCACTGGTCTTAAAGAAGCCATCAAACAGGCTGATATTATCGCCCTACTAGTTGCCCATAATGAGTTTAAAGAACTCTCAAACCTGAAAAATAAAGTTGTATTAGATTTTTGTGGTGCGTTAAAATAATTATGGGTTTTACTTTAATTGTTAAAGACTAGGTTAGTTCGTTATATGATAGAAGTTATTCGAGAAAAAGATACTTGGAACGAACTTGTAAATAGTTGCCAATATTCAGATTCCTATCATACCTATGACTATCATCATGCGACCTTAGTCGAAGGGGAGGAACCTATATTAATTCACTATACTGAAAAAGGTAATTCAATTCTTCTACCATTACTTATCAGAGATATAGAATTCTCAAAATACAAAGACGCAACTTCAGTATACGGTTATGGCGGACCTATTGCCAGTGAAGCCTTTGAATATTTTGACCTGAAATTATTTCAGAAAGAGTTAAGGGCATGTTTTATTGAACTAAATCTTTTAACAGTTTTTCTACGATTAAACCCATTTATTCCATCTCAGGATATTTTTCTGCATCAATTAGGTGTCATAGAGACAATCGGCAATATATTGTTTATAGATGTCAAAGAATCAATCGATGAACAAATCAAGGGCTATCACAGAAGACTACGAACCTATGTCAATACATTTCGAAACATATACCTAGTTAAAAAAGCTTCGACTCCTAGCGAAATAGAATCTTTTATTGAAGCGTATTACCAGACAATGAATCGAGTAAATGCAAAAAAGGAATACTTTTTTTCAAAAACATATTTTAATGAATTGATTAAGAGTTCTCAATTCGAAACTGAAGTTTTACTTGCCATATGCAGAAAAACGGATGAAGTTGCCGGAGGCGCTATGTTTTTGAAAAAAGAAGGTATTATACAATATCATCTTTCTGGCACCAATAATTCGTTTTTAAATTCTAACCCTCTTAAATTACTAATTGATGAGATGAGGATTATAGGAACGCAGGAGAATTATAATTTCTTCAATCTCGGCGGTGGAGTTGGTGCTAAAGAAGATTCGTTATTTTATTTTAAATCAGGATTTTCTAATCATACGCTACCATTCAAGGTTTGGAAATATATAATCAATCAAAAAAAATACGATGAGCTGGTATCTCAAAGAAATGTTATTGCCAACTCAAAATATAATTCATCATTTTTTCCCAGCTACAGATTTAATCAGTTTTGAACCAGCAAATTCTTTTTGAAAACAGGGACCTGGATACGTATTTGACTTTTGTGAGTTATTCTGATTAAATTTGGACTTGAAGCATATCAACCAACAATAAACCAAATTATGAAGATTCTCTACATCCACCAGTATTTCAAAACCCCAAAACAATATGGCGCTACCCGCTCATATTGGATTAGTCAAAGTTTGATAGCTAAGGGACATAAAGTAACCATGTTATGTTCAGATCCCTTGGGAGAAATTCAAAAAGGCATAGAGCGTGTACATGTTGATGGAATAGATGTCATATACATAAAAGTACCATATGATCAAAAAATGAGTGTCTTTAGAAGGTTACTAGCCTTTATCATTTTTATGTTCAGATCCGCCAGAGTGGCATTTCAAGAAAAAAATGTAGACCTGGTTTTTGCCTCCTCAGTTCCTCTTACAATAGGTTTTCCTGCATTATTCCTAAAAAAATTTAAAAAGATTCCTTACTTCTTTGAGGTTCGAAACCTTTGGCCCGAAGTGCCCATTCAAATGGGAGCCTTGAATAATAAGTTGGTTAAAAAAATCGCGATTTGGTTTGAGAAAACCATCTATAAAAATGCTTTACACATCATTGCGCTTTCACCGGGCATAGTGGAAGGAGTTATGAAACGGAACATACCGCCAAGTAAAATATCTATGATCCCAAATATGTCCAAAATAGATAATTTTGGTAATCGCCCGCCTGATTTTAAAATCGGAGATAAGTACGGACTAAAGAAAGATTCTTTTAAGGTAATTTATTTTGGTGCTATGGGCATAGCTAACGGATTGAATTACATCATCAAGGCCATTGAGCTATTGAAAAATGATCAAAATATTGAATTTATTTTGATAGGCCGTGGAGCTTTAAAGACTTCTCTGGAAGAAAAATGTAATAGTATGGGTTTAAAAAATGTCTATGTTTTAGAAGGCCTTCCTATGAAAGAACTTTCCGAAATTGTAAATATTTGCGATGTTTCCTTAGTTACCTACTCCAATATTCCTGTATTCGAAACTCATTCCCCCAATAAACTTTTTGACTCCTTTTCTGCGGGTAAACCGGTTATTACAAATACTCCAGGATGGATTAAAGGTCTGGTTACTGATAATAATTGTGGGTTGTTTGCCAATCCCGAAAAATCAGAAGATTTAGTAAAACAGATTCTTTTCCTTAAAGAGAATCCGGAAAAATGTATTCTGATGGGTAAAAATTCAAGGAAACTAGCCGAAACTAAATTTGATAAATCTATTCTATGCGAAGAGATTGTTAATACAATAGAAAGTATATCAAAATGAAAAATTAAACTGAACTATATATTTTGGCAATTAAACGAGGATAGTTTAATCCTAAAAACGAAAACTGTATAATTGCCACAAATCTGAAATTTAAACTTTATTAAACAAAGAATAAAAGTTATGGCGTCCACCACATTATACGAATCTTATATAAAAAGGGGTGGGGACTTTTTGTCCTCTTTAATAGCCCTAATACTCCTATCCCCAATTTTAAGTACTTTAATCGTACTGTTATTGTTTGCCAACAATGGCAAGCCATTTTTCTTTCAAAAAAGACCCGGGAAAAATGAGAAAATCTTTACCATCATCAAATTTAAAACGATGAATGACAAGAAAGATAAAAACGGTGAACTTCTACCAGCTGCACAACGTGTCACCAAAGTTGGACAATTTGTTCGAAAATATTCCCTTGACGAACTACTACAATTGGTTAATGTTCTTATAGGCGACATGTCCATCGTTGGGCCGAGACCATTATTAATTGCCTATCTTCCATTATATAACAAGGAACAGGCTAAGCGTCATTTAGTTAAGCCGGGCATCACTGGTTGGGCACAAGTTAATGGACGTAACGTTCTTTCAATGGAAGAAAAGTTTGTTTATGATGTATGGTATGTTAATCATATTAGCTTTGCCACTGATATTAAAATCCTAATGAAAACTGTATTAAAGGTATTTAAATCAGATGACATAGATATGGTAGGAGCAGATCCGTATAAACAATGGCAGGGAAACCTGGAATAACACATAAGAATTATAATTATTGGCTGGCCAAATTTTATTATTTTATCAAGATGAGCATATCAGAAGCTGATAAAATATTTGATGTTTAATCTGTTTTTCAAAAAGATTACACATCGCATCGATGGTTTTTAAATCCTGGAAATACTTCGAGGTTGATTCTTTAAAAGTACTTCTAAAATGATCCAAGATTTGAATACTAATCCATAAGACTTTCCGTGATTTATCAACTATTATTGTACAATAAAATACCGTCGATTCATTCTTATCATACTTGCTCGAATTAAATTGATTTCACATTTCAATTGACATTCTAAGTAAATAGGTTAAAGATGGATTCGTTATAAAAATGAATTTTTTAATTATAATTAAAATATTATACCGTTTGAAAGATGATCTGGTTCAGAAATAACAAGTAATGGTCGATATTTCATGGTTTTTATCTTAAAAATCAGCGAAAGTCAAAATGAATTTGTTTTTTTGTCAGGCATACTTAGGTATAGTTTGTGTAAGCGCTGATAAGCTTAGTTAATCGTTTTATAATAGTATCACTTAAAAATAACTACCACTTTAAAAAAATGATTCAATAATGAAAAGAGAATATTTGGAAAAAGTAAAAACTATTGATGGTACCATAGACACCTTATATGAGTGTCTGGCAGGTGAATCAGGCGAACCGAGAAATTGGGAATTATATCGCTTTTTATATCATCCGAACAGCAAAATGATTCGGTATGAAGAGGATTTCACAGATGGTGAATTTCGACCTCAATATATGTCTCCCTATGATTTCACATCTTCAATAGGAAAGTATATGGAGAAGATTAAAAAAACAGGCTTCTACGAAAGGGAAATTCATAAAATAAAAAAAGTGTTTGGTCCTATAGCTCATGTTTGGAGCACATGTGAGTCTTTTGGAAGCAAAGAGGATATGGAAAATGATAATCCCTACGTCAGAAATGTCCACAGCATACAAATGGCATACTATCAAGACAGATGGTGGATTATTAATTTGTTTTGGTATCGTGAGACAGAAGAGTTTCCAATTCCGAATGAGTTCCTAGGTCTGGATTAATGGCTCAGGCATAATAAATATTAATTAGTATATCACAGGTAGCTAAATTTAAAATCAATAATGGAAGACAAATATTTAAAGAGTGTAGAGTCGATAGATAGTATAATCGACACAAATTATATCATCCTGGGAGGAGAACAAGGGGAGCCAAGGGATTGGGAACTTTATAAATTTTTATTTCACCCTGATGGGAGGTTAATTCGATACGAGAAATCCCTTACAGATGGAGTATTGAGACCACAGTTTCTAACTGTTGACGATTATATTAATACCACTGGAAAATGGTTGGATTCAGGAAGAAAGTCTGCATTTTACGAAAATGAAGCTCACAAAGAAGTTCACGCCTTTGGAAATATTGCACAGGTATTTAGCACCTATCAATCTTTCAATAGTAAAGAGGAAATGGCTGAGAATAAAATACATGCCAGAGGTATCAATAGTTTTCAATTGCTCTTTGATGAAGATAGATGGTGGATTTTGAACCTATTTTGGGCTAGGGAAACCCCGGAACTTCCTATCCCGGATAAGTTTTTAGGAAAGTTGTAGAGCTTAGTATGCCTCAAAAGTTTTATAAAACTTTTTCTAAGAAATTGATGGCTATAGGTTCTTACTAAAGCTTTATTTGAAAATAGTTTTCTGATATGATAAAGATTAATTTAATTGAGTATTTCGAAAATACGGTTGACTTATTTCCTGATAAAATAGCAATCGTTGACAGTACTTCTCAAATTACATTTGATCAGTTAAGGCAAAAAGCTAAACTTATTGCGACCCACATAACGAAAGAGACCAATGCTATCAACAAACCGGTTGCAATTTACCTGCCTAAAGCCAATGAAACCCTGGCTTCCTTTATTGGGACCCTTTACAGCGGAAACTGCTATACACCGCTTGACACAAAGAACCCACTTCCTAGAATTGAAGCAATTTTAAGGGCATTACATCCAGCATGCATAATCACAAATGATAAGTACATCACCCAGTTAAAAGAACTTAATTTAGATTTTCCAATTATCAACCTCGATGAATTGGAGAAGGGGGAGGATGTAGACGAAAAATTCAATTATATCAAATGCATTGATACCGATCCTGCATATATTTTACACACCTCAGGATCTACAGGTGTGCCCAAAGGTGTGGTCATATCTCATTTATCAATTATTGATTATATCAATTGGGTGGTTGACACCTTTGACATCACTGAGAATGAAAAAGTCGGAAATCAGACCCCATTTATATTTGATATGTCCACCCTGGATATATATCTGATGATATTCAAAGGTGCTACCCTGTATTTGATTCCTGAACAGAAATTTATTTTTCCCGCTACTTTACTGGATTATATCAATGAGAACAAGATAAATTTTATCTTCTGGGTGCCATCGGTTTACGTCAATATAGCTAATCTCAAGCTCTTTACTTCCATAAAAATTCCTACGGTAAAAAAAGTTCTTTATGGTGGGGAAGTGATGCCGCCTAAACATTTAAATTATTGGATAAGGAATTTAAATAAAAATGTTATTTATGGAAACATGTATGGTCCTACTGAAATTACAGGAACATGTGTCTACCATATTGTTAGCGATACCGTAGATGAAGATGAGTCTTTGCCCATTGGGAAGCCTTGCAGGAACACGGATATATTGGTTTTGAATGAAAAAGATGAACTTTGTCAAGTTGGAGAAAAAGGTGAATTATGCGTTCGAGGATCTTCCCTTGCCCTTGGTTATTGGAACAACTTAGAAAAAACTAACGCGGTTTTTGTACAAAATCCTTTAAATAACGCAGTTCCTGAAAGAATATACAGAACCGGGGATATCGTTTACTTAAATGAAAAAGGTGAGTACATCTATATAGGAAGAAAGGACTTTCAAATAAAGTTATCCGGATACAGAATAGATTTGGGGGAGATAGAACATCATATTTTAAGTGTATTTGATACGATCAATGCTGGGGTATTCTTTGACAAAGCAAAAAATGAAATTGTCCTGATCTATGAATCTGAAAAAGAAATACCGGTTAAAGATTTCAGACTAAAGCTCACAAAAGTGTTATCTAAACATATGATTCCATCAAAATATATTAAAATGGATATCTTACCTAAATCAACAACGGGTAAGATTGATAGAGCTTTACTCAATAAAAAAATAAATAATACCTGATCTTCTTCGTTTGGAAGTATCTTGTTTAAAAAAAAATTTAAGTTGAAGGAAAAAATATTAGAAATACTCTCGGAGATCAGACCTGAATTTGACTTTGAAAATTCTACTGATTTTATTGGAGAAGGGATGTTAGATTCTTTTGATATAGTGAGTTTAGTTGCTTCTCTGGATGAAGAATTTGGAATTTCAATTGACGGAACGGAGATTTTACCTGAAAATTTTTCCGATGTCGATAGCATTTATCATTTACTAATCAAAAATGGTGTCACAAAATGAACCTAAAGTTTCACAAGAAGAAAATTACCGGCATCCTTACGGTTTTACCGGAAAATGAAGTCAATTTTGACGATGAGATCGACAATTATGATTTCTCGAGAGGACAATCGATGAAACTCAAACTAATCATGGGATATGGCAAACGCAGGGTTGTCAAAGAAGGGACAACAGCCTCGGACCTATGTATTTTTGGGTTGAATTACCTTTTTGATAATAATTTTTTAAAAAAAGATGAAATCGATGCCATTATCTTAGTCACGCAGTCCCCTGATCATTTTGTACCTGCCACCAGCCACATTATTCAAGGTAAACTGGATTTAAAGCAGGACATGGTCTGCCTGGACATTAATCAGGCCTGTTCAGGATATCCCATAGGCCTTAATCAGGCTTTTATGTTGTTAGACCAGGAGGAGATAAACAAAGTGGTGGTACTGAATGCTGATACCATGAGTTATAAGGTATCTCACAAAGATCGCGGAAGTAGACCATTAACAGGTGATGCAGCGTCGATTACGATCGTTGAAAACGATTCTTCGGATAGTGTAATCTATGGATCTGTGTATGTTGACGGAAAAGGCGCCGATGCCCTCATAATTCCTGCCGGTGGCTTTAGAATACCTTCAACCGCAAAAACTGCAAAATTAGAAACAGATGAGAGTGGGAACTCCAGGGCTTTGGATCACCTGGTTATGAAAGGTGACGACGTGTTTAATTTTGTTCAAAAAGAAGTCCCTCCCATGGTTGATAACCTATTAGTTAAGGCAGATAAACATAAGGATGATATAGACTATTATATGTTTCATCAACCGAATAAGTTTATGTTAAAAAAATTAGCTGATAAAATGGGTATTCCTTATGATAAAATGCCCAATAATGTTGTAGAAAATTTTGGCAATGCCAGTGGGGTTTCCATACCTACTGCAATTACGCATAATATAGGTGATAAACTAATGGAAGGCACCCTATTATTATTTTTGGCGGGATTTGGAGCTGGTTTGAGCTGGGCATCTCTGCTTATGAAGATGGGCAATTTAGACTTTTGTAATACAATTGAATTTAAAAATTAGGCTATGGACAATTTTCAATCTTCTATTGCAGAAATACTTGAAGTAGATTCTGTTGAACTAACTGATGAACTTGAATCCTTCGATGCCTGGGACTCATTAGCGGTTTTATCTATTATTGCGCTTAGTGACTCGGAATATAATGTACCTCTGTCAGCACAGGAAATCAATGACTCTAAAACTATTGAGGGGCTAAAAAGTCTTATTCAAGGAAAAAAATAGAGGAGCAGAGGTCCTTCTAAATTCCTGCTAAAAATAATTAAATCGCTTCTGAGGTTACTTTGTTGTAAATTAGCTCAAAGCCTCTTATAATTTATTAAAGACCAATTTATGAGAAATGTAATTATACTTGGAGCCGGGGGAGCCGGTGCAGAAGTGACCTTTTATATTGAAGATCACAACTCCAAAGTGGGACCGGAAGACCAAATTACCATTAAAGGATATTTGGACGATTCCAAGGAAAATTGGAAAAAATATAACTTTCAGGCACCTCATCTAGGAAATATTCATACCTACTCCCAAGCTGATGGGGAAGAGTTGCTGATCGCCGTCGGAAGCATGGATTCCAGAAAAAAATTAATCGATATAATCAAAGAGAAGAATATTGTCGTTGGGAGTTTTATTCACCATAGTGTGGTGATGCCAGAAAATTTAGATATAGGTATTGGTAATATCGTTTTTCCTTTTTGTATTCTTGAAAAATACGCCACTATTGGTAATTATAATTTTCTTACCTCCTACTGTTTCATTAGCCATGATTGTATTGTAGGTGACAATAATTTTTTATCCATAGCAGGACTTGCCGGATCAGTAAAAGTGGGAGACAATAATTATTTTGGATTGAGGTCTACGGTAATTCCAGGAATAGAAATTGGCAATAATAATGTTGTTCAAGCAGGAATGTTGGTGGATAAAAACATTAAAGATGATACTACAGTTTTCTATCGTTTTAAAGAAAAGGTAATGGCCATCCCTAAAATGTAATCCTTTAATTAATTAAATACTGGGCTTTTTAATACATCCAGGTAACGTGCTAAATCAACCGAATAAACTTCAAAATGAATCTGAATGATCCATTAATTATTCCTATTATTTCTGCATTAAAGGCCGGTATATCTATACTAAACGTTTACGACCTTCCAGATTTTAACACTAAGATTAAGAAGGATAAATCCCCACTAACCGAAGCCGATCTCGCCTCCAACGCCGTCATCAACGAATTCCTTAAGGACACCCCCTACCCCATCATCAGCGAGGAAAATAAACAGATGGATTACACCACCCGAAAATCCTGGGAAACCTGCTGGATGGTAGACCCGCTAGACGGAACCAAAGAGTTTATAAAGCGGAATGGGGAATTTACCGTAAACATTGCCCTGATCCGTAAAGGAAAACCCATACTGGGGGTCATTTATGTCCCTGTAACACGGGAATTATACTATGCAGATGTGAATCAAAAAGCAGCCTTCAAAACACTTATCGCTGAAGATCACTCCCTACCAGATCAGCTCTTTTCTGAAAAAGATCGTATTCAACCTACATTAAAAACAGGTTCAATAGTAAGAGTGGTCGGAAGTCGATCCCATATGAACCAGGATACACTGGACTATGTGGAAGGGTTAAAAAAGCAAGGAAGGGATGTAGAAGTGGTCTCTAAAGGAAGTTCTTTAAAATTCTGCCTGGTCGCCGAAGGGAAAGCTGATGTTTATCCGCGTTTTGCACCTACTATGGAATGGGATACAGCAGCCGGCCATGCTATCTGTACTGCAGTGGGATTAAAAGTTACCGCACAGGACACCCAGAGCGAATTGTGTTATAATAAGGAAAACCTTCTCAACCCATATTTTCTGGTCGCTCCCTGATGGCCACCTCCTCCTATAAAAGGCACCTGGCCAAAACCATCACCTGGCGCATCGTTGGTACGCTAGACACCATAGTACTTGCCTGGATCATTACTGGGAACCCTTTAACCGGACTTAAAATTGGAGGGGCTGAAGTGATCACAAAAATGATTTTGTACTATTTCCACGAACGGATCTGGTTTAATACAGGGGTCAGGAATAGTAAAAGAAGACATTTGTTTAAAACCATCACCTGGAGAATTATAGGAACCCTGGATACCTTTCTACTTTCCTGGTTTATTTCGGGTAATCCTTTAACCGGGTTAAAAATAGGGGTAGCAGAAGTGGTCACTAAAATGATTTTATACTATTTTCATGAACGAAGCTGGTATCGTATTAATTTTGGATTAGAAAAGAGGGGCGTTAAAAAGGAATGAAAAAAAATATCACGAAACACAACTATAAAATTACCATGGCAGATCGCAGCAAAAAAAATGGCCATGGTTCCTTTATGATCCTATTTACTGGCTTATCTGGTTCTGGTAAATCTACCATCGCCAATGCCCTGGAACAAAAATTGCATACCCAAAATATACATACCTATTCCCTGGATGGGGATAATATTCGAAGTGGCATTAATCAGGATCTGAGTTTTAGTCCGGAAGACCGATCAGAAAATATCCGCAGGATTGGTGAAATTGGTAAATTGTTTGTGGATGCCGGACTGGTAGTTTTAGCTGCTTTTGTGGCGCCTTATGAAAAAGACAGAAACCGAATTAGAAATATCGTCGGAGTTGATACCTTTATAGAGGTCTTCGTAAATACCTCTTTGGAGGAGTGCGAAGCACGCGATGTGAAAGGTCTTTACAAAAAAGCCCGTAAAGGTGAGATAAAGAATATGACGGGAATTTCAGCCCCCTATGAAAGTCCTACCAATGCAGATGTTACGGTGACAGAAAATAACTCAGTGGCCGAAGCTGTAGAAATGATCTATAAAAAGATCCAACCAAAACTAAAACCCAGAAGCAATGAGTAAGTATTATTTAAGCTACCTGGACGAATTAGAATCCGAGGCTATATTCATACTAAGAGAAGTATGGGCCCAATTTCAAAATCCGGTGATCCTTTTTTCGGGTGGAAAAGACTCCATACTTTGCACACATTTAGCCAAAAAGGCATTTTATCCCAGTAAAATTCCGTTCTC
Source organism: Muriicola sp. E247 (assembly GCF_041358175.1). Taxonomy (NCBI): domain Bacteria; kingdom Pseudomonadati; phylum Bacteroidota; class Flavobacteriia; order Flavobacteriales; family Flavobacteriaceae; genus Muriicola; species Muriicola sp. E247. Next base: position 103,344 of record NZ_JBGKBE010000007.1, read on the forward strand.
CTTAATGCACGTGGATACCGGCCATAATTTTCCTGAGACCATCAATTTTAGGGATCAACTTATTAATGATCTTGGGGTACAACTTATAGTCGGATCTGTACAGGAATCCATCGATCAGGGAAGGGTGGCAGAGGAAAAAGGTAGAAGTGCCACTCGCAATGCGCTTCAAATTACCACCTTACTCGATGCTATTGAATCTAATAAAGTAGACTGTGCCATTGGGGGTGGAAGACGAGATGAGGAGAAAGCCAGAGCAAAAGAGCGCTTTTTTTCCCATAGGGACGACTTTGGACAATGGGATCCCAAAAACCAACGCCCTGAATTATGGAACCTTTTTAACGGAAAACATTTTGAAGGCGAGCATTTCAGGGTCTTTCCAATAAGTAATTGGACGGAAATGGATGTATGGAATTATATTTTACGTGAAAAAATAGAAATCCCTTCCCTCTATCTCGCGCATGAAAGGGAAGTAGTCTGGAGAAACAACTCCTGGATCCCAAATTCAGAATTCTTAGTCCTGGAAGAACATGAAGAAGTCGTTACCAAAAAAATAAGGTTCAGAACCCTTGGTGATATCACTATCACCGGTGGCATAGAATCAGAGGCAGATACGCTGGAGAAAATTGTACAGGAAGTGTCTGCTATGAGACAAACAGAACGTGGAAACCGAACGGATGACAAACGGTCCGAAAATGCCATGGAAGACAGAAAAAAACTTGGGTACTTTTAATATCAGGAATTGATGGAAATAGAGCGAAACGAATTACTGCGATTTTCTACTGCCGGTAGCGTGGATGACGGGAAAAGCACCCTTATAGGCCGATTGTTATACGACTCCAAGTCGATCTTCGAAGACCAGCTGGAAGCCATAGAGAATACGAGTCGCAAAAAAGGACACGACGGAGTAGACCTGGCCCTTTTTACGGACGGATTAAGGGATGAAAGGGAGCAAGGGATCACTATTGATGTAGCCTACCGTTACTTCACCACCCCGAAACGAAAATTCATCATAGCTGACACCCCCGGCCATGTACAATACACCCGAAATATGGTTACAGGGGCCTCAACGGCCAATGCAACCATCATTCTGGTAGACGCGAGACACGGCGTGATAGAACAAACTAAAAGGCATGCCTTTATCGCGTCCCTATTGCATATTCCTCATGTTATTGTCTGTATCAATAAGATGGATCTGGTCGACTTTTCAGAAGATGTTTTCAATAAGATTGTAGACCAATTTGTAGAATTTGCTGCAAAACTATTGATCAGAGATATAAGGTTTATCCCTATAAGTGCTCTTTTGGGAGACAATGTGGTGAATCGTTCAGAGAATATGCCCTGGTACCAGGATGCACCACTACTCCACACCTTAGAGACCATGCATATCAGTAGTGATCTAAACAAGGTAGATGCCCGCTTCCCGGTTCAGACCGTGCTCAGGCCTCAGCGGGAGGGATTTATTGATTACAGGGGCTATGCAGGTAGAATCTCCAGTGGATTTTACCGAAAAGGAGACAAAGTGACGGTTCTTCCTTCCGGATTTTCGTCAAGAGTTAAGTCAATCACAGGTCCGAATGGAGAATTGGAGGAGGCTTTTGCCCCTATGTCTATTGCTATTGAATTAGAAGACGATATTGATGTGAGCAGAGGTGATATGATCGTTCGTTCCAATAATACACCTGATTCTTCTCAGGATGTAGAGGTAATGTTGTGCTGGTTAAATAATCGTCCCTCCCAACCTAGGGCCAAGTATACCCTGATGCATACCTCAAATGAACAAAAAGCGATGATCAGGGAGGTGATGTATAAATATGATATCAACACCATGGAGCGGATCACGGAAGACAAGGAGCTTAAAATGAATGATATCAGCAAGGTTAAACTCAGGACTACCAAACCCTTGCTCGTCGACCCTTATAAAGACAACCGATTTACGGGGAGCCTGATTCTAATTGATGATCAGACCAATGAGACCGTTGCTGCCGGGATGGTGATTTAGTTGAAACGATATCCTACTCTTAATTTTTAGTCTTGTGTTGAGAATACCCTAATTACAGTGACTTCAGACAGCCTGTTCTGCTGGTGTTCTTCCCGTGTACATTTCACCCCGTCAGAACAGCTGTTGGTCAAAAGGGATTCCCCATGGCCAATGGCCGTCAATCTGCTTTCTGAGATTCCCTGTTTTACCAGATAGTCTGTAGTTCGTTGTGCCCTGCGCTCAGATAACCATTGATTGTAGTTGTCAGGACCACGGGAGTCAGTAAAAGCATGGATTTCAAAGGAGTATTCCGGATACTGGGCCATAAGGCTCGCTACCCCATCCAGTGTCTTCCTTGAGTATTCATTTAAATAAGACGAATCAAACGCAAAATACACCGCTCCCAGGCTATCCAGGACTTGCTGCACGTTGTTTAAATGATCTTTCTTCGCTTTTTCCAGTGCTGCCAGTCGGGCTTCTTCCTTCTCTTTTTCCATTCGTTCTGCCAGGAGCCTGGCCTCCTCCTCGGCCTTTCTGGCGGCCAGAAGGGAATCCTGAAGCCTTTGCTGCTCTTTTTCCATTTCCTGCAACAAAGCAAGCTTTTCTTCCCCTTTTTCTGATAGTCCCTTCTTTATGTTAAACTGATAAACCACACCCACGGCATGCTGGATATGATTTGATGCTTCATTTCCTAACGACCATTTCCCGCTGGAACTAAAGTCGAGCCCCCAGCGATCTGTAAACCATGTTCTAAAGCCTATAATCGCATTGTAAGTACCTCGTCCCAGGTTGTTCGCATCAGAATATCCCAGTCCGACACCAACATAGGGATCAAAGAATCCGGTTTCCCCAACCAACTTATTGAGGTCATAGCTGAGTCGGGTATCTATACCCCAGTAAGGGATATCCTCCGTGATCGTTACCCCGTCGATAGTATTCCCTTCCTTATAGTTGTTATAAGTCCCGATCAATTCCAGGCCCAGACCACTTTGCCAATACCGGCCAATATTGAGACGTGATGGAAAAGCGACCCCGTTCCACTGGTCCCTAATTGTGGTAAAATCATTGAATGCATCTCCGGAATCGTCTATGAAGTTCCAGCCTATTCCCATCATCCACGAACTTTCAATAACACTGTCCTTTGGAGTTAATACAATACTGTCCTGGGAATAAAGTTGGAAACAACCAATTAAGACAAGAAAAGTAATAGCCCTGAGCAATTTCATAGGTTGAAGATTTGGGATCTTTGTATCACAAAATTACAATCCAGGCCCCAGGAAGGCTATATTCTTCCCTTAGCTACCTAAAATTTCGACGATTGGTATCCTGGTGATGTCCGGAAGAGGGTAATATTTACAATAATAGAAGATCACTCGATAAACTACCTGGTTCCAAGATAAGGAGGTGTCTATTTAATGGATAATGAATTAATCTGAGTAGTTGGTTTACCCCATCACACTCTTATAATACTCCTTATAAGCGTTCTCATAAAGATTCTCATAAAGGGGGAGCACATGCTGAAGATCGAACTTTAAAGCTTCCTTGTAAGCATTTCGCTTAAAGGTTTCTAATGTATTTGAATCTTTTAAGATATACAATGCATTTTGTGTCATATCATCCACATCGCCCACATCACTTAAGAAGCCGGTAACCCCATGAATATTGACTTCCGGAATACCACCGGTATTGCTGGAGATCACAGGGACCTTATTGATCATTGCCTCCAATGCCGCCAGTCCAAAGCTCTCCGACTTAGAGGGTAGCAGGAACAAATCAGAGAAACACAGAATCCTATCTATCTCTGAACTCTGGCCCAGGAACACTACCTTGTTGTTTATGCCCAGTTCGTCGCATAGCAACTCTGCTTTTTCCTTTTCAGGGCCTTCCCCTACCATGATCAGTTTCGCCGGCATTTCCTTTTGTATACCGTAAAATATCTTAATCACATCGGGGATATGCTTAACCTTTCTGAAATTACTGATATGGGTAATGATCTTCTCATCCTCATTGGCCATCAGGGAACGTTGGCAGTCCGTAAATTCAGCATTGTATTTACGTTTATCTATAAAATTGGGAATCACCTCAATCTCCTTGTCTATTTCAAAGAAGTCGAGCGTCTTCTGCCTCAAATCGGCAGATACACTGGTCACCACTTCAGATTTATTAATGCTGAAGGTCACCGCAGGTTTGTAGAAGGGATGATTTCCCACCAGGGTAATATCTGTCCCGTGCAACGTGGTGATCATGGGAATATAAATGCCTTCCTCTTCCAGTATTTTCTTTGCCATATATCCTGCATAGGCATGTGGGATAGCGTAGTGTACATGTAGTAATTCTATGCCATGTAATTTGATGGTATCCACCAGCTTGCTGGATAGTGCCAGTTCATAGGGCTGATAATGAAATAATGGATATTCAGGTACATGTACTTCGTGGAAATGAATGTTATTCCCCAGCAATTCCAGTCGCACAGGCTGGCGGTAGGTCACAAAGTGGATCTCGTGACCTCTGTTGGCAAGGGCTATACCCAATTCTGTAGCAACTACTCCACTCCCACCAAAGGTAGGATAGCAAACAATGGCGATCTTCATATCGTAAAATTACATTTAAATTCCTTTTCTAATTTATAATAGAATCATAAATCGCCTGCTGAATCCGGGTACGGAGTTCTGATTTGATGAGCAGGTTGTTAGAGGAGGTGGGGAAGGTCCTGTTTGATAAAAAAACATAGATGATCTCTTCTTCCGGATCAGCCCAGGTATAAGTGCCTGTAAAGCCACTATGTCCAAAACTCTTCCTTGATACACAGCCACAGGTAGGCCCGTACTCCTCAAGCTGAGGCTTGTCAAACCCAACACCCCTGCGCACATTTTCCTGGCAGAAGTAACACTTGTTGAATTTTTCAATGGTCCTCGAATCTAAAAAACGATCTCCCCCGTAATATCCCCCCTGCAGGTACATCTGCATAATCTTGGCAACATCGTTGGCATTACTGAACAGACCTGCGTGACCCCCTACTCCGCCCTGCATAGCTGCACCCATATCATGGACAAAGCCCTGTACCGTCTGATAGCGATAATAATTATCAATTTCCGAAGGTACAATTCGATCCTTATCAAAGTAATCCAGAGGCCTGTAGCCGGTATTGTTGGTCCCCAGTGGTGCATAGTACTTTTCATTTGCCAGTTTGTCGAGGGACTGCTTGTAGGTATCTTCTATATATTTCTTCATCACATAGTAGGCTACATCACTATAGCGGTATCGATTCGATTTAAGCGACTGACGGCCTATACGATTGTAAATAGAATCCTGATAGGCATCGCTGAGATAAAGATTTTTGGTCACTTCTATAGAGTATCCGGGGCCCGGACGCGATCGATAAAATTCGCTGGATGGTTTCCTGTTCTTGTCAAGCGTTGACAGGTAGAATGCAATCCAGGATGGCAGGCGACCATAGTGACTCAGTGCTTTTAACACGGTAACATTTTTCAGGTCTGTTGTATCATAAGCCTGAATCAGCTCACCAAAAGTATCGTTTAATGAGATCTTCCCCTCCTCTTCCATAGCCATGACAACTGGCAGTGTAGCCAGTATCTTGGTAAGAGACGCCAAGTCGTATAAATGATCTGAGGTTATCGAATCGACGGAATCATAAGTGGGCTTACCAAAATTTCTATTGTATATCACCTTTCCTTTTCGGGCGACAAGCACCTGGGCCCCTGGATACATCAGAGAATCGATCCCATTTTTCACCAAAGTGTCTACTTCAGATAACAAAGTTCCATTAATACCCACTCGCTCCGGAATACTATACCCCAAACGACCAAGAGATTTGCTTAAAATACCATGTCCAGCAGAATATTCTGAACTCAGGGAGACCGGCAAAACACCTTTAGCAGGAATGGCCCCGAAAATTACCTCAGCAGTCTTCTCCTGGGCGATCTCGCTGTTTTGGTACCCGAGAACAAGAGCGTCTATGTCATTGTAATTAACCAGATCTAAAAGGGCATAAGGCTTGGTAAAAACTGAAAGGACAAGATTGAAACTCCTCGATCTCCCCAATTCAGCCAGCCAGTAAAGCTCCTTTTCCGAGAATTTATAAGGCTTCCAGGGACTGTCATTGCTTTTGTGAAAACCGACGATCACTACATTGTAACCCTCAAGATTTTTTTTGAGCGTACCTATATCCTTCCCCACTACTTTTATGACCTCCGTGTACTGCTGCAATGCCTTATGGAATTGTTCACCAGAATCATCTCCCATGGCTACATAAGCAATCTTTTTATTTTCCAGATTTTTTACAGGGAGTAATGACACTTCGTTCTTTACCAGTGTTATCGCATTTTCAATTGCTTTTTCGTACAACAAATAGTCTTCAATAGTATTGAGATCCTTGTATAAATTATTGGTGTCTATTTCCTGATAGGTGTTTAAACCCACCTTATACTTGGCCATCAGAATCTTCTTTACCGAGGCAGACAACCTTGTTTCCTTAATTATTCCTTGCTTGTAAGCCTCTGTAATGGCAACCCTGGCTACCTTTATATCCTTGGGCATGAGCAGAATATCATTTCCCGCAAGAAAAGCCTGTAATTCCGCATTGGTATCCCCGGCAAAATCGGTCACACCTTTCATATTCAGGGCATCGGTAAGCACAAGTCCTTTGAATCCCAGTTCATTCTTAAGAGTGCCTGAGATTATACTCGAGGAAAGGGAAGAAGGGCGTTTTTCATCAGGCTCTAAAGCAGGTACATTGAGGTGGGCTACCATCACTCCAGAAACCCCTGCTTTGATTAATTCTTTATAGGGATACATCTCAATACTATCGAGTCGTTCCCTTTCGAAAGGAATTACAGGCAGATCCTTATGTGAATCCACAGCAGTATCCCCATGACCGGGGAAATGTTTCCCGCTCGACAGCACCCCAGCTCTGCTCATCCCACGAACAAAAGCAGCTCCTTTTCGGGCTACATTCTCACGGTCTTCCCCAAATGAGCGATTCCCGATAATCGGGTTTCTGGGGTTGATGTTTATATCTACATCAGGGGCAAAATTGAAATGAACCCCGAGGCGTTTAGCATGACTCCCGATCCTGAATCCTACTTCCTCTATAACATTAGAATCTTTTATTGCCCCAAGTGTCATATTCCATGGGTACGCAAAGGTTGAATCGAGTCGCATTGCCAATCCCCATTCTGCATCCATTCCTATCAATAGAGGCACTTTAGACAGGGCCTGGTACTCATTGGTAAGTTTAGCCTGCCTCATTGGTCCGCCTGTTGAAAAGATGATCCCACCCAGGTGATCTTCTTCAATCAGTGTTTTTATCTTATCAGTAGACGCCTTGTCCTGATCTGATGCCACAAGAACCATAAAGAGCTGACCTATTTTCTCCTCCAGTGTCATTCCTTCATAGGTGTCGTTTACCCATTTTATTTGGGCAACGCTATCTCTTGCCTGCAACGGGTTTTGTTGAGACTGGCCAAAAAAGGCTGAAAGTAGAAAGAGCAAGAGAAAGTAATTTTTTATCCGCATATGCAATCTGATCATTGATTCTAACTAAAATCGACAGGGATTATTGTAAAACAGTGAGATAACACTCTGAAATTGTGGTGAATAGATTAGATAAACCTGCTGTGCCAACTATCAGAGGCAGGTACTTCCCAGTGCTCTAAATATTCCTGTTTGTTGGCTACCAGGTTATTGAAGACAATCGTATCCTTGGTAATGGAGCGGGCTTTCGCCATTTTCTTAAAGTCGGACATTGATTTATAAGTGATGAAATCTCCCTGTTTAAAAGAGACATTCATTCGATCGAGGAGCTCAAGGCCGAATCTTTTTTCCAGTCCTTGGATAAAGTGTACAGAAGCATCTATCGAACAACCTGAGGCAGATGACAGGGATTGATCCAGCCCTATGATAATGAACCGCTTGTACTTAATCTCGTACCCGGCACGGAGAGAAGCTCCATGGGCAGTCCACTGGGTCAGAAACTGGGGAAGAAGATTGTTGATTTCCCCTAATTCCTCTTCAGAGAAATTCCTGTTTCCCTGGTATATCCATATCCTGGATGTTTCGGGTAGTTCGTTAAACGGTACTAACATGACTCACTTACTGTTTTAATTCTTTCATAATCCTTCTCTAAAATCGTTCCAAAAATCAGAACGATCAAAGATCTTCGGCATTCGACATTAATTCTGCGATATCCATTACTGCAATTGACGCCTCTTTCTCTTTATTCTTTACCCCATCGGTCATCATAGTGTTACAAAAAGGACAAGCCGCAGCGATGATTTCGGGCTGGGTTTCCAGGGCCTGTTCTGTACGTTCGATATTTACTTCCTTATCCCCCTTCTCTGCCTCTTTAAACATCTGAGCCCCACCGGCTCCACAACAGAGTCCGCGCTGACGGCAGCTTTTCATTTCCACCAGTTCGGCGTCTAATTTCCTTATCAGTTCTCTGGGAGCTTCATAAACATCATTGGCCCTGCCCAAATAGCACGGGTCATGATACGTTATTCGCTTGCCCTTATATGTTCCACCCTTCAGTCCAATCCTGCCTTCTTCAACCAGTTGCTTTAAAAACTGGGTGTGATGAACTACATCATATGTCCCCCCTAATCCGGGGTATTCATTTTTCAGGGTGTTAAAACAGTGCGGGCAGGCGGTGACGACCTTTTTAACCCCATAGCCATTCATGATCTCTATATTGGTAACTGCCTGCATCTGGAACAAAAATTCATTTCCGGCCCTTTTAGCAGGATCCCCGGAACAACTTTCCTCAGTTCCAAGAACTGCAAAGGATACGCCTGCCTTATTAAGAAGTTTTACAAAGGCCTTGGTGATCTTTTTGGCTCTGTCATCAAAACTACCTGCACAACCCACCCAGAATAAAACCTCTGGTTGTTTTCCTTCTGCAAACAGCGATGCCATAGTGGGTACATTCATAGTATTCTGCTTATTCGTTTACTTCTATTTGGACTCATCGGCCCAGTTGAGTCGGTCCATCTGATTAAAAGGCCAGGGAGCTCCATTATTTTCAATATTTCCCATCATCACATTTAATTCAGCCGGGGCAGCAGATTGCTCCATTACCAGATACTGCCTCATATCCATGATGATCGACAAAGGGTCTATACTTACCGGACAGGCCTCCACACAGGCATTACAGGAGGTACAAGCCCACAATTCCTCCCTGCTGATATAATCATCCAGGAGTTGTTTACCATCGTCTACAAACTTACCTGCGTTTTTATCAATATTTTTTCCCACTTCTTCAAGTCGGTCTCTGGTATCCATCATGATCTTCCTGGGGGAAAGCTTTTTGCCGGTCTGATTCGCCGGACATTCATTGGTACATCGACCACACTCGGTGCAGGTATAAGCGCTGAGCAACTGAACCCATTTCAGGTCATGTACGTCGGAAGCACCAAATTTATCAGGAGGTCCCGCATCTTCAGCTGGGGCGGCAAAAGGATCTGCATTGGGATCCATCATCAGTTTTACTTCCTTGGTTACCGCTTCGTTATTTTTAAATTGTCCTTTAGGTTTTAAGTTGCCAAAATAGGTGTTGGGGAATGCCAGCAGAATGTGCAAATGCTTAGAGTAATACAAATAATTTAAAAAGAAGAGAATCCCCGCGATATGCAGCCACCAGGCGATTCGCTCAATCAGAATCACTGTACTGGCAGACATCCCTTCGAACAGTGGTGTAATAAACTGACTTACAGGAAACATCCCGGCTGCCTCATAATGGGCAACTCCCATCTGCTGTAATTGATAGTCTGCTGCATTCATGGTGAGGAACAGCCCCATCAGAATGAGTTCGATATATAGAATCCAGTTGGCATCATTCTTTGGCCATCCTTTCATTTCAGGCTTAACAAACCTGGCCAGTTTTAATGCATTCCTCCTCAACCAAAAAATGATAACAGCCAGGATCACCAACAGAGCCAGGACTTCAAAGGAGGCAATAAGAAAATCGTAAAACCCACCCATAAAGGCAAAGATGCGATGCGTCCCCAGAAGGCCGTCAATTATGATCTCGAGTACCTCTATATTGATGATAATAAAACCTAGGTATACGATGATATGCATGATCCCTGCAACAGGCCGCACTACCATCTTGGACTGCCCCAGGGCAATCCTCATCATGTTCTTCCAGCGTTGGGGCTTGTTATCGGAAAGATCTTCTGCTTTCCCCAGCAGAATATTTCGTCTTAGTTTTTTAACATTCCGGGCAAAAAAGCCAATTCCTGTGATCAGGAGGAGGGCAAAGAGGATGTTGGGAAGGTATTCCATCAATTAATCTTGATTTATGGCAGGATCGTTTTGCGGAAGGGTGTAGTCGATCTGTTTCTTCCCGAAGACGGATACGTTGACATAGCGCTTAGGGTTCAAACGAAAATCCTGAAGCAGTAAATCGAGTTCCTTTGAGGCATCCGCAAGGTTTTTATACAGCTCTTCATCATTCATCAATTTCCCCATGGTTCCTTCCCCTTTCTCGATCTTCTCCAGGACAGCATCCAGGTTCTTCATGGTAGATTCCAGATTCCGGATTGTTGCGCCCAGGTTATTGGCCGCTAAAGAGTCTGACAGGCTTGCAAAATTGGCCGTAAGGGTATTGATATTACTCAAAGAACTATCGATATGCATTCTATTTTCAGAAAGCATTTCATTAAGTGTGCCTGCACTTTTTTGAAAACTCGAGATTACCTGAGATAAACCCTGAATACTCTCACGCAGATTTTTCTTGGTTTCATCATCCAAAACATCATTGACATTCATCAACAAGGAATCTGCATTTGAGACTGCTCCTTCCACCTTTAACTGCAATGGGGTAAGTTTTTGTTGTACGAGTTCTGTGAGGCCGGGACGGGTATTCGTAACAAGCGTATCGCCGGATTTTGCCATTGGGGCGTCGTCGAAAACAGGTTTAATCTGAATCCCTTTCCCCCCTATGATCCCTGTATCGTATAGTTCTGCCTTGCTATTTCGGGAAAACTGAAAATCGTTAGAAACAGTAAATGTTACAACCAGCTTACCGCTATTATCCTTAAACTGAATATCATTAACCTTTCCAACGCTAAACCCGTTAATAGATACCTGAGTGCCCGTCTGCAAACCACCAATATTGTCATAGACCGCGTAAAATATCTTGCTGTTATCAAAAAGTGGGGTGGACTTCAAATAGCTGAATCCCAGAATAAATAGGAGAATACCCCCGATAACTATAATTCCAGTCTTAATTTCCCGCGATAGTTTCAAGGATACGTTTTTAGGTTCTAAACAAAATTATGAATAAAATCGAAAGACAAGCCATTATTCATCTTCGTATTTCAAGGCGTCTTGTAGCGCGATGCGTTTCCCTTCTTTATAGGCCACAATATAGGAGGTCGTAAAGCCCTTCATATCGGCATTAGATTTTAATAGTTTAGCCCCCATGTAGGTATCTGTTTCCCCGTAGAGGTATCGGAACAAATTTTTGATCGGTTCCTTTGATATCCTGTTCAGACCGTTGAATTCAGGTGAATTAGGCGAAAGGTCTCTTGCCGTTGCCATAATCTGGACTTTGAAAGTAACTCCGCTTTTTTCTACTAATTGCCTCGCTTTAGGTTTGTTTTCCTTGGTCTCTTCAGGATTTTCTTTTTTCCCGGCGGATTCAGTAGAAGATTTTTCCGTCACTTCAACCACTGCCTCTTTTACTTCCTTATTAACCTCCAGTAATTCCTCTTGTTTGAGGTCCGGATTTGCTTTTTTAGGAATTTCGGCCACTTCAGGCGACGCCACTGGTGGCTGCCCATTTGAAATTACGGTTTCTTCATCCGGGATACTACTGCGGTATTTGATGATGGCCTGTGCAATAGCCTTTCCCATTTCGGCCTGACCCTTTGAAGAATTCAGGTATTTGCCTTCTTCTTTATTGGTAAGGAACCCCGTTTCAATAAGGACACTGGGCATAAAGGTCTGATGAAGGACAATAAAACCAGCCTGCTTCACTTTTCGGTCATTTCGCTTTAAATTACCAGTGAAATTATCCTGAATCAGTTTAGCTAGTAAAATACTCTGATCGAGAAATTCTTCCTGCATTATGGTAAGGCCTATTACCGATTCGGGAGAATTAATATCGTAATTCGCATATCGGGCTTCATAATTATCTTCCAGATAGATTACCGAGTTCTCCTTTTTTGCAATCTCGAAATTCTGTTTATTGGCATGGAGTCCAAGAACAAAGGTGCCGGCGCCGTGCGCATTGGAAGTGTGCGAATCGCAATGAACCGACACAAACAGGTCGGCTCCTGCCTTATTGGCGATCTCTCCCCTTACAAAAAGGTCTACAAAGGAGTCATCGTCCCTGGTATAGACTACTTTGATACCCGGGACTTTTTTAAGCTCTTCCCCTATTTTAAGGACGATACTGAGGGCGATATTTTTCTCCATATAGCCATTTCCCAGGTTACCAGGATCATGACCACCATGCCCTGCATCGAGGACCACAACAAAACCTTCATCTCCCCTGACTTCAGGAAGTGGGTTAGACGCGATCATCTGAATACAAAACATGAGAAAAAAACCAGCTGTAAAAAGCAATTTTTTGTTCATAGTATTCGGGGAATTTTACTTCTTTTTCTCAGGTTAAATTTATTGTAATCTGCTACGGGCAGAAAAAAAATATATGTAAGTTTGATTTCCAAATATCAAGCCATATCATTACAAAAATAGGATATATAGCTTTGCAATCAAACAAACGGCTTTTTCTTTTCTCTGCTTTGTTCCTCTTGGTTGCAACAATGATTTTTGGACAGGAGGACCTGAAAAAACCTTTGCCCATCAAAGCGGTACAGGACAGTATCAAAGCTCCGCTACCACCTCAGAGCCTTATTCAGGATAGTGTTCAAACCGACACAGTCCGCACAGATTCACTCCCCAAAAAGCCAGCTCTCTTACTGGATAATATCAAATATAAGGCCAAAGATTACGTAAAACTGAGTCAGAAAGATCAAAAGATCTACCTCTACAACGAGGCTGAAATATATTATCAGGACACGGAATTAAAAGCAGGAATCATAATTCTCGACTATATAAAGAACGAGGTTTATGCCGGACGGTTAAAAGACTCCCTGGGGAATTATAGCCAACTCCCCTATTTTAAGCAAGGTGAAAATGTGGTAATACCCGATTCCATCCGCTTTAATTTTGACACCCAGAAGGCAGTCATATGGAATTCGAGAACCGAGCAACAGGCAGGTCTCGGACAATTAGGGAGTGATGCCATGAAAGTCTATGCAGAACGTACGAAGAAGGAAAATGATTCGGTCTACTTCCTAAGTGAAGGGAAACTCACTACTTCCAAAGACACTATAGATCCTGATTACTACATCCGGGTTCGAAAAGCAAAGTTTGTTCCCAAGAAAAAAGTGATAGCCGGCTTTAGCAACTTATACATAGTAGATGTGCCAACACCTATTGCCCTGCCCTTTGCCTACTTTCCGCTTACCGTGGGAAGGACGGCCGGGGTGATGATGCCCACTTTTGGGAATGATCCCAACCGCGGGTATTTCCTCCAGAATGCCGGGTACTACGTCCCCATTAATGATTATGTAGACCTTACACTCACAGGTGACCTTTACACCAACGGCAGTTATGGAATCCGCGCACAATCGGTTTATTCTAAACGATATAAATACAGGGGTAATTTCAATTTCAGATATGAAAATCAGGTGGTGAGCCAGAAAGGTTTCGATGATTACAGCAGGGGTACGATCTACAACATCCAGATCTCACATTCACAGGATCCTAAATCAAACCCTAATAGCAGGCTATCGGCCTCGGTGAACCTGGGTAGTAGTCAGTATTACCGGAATTCTCTGCTACAGCAGAACCTGGCCCTGACACAGACCAATAACTTATCATCTTCCATCTCCTATTCGAAAACTTTTCCGGCCTATCCTTCGGTAAATATGAGTTTGACGGCAACGCATAACCAGAACACAAACACCAATGTAGTTGATGTTACCCTGCCTACCCTGCAGGCAAGTATGGAACGTGTATTTCCCTTCGCCCCGCGGGAAGGAATCAAAAAAGGAGCTTTGCAGAACATCAACTTTCAATACGATCTCAATGGGAGAAACAGCATCAGAACAAATGATGAGGATTTCCTGACCGGTAAAATGTTCGACGATGCAAAGGTAGGTGTCAGACATAGGATTCCTATAAGCACCAATTTCAAGGTGGCCAAGCATTTTAGTGTAACTATGGGTGGGAATTATGAAGATATCTGGTCGCTCCAGACTTTTGGGCAGCGATTTGATCCCGATTCCCAGACCGTTGTAACAGACACCATAAGTGGTTTTGACCGCTATAATCAATACAACTTTAGTGCTAGTGTGGGAACTACTCTTTACGGAACCTTCACTTTTGGGGAGGGAAAAAAATTCCAGGCACTTAGACATGTAGTCAGACCTACGGTAAGTTATGGATACGCTCCTTCTTTTGAGCAGTATTACGACGAATACCTAAATGAAGTTAGTGGTGATATTGTCCAATACAGTCGTTTTCAGAATACAATTTACGGAGCGCCCCGACTTGGAAAATCCAATGCCCTGACATTTTCACTGCAAAACACTCTTGAGGCAAAAGTGCGGGATAAGGATTCAACAGCAACCGAACCTAAAAAGATACAGCTCCTCAACAGCCTTAATTTCTCATCAGGGTACAACTTTGAAGCCGATTCCTTAAAAATTAGTCCGGTTAGCATGAGTGGGGGTACCAATTTGCTGAAAAACAAAATGTCTGTAAACTTCGGCGCCAGCCTTGATCCTTATGCTATTGACAATAATGGTAGGAGAATAAATACCTTTAATATTAATAATGGCGGGAGTCTTTTGAGGCTTACAAATGCAAGGATGAATATCAGTTACAATATCAGTAGCAAGGATTTCGGAGCAAAGGACGAGGATGACAGAGAAGAGGAGGATCCTTATGACGGCCAGAATTACGTGGCAGCCAGCGGGGGAAGGACGGATGACCTTTTTGGTGCTGCCGACAATTTTAATGAGAGTAGTTTTAAAAATCGTGACCCTGACGATATAGAAAACCCCAGGTACAGAACAAAGATTCCCTGGGACCTGAGGCTTCAATATGCAGCGAACTACAATAACAGTAACCGACAAAACGAATTCTCGAGCCATTCCCTGATGTTTTCGGGAAATATAGAGTTGGCTCCGCGCTGGAAGGTAGGAGTTTCGTCAGGTTATGATATTAAAAACCAAGGTTTTACGGTAACCCAATTGCGATTTGAACGCGACCTAAAGAGTTTTAATCTGCGATTTAACTGGACACCTTTCGGCGACTTTGAACGCTGGTATTTCTTTATTGGGATCAAGAGTTCCATTTTGCAGGATCTCAAATGGGAAAACCGGAGTCAGCCACCCAGAAGATAAACCCAAAATACTACAGGAAATGAGCAGTAGAAAAATTATTCACACTTCCAAAGCCCCTTCCCCCATCGGGCCTTATAGTCAGGCCATACTAGCCGGCAATACTCTTTTTATTTCCGGCCAGATCGCCCTGGATCCGAATAGCGGGGAACTGATTGAAGGAGATATTAAAGAGGAGACCAGAAAATGCATGGAAAACCTCAGAGCAATTCTTACCAAGGCCAGTATGAGCTTTGAACAGGTTGTTAAGGCTTCTATTTTTGTAAAGGATATGAAGCAATTTGCAGAAATCAATGAAGTTTACGCTTCTTATTTTGATTCGGATTACGCTCCTGCCCGTGAAACGGTTGAAGTTGCCAATCTCCCGAAGTTTGTCAATGTGGAGATCTCGATGATCGCGATCAGATAGTTGCTTTGTGGAATTCAACCAGGCCTTCAATGGGTCGTTGTCTGATAACTCCGGTTACAAGATCGTTCCGTTCCAGTACGGCTTTTAACTCATCACGCAGGAAATAGGCGATACTCCCTACAAAATGAATGGGCACCTTGGTAGCCAGCTCGAACTGCATAATATAGTTATTTACAAACTGCTGTAATCCCTTGTCTATTACTCCTTTGCAATAAGGATGGTCCTTGTTTTCAATCAGAAAACGGGCAAAAGTAGCCAGGTAGGTATTTGGGTTGGGCTGTTTGTAGAGGTTTTCCTTGATCACATCCGGATCGAGGTTGTATTCACTGGCAAATTTATGACCTAAGGCCTGAGGCATCTTATGGAAGTAATAATCCCGAATCAGTTTTCTTCCAAAAAAGTTACCACTTCCATCGTCCATGGGGATGTACCCCAGGGAAATCACCTTTTGAAATAATTGGTGACCATCGTAGTAACTGCAATTAGAGCCCGTTCCCAGGATACATACTATTCCCTGATATCCTACCTTGGTTGTTGAATAGATCGCAGCATAGGTATCTTCCTTTACCTCAATCTTGGCATTAGTGAAAAACGATTTAAAGATATTCCGCAGAAACTTCTTCATCCGATCTGTACCGCAACCGGCTCCGTAAAAATAAAGTCGTTTAACCTTGGATTTACTCTTTGAAATCTCAAAGTTATTTGCCAGTCGATCTTCGATGACCTCCCTGGTTAATACTTCCGGACTCAGGCCAAGGGTTTGCGTCATAAAAACCTCTTCGCCTTTTTCATCCAGTGCGATCCAGTCTGCTTTTGTTGCTCCGCTATCTACTATTAATATCATAGAATTACGCTTAAAAAAGAAATCCTTAAAATAAGCAAAATATACCTATTCTAAGGATTTTTTAGAGTTAAGAATCAGCCCTTAGAGCTTGTGGATATATTGAGCCAGGTCTACTAATTTATTGGAGTATCCTGCTTCGTTATCGTACCATGAAATCACTTTAAAAAATCTCGGATTCAATTCGATTCCTGCATCGGCATCAAATATGCTGGTTCTGGGGTCACCGACAAAATCCTGAGAAACAACAAGTTCTTCCGTATATCCAAGAATTCCTTTTAATTCTCCTTCGGAGGCTGTTTTAAAGGCTTTTTTAATCTCCTCATAGGAAGTATCTTTCTGAAGTTTTACAGTAAGGTCCACCACTGAAACATCTGCCGTAGGCACCCTGAATGCCATTCCGGTAAGTTTTCCTTCCAGTGCAGGAATAACCTTTGTTACAGCTTTTGCCGCACCTGTCGAGGCAGGTATAATATTAAGCATGGCACTTCTACCGCCTCTGTAATCCTTTCTTGAAGGACCGTCTACGGTGAGCTGTGTAGCTGTGGTGGCGTGAACTGTAGTCATCAGTGCTTCTTCAATTCCAAAGGAATCATTAAGTACTTTGGCCATTGGCGCCAGACAGTTTGTGGTACAGGAAGCGTTGGAAACGATTTTGTCCGAAGCTTTTACTTCCTTATGGTTCACTCCCATGACAAACATAGGCGCATCTTTTGATGGTGCAGAGATCACTACTTTTTTAGCCCCGCCATCGATGTGATATTGAGCAGTTTCCATCGTAGTGAAAATACCGGTACATTCCGCAACAATATCCACTCCTACGGCATCCCATTTTACATTTTTTGGATCCCTTTCTGCTGTAATCCTTACAGTTTTCCCATCAACAACCAGATGGCCATCTTTAACATCCACTGTTCCGTCAAACCTTCCGTGTACTGAATCGTATTTCAGGAGGTAGGCCAGGTGCTCTACGTCCAGAAGGTCATTGATTGCAACTACCTCAATCCCATCTCTTTTTACGATAGATCTGAGGACCAATCTTCCAATTCTACCAAATCCGTTTATTCCTACTTTTAATGTTGCCATATTCTTTCTTTTATGTACTCATTATATCGGAGACTCTTATGAGCTCCTTGTTTATTTTCGTTTTTCCTTTGATCGCTTCACTTATCGGAGTAAAAGCAATATCGTCATCCAGGATTCCTACCATAAGGTTTGTCTTTCCATCCAAAAGTGCTTCTACCGCCTTCACTCCCATCCTGCTTGCCAGTACTCTGTCAAAACAAGTGGGTGAACCCCCGCGCTGCATATGCCCCAGTACACAAACACGCACGTCGTAGATGGGAAGGTTTTCTTCTACATATTCCTTTAGCTGAAAGACATTTTTACCGGTAGTTGTATCCCCTTCGGCTACAACCACAATACTAGAAGACTTCCCGGTGAGTTTGCTTCGCTTAAGGGAATCTAAAAGACGTTCCAGACCCAGGTTTTCCTCTGGTATCAGAATTTCTTCCGCTCCTGCTCCTACCCCTGCATTTAATGCAATATGACCTACATCTCTTCCCATTACCTCAACAAAAAATAGTCGGTGATGAGAACTGGCCGTATCGCGGATCTTATCTATGACCTCCATAGCCGTATTGATAGCCGTATCGAAACCAAGGGTATAACGGGTGCCGAATATATCGTTGTCAATAGTTCCGGGTATTCCTATGACAGGTATGCCAAATTCTTCATTAAATAAAAGGGCACCTGTGAAACTACCGTCACCCCCAATTACGACCATGGCGTCTACACCTTCCGATTTGAGCTGATCGTATGCTTTCTGTCTTCCTTCCTTTGTCCTGAACTCTTCACAGCGGGCAGATTTTAATATGGTGCCTCCTTTGTTGATAATATTATTGACACTTCGAGCATTCATGGGAAGGAAATCCCCCTCAATCATTCCTTCATATCCCCTGTAAATCCCTACGCAATCAATTTTCATAAAGGCACAGGTACGAACGACTGATCTGATGGCAGCATTCATTCCGGGAGAGTCTCCTCCGGAGGTAAAAACCGCTACTTTCTGAATTTTTGCTTCCATAAAAAATTTCGAAGTTCAAAAATAGCAAACAATTATGAAATCATAGTATATACAAAGGCTTAATTGCCATTTATCAACTAATCAAACGATGTAGTTTAATAAAAATAAAGGAATGGTTTACAATATTGCGGAAATAACAATTGTTGTTCTATTCCTGATCTGGAAGTGTCTTCGGTTTCTGATAAAACTTAATCAGACTGTCCCTGCCCATTGTCGCCCTTGTTTGTTCAACTTTTAACTTGGTATCCTGACTCTCCTGCTTGGGTTTAAACACTTTACGCAGTAGATCGTTGAAGGTATTAAAATCTACTTCATATGATAAACCTACCCCCTGGGTATAGCCGGTCTGGTCTGCCAGGAATTGCTGGATTTCATTTTCACGGTTAAAGATCTTAGCCCTCAAGGTTCCCTCTTCGTTTAAAAGCACCTGTACTTCCACATCTCCGGCCACAACGGTTTCACTGACACCTCCTACCGGAACACCGAACCGACCGTTAAACAATACTCTGTCACTTATCCTGGTCGATACCGTAACCCCCAGCCTGTTCTCGGTCTGTATCTGAGTGGGGTCTAGGGTACCCTGTTCCAGAGAAAAGCCAAAATCAAATTTATCGTTACCCCCACCCAGAAGGGAATTTACCAGGCCTGAAGCTGTCTGGATGAGATTTCCGGTTACTGCCTGCTGGTTCAAACCACTTCCTTCATCCACAAAGGTGCCCTGGGCAAGCAGGAAAAAGGCGTTGCGCTCTTCCACCGTTGGATCCTGAAGCTTGTATTCCAGCTCCGACTGTACGATGGAACTTGTACCCGGAAATTCTATGTTAAAATCGATGGTGGGCCGCTCCAGTTCTCCTGTAAGCTGCACCACCACATCAGTGGATATTCGTCTGGTGACCCCAGAATTATCGAGAAGGGGCGCCGGATTTGCCGTGAGCGAATACACAGCTTCCATATTTAACTGGGCGGCGAGGGGAGTACCATCCCATACGATACTTCCACCCGGTTTAACATTAAATGACTTGTCAATGACCCCCCCGAAACGGTAATTGTACGTCCCGGTCACAACTACAAAATCCCCGAACATATTAAATTTACCCTTGGTATTTATTTCGATGAGAAGAATCCCTTCCCCTGTTCCCTTCAGGGATGACCCGGTTTTCTGATCAACCACTATTTCCACTTCGGCATCAGGTGTAACGTCGAGGTCAAAATTGAGTTCGAGGCCTTCGTAATCCTGCAGGGTCTTTTCAATTTCAAAGGTTTGCTGATCCTTCTTTTCTATAAAATTGATAAAGGAGTAATCTCCCACAGAAGCTACATCGCTCAGAGGGATTTTAAGGGAAGTACCTTCAGCGGTTTCGCCGTTGACCTTAATTGTTAGAGCCTTTGTGGGGCCAAATATCCTCCCTTCCCCGTTAAGGTACCCGGTTCCGTAATACAACACCTCCTCCTCATAAGGTGTATTGAGAATCAGGAATCGATTGTTATTGGTATTCACATCGAGATCAAGGCTCCAGTCGTCCCAGAATTGATGCTTGATCGTACCGTCGAGTTCGGCCGTGGTATTCATGGCAATATCCGTCAGTTGAATATTTTCAAAATCGAAAGTCTGGTTATACAGGCGAACACTAGAGTTCGGCCCGAATTGGTAATCTACATTGAGGTAAGGTATGGCAATACCTGCATCATTTAAACTGAGGAGGCCACTGATATCGGGATTTCGCAAATCGCCTTTGATCTGAGCCGTGCCATTGAGCAATCCCCGGATGTTGGTAATGACTCCTTCCCCAAGCGGACTAAAAGGTTCGAGGCTGAAGTTGTTAAAATTAGCCATCAGATCGGCATCCGGAATATCATTCCTGTTGCTGAAATTTCCTAACAGACTGAATTTTTCAATGCCATTATCAGAGATTTGTGAATTTACCACGTACTCGGTAAGATCTCTGTTCCCTACAATGCCAATACTCAACTCGCCAAGTGGAATTTCATTAACTCCGAAATCTGAAATTTGCAGGTTACAGGAGGGTAAATAAATATCATCCTTCTGAAGGATATTTAAAGTTCCGTTGATCTCCCCCTGAAGTTTAAGGCTGTCTATGGTCGGAGTAATTTTATTCAGGGAAACAATCTTAAAATCAAGCTGAAGATCTTTATAGGTAGAATCGGCCAGTTCGCCCCTTAATCTTATTTGTTCCCGGTTGTCATTATTCATTACGATTTCCTGGATCTGAATGCTGTCTAGCGATCTGCTGATGATGACCTTGTTTTTCTGATCTCCATCTTTATTAAGGATCCAGGTATTTCCTTTAAAACTAACATCAGAGCGTTTTAGACCTATGACCGAACGGTTCTGTGCATTGAAGGTGTGGTAAAAGTTAAGGTTATAACTGTCGTTGAAATCCCTTCCACCTTTAAATTCCGTTCTGAAGAAGAGGGTGTCAGAAAGTGTGGTGTTGATCAGATTAAAGTCTTTAAGGTCATAGTAGACTGATTTGACATCGGATACCGACACATAGGTATTGAAAAGGGGGTTTTTATTGTCAATCTTTACGTCTATACTATCAAAGACATTATCAAAGGCAGCTATCCGTGGTGATTTAAAGTTGAGCTTAAAGTCGCCCTCATCGGCAACAATATTGCCTCTAATAAACGTATTGGGATCAAAGGCCACCTGAGGAAAAAATACGTCTACAATCTTGTTGTAGATTTTAAAATTGAAATCGAGTACCTGTCCCTCCGAAATTTCGAAGGGTTTGTAATTGGTGTAAATACTACCTATGGAATTTCTTAGGAGCTTGTCGAGTTCGTTGACCTTGAAACGACCCCTCATAAACCCTGTTATGATATCAGGAGAATTTATTTCAACGGTCCTGATACTGTCCTGATCAAAGGAAGAGGTTACTTTAAAATCTTCAAAGTAATAGGTATTGTTGATGTTCTGATAGTTGGTGTTCGAAAAGGAAACATTCCCCACAACATCATCGAGATTACTTCCGGAAATATCCATTTTAACATCCCCTTTAAATACCGATACGCTATCTCTTATGAAGTTCAGTTTCTTTAAGTCGGCATAGGCCACTGAGGCATTAAAATTAAAGTTATTCACGGTGCCCCCGAAGTCGGCCAGCCCCTTAAATTCAAAATTAAAATTGGGATCTTTGGCTACCAGTGAACCGTCGAACAATTGGTCTTTCAGGATACCTGAAACGGCAACATCCTGGTAATTGTAGTCGTTGAAGTCGATCGTATACACCTGTCCGATTACTTCGGTATTCAACTTATCCTGGGCAAACCCCTGCCCTTCCACATTGACGTCCATGGAAGCCAGCCCCAGACTCTTGTCATTGACGAATCTACCTAGATCAAAATCTATAAGGGATACAAATCCCTTGTATCGGGCATTATCGATATTGTCGACATCCGTAAGGGTGAGGTCTACATAACTACTTCCCAGACTGCTGTTTATATTTACCCTCGACCTTACGGATGATTCTGTGATAGTGGCATCTCCCCTTACGGTGAACTGGCCTAGTTTGGAAAATGTGCTGGGGATTGAAGTACCCAGTACTTCGGGCATCAGTGACCTAAGTTCGTAATAGCTGGTAGTAATATTCTTGATGCCCGCTTCAAGGACGAAGGGTTCGCTTTTAGTAAAAAGATTTTTAAAATTAAAGTCCCCCCGGATTCCGGTATTCTCTGTAGTTAGAAATACTTCGTTCACATTTAGATCGTTCAGCACTCCGTTCAGGGATGCTGAAAACAGTACTTCCTTTCCTGTCCCGAACTGGTCACTCAGCGTATTGATGTCATCAAGAGAAACCTTAGAATCAACAAAGTTGGCTGTGAGATTCACCTTGTCAATGAATTGGGCAAAATCTTCACGGTTATAGTCAAAAACCAGGTTTCCGATAAGATGGGATTTTGGCGTCATAATCTCAAGCGAATCAAAACGCATCTGTTGCTTGGTGTATTTAAATGAAGTGCCCAGCTTACTGAGTTCTATCCCCCTTTTGCTTTTAAATGACAAAGCTTCAATCTCCGATGTTACCTCCGGCCCAAGAATCTGAAATTCCCGGGCATTGAGATTGAGATTTCTAAAATTAAGGGTTTCTTCTTTTTCCAGGTTTTCATCGATCAGCCGAAAGACACTATTCTTTATATCGATATCTGAAGAGGAGAGGTAAAAAGGTGGACTACCCGGAGCTCTGGGCTTGTTGTCATCTAATTTTGCGACAAAAACATCGAGGTTGGTACTGGTCTCACCCTGGTAGGTTCTGAGCTTAAAATTGAGGCCGTCAATATCAATTGCCCCGAATTCCAGGCTACCGGCCAGCAGATTCCGGATACTGAGGATGGAAGTGTTTAATTCTTCAATATAAATCAAAGTATCCTGTTGATAGTCCTGAATATAGATTCCTTTCAGGGCCGTGTCCCAGGAAATCAGAGACACTCGCAACCGATCAATATTGATATTGGTTCCAAACTCCTCGTTAATCGATCTGGTAGCA
This sequence comes from Muriicola sp. E247, assembly GCF_041358175.1. Lineage (NCBI taxonomy): Bacteria > Pseudomonadati > Bacteroidota > Flavobacteriia > Flavobacteriales > Flavobacteriaceae > Muriicola > Muriicola sp. E247. Next base: position 126,605 of record NZ_JBGKBE010000007.1, read on the forward strand.
TAATTAGCCAGATTAGTCTGGACAACCGGCAAAGAAAGAATAATGGAGCTTAAGACCAAGACCAGTAATACCGTCAGCAGTATTCTAATCCCTATTTTTCTTAATTTTTTGATAGGACGATATGATTTACCTTTGTGCGACCAATAATTATTCCAAAGCTAGGTGAAAAAACAAAATATATACATACTGGCCATAGAATCTTCCTGTGACGATACTTCAGCTGCCGTTATGTGCAATGATACCACGCTTAGCAATGTGGTAGCCACACAGAAAATTCACGAAGAATACGGCGGTGTGGTTCCGGAATTAGCATCAAGGGCACACCAGCAAAATATTGTCCCGGTGATCCACCAGGCTCTGGCTAAGGCAAAGATCGACAAAAATCAGCTATCAGCCATAGCATTTACCAGAGGACCCGGCCTTATGGGATCCCTTCTGGTGGGTACTTCCTTTGCCAAATCTCTGGCGCTTGGTCTGGGAATTCCACTTATCGAAGTAAACCACATGCAAGCTCATATCCTCGCACATTTTATTCGGGAAGAAGGCTTTGAGCGTCCTGATTTTCCTTTCCTGGCATTAACGATAAGTGGAGGCCATACACAAATCGTGCTTGTCCGTAATTATTTCGACATGGAAATTCTGGGTGAAACTCTCGATGATGCGGTGGGTGAAGCCTTCGACAAAACGGCAAAAATTATCGGATTGCCTTATCCGGGGGGTCCCCTGGTTGATAAACTGGCGCAAAAAGGAAATCCCCAAGCCTATCCCTTTCCAAAACCAAAAGTAAAAGGGCTAAATTTCAGTTTCAGCGGACTAAAAACCAGTATACTGTATTTTATTCAACGGGAAACTGCAGCAAATCCGAACTTTATCGAACAAAACAGGGAAGATATCTGTGCTTCCATCCAATATACTATTGTTGAAATTTTGATGGATAAACTTAAAAAAGCTGTTAAACAGACCGGAATAAAACGGGTGGCCATCGGGGGTGGTGTTTCTGCCAATTCAGGAATTAGAATCGCATTAAAAAATACGGAGAGCCAATTGGGCTGGACCACTTATATTCCAAAGTTCGAATATTGCACAGATAATGCAGCTATGATTGGGATCGTGGGGTATCTGAAATTTCGCGAAGGGAAGTTTACCGATCAAAGTGTAACAGCCAAGGCGAGATATATCATTCCCTGAATCAGGAAACGAAAAATAAACTGTTTCGGAAAATGAGCTATATTTATCACTCTCGATTCCACAACTCATAGTCCATGCCCTTTGACGATGTATTGGCCGAAAGAATTCGGATAGCGTTCCACACTTATCCAGAAACTTTACGTTCTGATATTACGGAAAAGAAAATGTTTGGTGGACTGGCTTTTCTTCTGAAAGGCAAAATGACAATCGGAATCATTGGCGACGAACTGGTAGTAAGGGTCGTTGAGGAAAAAATGGAGGACATGCTCACTATTGAAAGTGTCCGAGCTATGGATTTTACCAAAAAACCGATGAAAGAATTTATTTTTGTTTCGCAGGAGGCCTATCAAAGTGAAGAAGAACTGCAGAAATGGATTGCTTTGGGTATTGAACATGCTCGTCGCAAATTAAAATTATAATACACCAAAGGCATATGCAATTATTTTACAATCCGGAAATTACCAAATCGTCAAGCGAATTTACTTTAAGTCCCGAAGAAAGTAAACATCTGCTAAAAGTACTGAGGAAGAAAAAAGGAGATCAGTTCCATGTGACCAACGGCAGGGGCAGGATTTTCGTAGCGGCATTGGAGAGCCCCGATCCTAAAAACACTACGGCCACCATTGTATCATCAGAGAAAAGACATCCTAAGATGCATTCCCTCCATATGGCGGTTGCCCCAACAAAAAGTAACGACCGCTTTGAATGGTTTCTGGAGAAGGCCACGGAAATCGGGATCAATGAGATCACCCCTATAATATGTTCCAGATCTGAAAGAAAATCACTGAAGATGGATCGGTTACAGAAGGTGATTCAGGGAGCGATGAAGCAATCTCAAAGGGCCTATCTTCCCATTTTGCATCCGGCAGTGAGTCTGAAAGAATTTCTGGAAATGGATCATCCTGGGATCCGATTTATTGCCCATTGTCATGAAGAAGAAAAAGTGGAGCTCAAACGAAGGATCGCCCCGGATAAGCGTATTACTATCATGATAGGGCCGGAAGGCGATTTTACGGAGAAAGAGGTGGATCTGGCCTACGAGAAAGGATTCTTATCAGTCTCGCTCGGGGAAAGCAGGCTACGCACCGAAACCGCAGCAATATACGCATGCACCGCGGTAGCTGTTTTTAACAGCAGATAAATGTAGAATAAGTACCCGGAACAGTTGTGAAAGTCCCGGATCGCAGATTACGCCTCTTATTATGTACTTTTGAGTGCTCAAATGACAAAAGGATGAGAAATTTCGCTTTGTTAATCACAATTGGTTTTGGAATGATATTCCAGACAGCAACAGCACAGGAAATCGCCGTTTTAAAATACAAGGGCGGAGGTGATTGGTATGCAAATCCCACTGCCTTACCCAACCTCATCCGATATTGCAATCAAACTATCCGTACGGAGATCAACCCAAAACCTCAGACCGTAGAACCCGGAAGCGCTCTGTTGTTTCAATATCCCTACATACACATGACCGGCCATGGCAATATATTTTTTAGTGATGAAGAAGCGAGCAACCTCAGGACTTATCTCCTAGCTGGTGGCTTCTTACATATCGATGATAATTACGGGATGGAACCTTACCTTAAGAAAGAGCTGAAAAAGATATTTCCCGAAAAGGAACTGGAGGAAATTAGTACTGAACACCCCATTTTTTCAGAACGATTTAAGTTTCCGAACGGCCTGCCCAAGATCCATGAACACGATGGAAAAAGGCCGCAGGCATTGGGCATTTTCGACAAAAACCGGTTAGTACTCCTGTTTACTTTTGAGAGTGATCTGGGTGATGGATGGGAAGACCCGGAAGTTCACAACGACCCTCCGGAGGTAAGGCAAAAGGCGCTTCAAATGGGGGCGAACATCATACAGTATGCTTTTAAGAATTAGATTATGAATTCCATTACAATTTCCAAAGGTATAGTACGTGCGATCGGCATACTGGCTGGTATCGCTATTCTCATGTACTTTCTTTACGAGATCAGATCGGTCCTGGCTTACCTTTCTATGGCGGCGGTCGTCGCGCTTATCGGAAGGCCTGTTGTGCTTTTTCTAAGGAAGCGTCTCAAATTCGCAAATACACTGGCTGTAATCACAACCATGTTACTCATGGTTGCCGTTCTTGCAGGGATTATTGCCTTGTTTTTTCCCTTAGTGGCTGAACAGGCTGCAAATCTTTCTCTACTAAATATTGAGGAACTGAGGTCAAAAATCGGTTCACTGTATCAGGAGATTATCCTCTATTTCGGGGCTTCGCCCGATCAGGTCAATGATCTGATAAAAGGTACAGAACTGGAGAAAAATATGATCGAAGGCCTCGACATTGGCTTTATCCCCAACATCCTTAACACCTTTGTCAATACCCTTAGCGCTGCCGGAATTGGATTATTCTCAGTACTGTTTATTTCGTTTTTCTTTCTCAAGGACAGTTCCCTGTTTCAACGTGGACTCCTGACATTCGTTCCGGATAATAAGGAGTCGGGAATGGTGAATTCCATAAACAAGATAAATGGATTGCTATCCCGTTATTTTGTTGGCCTGCTTTTTCAGATCATGATCCTCTTTGTTATCTATACCATCGTTCTGTTGATCGTAGGCATACCAAATGCGATTGTTATCGCCTTCCTTTGTGCCCTGTTTAACATCATTCCATATATCGGACCTATTATCGGAGCAGTACTTATGGTTACTCTTTCCATGACTTCAAACCTGGGGGCAGATTTTACCGAGGTTATCCTTCCAAAAACCGGATATGTGCTCATCGGTTTTGCAATTGGTCAGCTGATCGATAATTTCTTTTCACAACCTTTTATTTTCTCAAACAGTGTAAAATCTCATCCGCTGGAAATCTTCCTGGTGATTATTATAGCCGGTTTGCTTTTCGGTGTCCTGGGGATGATTGTAGCCGTACCCGGATATACGGCAATTAAGGTGATTTTAAAGGAGTTTCTGGCCGATAATAAGATCGTAAATAAACTCACTGAAGATTTATAGTTTTAGTTTGAATAAAAATATATTAAAAACTGGTGTACAGTCTTTTATAAAAAATAATTACGATACTGACATCGTGTCAGTTTTGCTTTCAAAGCCCCATTTTCCTGAAATTTCCCAACAGGAACTTGCACAACAGCTAGAGGGAAAGAAAAAGGCAAAACAAAAGCTTCCAACCTGGTTTAAAACTCCCGGGATATACTACCCTGAAAAAGTAAATCTGGAGCAGACCTCTTCCGAAAAAACCGCAGAATACAAAGCGGCTTTGGTCAGTGGAAACCGGCTTGCGGATCTCACAGGAGGCTTCGGAGTAGATACTTATTTTTTCAGTCGGAAATTACCGCATATAACTCATTGTGAAATAGACCCTGAATTGCATGAAATAGTGAGTCACAATGCCACATCTTTAGGAATTGACAATGTGGACTTTCGCAGTGAGGACGGGATAGAGTTCCTGAGAAATACAAGCCTGGGATTCGACTGGATCTATATCGATCCCAGCAGACGTGATGAGTCTAAAAACAAAGTATTCCAGCTCTCCGACTGCACCCCTGATGTAGTAATGCACCTCGATCTTCTGCTTTCAAAAGCCCGGGCGATAATGATTAAAACCTCCCCCCTGCTCGACCTCAGCGCCGGCATAGGGCAATTGAAACATGTTGACGAGATCCATATTATTGCCGTTAGCAATGAGGTAAAGGAATTATTGTGGATCCTCAGAAATGACAAGCCTGTTTCAGATATAAAAATCAGGACGATTAATTTTATGAAGAATGAGCAACAGGCCTTCCAATTTCATCGGCAGGAAGAAAAGTCATCCATGTGCTCTTACACCGATCCACAGACCTTTTTGTACGAGCCCAACAGTGCTATACTCAAAGCCGGCGGATTCAGGTCATTGTGCGCAGCATTTGATGTAAATAAACTTCATGAAAACAGTCATCTTTATACTTCAGATTCATTGCTTCCTTTCCCGGGACGGGTGTTCAAAATCATAGAAACTATACCCTTCAGCAATAAATCCATGAAAAGGTTTAAAGGCGTTAAAGCAAATGTAAGCACCCGGAATTTTCCTGAAAGCGTCGCCGGAATCAGGAAAAAATACCAGATAAAAGACGGAGGGGACAACTATTTATTTTTTACTACAAATAAGGGTAATCAACGTATTGTTATTCAATGTTCTAAGGACACTTCCAATTAAAGTTTGCAACCGGATCCCTTGTGGCTTTTCCCAGGTTGTAATGCCACCATTCCGTTCGTACCGACCAAAAACCGTGAGCCTCCATCACCTCTTTGAGAAGCGCCCTGTTTCGGAGTACTTCCTCCGGTAAATCGAAGTAATCGTGATGCGCCTCCCTGCCGAAGAAATCGAAATCGGTACCCATATCCAGTACTTTCCCATCGAGGGTTTCAAGGGTAATATCTACAGCCCCGCCCCTATTGTGAATTGATCCTTTATCCGGGTTAGCTACATATTGCGGATTGGGGTATATTTCCCACATCTTGTATTGAACGGAATTGGGTCGGTAACAATCAAAGAACCTGATCCTGAATCCCTTTTTCTTTAATTCTGTATTTGCTGCGATAAGCGCCTGAGCCGTTTTATTTCGGGTATAGCATTCCGGACAATCGTACACCTTGGTTTTAAGGAAGTTATTTGTTGTGGCATATCGCATATCAAAAGAAAAATCAGAGCTGTAATCTGCAAGCCGTACAAAGGTAGTATCGGCCAATTCAATAAGTGAAGGCAAAGGCTCCTTAACTTCAGTAGCCTTTACTGTATCTACTGGCTGTTCTTTTACCTCTAATGGGATTTCTTTCAATTTATCACTGCCTTTCTCCTTGCAGCCAAAGATGAAGAGTAGTATCAGAAGGAGCTGAAATTTTATTTTCAAGTCGAGATTTTTATATACCGATTTAAAAGTAAGGATAATATCAAAAAGGCGTACCTTACAAGGTAAATCAAGATACAGATGCAATCCCTCAAAGTAATTTCGTTTTTTGTCCTAACATTTTGTGGATGTTCCTTAACAGCTCAGAGTCCATGGCTTCTCAACTTTGAAAAACCTGCAACCAATCCAATCCTACAGGCCGATAGTACAGCAGTATTCAATGATCCAATAGATAAAACCGTTGTTCAATGGCAAAAGGCAGATGTCTTCAATCCCGGCGCCATAGTGCGAAACGACACTGTATTTCTGCTCTTCAGGGCAGAAGACGATCCCACGGCCATCCTGGGAGGAAGAACTTCCAGAATTGGGCTGGCTTATAGCACAGATGGCATTCATTTTACCAAGTATGACGATCCGGTTCTATATCCGGACAATGACGACTTTGCCATTTGGGATCAACCCGGTGGAGTTGAGGACCCACGAGTAGTTGAATTAGCTGATGGAACTTACCTGATGTTATACACCAGTTGGAATGCAAAAACGGCACGACTTTCTGCAGCCGTATCACAGGATTTAAGATCATGGGAAAAGAAAGGTCCTGTTTTCCAAAAGGCACATCAGGGTCGTTTCCTCGATATCTGGAGCAAGTCGGGCTCTGTCGTTACCGAATTGGTGGATGGCCGACTCATCGCTAAGAAAATAATGGATAAATACTGGATGTACTGGGGTGAATTATTTATGAATGTAGCCAGCTCTGAGGATGGTGTCAATTGGGAACCCCTACTGGATGATGAGGGGGAACTACTTCATGTTTTAGAACCTACACTGGAGGATTTCGACAGTCATTTGGTAGAACCCGGACCACCGGCCCTCTATACAGATAATGGTATCCTGGTACTTTACAATGGGAAAAATCTCAGTGGTGAGGGCGCAGGAACGATGGTTGCGGAGAATACCTATTGTGGCGGGCAGGTGTTATTCAGTGGGGAGAATCCAGCTAAGTTCTTAAAACGTCTTTCCGAACCATTTATATGTCCAAGCCTGCCTCATGAGACCAGCGGGCAATACCAGGCCGGAACTACCTTTGTGGAAGGTTTGGTATACTATAAAAATAAATGGTTCCTCTATTACGGCACAGCCGATTCCATGGTAGGCGTTGCCATAGCAGAATCACAAAAGGAATAGGAATTTTATTGGTTCTTAAGGGTCTTGAGATAGGCCAGACTCTTAGGGACCTGTTCCACTACCCGGGAAGATTCGTCCTCTATAAACAGGTATTTAATTCCCAGTTCTTTTGCTTTTGCCACGATCGCGGACATATCTATCTGCCCGGTCCCGAGAACAACATTGGTTTCTACATCTTCATGTCCGGTATCATTCCCTTTCACTCCTTTTTCCATATCCTTCAGATGCATAAGGACAAACTGATCGGAGTACCTGTTCAATAACTCCATCGGATCTGCTCCTCCGTGCTGCACCCAGTAGACATCCATTTCAAAATAGAAGTCTTCGGCATTCTCAGACATGTAATCAAAGAGGGTGCCTTCCCCATGAGGCCTGAATTCATATCCATGAGGGTGATAGGTAAGAATAATATTATCCCTGTCTAAAATTTCCCCTGCGGTATTGAAAACATCAACTGCCTTTTTGGTGTCTTCTATAGTAAAATTATCCCCATCATGAGGGATCCAGGCACACATAACATAGGAAGCACCATAAGCTTTGGCTTTTTCAACCACCCCTTCCGGATTGTTTTCTAATTCCTCAAATGAGGCACCTACACTAACTACTTCGAGTTCGTACTTTTTCAGGAGAGTGATAAATTCGTCAAGTGGCAGGCCGTAGGTATCGCCCCCTTCAATCTTAGTAATGCCCCAATCGTGTATGGTTTTCAGCGTACCTTCAACGTCATTTTTAAACTGATCCCTCAGGCTGTATAGCTGCAGTCCCACCTCCTGTCCCATCAGGGAAGGCATTGCCATTAAAGTTATCAGAACGAGTAAATAAAAACTTTTAAATTTATCCATAGTATTTATAAATGATTTTGATCAGATTGTTGATTCTTTAAGTGAGCAAATTGCCATTTTCATCCCATTCGGCGATCACCGCTCGTTTGCTCTGGTCCACACATTTCGCAAGCCACTCCTCCTCATATGCCATTCCGTGTTGATCCAGCACCTCCTGAGGAACCCCGTCCCAGATATTGGGCATATTTCCCTGGTATCCCAGGTCTTTAATCCCCACTTTAGAAGTGTAGTACCCGGTTAAGGTTAAGTTACGCATCAGGTTAAAAAACTGAACTTCCAGAGGGTGGTCGTCCATGGGGATTTCCGAATCGTAGAAAGCAATAGCATCCAGGATCTCTTTCTGGGAGGCCTCCTCCGTTACCTTGAACTCTGTACCGTAATCGGTATTGCTTTTGTGATCGAGCCACATTAGACCCCCCCTGAGGGTGGTTTGCAACTCCGGAATATCCTTGGCCATAAATTCAACGAAATCGGGAACCCCTGCCTCTGTCGGGCCTCCGTTTTCATTCGGGGGCAAGATCAGATTGCTCAGTACATCAATGGTTTCGAGTTCGTGTTCATTAAAAAATTGCTCTGCATTGAGTTTCTCGATCTCCTCCAACTCTTCCTGAGTACGACCAAAGTAATTGGTGTCCTTGAGAATTTCCTGGGCCAATGCCTCGTTCTCTTCACCCGGTTTACAGCCGTGAATGGCCAAGCCTCCGGCCACAGAACCCAGTAAGATCGATTTTATACTTTTTCTTCTGTCCATCTCCTTAAATGTTTTGTTGCTTCAATTGTTCTACAATATAATCTGATGCTCTCCATGATAGTGCCAGGATGGTCCATGTACAATTCTTGTCTGCCTGTGATACAAACGGGCCGGCATCAGTGATAAAGACATTATCAGTATCGTGTAATTGCTGAAAACGATTCACGACCGATTTTTTAGGATCGTCACCCATCCGGGTAGTGCCCACTTCGTGAATGATCATCCCGGGTGCAAGTAGTCCGTAATCCTGTTCCTTGGTTGGCGTATCGCCCAGTGGTTCCCCTCCCATACTGTGGATTAGTTCTTCAAAGGTCTCCTGCATGTGTTTTGCCTGCTTCTTTTCAAAATCAGACCATTGGTACTTAAAGCGGAGTACCGGAATCCCGAACTCATCCACTGTAGTAGGGTCAATCTCACAATAATTGTCTTCCCGTGCTATGGCTTCACCCCTTCCCCCGAATCCGATAACGGAGCCATAGTATTTTTTTACGTCCTCCCGGAGGGAAGGTCCGTACCCTCCGGTAGGTAGCCCAAAAAATTTATTGAAGTCATTGGGATTAAATCCAAATCCATAATTGGGCATACCGATGCCACCCCACACTTCAATGTGGTAACCACGGGGGAAGTCGAGATCCTTATTATCTAACCACCAGGGGGTGTAGACGTGCATCCCTCCTACTCCGTCTTCATTGTACATTTTTCGATTCATCAAGCCGGGAATAAAACCAGCTCTGCTGCTCCCGGTTGAATCGTGCAAATATTTCCCAACCAGGTTGCTACTGTTCCCGAGGCCATTGGGATGTTGTTTACTTTTTGAGTTTAAAAGGATACGTGCAGAGCTACAGGCTGACGCTGCGAGGACGACCACTTTTCCCTTTAATTTGTATTCTTTCCGATCTTCTTTATTAATATAAGATACGCCTGTAGCCTTTCCTTCTTCATTTGTGGTCACTTCCCTCACCACTGAATTCACATACAGGTCTACCTGCCCTCCACTTTTCTGGGCGGGAAATATCAGGCAGGAACCCGATGAGAAATCGGCATACACCTGACAGGAACGGGAACATTGTCCACAATAGAAACAAACTCCCCTATCATTGTTGATCTTTTTGGTGAGCATTGACATACGCGAAGGAATCACCGGAATATTTAAATTCCGGGCACCTTTGATATAGAATAACTCGTGTAGCCTGGGTTTGGGTGGGGGGAGAAAAAAACCATCTGGATCGTTTGGTAATCCTTCATTGGTTCCAAATACACCTATTAGTTTATCTACTTTATCGTAATAAGGTTTTACATCTTCGTATCCAATGGGCCAGTTATCACCCAGGCCATCCACATCCTTGTGCTTAAAGTCCTTGGGGCCAAATCGAAGGGATATCCTGCCCCAGTGATTCGTCCGACCTCCAAGCATATGTGATCGGTACCACCAGAAATTAGTATCGTCCTTTTGGGTATATGGCTCTCCTTCAATTTCCCATCCACCGTAGGCCATATCAAATTCTCCGAATGACCGGGAGGTTCCCGCACCTCTTCTGGGCGATTCATAAGGCCATTTCAACTGGGTCATTTGCTTTGGATCTGCCGGATCAAAATAGGGCCCCGCTTCCACGACAGCAATTTTTAGTCCGGCATCAGCCAGAACTTTAGCAGACATACCGCCTCCCGCCCCAGAGCCAACAATGATGGCATCGTACAGAGCAGTAGATTCTTTGATTTGCATTGGAAATAGTTTATGGATATGGAGACAAGTTAAAAATTAAATTGGACATCTGGTCTATTTAAATTTTAGCTTAAAAAAATAAATGAGACCTAGGATTACATTTGTTTCTGAAGACATATCCTATAAAGTCTACAATAATTTAACATGATTAATTCGTAAAAATTTCGCGAATCTTTTGGAGGCTTTCACATTATTTTAGTAATATTATATTTGATTTTTAATTTTTTAACATTTTACGCAATCGATATCGTAGGATGAATTAATTAAAGAGATAGTCATTAACTAACTAAACGAGACACGATTATGAATCGAAAATTTACCCAACCCGGGTTAAATCCGGGGAAGTGGAATTCATTCGCGAAATCCGCATTAGCAGGGATGTTTTCTCTGCTCTTATTTTTTTCAGTATCCGTCGCATTTGCCAATCCGGTTATGATTCCGGACGATGGACTTGAAGAAAATGTTCAGCAAACAGTCACCGGAACGGTAACCGACGACCTCGGAGCTCCACTTCCGGGAGCAAACGTAGTGGTAAAAGGAACCACCAATGGTACCCAAACCGATTTTGATGGAAACTACACCATCACAGCCAATGCCAACGATGTACTTGTTTTTAGTTATATCGGATTTGCCCGGCAGGAAGTGCCCATTAACGGACAAAGCAGAATTGACGTTCAAATGGCAGAAGATGCCAGTCAGCTCTCTGAAGTTGTCGTAACGGGTTACTCTACCCAGACCAGGGGAGATATTACCGGTTCTGTTGCATCCGTTGATATCAGTGAGGCCACCAAAGCACCTTTGGTGAATGCCGCAGAGGCACTCGAAGGACGGGTTACTGGTGTTACAGTGACCAATGCCGGTACACCGGGTTCCTCACCGAAAATTGTCATCCGTGGTTTTGGAACCAGTAATAATACCAACCCACTCTATATTATTGATGGCGTACAGACAGACAATCCTTCTATCCTTAATAGTATAAATCCTGGAGATATTGAGCAGATCAACGTCTTAAAGGATGGAGCAGCGGCGATTTATGGTGCCAGGGCATCTAACGGGGTAGTTATTATCACTACCAAAAGCGGAAGTTACAACCAGGCCGAGCCTACCGTGACTTTTAATGCTTACACCGGTATTTCCAGAGCGACGAATCTGCCCAACATGTTAAACGTGCAGCAACACGGGGAAATGATTTTCCAGAGTCTTGCCAATGACGGGGCATCTGTTGAACACCCTCAATACGGAAATGGTCCTTCGCCGGTTGTACCAACCACTGTTCAGGACTACACTAGAGTTGTCTCCTACGACCCTATAACAAGAGCTCCTCGTACGGCGACAGTTAAACAACCAAACGGAACAAACTGGTTTGATGAAATCACCCAGAATGCACCTACACAAAATTTTGATCTATCGATTTCCAATGGTAATGAAACCGGGAGATACTTCCTCTCTGCTAACTACCTGAATCGTGAAGGTATCCTAAATGATACCGGATTTAAACAAGGAGTAACCCGATTGAACTCTGAATTCAAAATTGGCGAGTTCATCACTATTGGGGAACACCTCAATGCCTCTTTTTCCCGCCAACAAGAGGGAACGCTCGAGGCCATCAATATGGCTTACAGATTTACACCGCTGGTACCCGTTTTTGACGATGAAGGAGATTTTGCCGGATCAGGTGGTCCTGGTTTGAGTAATACGCGTAACCCTGTGGCATTGCTCTCAAGAGGTTCAGACAATTACAACAAAATCTTCCGTGTTTTCGGAGATGTGTATTTACAAGCTCAGCTTTACGAAGGTCTGACCTTTAAAACAACAGTGAGTGGAAACATAGAGAATTTCAGCCAAAGAAGATTCCAGGCTTTAGATCCTGAATTTATAGAGCCATTGTCTACTAATACACTGTTTGAGCAGGATATCAACAATTATTCCTGGACATGGAACAACGTTCTTAACTATAACGGAGTATTTGGAGAGCACAACATCAATGCCCTTGCCGGGGTTGAGGCCGTTCAGGAAAACAGCAAAGGGAAGCAAATTAGTCGTAATGGGTTTCTTTTTGAAACACCCGATTTCTATTTGCTGAGTAATGGTAGTGGAACACCTAACGTAGATTTTGCCTACGACGGAGGAAATACATTATTCTCCATCTTCGGTACGGCCAACTATTCGTACCAGGGCAAGTATTTTGCAACGGTTACCCTGCGTAATGATAAATCCTCAAGATTCCTAGGGGACAATCAGAGTCAGACCTTCCCTTCCTTTAGTGCAGGTTGGAAGATCAGCGACGAGGATTTCTTCCCTCAGGATGGATGGGTAAGCAGATTAAGGTTGAAAGCCTCTTACGGGGAATTAGGAAACCAGACCTTGCCGTCTAGTAACCCAACTATTAATATTTCAAATCTTAACGAAGGTCTTGCTAACTACGCCTTAAATGGAAGTTCCATTTCTACCGGGGCGATTCTGAGTCAGGTAGGAAATCCCGATTTGCGTTGGGAGACCAGTGTCACAACCAACTTTGGTTTTGATATGGGGTTATTCAACAATAAACTTTCTGTATCCTTCGAATACTTTGATATTGATACTAAGGATTTGATCACCCGTGATCTGAGCCTTATCAGTACAACAGCAATTGATGCTACGGCGCCATTGGTAAACCTTGGAGATATCCAAAACACTGGTTTTGATTTAGCTTTAGGTTATAGCGATGAGACCTCTTTTGGCCTGAATTATTCCATCGATGCAAATATTTCCAGGTATAAGAATGAAGTTCAGAACCTGATCAGTGATTTCCAGATAGGAAGAACTGATCTCAGGGGAGGGGCTGTAACTCGTACCGAGGTCGGACGAGCAATCTCTGAATACTACGGACGCAGGGTAACAGGTTTTGACGGCAGTGGACGTTTCACCTATGAAGATGTCAATGGAGACGGAACCATCAATGATGACGACAGAACCTATATTGGATCTCCACACCCTGATTTCACCTATGGTATCAACATAGCCTTGAACTTTAAAGGGTTTGATATGTCAGCATTTTTCTCAGGATCCTCAGGGAATGATGCGTACAACTATCAGAAGATCTTTACAGACTTCCCTACCTTCTTTAACGGTAACCGAAGTACTCGTGTACTGGATTCCTGGACACCATCAAATACCAATGCTACATTACCTGCATTGAGTCAGTCCATTACGAATGCAGAAACACAGCCTAATTCTTATTTTGTAGAAGACGCATCCTTTATGCGATTGAAGAATCTACAGATAGGATATACTTTTGATGAAAACATCGCCAGCTCTATCGGACTGGATATGTTCCGGGTATATATACAGGGTACCAACCTGTTCACTATCACGGATTACGAAGGATTAAATCCTGAAGTAATTTCTACAGATAACTTATCTTTAGGTGTGGATGGACCAAATCCTGTATTCCCACTTGCACAAATACTTACAATTGGTATAAACACAAAATTCTAAAAAAATGAAAAAGAGAATCTTTTATTATTTAACCTTATTCGCTGCAATTTTTGCTTGTAGCGATGATTTTACAGACGTGCCGGCTATTGGAGCCCTGAGTGACGCGACACTGCAAAATGAACAAGGTGTGAATCTCTTACTGGTTGGGGCTTATTCCGTATTGGACGGAATTCGAAATAACCAGGGAGGCGCCGACTGGACCGTTAGTGGTGATAACTGGTGGTTTGATGTGATCTCGGATGACGCCCATAAAGGGAGTACTGACGGAGATCAGGCCGACCTTTACCTTTTGGAGATTTACGACTGGACATCAGCTAATCCTTATCTTACAGTATGGGATGGTCGATTTGCAGGGGTGAACAGAGCTAACGCTGTAATCAATCTTATAAACAACATTCCCGAGGGAGACTTCTCTTCTCAATTGGCAGAAGCCAGGTTTCTCAGAGGACATTATAACTTTGAACTTCAAAAGATGTTCGGTAATGTTCCTTACATCTCTGAAGAGAATTTTGCTAACACGGAATTTAATCAGCCCAATTCAGGACCAATCTGGGACCAGATCGAAGCTGATTTCCAGTACGCCATCGACAATTTGCCTGCGTCTCAGGCAGATGTAGGGCGTCCTACTTCCTGGACAGCAAAAGCTTATATGGGAAAAGTGCATATGCACCAGTCAGATTATGCGGCAGCGGCTCCTTTATTTACTGATGTTATCAACAATGGACCCTATTCACTGAACCCTGAATTCCTTGCCAATTTCTCCCTTGCAGGAGAGAACGGATCTGAAGCTATATTCTCCATTCAGTTTACTACCGATGGAGGACAGTCTTTTAATGGAAACAGAGGAGGTACTTTGAATTTTCCCAATCCGGGACCCTTTGGATCCTGCTGCGGTTTCTATCAGCCTACTCAGGACCTTGTAAATGCATATCAGACCGATGGTACAGGGTTACCATTACTCGATACCTTTAATCAGACCGATGTGACAAATGATCAGGATCTGGCAAGCGCTGATCCTTTTACTCCACATGCCGGGCCACTTGATCCAAGATTGGATTATACTGTGGGGAGAAGGGGAATCGACTATAATGGATACGGACCACATGTAGGTCAGGACTGGATAAGGGCATCTGATGCCGATATATCAGGTCCTTACCTTTCTAAAAAGAATGTTTACCAGGCTGGCGAAGATGGCAATGTGGGAACAGGAGCATGGGGACAGCAGCATTCCGGAGTTAACTACCATATTATCAGATTTGCAGATGTATTGCTGATGGCTGCAGAAGCAGCTGTTGAGGCTAATGATCTGGCAACGGCTCTTGATTATGTGAATCAGGTTAGAAACCGGGCCAAGAATATGACCTATGTGCAAAACGATACGGGTACAGGGCCTGCGGCTAATTACCAGATAGAGCCATATCCTTCTTTTGCTGATCAGACTGAAGCCCGTAAGGCTGTTCGCTTCGAACGCAGACTGGAACTGGCCATGGAAGGCCACCGTCTCTTTGATCTCAGAAGATGGGGGGTTTCTGAAAGCGTACTCAACGCTTATGTACAGAATGAAGCCAGAACAATTCCCAACTTTGGAACCAAAGCTGGAACTTATATGCCAAATATGAATCTAATGCCGATTCCGATCAATGCTATCGACTTAAGTGGAGGAGTGTTGACACAGAATCCGGGATTCTAGGCCAAACCAACCTTTTTAGAAAACAGGGCATGTTAAATGCCCTGTTTTTTTATTAGGTGTACCCCGAGATTTTCTATTTTTATATTCTCTGCAAAATCTTTTTCATGAACCGTTTTCTTTTAGCCATATTTTCAATTTTACTTCTACTATCCTGTTCATCAAATAAAGAGGAAAATGACCCCATTTTCAGAAAACTGGAAATGAATCAAACCGGGATTTCTTTTGAAAACCGACTAGTAGAAAGTGATTCCCTCAATTATTTTACCTATGCGTATATCTACATGGGGGGAGGTGTTTCGGCAGGAGACATCAACAATGATGGACTTATTGATCTCTTTTTTACAGGAAATATGGTCCCCAACAAACTCTACCTCAACAAAGGAAATATGACCTTTGAAGATATTTCAGAGTCCGCTGGTATTTCGGGAGACGATCGATGGTATACTGGAACCACGATGGCAGATGTAAACCATGATGGATTGCTCGATATTTACTGCTCTGTAGGAGGACGCTATGGGAATAAAGAAAATCAGCTGTTTATCAACAACGGCGACAATACCTTTACAGAAAAAGCTGAAGCCTACGGCCTGGCAGATACCGGAAATAGCGTACAGGCTACATTTTTTGACTATGATCTGGATGGCGATCTGGATATGTACCTGGCCAACTATCCTCCTACTCCATTCAATGCACCTAATAGTCATTATGCTTTTAAGCAGCAATATCCAAAACCCCTGGAAATAGATAAGCTATACCGAAATGATGGGAAGTTCTTTTCTGATGTTACAGAAGAAGCAGGATTAAAGACCTTTGGGCTTTCCCTCAGCGCCACTGTTGGAGACCTCAATAAGGACGGCTGGCCCGATATTTATGTTTCGAACGACTTCTCCACACCCGATTATCTCTTTGTCAATAACCAGGACGGTACATTTTCTGAAGTCGTAAGACAGGTAACCAAGAATACAGCCTTTTACGGCATGGGAGCCGATATCGCAGATTTTAACAACGATGAACTCCTCGATATCCTCCAGGTAGACATGACCGCCAATGTAAACCGCAGATCAAAGGCCAACATGGCCAGTATGAATCCCGACCTCTTCTGGTCTACTGTAAATTCCGGTTTCCACTATCAATATATGCAGAACAGCCTGCAGCTCAACAACGGCCTTCTTTATGACAGCCTGCCGGATTTCAGTAATATCTCAAGGCTGGCAGGAGTCTCTTCCACAGATTGGAGCTGGGGCCCTTTATTTGCTGACCTCGACAACGATGGGTGGAAAGATATTTTTATTTCCAACGGGACGCGGCGAGAGATCAACAACCGCGACTTTTTCCTGAACTGGGAAAAAGAGGGCAGGCCTATGGATAATCTTCTTGAGCGATCACAAACCATTCCATCAGAACCCATAGATAATTTTGTATTCAGAAATAACCGGGACCTCACCTTCTCCCAGATGAACAAGACCTGGGGTATTAGCTTCGAAGGTTTTTCCAATGGTTCTGTATATGCCGATCTGGACAATGATGGCGACCTGGAGGTCATCACCAATAATATTGACGACGTAGCTTCAGTTTTTGAAAACCTGAGTTCAGGGAGCAACAATTCCCTCACCCTAAACTTTAAGGGGCCCGAAAAGAATCCTTTTGGTATAGGTGTAAAGGTTACGGTGATGAGGCAGGGGGAAAAACAGTTTCAGGAAATGACCCTCAGCAGGGGATTTCAGTCGTCTGTGGCACCACAACTGCATTTCGGTTTGGGACAGCAGGAGCAACTAGACAGCCTTCTGGTACGTTGGCCCGATGGAAAGGAACAACTACTCACCGGCTTGAATTCAGACAGCAGGATGCTAATTGATTATTCGGAAGCCGGAGAGGCGATCAGAAATGAAATTGCAATTCGGGAAAAACCTTTTACTAAGGTAGATCCTGGAAAGCAGGGGATAGATTTCAGGCATGAGGAAAACTATTACAACGATTTCCTTAAGGAGATCCTCCTCCCCCACCAGACTTCCATGTTTGGCCCTGGGATTGGGGTTGGGGACCTCAATGGAGACGGGGAAGACGACTTTGTGGTGGGAGGAGCTGCTAATCACCCTGCAGGAATCTATTTTAAAAGCACTGAAGGGTTCGAAAGACAAGTGATGCCTTCCGTAGCCCGCGACAGTGTTTATGAAGACCTGGGCATTCTAATTTTTGATGCCGAGGGTGATGGTGACAATGACCTGTATATGGTAAGCGGGGGAAATGAATTCAGCCCAGGATCAAAATTACTACAGGACCGACTCTACCTCAATGACGGAAGCGGTCAACTCGTTAAGGCTCCAAAATCGCTTCCGCAGATGTTCAGCAGTGGATCGAGAGTAAAAGCAACTGATTTTGACAAGGATGGAGACCTGGATTTGTTTGTTGGAGGAAGGCTTGTTCCCGGACAGTATCCCTTGCCAGCCGCAAGTTATATTCTCGAAAATATAAGTACCGATAAAGGGGGAGCCCTCTTTGCCGACATCACAGATGAAGTAGCTCCTTACCTCAATGACCTGGGGATGGTAACCGATGCCATCTGGACGGACTACAACAATGATGGGTGGGAGGATCTGCTTATAACCGGAGAATGGATGCCACTAACGGTGCTTGAGAACAAGAAAGGGACTTTTGAAAACGTGACCACAAATGTGGGACTGGCAGGTTCTACCGGGTGGTGGTTTAGTGTTCAGGAAGGCGACTTCGATTCGGATGGGGATATGGATTATATCGCAGGGAACCTGGGGTTGAATTATAAATACAAGGCCAACGAACAGGAGACTTTTGACATTTACTACCACGATTTTGACAAAAGCGGAACCTCTGACATTGTTCTGAGCTATTTCAATGGCGGGAAGAAATATCCGCTACGCGGACGCGAATGCTCCTCCCAGCAAATGCCGGGAATCAAGAAAAAATTTGAGGATTACGCCTCCTTTTCAACAGCTACCCTGGAGGATGTCTATACCGAACAATACCTGGAAGAGGCTTTGCATTACCAGGTTACCTCATTTGCCAGTGTTTATCTGGAAAATACAGACCAGGGATTCGTTTCTCACCAATTGCCTAATATGGCACAACTCTCCAGCATCAACCAGATCCTGGTAGACGATTACGATGGTGACTCCCACCTGGATATCGTCATCGCAGGTAATCTGTACAGCTCAGAAGTAGAGACTCCCAGGAATGATGCCAGCAACGGACTTTTCCTAAAAGGAAATGGCAACGGACAGTTTACTGCAAAAACTGGAATTGAAAGTGGATGGTTTACCCCCGGAGATGTAAAGGATATGGCGGTAATAGAAATAGACAGGGATGAATATGTCCTGGTTGCGAGGAATAGCGATTCCCTGCAACTGGTCAAGGTCAATTCCCCTGAAAGTCCCGCAATTGCTGCAAGCCTTCAATAACGGTTTTAACAGGCAGTTTACAGGTGTTATTGGTGCAGACATAGATATAGGTCTCCCCTTCCATATACCTGTCCTTAAACAGGGCCAGATCGCTAGATACCGGGCTACCGACAACCAGGGCACTCGGTAAAAACAGCTTGTGGAATTCTGCACTAAGCAATTCAGCTTCCTCCCCTACTGTCACGATCTCATAAAATGGATTCACCCTGGTTAAGATAAGATCTGACCAATATGAATAGTTGTTTATGGCCTGGCCCACTCGCGCACTTACAGTCATTAACATCTGATCGGCTTTTTCCAGGTAAGCCTTGTCGTACTTGAGATGCCCCAGTAACAGGTAATTCTCCGCTACTACGGCATTGGGAGATGGAATCACCCCGTCGTCAATCTTGATGATGCTGGCGATGAGCTCATCCCCCTCATTATAGCGGAACATTCCCGAATCCTCATCTGAAAAACGGGATTCTAATTCCCCCATAAGTTTTTCAGTAAAATCGAGATAAGTAGTATCCAGTGTAACCTCATAGAGGGAAAAACTGGCCCGAGCCAGAAAAGCGTAGTCTTCCAGGAATCCCTCTTCACGAGTGCTCCCTTTTTTATAAGAGTGTAATACTTTTCCATCTGTAAATGCGGATGACTTTAAAGATTGGAATATCACAATTGCCTTTTCCAGTAGCACCGGATCTCCAAAAGCCTTATAGGCATCTATAAAACCAGAGATCAACAAGGCATTCCAGGAGGTGATGATCTTATCATCTTTCCGTGGAGCGATACGTTCTTTTCTGGCCTCCAGCAATTCCTTATGCCAGGTATCTGTCTTGGATGATAAATCGGCAAGGGTAATATCGTGTGCCTTTGCAAATGCAACATCGGGCTCTTCTTTAAAAAGAACATAACGATCCTCTTCCCAGGCTGCGGCAGGATTAATGGAATAATATTCAGCAAACAACCCAAAATCGTCTCCCAATATGCTTTTTAACTCTTCTTCCTTCCAGGTATAATAGGCGCCTTCCATCCCTTCACTATCGGCGTCCATAGCCGCATAAAATCCCCCATCCGATCCCTTCATCTCCCTTTCGAGAAAAGAAATGGTCTGCAATACTGCCTTTTTATAGGCCGGCTCTTTATACAAGGCATATGCTTTTGAATACAGGCTTAGGAGTTGTGCCTGGTCATAAAGCATTTTCTCAAAGTGAGGGACTTTCCATGAGGGGTCTGTGCTGTATCTGAAAAATCCGCCACCTACATGGTCATAGATTCCGCCCTGAAGGATCTTATCCAGGGTATTTTTTACAAAAACATCAGTTTCCAGATCATCTACAAGTCGGGCGTAATTAAGAAGGTAATTCAGGTTGGCCGGAATAATGAATTTTTCCCGCCCAAGGTTCCCGCCTTTCTCCATATCCCATTGCAGTTTCCAGGACTCCATTGGCTTTTCCAGAAAATCATCCGGAAGGGGTTGTTCTGAGGCTACTTTTGGAATAAAATTGACTTCAGCTACTCCCTTGGCCACCCGGTTGGCGTAGTCTTCGGCCCCGGCCTTGTCGTTATTGTACTTGGCATTGACTTCACTCAGGACTTCCATCCATTGGGCCTTGGTGTGATAGGTTCCTCCATATAGCGGTTTACCATTTGGCAAAAGGATCACATTCAGCGGCCATCCCCCGTTACCTGTCATGAGTTGTACCGCCGTCATATACACCTCGTCCACATCGGGCCGTTCTTCCCTGTCTACTTTTATATTGATAAAGTTCTCATTCATCAGCGCAGCTACCTCCTCATCTTCAAAACATTCCTCCTCCATTACGTGGCACCAATGGCAGGAGGAATACCCTATGCTTACAATGATTAGTTTTTCTTCTTCCTTAGCCTTTTCCAGAGCCTCTTCGCCCCAGGCAACCCAATCCACCGGGTTATGCGCATGCTGCAGCAGGTAAGGGCTGGTCTCATGCACCAGGGCATTGGTATAGGCGTGTTCTTCTCCTTTATCGGCCTTCTCCTTGCAAGTTGAAAAGATAAGACCAAGGACTGTAATCAGGAGAAAAGAATAACGGTAATGCAGCTTCATTGTAATTGTGCAGTTTGAATGACGAAAATACAATATTTACGCATCTTCATTCCAGCTTCTGTTTCATCATCCAGTCGTATAATGCCTCTGTCTGATAGGCTTGTATCCAGGAGTCATGGCCTACACCTTCATAGACCGTAAAAGTGACATCGTATCCCATTTGTTTTAAAGAGGCAACCATAGCCTCGGACTCCGTAAAGGGGATGGACCTGTCCTCGGTGCCATGAAAGACCCAGATAGGCAGGTCTTTATTGATCCAGGATGCATAGGGTACAGGAGCCATACCGCAAACGACGGCCAGGGCAGCAAAGCGATCAGGGTACTGCACCGCCAGTTCCCAGGCTGCACTCCCACCCCTGCTTAGACCCGACAAGTAGATCCTTTTTGGATCCACCCGGTATTGGCTCATCACAGTGTCAAGTAATTTCATCACTGCACGAACATTCCACCATTGTTTTTTATGGGGATTCTGAGGGGCCAGCACCATAAAGGGAAACTGCTTCCCCTCGGCCAGCATTTTAGGCGGACCGTTCTTCTTTAACACCGCCAGACTATCCCCGGACTCCCCTCCCCCGTGGAGAAAAAGCAATAAGGGAAATAGTTCGCTTTCATTTTTCTCATAGGTTTCGGGAAAGTAGAGATAGTACTGCAGATTTTCCCTGATCAGGGTCTCTTCTTCCCCCTCAATGAGTTGTTTCTGGGCACTGCAGGAAGAAAATATCATCAGAAATACGCCAATTAACATCTTAATTGACAGATTGTTGTACATCTTTATAGATTCCATTTTTTACTAATCGTTTAATCGTTAAATAAGCCCGTTCCACATTCACAATCTAAAGTTATAGCGCACTTTTAGCAAGATCTGTTCATTCTGAAGCGTCCACCGGTCGGTTATGTCATTAAATGTATTGTGGTTAAAGACAAGGAATACATCTCCTAAAGGTGAAAATATCCAGTGAATACGCGCATTGATCCCCAATATCCTGCTGTCTGTGTCGTACTGAACATAACTGTTGAGTTGCAGGTCTGATGTAACATTAAAACGAATCCGTGTGCCTATCAGGGTTTGATCAAAATCCCCGAAGGGCAGCCTGCCTATATTCCTCAAGCCATTAAATTCGAACCCGAGTAAAGAAGTGGGATTCCAGTTTAATTCCAGCTCCAGTTCATCCAGGGTACCGTCATAAAAACTTCCAAACCACCAGGTAGCCTGTCCGCTTAAGCGTCTCTTTGGCGCAAACTCGATCTCCATCCTGTACCTCATAAAATTATATTTGCCTTCAGGAATGATCACATTATCTGCAATTTCAAAAGGCACCAGAATATTTTCCCCTGCAGGCCTCACATTCATTTCAATGCGATCCCCACTTTCCATTTGCCAGTTTATCGGTGCTGTAAAAACACTATAGGACTGCCATTCTTCCCCTATGCCTTTGATATAAGTGAGAAAGAATTGATAAAACATCTGCCTCACCAATGGCCATTCAGGCCTGGGGGCGTAGATAGAGCCTATCCTCAGAGAGTGAATGCCCTTTCGCGGAACAAAGCCTAGGGAAGGGTCAAAGAATTCACCGATCCGCGCATAGGTTAAGGAAAGGTCCCATTTATCATTGGGGTAGTCTACCTTAAAACCGAAAGCGGAGCGATCGTCACTAAGATCCTCCCGGTCTGTATAGAGTGCCCAGGCACCGGCAATGAAGTTTTTGTTTCCATTAAAACGGGTGGTCTGGTAGGTGAAATCGAGGCCCGACATAAAACTACCCTCCCTCCCTGATGGATCCCCAAAAGAGGTGATCATGCCCACCGTACTTTCTTTAAAAACATTCTGACGAACACGCATTACCCCCATGGTGGTAGCGTCGTAGGAGGTGCCGTCGTCCTCAAAGGAGTTTGTTCTTATCCCCAGGCCCCCGAAGGCCGTATTCCCTATTCTGCCGTTTATTTTACCCCCGAACATAATGGGGACCTGACTACTCCCAAAGAGCCCGATCCTCCTGCTGAAAAAGGGGAGAACGGTCCTGTTTCCAGTTCCAAAACCAAATTCAAATATGTCGGAGCCTTCGAGAAAGAATGTCCTTTTTTCAGGAAAGAAGAGCGGAAAGCGAGTGAGGTTGGTCTGACGGGTGTCTACCTCTGTTTCTGCAAAGTCGGTATTTACGGTAAGCGTAGCCAGCACATTGGCACCCAATCTCTGACTGGCATCCAGGCTTGTGGCCATATCTACCACTGCGGCCCCGTCTTCCCCAACCTTATTCATGGCCCCCACAAGGGAGGGCCTGATATTAGCGCCTATTCCATAGTTGAAAACCGGTAGGTTGGTGAGTAAGCCGGCCCTGCTGGTCTGCCCGAAGAATTGATCCCGCTGTACATTGGCCCATCGGATGGTCTCCTGATTTCTTTGAATGCGCCTTTCCACATTAAACCCCCATTCATTGAGGCTTTTATCAAAATAGATGCTTTGGATGGGCAGACGGATCTCTGCCACCCATCCCTCTTCATTAATACTTGTTCGGGCTTCCCAGATAGCGTCCCAGTCCTCATTCTCAGACTCGCCCCTGTTGGAGACCAGGGCATCGTAACGCGCTGCATTGGCATTCACAGCCAGGATATACCCAGATTGGCCGTCAAGGAAAGGATCTATCACGACTTTTACGTGGTCTTCTTCGGATATATCCGTATCCCTAAGCTTGGAGAAACGTACAATCTTATCGGGTTCGGGATCAAAGCATTGGATTCCAATGACCACGGCTCTTTCATCGACCAGTACCCTTACCAGGGTACGGGCAGAGGGAGTACCTTTTTCCTCAGGGACCGTTGTAAGAAAGCTATCAAGCACAGGTGCATTCTTCCATTCCTCCTCATCGAGCAGGCCGTCAATCCTGATCTCTCTTTCAAATCTCCCGGCCGCCAGCGAGGGTCTAGCCTCCACCTGAGCCTGCAGAATACTGCTAAAGAGTGCGAAGAAAAAAATAAAAAAGAGATTTCGGAACACCAGGTAATTTCATGAAAAATTGAAACTAAAGATACGGGAATCTGCCCTAAATATGGATGTATTATTTGAGCTGTTTTTCGGCAAAATCGGCTGCGGCGTTTACCACATTGGCATAACTATGCTTAAGTGCTTCTTCTAAATTGGGCATGTCACGGGATACGGAAACCCAGTAGGCCAGACCTAATTTTTTAGCAGTGCTTTCGGAGATATCAATGATCCCACAAAAAGCAGCAACCGGAATTCCAAATTTATTAGCTGAATCAAGGACTCCCTGTATGGCTTTGCCCGACAAGGTCTGATCATCCAGTTTTCCCTCCCCGGTAATAATCCAGTCGGCCCCTTTTACTTTGCTGTCAAAATCTGCCAGGTCTTTGACCATCTCAATCCCCGAGACGAGTTCCGCATTGAGGAAAACGCAGGCGGCAGCACCCATTCCACCGGCGGCTCCTGCCCCGGTTATTCCCTGTACGTCTATATTAAAATGACTTTCAAGAACCTTGGCAAAACTTCTCAATCCTTTATCCAATTCTACTATATCTGTATCAGATGCCCCCTTTTGCCTGGCAAAGACATGAGCTGCCCCGCTGGGACCGTAGAATGGGTTGGTCACATCGCAGGCTACCTTAAAAAGTACATGCTTTAGTTCAGGGATCACCCCAGAGGTATCAATGCTGGCAACATGGAGGAGATTAGCTCCAACCGGACTAAGGGTCTTTCCATACTCGTCTAAAAATTGAAAACCCATGGCAGTGGCCATCCCCATTCCGGCATCATTGGTGGCACTGCCCCCAATACCCAGAATGATCTCCTTAGCTCCTTTGCTAATGGCATCTGCTATTAGTTGTCCTGTCCCCAGGGTTGTGGTTCTCATACAGTTCCTTTCATGGTCCTGCAATACCTTAAGACCCGAAGCTTCGGCCATTTCGATATATGCCGTTGCAGAGTCTGGTGAATAGAGGTAGGATGCCTGTATTGATCTGAATAAGGGGTCGTTTACGGTTACTAAAAAGGTATCGGCATTGAGGTAATATCGAACCACTTCGATGGTGCCGTCGCCTCCATCGGCCAGAGGTAATCTGATTATTTCAACTTCCGAATATACCTTTCGCAATCCGGTCTCAAAGGCTTCACAAAATTCCATACCTGTGAGGGAACCTTTAAACTTATCCGGGGCAAGCGCAAACTTCTTCATAGGACAAAAAGCTTAGAAGGACGTATTAGTTTCAATCTATCCATCGCATTAAAATAATCAATAGTTGGATAGACTCGATAAAAAGAATAGATCAATTGTCATGGCAGCCTGACAATTATCATTTTAACCTCCATGTATAAGTTGTAATTTGAATTATCGCCTTGAACTGGAGGCGTATTATAGTTTGAATTAAAAATTACGGTCATGAAAAAAATTGGTATCTGGATCGATAAGGAAAAGGTACATATCGTCACCTTGGAGGGAGAAAAAGAGCACTTTAAAACGATAGCATCAGAACTGGAATCGTTTAATGTACGCGGGGGATCGCGTTCCAAGACCCGCTGGGGCCCGCAACAGGTGGTTCATGACAGCAAGTATCTGGAGCGGGAGAAGCATCAGATGCGGGATTATTTTACAAATCTGGCCAACGCAATAAAAAGTGCGGATGTGATATCAGTTTTCGGACCCGCAGAGGTGAAGGAAAAATTTGCCAAAGAATTGTCTGAAAAGTATCCTGAAATAGCGGCTAAAGTAAAGACGGTTGATACAGCCGATAGTATGACAGATAATCAGGTGAAGGCCATGGTAAAGGAGCATTTTGGATGGGAAAGGCCTTAAGGCCAGAATATTCAGAAGGCTGTGTTATAGATAATGAAAAGAAGAAAGTCCACTAGGGTGGACTTTCCTCGAATAAGTATTGGTTTGCTGAATAAATTCTGAGTAATACTACTCCAGACCATTAAAGTCCCCGGATCTTAAAATTCATCCCTCCATTTTGCTTAAAGAGACTAGTGACCTTTAATTTCTTTTCTGTAGTGGGTTCTACACAATCCCAGGTCAGGAGATCGATATCCAGGTTCCGCACTGCATCATCCACCCATGTTGTGATCTGCATATTATTAGCAGAAGAAGGCTCAACAAAAGTGTAGTAATCAAAATCCACAAAGGGATCGTCGGTGATGAGTTCGTATGTGCCTTTTAGGTTGATGTGAAGGTTGCCTCTGAATTTATCCATACAGAGGTTAGAATAGATAAGATCCCATTCAGGGAGGGCGTATACTTCCACGGCGAAATCTTTAGAATGCCCAATGAACTGGGCTTCTCCATTAGGCAGTAAATGCACGTCTATAGGCGAGCGGTAAAAACCATTCTCATCGATCTCATAGACACAGACCGCGTTCTTATCGTCCCATCCACAGGCAGCATAGTCTGCCCCATTTTTGATAAAGACCACCCCATTACCGTTGCCTTTGGCTGTGTTTCGGGCATTGACAAAGGCCGCCAGGGACTGCCTGCCACTTTCGGTAGCAAGCATGCCTGCCAGGGGGTGCTTAGTTTGCAGAGTTTGCATGTCATTTAATTGAAGGTCGGATTCTTCTTCTGTTGAACAGGAAAAAAAGAAGAAAATTGTAAACAGTGAAATCAGTGCTTTAGTTTTCATAATGCGAGTGTTTTTAAGGTTGTGAATTAAAGTTCCCTAAAAACAGAAAAAGAGCATTTTAACCATGTGGCGGATGCTTTAAAATTTTTTTTAAGGTTTTAAATTATGATGTCATTCACTTTCAATGAGTTACATTTTTATTAATCAGCCGAATCCCTTAACTTTAATAGGTACCTAATTTACTTCTACCTCGTGAATGCTTCAGACTTTATTTACAGGGCCAGGGAGATCGTCTTAGACAACCTTCTCAATTCTCAGTTCGGGGTGGAGATGCTCGCTAAGGAATTAGGGGTAAGCCGTTCTGAGCTCTACAAGAGGATCAAGAAGTTTGAGAATAAGTCGGCCAGCCAGTTTATTCGTGAAATCAGACTGGAAAGGGCCCTGGAACTTATTAAAACCGAATCCTATTCCATTGGGGAGATCGCTTTTATGGTCGGATTTAGTAGCCCAACTTATTTCTCCACCGCTTTCAAGGATTATTATGGGTTTTCCCCAAGTGTTTCCAAACAGAATGGAAATGTTTCAAAATCCGAGAAAATTCCAAAAACAAAAAACAGGACCATTCCTCTTGTTCTGGGAGCCATAGCAGTCCTAATCCTTGTCTTCTGGTCAATGGGCGCACTTGGTGGCTCAAAGTCCGACAAAGAGATCACCGTCGATTTATCAGTCAACCGCAGAACAAGCCTGAAAGCCTACAAATTATATGTTGAAGCCCGGGAGTTAGGAGAACAAAGAATAGATAGTATATTGCCCAAGGCTATTGGCCTGCTGGAGGAGGCTGTTGCCCTCGATCCGTCCTTTGCCGAAGCCCATGCAGAGTTGTCTTTCCTGTATGGACAGTGGCACTATTACGGCAGCCTGAAAAAACAGGAGCGAGACAAGATGATGAAAAAATATACCCAGAGGGCCCTGGAACTAGACCCGGAAAGTGCGGAAGTACTATTGGCAAAAGCAGATCTGGCCTGGAAGAACCGGGTTTTCCCCCGGGATTCCTCATTGATCATCGGAGCCTTCCAAAGCGTATTGGAAGAGGATCCGGAAAATGACAGGGCCCATTATCGTTTGTACCAGGTGTATCGAAGCCTGGGCCAGTACGAAACCTCTCATGCTCATTTATTGGAATCGTCTTCATTGGAACCACAAAATTACTTCTATAAAACTGTACTGGCCAGGGACCTGTTCTGGAAAAAGAATGAGCGAGAAAGAGCCATGGATATGATAGAGGAGGTCATCATTAACAGTGATCGACCAGGAGGCTTATATTTCAAGTCATTGTTTCTGGCTGAGAGTTCCATAGACGGACATGTGCAGGCCTTTAAGAATTTTCATAAAGCACTAAAGGTTTCTCCCTTCTTGTATGGCTTTATGTACTGGAACAGCATGATCTCACTTGACCTGGACCTGTTACCTATGGCTAAAAAATACAGTCAGCTGATCCAAATACGATATCCGGAAAATACATATTATACCTACGAACCTGCGTTTGCTCTTTGTATCGCAGAAGGCAGGTATGAAGATGCGTTAGACCTGACCATCATCTGGCAAGTGAACAAGGGTCTGCAGGAAGATCTGGCCATAGCCAGAATAGCGAAGATCCATCTTCTAAAGGGAGATGCCCAGAATTCAGAACGTATACTCCTACAACAATTTACAAGTCTTTATGACAGTATTGAGACAGGAAATTACGGCCCTGAATATATCAGGAACTCAGATATAGAACCTATCAGTACCTATGTGGAAGCATTGCGAAAGCAAGAAGAACACCGAAAGGCTGATATCTTTGCCGATTTCCTTTGCTCCTATTATGAGCAGTATTACGACAGAAATTCCATAGGCAAGAAATTTGATCCATTAGATTGTTTCTATCTGCAAAATGATATTGATGGGTTTGTTAGTCTGTCCAGGAAAACCTTTTTTGAGGAGAAGAACAGATTGGCCTTTTACAGAAATTTAAAATGTTCGAAGTATGCCGCCTTTGAGGATAATCCGGAGTTCCTGGAACTCAACAACGATATTGAAAAAGAAATGCACCAAATGCGGGCTGAGGTCATCGCATACTTAAAGGCGGAGTGGGATTGGGATCCCGCCTGGGATAAAATGCTCAATATAGATGAAGGGGACGTTGTCCTGCGTTGATCCTGCAAAGTTCCGATTTGAAAATAAAGAGAAATACTTACAGTGATCCTGACAGTACCCCTTGTTGAAATTCAAAAAAAAGAAAAATGATGTGAATTACTAACAGTGATCCCTTGCTTTGCCATGTGAAAACCTGCCTGCCGGCAGGTAGGTAGAAAACCAAAGGGTTACCACCCCTTACTTTTATTTTTATTCCTTGGGATAGAGACAGGATTACTTACAGTGATCCTTTGTACTCCCCTTTGCAAACCTGCCTGCCGGCAGGCAGGTAGAAAATCCAAGGGTTATAACTCTTGCTTTTATTTTTATTCCTTGGGATAGAGACAGGATTACTTACAGTGATCCTTGACATTCCCATGTGAAAATACAAACCGGCAAAGCGCGATGCGCTTTATGGTTATTTATTTCATTTCGCCTTTTTCAAACATATTTGAAAGGCTTCATGAAATAAATAACCCTGCAACCAGGTTGCAGGGTTTGTGCTTTAAGTGATCGCGACAGGATTCGAACCTGTGACCGTCTGCTTAGAAGGCAGATGCTCTATCCAGCTGAGCTACGCGACCTCTCTTTTTTGCGGGGCAAATATACTAATGTATTGTATAGTATAAAAGGTATTGATCTCATTATTTATACTCCCGCCCACTTCCATCGTATTTATTAAGAGACTATGTGAAAATAATGTTAGTATATCATACACTAATTTTCCAAATAAAGCGATATAGTATATATAAGTTATAATTGAGCTTGAAACAGAGATCTTATGCCCATAAGTAAAACGAAAAAAAAGATCATCCTTGCCGCGGTAGAACTCTTCAATGAATCCGGAATCCACAATGTCAGGAATCAGGATATTGCCAAAAAAAGTGGGATAAGCCTTAGTAATTTCAATTATCATTACGCCACCAAAAAAGACCTGGTTAAAGCGATCTTCGATTATATGACAGAAGTCCTTGTTGAAGATGTTTACGGCAACAAAACCTTTATCATGGAAGGTGAAGGCCTAGTGATCACCAAAAGCTTCTTCGTCTTCCAGCAGCAATTTTGCTTTTTCTTCCTCGACACTCCCAATATATTAAAAACGTATCCTGAGGTCAACAAACTGATCAAAGAGCAGATCGAAGAAGCCTTTAAAATGATCAAAGGCGTTAATTACCTCGCTATAGGTATGGGATATATGAAGCCTGAACCAGAAGAATTTCCGAGTCTTTACGATGAACTGGCTGCACATCAATGGAGGAATACCCATTTCTGGATCTCATATGCACGTATAAAAGGCTACGAAGAGGATTTGGTCCTCAAAGGAATGGAATCAAATTTCAGTCTTATATATCCATATTTGACAGAAAAAGGTGTCGAAGCAAATAAAAGATTCCTGGAAAAGCTAAGACAAGATCTTAGTTCGACTGAATAACTGCAGAATGATAAGGGATTTGTGAATGCAGGTCTCTTTTTTAATTTCCCGTAATTCCTTTTAAGAGGAAACTACCCCTAAGGTATATAGTTGCTCCAATGTAGGGGATTCACTACCTCCTGCAGGTTCCAGGGTAATACCAAAGGCCTCTGATTCGTTGGAGTTAGTAAGGGCAAAAATCCGGTTCTCATCAGAAGTAAAGTCCTCTAGCAGTCCCACACTGGTAGGAGTCAGTGGGTCGAGTTTTAACGACCAGACCTGATAGACCATCCCCGGAGGCGGCTCCGGCAGACCCATGGCATCGATATAAACTTTCTCTTCCGTCTTATTCCAATAGACCTTTGCATAGGAATCAGGTGAAACTTGCTGCCCTGCCAGGGAAGTAACTGAAATTCCCTTTTCACGGATGGTATTGAGCAGGTCTGTTGTTTGTTCAAGAGAATTATTGGCGTTGGCGATCTGTTCTTCGAGCAGAAGTTTTTCCTCAGATGCGGCCTCCATCTGAGTTCTCAGCTCTAGATTGTTATTGTACATCCATAACAAGCCCACGGCTAGCAGTACAGAAGCTGCCCATCCCACATAGTTAAACCATGCAGTTCCTGGTTTTGTGATTGGAATCACTTTGGGCTCCGATACAGCGATTTTATCTCTGATCTCCTCAAAATCAAGAACAGTGTTTGGTGCAGTCGCCCGGGTAAGTTCAAGTATCGCCTTTTCTATTGCTTCAATTTCGGTTCTGACCTCTACATGCTCCTTGGCCATAGCAGCCACCTCCAGGTTCTCCGTTTCGGAGAGCTTACCGGCAACGTAGAGCTCGAGTACCCCTGATACTATGTAGTCCTTAATGTCCATGCAACAATGTCATATTTTTTCGCAGTTTACCAATACAATCCCGGTTCCTGGTCTTTACCGTCCCCAGGGGAATTGACAATTCCTGCGCAACTTCTTTTTGTGTATAACCTTTAAAATAAAGCATTTCAATGACCGAAACACATTTTCCCTTTAACCCTTTCAACAACTTTTTTAAAATTGAAGTGTCAGGCCTGGAGTCATCTTCCATGCTATCTTCTAAAGTACCTACGAAATTATCTGTGTAAAGGTTTTGTTTATTCTTTTTATAGGATTTTGAACGCAGTTTATCGATGGCGGCATTCCTGGCGATATTGAGAATCCAGGTAAAGAAACGGCCTTTGGAACTATTGTAGCTATCTGCCTTGTCCCAGATTTTCAGAAAGACATCCTGGCAAATCTCCTGTGCCAGCTGTTCATCCCTTACAATGGTATGGATCACCCCTGTTATGTTTTCAGCATACATAGCGTACAATTGCTCGTACGCTTTGATGTCTTTTTTTTGAAAACGTTGTACAAGAAGGTCAAGGTCCATAGAAAACCGAAAAAGTGTTAACTTTTAAATAAGTAAAAATTAAAAAAGTGGAAGTTACAATGAAATATATTCCATCCGAAGGCAATCGACTGTTAAATGTTATAATATTCAGAAATAAGTTTGTGTTTTAATTACTGTATCTGATTTTTACCCATTTTGAATTCCCGCTTGGAATAGTTTCGACTACCTGCACTATCTGGCCTTCAAGGATTACATCACCGTTGCGCCCATAGGACTGATCAACACCAATTACTCCTTTTCGTACACTGCGAGCTGATTTAGGGGTATAAAAGTCTTCCCTATTGCCAAAAGAGATAGGTTCAAAGAGAATATTAGAATTCGATTCCTGAAATTGAACATAACCCGTTCTATTAAAGAAAGAATTTAATTTGGAATTCAATTCGTCTTCGTGTTCAGAAATACCTTGTTCACCCTTGATATTGATATAGTCCATATAAGCTTCAAAGGTATTAGCTTCAACAGTATATTGCCATAAATCATCGTTTGTTTCCAGCTTCTCTTTAACAAGTGAATCGTATTTCTTTTTAAACTCTTCAAGCTTGTTTTTCTCTCCCTGCAGATCTTCTTCCAACAGCTTTAAGGAGTCTCTCGCTGCCAATGCCTCTTCTTTATTATCAATAGCCTGTTCTTTGGATATTTCAGAATCTATTGCAAAATAAATGGAAGTGCCAACAAAGATGATCACAACTATCCAGAGGAAGTTATTAATTCTACGGCTTTTCTGGACCGTTTTATTAATCTCCTCAATTCTGTCTTTTAATTTACTCATATTGATTTGGGATTATTACGTATTGATGTAGATGCCAAAATCATCTTCCAGGGCCAACAGATCGGCTTTAGTCACCGGAAGTACTCCGTGTTCGAATCTCGATATTTTCTTTTCGAATAACTGAACACCTTCCAGGCGCTTTTTTTTGTCCTTGGTACTGTTTAAAGATGAAAAGCTAAAGGTTGTAGGTAAAGTACCCCCAAATAATCCTCCTGCCCATTGAATTTTATCCTGAACTTCTGAAACCTTAGTAACAAGTTCCGGGATAAAGAAAATCGCTGCTACGGCAATAATCACCGCTCCCCCAATACCCAGATAGGCATACATCTTGGATTTTGAGATCTGCTCCTTCATCTTAAACTTGTAGTATTCTATATCGTCTTTCAGTTCATTGAGCAACGCTAATTCTTCTTCAGGAATCTTGACACTACTCTTGGAAGTAACCGACTTTACTTTCTTTTGCCCGCTCCGCGGAGTTTCAACTTCCTCATCAGAGGATAAAGGTGCAGCTGCGGAGCCAGATTTCCGCGTCACCTGAAGTAATTCGAGAATCTCATCAATCCCCGCTTCCTCGTTTTGGTGGAAATTTATCGTTTTGAGATTATTCCATCTCATTTTTTTACTCAGATCGCATGCCTCGAGCATAATCAGAATCATCTTTTTGTCATTCACCCGGGCAAAGCGCTTGTCATTTCTCACAAACTGGTCATTCAGGGCATTTTGAGAGGTGAGAATAAGTACGGCTTTGGAGTCGAGAAGTGCAGACTCCATTACTTCTTCTTCATCTAGCTCCTCAGTGATATCGCGAAGATTAATCGTATCAATCCAAACAGATGCTCCTGCATCGCTCAGCCTTTCAGCAAATTGATGGGCCTGCTGCGAATCTTTGGAAGAATACATGATAAAAGCCGACTCAGAAGACATTGGTTTGGTTTTGTTGGTTCAGAAAATTACTATTTTTTCTTGAACTGTTAAAATTATTGAATACAAATTAATATTCTCATTAACTCAGCAGCGTATCCTTTAAAAATTCGATATAAGGGTCTTTCTCGTTTTTGGTGTCATAGAGTGTGTCGTAAATAAGAACAGCCCTTTCATAGCACTTCATTTTGTATCTGATCCCAGCCTTTTCATCCACAACTGTGTAGTGCTTTTTAGAAGCATCCAGATCGCCCAGAAAAATACTCGCCTCGGCCATCGTTACAAATTTCGGTACACTATCGTAGGGATATTGGTCGGCAGCGCTTAAGGCAACCGCGGCGTATTCCCGCATATCTTTTTTACTGAGATCGAGCTTAGCCATCATAAAGGCTACTTTTACCGCATTGGTAAAAACCTGTTCTTCATCATCAGTTTTAACTGCCAGTTCATAAGCCTTCTTATAGATCTCCAGGGCCTCCTGTCCTTCCTTCTGCAACCTGTGTTTTATGTAGTAGTTGCGATACAAATCGCCCAGGGTTTCCATCAGGTCGGGATCAGACTTAGTCCTTTTGTTTTTATTCAGAGCAACTATTGCGTCTTCCACCCTGCCGACGGCCTCCATAGATTTAATCAACCTTATAAAACTCTCCTCATCAAGGGCTTCCAGATTGGGCTCTAATTCGGCTATGATGGCTTCGTGATCATGCGCATTCTGAGGAAAGTGACTCAGGATTAGATTTTCAGACATCTGCGTTTTAAAATACGGAGTCTGTACTATAGCATTACCTTCCTCGTCCTCACAATTACTAGCCATTTTAGGAACTTCATTAAAGATGTATTCCACCACATCCATCATACTAACTTCAGGGTCTGTGAACGGCCTAACATGCTGTCCGGCCAGTACGTCGAGCAATGCCTGTGTAAAGAAGCTATGGTCTCCGTAACCATAAGATTTTTGATTGTCCTGGCAGGAAGCCATAATCCAGATTCCCTGTTCGTCATTGAGTTTTTGGGCCATCCCGTACAGGCCTTTGATCCCACTTTGCACCATTCCTTCAGCGTGGCAGCAGTCGAGAAAAAGCACCAGTTTATTTGATGGAAGTGCATTGATCTTTTCCCGGAGTTCTTCAGCCGTGATCATGGTCTCTTCAATATTATCAGCGGTCATGTCTGAGGGTTGCAGAAAAAATTTATGCTGGTCGCTGTATTTACCGCCGTGCCCTGAATAGTACAACAGAATTGTAGAATCCTCATTGGTTTTTTCCCTTAACTCGTCAAAGGCTTTAAGAATTCCGTCCCTGCTGGCTTCTTTCTCCGTCCTGACGATCACATTGTCTTTTGGATAGCCAATAAGTTTATCATCTATCAGGCTTTCCTGAAGCATCCGTGCATCGTTGACTGTATATTCTATTTTATCCCCTCCCACCCCGATGATGAGGGCAAAATTATTTTCCGAGTTGAACATTGAGTTGGTTTTTTTCTGGTTGACTGCTGTTAGAATTATTTTCTGATTAGTACCAGAAGGTGAGTATCTTTTTAAATCGTTCTGATGATCTTAATGATTGAAAGAGGACATCATTCTGGAAGGTAGTACTTGTAAATCGTTTTCCGGCAGCCACGGCTTTGGTAAGATGATCCAGGGCAGACGCATCCTGCCCTGTAAATACATAATATCTGGCCAGGGCATAGTCTACTTCCCCAAATTGATATTTGGCTCTCAGATTTTCAATTCTTTCCAGAGTTTGTTTTGCTTTTTCATCCTTCCCATTCTTATGAGAAGACATCGCTAAAAAAGAAAGCATCGGTATTTCATTTGTACTCTCTGTTAAAACCTCTTCAATTCTTTTCTCGGCCTCAGGAAAGTCCTTTTTATAAAATGTGATTTCCGCACTGAGTTCTTTTTCTGCCGGGGTTAATAAATTCCCCCTTTTCTCCTGATATGCCAGAACATCATCAAAATAGCGGTTCGCATTGGTTTCGTCCCCGGTTTTCAGGTATTCAAGTCCGGTTTTTAACATCATCAGCTGCCAGTAGTCTATCCTCCCTAGCAGACGGATGTGTTGCAACAATTCATAAACGGCTGCGTGATCTTCGTCCAGCACATAGGCTTTCATTAGTACTTCCTTGATCCACTCTTGTCCTGCGGTTCGGGCATAAGGTTCTAACAATTCTATGGTCTCGTCTACCTTTCCCAGTTCCAGGTTGGCCATGCCTTTGACAAAATACCGGTATTCACAGGAGATGCAATTGTCAAGATCAAAGTCGTTTTTAGGAATCGCTGCATAAATGCTATCCACATCCTGGGGTCTGTTTACAAATTGAAGGGCAAGGACCATAGTACTCAAATTGAGTTCAATCTCTATCGGTGCCACGTTGTATTCTTCCTGATAGGTTCTGTATGCAGTACGGTTATCCCCCTTAAAACAGGCCTCGTAATGTTGTATCATATTGAGTTGTTCCTTCTTGGTGCCAGTTTCAGCAGCCAACACCTGTAACAGTGAATCAGCCACCGCAAACTGATCCCGGTTATAGTAGTAAGCAACTCTGTCTATCTTGGGTTTAAAAAAACTACTGTCGGCAGCAATTGCCTCATTGATGTATTTTAATTGTTCATCAGATTGCAATTCGAGCAGGGCATCACTTTCCAGCCATAACTTGTATGCAGTGTAATTAGGAGGAGTTTCTTCCAGGGCCAACTGAGCCATACCTTTTGAATCCAGATAGCCCAGCACCCGTTGTTTTATTGCTTCAATGCAATCAAGCGGACTATCAGCATCACACTCTGTTATTTCAAATGATACCAGTGTCCTGTTCATATTGCCATCCAGAACCGAGCACTGCAGTAACAATCGGCCGTCTTTAAGATAGTAAGTGCCTGTGACGACTTTTGAGGGCTTCAAATACTCCTTAAGTACACCATTTTCTCCTGTCGGCACAAGGGTGGCCTTGAGTACTTTGGTGTAATCTTCCACCACCTGCGGTGAGATCACCTGCCCTACTTTATTCTGGGTAATCCCATGCATAATCCAGTCTACTGCCATTTTACCTACAACATCCATATTGGGGTCGGTCGTATTATTTTCAAAGGGCAGAACGGCAATTCGGTCGTTGTCTGGTTCCTCGGGAAAAGTAAAGGCACTCATGTTCTCCTGATTGATAAAGTTTGCTTTTACGATCAGGGCGGCAGAGAAGAGAGATACGAGGGTTATAACAAACAAGGAAGTGAAATACAATTTTTGAAAAGGGCTGTAGAAATGTACCCCGGGCAAATGTACCTTCCTTTTTTTCAGACCCTTGATTTCCTCTGCTGAGTTTGCCGACTTGGATGTTACTTTTAAACCCTTTCTTCGGCTGAATCTGGACTCGAGAGGCTTTAATCGATACCTCCATATCAGATAAACATAAAAGGGAAATCCGATAAGCAAAACAAGTAAAAGATAGGTCATGCTTATTTTAGGCAACCCAAAGGGTTCATAGATTACCGAAAACACCTGTATCAGGACCCAGCTGGAAACAATATAAATGGAAAGGTTCTTAAAAACCTCCTTTTCATGACATTCTTTAACAAAGGCTTTAAAATTCATTTAATAGAATCGGTATGGGATTTATATAGAAGTCTTAACAAAATACCTTAGGAATCGAGCTAATTTTTCACTAATATAGTGATAAATTAACTCTAAAAATTATAACCATGGGGACCACAAAACCACAAGCATCGTCCAAAGGAGGACATGTTCCAAAAACAAAAGTAACTTCAAAGGAAGGCCACGTTCCAAAGACGAAAGCAACCTCTAAAGGAGGTCATGTTCCAAAGACCAAGTAAATCTGCGAGAATTATCTCCTAATTAATTTGGGCAGAATCGCATAGGCAGTTTGCTGTTAAATTTTCAAGAAATCAGAACCGGGCACTTTTGTGTCCGGTTTTTTAATAAATATCTGTGAAATTACATTCTGAAAAAGCTACACCAAATTACCTCATAGACTTTGACTCAATGCCAGAAATTGAGAACATTCTTAAAACTCTCTAATTCTGTATAAGGCTTCATCAGGACATCGTCATGGAATGTCCCTGGATTATACCGTTTCCCTGCTGCTACCGCACGGATCAGGTTTTGAATTAGTAGATCGGTATCCCCTTTAACTGCATAATATCTGGCTTTCGCATAGTCGATTTTACCATACTGATAGTCAGCCCTTAGTCGGTCGATATCCCCCATCAGCTTTTCCGCTTTTTCCAACTCCCCTTCCTCAAACAAGCACATCGCTTGAAAAGAGATGTAGTCCACATCTTCAGGGTCTATCTCCTGTAAACTTTGAAAGATCTCACTTGCTTCTTTGAATTCATCCAAATAAAAATAGGTGAACGCCTTTAATTCCTTTTCCTCAATAGTCAACTCAGCCGACTGATCTTCAAGTGATCCGAGCAGCTTATTTAAATACAAATCGGCTCGTGAACGGTCTTCCTGCAGAAGGTATTGTTTGGCTACCAACAGGCATTTTTCTCTCCAGGTATCCAGATCGCCAGTAAGCTTAATAGTGTTCATAATGTTATCGACTTCCGAATGATCGCTAATGCGCATATTGGCATACATTAAGACGTCTTTTATCCAGTAAAACTCCTTTACTCTTCCATAGTCCTTAAACATCTCTATGGCCTTTTCAGGTTTGCCGAGGGCGATATCGGCCATGCCTTTGCTAAAGTGACGGTATTCACAGGTCTGGCAGCTTAAACTGTCTATATTAGCCATGATCGGCTGTTTGTTATAGATGGAATCAATTGCCTCCGGCCTGTTTACAAACTGAAGCGCCAACACCATGGTACTACTGTTGTTGTTGAGATCATCGGGTTCGGTATTATACTCTTTCTTTAGGTAGGTAAATGCCCTCTTATTATCGCCTTTAATAAGAGCAGTCCATAATTTTACAAGATTTTGTTGCCTTTTGCTTTTTAGATTTGCAGATGAAAGCTCCCTTGCCATGGAATCGGCCATGGCAAAATCTTCCAGGTTATAATAATAGGCCATCCTGTGCAGTTTGGGCTCAAAATACGTACTGTCGAGGGCTATGGCCTCATTGAGGAGGTTTAAGTATTCGGGGGTATGGCTCTCAAATTTATTCATTCCCTGCATCAACTTGTAGGCTTCGTAATTAGGGGGTGTTTCTTCATATACGGTATATAATTCATCTTCCTCTAACAGCGCACTGAGCAGCCTTTGTTTGAGCATTTCTATGCAGACCAGCGGACTGTCTGAGTCGCAGGAAACCGGTTCAATGGTCTCCAGGGTTTCATTCATATTCCCATCCAGAATGGTGCATTGGATCAAAAGTTTTCCGTTGTTCAGGTAGTAATTCCCCGAAATGATCTTACCGGGCTTCAGGTATTCGGTCAGTATTCCATTGTCTTCATCCGGTACCAGGGAAGCCTTTAGTACCGTTGCATACTGCTCTACCACTTTTGGGGATATTACCTGCCCCATGTCATTTTGTGTAATTCCGTGAATAATCCAGTCGACCGCCATTTTTCCCACCACATCAAGTTCTTCATTGGTTGTGTTATTTTCAAAGGAGAGCACGGCGATCTTGTCATTGCTATCATCTTTGGCGAAGGCAAATACGCCCGGTTCAGGTTCGTTGATAAAATTGGCTCGGACAATCAGGGCTACAGCAAATACCGAAATAAGCAGGATGGCAAAGAGAAAGGTGAAATACATTTTTTGAAAGGGACTGTAGAAATGGATCCCCGGGAGATGTACCTTTCGTTTCTTAAGTTGAGATTCTACCCCTTTATCTCCTGTTTTATTTTTTACGAATTTCATCCCTTCACGCCGACTCAGTTTGGTCTCGGATGGTTTTAGGCGATACCGCCAGATGAGATAAGTATAGAATGGAAAACCTGCAATCAATACCAGCAAGAGGTAGGTCATGGAGATCTTAGGCAGTCCAAAAGGTTCCCACATTTCCGAAAAGACCTGTATCAATACCCAGCTGGAAACGACGTAAATGGAAAGATTTTTAAATACCTCTTTCTGATGGCATTCTTTTACAAATTCTTTTAAATTCATTCTTGTGGTTGGCTAGTAACACTTCAAGATAATAATTAATTGTTTAAGACAACCTTACTGAATGATAGATCACCCCAGGAATAATTGTATATACAACATGTCCTAACCTATTTTTTTGGTATCTTTTTAGTTGCAAAAAGAGCTTTTGGCTTTTACTCTAAATTAAAGTACTCATGAAAAAATTAAAGAAAGGTGAAATTAAACAGGAGGTGTTTGAGCTTTACGATGCTTATGCCCACAACAAGTTGCAACGCAGGGAATTTATTGAGAAGCTATCAGTCT
This sequence comes from Muriicola sp. E247, assembly GCF_041358175.1. NCBI lineage: Bacteria > Pseudomonadati > Bacteroidota > Flavobacteriia > Flavobacteriales > Flavobacteriaceae > Muriicola > Muriicola sp. E247. Next base: position 166,448 of record NZ_JBGKBE010000007.1, read on the forward strand.
ATGCCGTTGGCGGGATAACCGTTGCTTCACTGATGAGTTTCCTTATGCCGAATTACAAGGACACCCTCCTAGTAAAACAGGATGATCCCGGCCTGGATTCAGGATTTATTACCTATGACTCTCCGAAGGGAGGCGGTAAGATCAAGGGCCTGCTTTCAAAACCCAAAGAAGCCAAATCTGCTTTGGGCGGAATCGTGGTGGTTCATGAAAACAGGGGTCTAAATCCTTATGTAGAGGACACTGCGCGAAGGGCAGCACTTGCCGGTTTTATTACCCTGGCGCCCGATGCACTCTCGCCCCTGGGCGGTTATCCGGGAAATGATGACGAAGGAAGGACCATGCAGCGAAAACGCGATCGGAATGAAATGCTGGAGGACTTTATTGCCGCATTTAACTATTTAAAGGAACACAAAGACTGCAACGGTAAGATCGGGGTGGTTGGTTTTTGTTTTGGGGGTTGGATCTCTAATATGATGGCGGTAAAAGTACCTGACCTGGCTGCTTCCGTACCTTTTTACGGCGGACAGCCCAAGGAAGATATCGACAAGATCAAAGCACCTCTGATGCTTCAATTTGCAGGACTCGACGAACGCGTCAATGCGGGTTGGCCGGCCTATGAAGAAGCCTTAAAGAAACACGGAAAGGAGTATGTGGCCTACACCTACCCGGATGTCAACCACGGCTTTCACAATACGAGTACGCCACGTTACGATGAAGAGGCTGCGGAACTGGCCTGGGGGAGGACTATTGAATTTTTTAAAGAGAAATTGAATTAGTTATCCGGCAAAATGAGTCAGTTCATAGATCTGAATTCACTTGGGGAGTGACCTACGCGCTGTTTAAAGAGACGGGTGAAATGCTGCGGATATTTAAACCCCAGTTCATGGGCAATTTCACTGACTGTTTTAGTGGGGTCGAATACCCTCTCCTTTGCTTCTTCGATTAATTTATTCTGTATGTATTCCTGGGCAGAATGGCCTGTCTCCTTTTTAATGAGGTCTCCGAAATAGTTAGAAGATAAATGTAATTGATCTGCAAAATACGCCACTGAGGGTGTTCCGTATTTTTGAGGTCTGTCAGAAGTAAAGTATTCCTTTAAGAGCACATCGAAATTCTCAAGGAAACTATTGTTCTCTTTTTCCCGGGTAAGGAATTGTCGATCGTAAAATCGCACACAGTAGTCCAACAGAAGTTCGATGTTAGCAGTAATGAGTTTTTTGGTGTGCTTGTCGATAGTCTGGTCCAGTTCAAACTGAATTTTATCCAACAAGCTTACGATCACCTTTCGTTCTTTGGCCGAAAGATGTAGTGCTTCAAAAAGTGAATACGAGAAATAGTTATAATGATGAATTTTACGACCCAGTTCGGTGCCCAAAAATAAATCGGGATGGAACAACAAGGCATAGCCTTTCGGACGATAATTTGGATCATCATATGAAAGCTCAACCAATTGATCGGGTCCAACAAAAACCAGAGTACCCTCATCATAATCATAGGGCTTTCCGCCGTATTTCAACTTGCACCCGGTAGCGTCCTTTAGAAAAATGGCATAGCAGTTAAATCGCAGAGCATTAAAGTCTTTAATGGTCTTTCCGTCTTCATCTACATCCTGAAAATCAACCACCCCAACTAATGGGTGTAAAACCTCCTGGTTGCGCAATTTGAGGTAGTCTCCTACTGCTTTAATTTCATACACCTTCATTATCCCGTTATTAATATTTTGTTAAAGATAAGACATTGATAACCAGCGAATCAAACATCCTTAGAGAATTCTGTAATAATGGTAGATAAATCCGTAATCCGGGTAATTAATAGATCATAGACAGGCTTTAATTTTGTTGCATGACAGAGAATAGGATAAACTATTGGTGGAAATATTCCAGATTCAGAATGATCTTTTCAGGATTGCTGTTTGTTGTATGTGGTTTGTCCTTTGGGCAAAGTACTAGTAAGCAAATTACTGCCAGACTCATCACTGATAACATTGTATTGGATGGGTTGATGGATGAAACAATATGGCAAACTGCCGAAGTTGCCAGTAATTTTCAGCAATTCTTTCCTTCAGACCAGGTTGAGGCACAATACACAACCGAAGTAAGAGTATTATATTCTGAGACTCATCTGTATGTGGGTATTTACGCTGAAAAAGCTCCAGGGGATTATGTAGTCTCCACCTTAAAAAGAGATTTTGGTGCCCTTACGAATGATAATATCTCTCTCCTATTCGATACCTTCAGCGACGGCACTACAGCCTATTTCTTTGGAGTTACCCCCTATGGTGTACTGCGTGAAGGCTTGGTCTCAGAGGGCGGGGCTTCTTTTAACAATACCTGGGATATCAAATGGCAGGCTGAGGCGAGTCGATTTGATGATCATTTTGTAATAGAAGTCGCCATCCCGTTTACTTCCTTAAAATTTCCGGAAGGGACCTCAACATGGCGTTTCCGTCCTTATCGTTGGAATAACCAGTCGAACCAGCAGGATAGCTGGGTAAAAGTTCCTCAGCAACAACTGCTATCCAGTCTGGCTGATATGGGGGAACTCATTTTTGAAAAACCTCTGGGTGAATCGCGAATGCCCATTGCTTTGATTCCATATATCAATATCCTTGCGGACAAAAACTATGGTGCAGATGAGTCTGACACACAATTTAAAACCGGGGGCGATGCTAAAATTTCAATTGGCAACGGTATGAATCTCGACCTCACACTGAATCCCGACTTTTCCAATGTGGAAGTGGATGATATTTTTACAAACCTGACCCGTTTTGAGGTGAGATTACCTGAAAAGCGTCAGTTCTTTATAGATAACAGCGATCTTTTTGAAAATTTCGGAAATACCTTTAATGAAGCCAAACCTTTCTTTTCCCGGAGGATTGGTCTTGCACGGAATGCCGAAGGGAACCTCATTCAAAATGATATTATTGGCGGTGTCCGTCTCAGTGGGAAACTTAATAAAGACTGGCGTTTGGGAGTGCTTAACATACAGACTGCCAAGGACGAAGCCAATGAAATTGCTTCCAATAATAATATGATGCTGGCCCTTCAGCGGAAAGTTGGTGCCAGATCTAACATTGGCGTGTTTTGGGTCAACAGACAGGTGATGGGCGATGAGGGATATATTACCCCTGATGATAATTTCAATCGGGTCATAGGGGCGGATTATAATCTAGCTTCAGAAGACAACAACTGGAATGGAAAATTCTACCTCCACAAGTCTTTTCAGCCAGGAGACAACACAGGAAATTTTTCTTCCCAGGCCACTGTTACTTATAATCCCCGTAAATGGCGAATTACTGAGGACCTGGTTTATATTGACCAGGATTTTACAGCAGACCTTGGCTTTGTTCCACGAACCGATGTATTGAAATGGGGTAATGGAATACAGCATATCTTTTATCCCGAAAATGGGATCATCAATACGCATGCACCCCGTTTACTAACTATAGTCTACTGGCGGCCCTCGCTTGATTATAAAAAGACAGACCATCGTTATACGGGGAGCTGGGAGTTTGCCTTTCGGGATCAGGCTACGGCAGAATTTTCCTTTACCAACAACTATATTTTTCTTACCGCACCATTCGATCCTTCCCGAACCGCAGGAGCGACACCTCTACCGGGCGATCAGGGATACACCTTTAACCAGGCCAGCATAGAATTTGCTTCTAATAACACTAGTGTTTTTACCTATGGTGCTAATGCTACAATAGGCCAGTTTTTTAATGGCAATATTACCGCCCTTGGAGCACAATTTGGATTCAGAGTGCAACCTAAGGCCCAATTCAGTCTAAGACTAGACTATAACGGGATACGACTTCCCGATCCCTATGCGGATGCAAACATCTTTTTTGCCACCTTCAGATCGGATATCACCTTCAGTAAGAGCCTGTTCTGGAATACCCTGGTGCAGTACAGTAACCGACAGGAAAACCTTGGGATCAATTCGAGGTTACAATGGCGATTCGCACCCCTTTCTGATCTGTTTCTTGTCTATAACGATAATTATTTTACAGAGACATTTGCACCGAGATTCCGGTCTATAAACCTTAAATTAACGTACTGGTTAAACATATAAGTTCTTCCAAATGAATCAAATCCAATATTTTCTAGTTGTCATGAAAATGAAAAGCAATCCTAAAGACGTAAGCTTATTGAAATGGAGTTTGCTTATCGCTCTGCTTATAATACCTGTAATCCTATCTTCCCAGAACAAACCAATGATAATTCAGGATCAGGGAAGTTTTGCAGTTGGCGGTAGTGTTATCGAAAATCCAGGGACTTTTGATGCCATTAAACGCACGCCTGAAGGCCAGACTTATCACGGTGACCACGCCTATGTATTTTACCAAATTCCGGTTGATCCAAGAAAATATCCCCTTGTGATGTGGCATGGTTTCGGACAATCCGCCAAGACCTGGGAAACTACCCCAGACGGGCGGGAAGGATACCAAAACATCTTTTTAAGACGAGATTTCAGTACCTATATCATAGACCAGCCAAGACGGGGAAGAGCCGGGCGAAGTACTGTTGAAGCCACGATCACTCCAACCCCCGATGAGCAGTTTTGGTTCAATACATTTCGTATAGGGATCTGGCCGGACTATTTCCCCGGAGTTCAATTTGCCCAAGATAAGGAAACACTCAATCAGTATTTCAGGCAGATAACACCCAATATCGGGGGATTTGACACCGAAGTGATTACAGATGCTGTATCCCGGCTTTTTGACAAGATTGGGGAAGGCATCCTGATCACCCATTCCCATTCAGGTGGCTTTGGCTGGGCAACCGCCATAAAAAATGACAAAGTGAAGGCTATTGCGTCCTACGAACCTGGTTCCGGCTTCCCGTTTCCTGAAGGAGAAGTGCCGGGGCCCTTGGAAAGCTCAGCAGGTGATTTGCAGGCTATTGGTGTTACCAAAGCAGATTTTTTAAACCTGACTAAAATTCCCATAATCATTTATTACGGGGACTTTATTCCTGAAGAGTACGACCCCAATCCCGGGACGGACGGCTGGCGCGTTCGCCTTGAAATGGCGCGTAAATGGCGTGATGTGGTTAACAATTACGGAGGCGATGTTACAGTGGTTCATCTCCCTGAAATCGGCATTGAGGGAAATACTCATTTTCCGTTTTCTGACTTGAACAACCTGGAGATCGCAAACCACTTGTCAATCTGGTTAAAGGAGAAAAACTTAGATTAAATAAACAATATCAATGAAAGTTCTGAAATCATCCTTGATCCTTATGTTTCTTTGCCTCCCGATTATTTCCTGTATTGGCGAATCGAAGACTAAAAATGTTGATACGGACCCACAAGATGCAATGATCAGGATCGCAGAAATTGATATCGATTCTGTGTATTTGGATGAGTACCTGGATATACTCAGGGAGGAATCAGAAGCGTCTGTAAGATTAGAACCCGGGGTCATTTGTATCTATCCCATGTTTCAAAAAGAAAATCCAACGCAAATCAGGTTACTTGAGATCTATGCGAATAAAAAAGCATATGAATCTCATCTCCAAACTCCCCATTTCAAAGTTTACAAAGAATCTACACTGCATATGGTCAAATCCCTGCGATTAATCGATGTTGAGGCGATTGACCCCGAAACCATGCCGGCGATTTTTAAAAAATTTAATTACTAACTTAAAATAAAAACATTATGAGGTCACTTATTATTGGATTTGTATTTACAGCAATTGGAGCCCTGTCTTTTGCACAGGAATCCACAATAGAAAAGGAAATCAAAGAAATCTCAAAAGCCAAATGGCAATGGATGGCCGATAAAGATGTGGACAAGTTGGCCAGTTTATTTCATGACAAATCAAGGTTTGTTCATATGAGCGGCTCCTGGAAAAAAGATAGGGAACTTGAAATTATCGAGACCGGAAGCATTTGGTATAAAAATGCCGATGTACACGATGTGGTAGTAGAAATATTTGATGAAAATACAGTGGTGCTTTGGAACCGAATTACGCTTATGGCCCATGTTCGTGGTAACGATGTTTCTAATGAATTTACAGTCACTGAATTCTATCAGAAAGAGGGAGGAGAATGGAAATTGCTGGATCTTACTTTTAGTAGTGTTCGGGATACCCATAAAATAGAGCACTAAGAAAGATGTAAGATGAAAAAAATTATAATAGGATTAGCGTTAGTATTCAGTTCAATATTAATAGCACAAGAAAAGGTCTATAATCCCGTAAGGGTCACAACTGAATTGGGTGTAATTCGTGGAATTACTGACAATAAAGTAGATAGTTTTAAAGGAATTCCCTTTGCGGCTCCTCCAATTGGTGAGTTTCGTTGGAGGGCTCCTCAACCATTATCAGCCTGGGAAGGTGAATTGGATGCTACGGAATATGGCGCTAACTGCGCACAGTCTGGTTGGGGTGGGGCCCCGGGAACCATTAGTGAAGGTTCATCCGAAGATTGTCTATACCTGAATGTGTGGAAACCTGCTGATGTAAAAACGGGTGCGAACCTACCCGTTATGGTTTGGATTCATGGCGGAGGCTTTGTTGGTGGTAGTGGTTCCGGAGCTGGAATTGCCGGTGATGAGTTTGCCAAGAAAGGTGTCATTTTGATTACCATCAATTACCGTTTGGGGCGTTTGGGCCATTTTGCATTCCCTGCTTTAAGTGCCGAACATCCTGAAGAACATAAAGGCAGCTATGCCTATATGGACCAGATTGCAGCGCTACAATGGGTGCAAAAGAACATTGCTGCCTTTGGTGGTAATCCTGATAATGTGACCATCTTCGGCTTTTCTGCAGGTGGGGTTTCGGTACATTCTTTAATGACCATTCCAGAGGCAAAAGGACTCTTCCATAAGGCCATTAGCGAATCTGGTGGAGGTCGTGATGGTGTACTTACCGGAAGGCCTATAAAGGAAGAAAATGCATCTCCTTTTTATCCTGTTTCCGCGGAGACCATCGGTATCAACTTTGCCAAAAAGCACGGCATAGAAGGTACAGATTCCGAAGCTCTGGCCAGGTTACGCGCCTTAACGGTGGAAAAAATTGTTGATAGCGGACAGGAAACTGATGGGCAGGATGGTCCACGTATCTATTCCGGACCAATCTTGGACGGCGAATTGGTAACTGAAACTGCCGAAAGTGCTTACAAAGCTGGTAGACAAATGCAAATACCATTGATCATTGGATCTAACAGTGCCGAAATCGGCGGGAGTTTTGTCAACAACAGTAAAACAAAAGCAGAACTGTTTTCGCTTTTTGGCGAGTTTAAAGAGGAAGCGAAAACTGCTTATGACCCTGATGGTAGCAAAGAATTTGAAGAGGTGATTACTAAGTTCAATACCGATTGGGTTTGGGGAGAACCAGGTCGTTTTGCCGCCAGAGCTTTAGCGGAACAAGGTGAACCTGTGTTTATATACCATTTTGGATTTGTACCGGAGCCTATGAGGGAAAGAATGAAATACGGTGCCGGCCATGGTTCCGAAGTTAGTTATGTTTTTAATAATCTTGACGCACGTTGGGGAAATCCTGAGATAACTCAAGAAGACAGAAAAGTGGCGGAACTAATGAATGGGTACTGGATAAATTTCGCCAAGACCGGAAACCCGAATGGAGATGGATTACCTAACTGGCCTATTTACAACGAAGAGGATGGCGCCATTTTAGATATTGAATTAGATGGTGAAGCAGTTGGAAAACCAGATCCAAGAAGAGCGAGATTGGATGTCATTGAGAAGGCATTTAAGTTAAGGAGTCAACTTCAATCGCGGGGTATCTAACTGTGTAAATAGAATAGTAAAATTATGCATAAAACTGTCTTTCTCCTGTTACTCTCATTTGTGAGTCTGGCAATGCATGCCAGACAGTGGGTGCAGGAGTCAGGGGATGACATTTTAATTGTTTATTTATCGCGAACTAACAACACTAAGACTGTTGCCGAAATCATCCAAAATGAGGTTGGAGGAGATTTGGTTGCTCTGGAATTAGTGGAGCCCTACCCACAGAATTACCAGGCCATCGTGCAACAGGTTGCAGAAGAAAACAAAACCGGATTTTTACCTCCTCTGAAGACCCAAATAGATATGGATAAATACGATACCATTTTTCTGGGCTTCCCAACATGGGGGATGCAACTTCCGCCACCGGTAAAAACCTTTTTGCACCAATATGATTTAAAAGGAAAAACGATAATTCCATTTAATACCAATGCAGGTTATGGGGTGGGAAGTGGTTTTAAAACGGTAAAAGAACTCTGTCCAACAAGCAACATTCTCAAAGGTTTTGAGATCAAAGGAGGCGTAGAACGGGATGGGATTTACCTGGCCATTAAAGGTGAAAGAAAAACAGAGGCAAACATGAAAGTAAGGTCTTGGTTGAGGAAGATTGGAATAGAAACTTCTCAATAGAACGAAGATTAAAATTTAACATCATAATCCAGATTAAAGTTGAATATCAACTTCCTTTACATCTGATAAATTAGTACATTAAAGAACATAAAAATTCCATCATGGCAACATTCAATTTAAAGATTAACGGAAAAACACAAAAGGTAGATGTAGATCCCAATACACCCTTGCTTTGGGTACTTCGGGATCATCTCAAGCTGGTTGGGACCAAATACGGCTGTGGAATAGCTCAATGCGGTTCCTGCACAGTGCATTTATCGGGAATTGCGGTTCGCTCTTGTATGCTCACAGTATCAACAGTAGGCAATCAGGAGGTGACTACTATAGAAGGCCTTTCGGAAAACGGCGATCATCCTGTTCAAAAAGCCTGGATGGAAGTAGATGTGCCTCAATGCGGTTATTGTCAGGCAGGACAAATCATGACTGCTGCTGCTTTACTTGAAAACAATCCTGATCCTTCCGACTCTGAGATCGAAATGGCCATGAATGGTAATATCTGTCGTTGTGGAACATATGTCCGCATCAAGAAAGCTATAAAACTAGCGGCTAACTCATAATCATTACAAAATTTATCCCATGACAATTCTAAAAACACAGATAGGAAGACGAGCATTTATCAAAAACACCAGCCTTGCCAGTGGAGGACTTGTTCTTGGATTTAGTATACTCAATTCTTGCGGCCCCGGGGATACAAAGAAAATGGCAGTAAAAGAAATGCCGAAAGAATGGTTTGAAATCAATGCCTACCTTAAAATAGGTGATAATGGTCTGGTCACCATAATGGCCCCCAACCCCGAATTTGGTCAGGGAGTTATTACATCTATGCCCATGATTGTTGCCGATGAACTGGATGTTGACTGGAAAGATGTACTGGTGGAGCAGGCTAATTTTGATGCCGATGAATACGGTTGGCAATTTACAGGGGGAAGTCAGGGAATCCGGCGCCGTTGGGAAGGACTCAGACTCGCTGGTGCTACTGCTAAACAAATGCTGAAGGAAGCCGCTGCACAAACATGGCAAGTTGCTGTCGAGGAAATCGAAGTTTCAGAGGGGATGTTGACCCATGAAGCTTCCAAAAATTCCGCAGGCTATGGTGAAATGGCTTCTATCGCAGCAGGGCTGGAAATCCCGGAAGAAGTACAACTCAAAGATATTAAAGATTTTACCATCATAGGTACCTCCAAAAAAAGTGTTGAAAATCAGAAAATCATCACAGGTAAACCTTTATTCGGGGTCGATTACGAATCTGAAGGGGCTTTAATAGCTATGGTAGAGCACCCTCCGGCATTCGGATTGCAGCTGAAATCCTATGATGATAGTCAGGTACGCAAAATGCCAGGGATAATAGATGTCTTTAAAATCAAAACGCTTCAAAAGGATATGACCAGGGGGTATTTTGACACCAATGCATTTACCGATCTGGTAGCCATAGTTGGGAATACCACCTGGGAAGTCATGAACGCAAAAAAACAATTGAAAGCAGAATGGGAACCCTTTTCCGATACTTCATTTAAAATGGATCGATTCGGTACTCAGATGAATGTTGAGGTGCCGGGTGGACTTGAAAATACGGACGACCATTATGCTCAAATGAACGTAATGGCAGCTAAATCCGCTACTACGGCCAGAAAGGATGGTAATCCCGAGGCTGCCTTTAAAGGTGCAGCTAAGGTTATAGAAAGATCTTACACCTGTCCCTTTTTGGCACACAATTGCATGGAACCTATGAATTTTTATGCCCATGTAACCGAAGACGGAGCAAAATTAGCAGGACCTCTACAGGCACCGGCTTTAACGGAAGGTACCGTGGCCGCCCGTCTAAATATTCCCATCGAAAAAGTGGATATTGAACTCACGCGGATGGGCGGGGGATTTGGAAGACGCGCTTATGGTCATTATGCCGTTGAGGCCGCGTTGATCTCTCAACAGGCCAATGCTCCCATAAAATTGGTCTATAGTCGTGAAGATGATATGACCTTCGGAATATATCGTCCATCATACCATGCCACTTATCGCGCAGCACTTGATGAAAACAATAATTTGATAGCATTTCACGTAAAAGCGGGTGGAGTACCCGAATCTCCTCTATTCGCAAACCGCTTTCCCGCAGGTACGGTTGATAATTACCTGGCTGAACAATGGGAAATCAACTCCAATATAACCATAGGGGCATTCAGGGCCCCCCGATCAAATTTTATGGCAGGCGTTGAACAGGCATTTCTGGATGAAGTGGCGGAAGCTGCTGGGAAAGATCCTATCGATTTTCGACTGGAATTACTGGAACGTGCAAAAAACAATCCTGTTGGGGAGAACAACGAATATGAACCAGACCGATTAGCAGGTGTACTTAAATTGGTTCGTGAAAAATCAAATTGGAATGAAGTTCCATCAGGAGTACACAGAGGAGTATCAGCCTACTTTTGTCATAACAGCTATGCCGCCCACGTGGTGGACGTAGTGATGGACGGCAATACGCCGAGAGTGAATAAGGTTGTATGTGCGGTAGATTGTGGAATTGTCATTAATCCTGATGCGGCAACGAACATGGCCGAAGGTGCTATCGTTGACGCTGTTGGTAACGCTATGTACGGGGAATTGACTTTCCAGGACGGACGACCAGAACAGAATAACTTTGATCGCTATAAAATCATCCGCCACAGTGAAGCCCCTAAGGAAATTGAAGTCCATTTTGTGAAAAATGACATAGATCCGACTGGACTTGGTGAACCGCCATTCCCTCCAGTATTCGGGGCTTTGGCCAATGCATTGTACAAAGCAACCGGCAGAAGGCACTACCAACAGCCATTTGCCACTGATCGACCACCTTTGGTGGGTTAATCGTTTATAATATAATTTCATTATGCTTACAAAAACACATATCGGAAGACGCGCCTTTATCAGGAATACAAGCCTGGCAGGGGGCGGACTTATACTGGGATTCAGTTTTTTGAATGGGTGTAAGCCCGGCGGGACCAAAAAAATGACCGGACCTGAAATGCCGGATGAATGGTTTGAGATCAACGGCTATCTCAAAATTGGAGATAATGGCATAGTTACCATAATGTCTCCCAACCCGGAAGGCGGGCAGAATGTAAAAACCTCCATGCCCATGATCGTCGCTGATGAACTGGACGTGGACTGGAAAGATGTGACCGTGGAACAGGCACCACTGAACACCGAATTGTTTACCCGTCAGTTTATTGGCGGAAGTCAGGCCATTAGGCATGGCTGGCCCGGTCTGCGAATGGCAGGGGCCTCGGCTCGTCAGATGCTTAAAGAAGCAGCTGCAACTCAATGGGAAGTGCCTGTAGATGAGGTCACCACTGAAGCCGGCATGTTGTATCATAGCAGTAGTAACCGATCTATGGGATATGGGGATATAGCATCAGCGGCAGCCCAACTTACTGTCCCGGAAGAAGTTCAGCTCAAGGAACTGAAAGATTTTAAGATCATAGGTACTTCCCGTAAGAATGTGGACGCTTCAAAGATCATCACCGGAAAACCGCTTTTTGGTTTTGATACATATGAAGACGGGATGCTAACCGCGATGATCATTCATCCGCCGGCCTTTGGAATGAAATTAAAATCAGTAGACGATACGGCAGCCAGGAATATGCCCGGGATCAGAGATATTTTTACTATAAAAGTTCTGGAAGACGACTTTGTACGACAGCATTTTGACACCTGCACCTTCCTTGAAGTAGTCGCAATTGTGGGTGATACTACCTGGGAGGTCATGAACGCTAAAAATGCTGTAAATACGAGTTGGGAACGCTTTGAGACCTACACGGAAGAAAGAGTGCCCTATGGCCGGTCGCAATACACCCTCACCATTCCTGCCGGCCTGGAGAATACTGCTGATCACAAAGCCCAAATGAAGGAGATGGCTTCAAAGAAGGCTAGTGTGGTGCGCAAGGATGGAAATCCTGAAGCAGCATTCCGCAAGGCAGTAAAAGTGATCGAAAGGACCTATACCGGACCTTTTATGGCGCATAATTGCATGGAACCTATGAATTTCTTCGCCCATGTAAAGGAAGACAGTGCTGAACTCTCCGGACCTTTGCAAAAAGCAGAGTTGACAGAGCATACCCTCGCAGCCCGTTTGGGATTACCCGTTGAAAAAATTGATATCCAAATGACCCGACTTGGAGGGGGTTATGGCCGTAGATCCTACGCCCACTGGGCCATAGAGGCAGCTCTTATTTCTCAAAAAATAAAGGCCCCGGTTAAACTGATATACTCCCGGGAAGATGATATGACAGGAGGTATATACCGACCCACATATCAGACTACGTACAGGGCCGGACTAGACGCTGATAACAATCTCATCGCCTTCCATGTCAATGCCGGGGGAATTCCTGAGAGTCCGCTGTATGCCAACAGATTTCCGGCAGGCGCTGTAGACAATTATCTTGCTGAGAGCTGGACGATCAATACCAATATCACAATAGGCTCTTACAGGGCGCCCCGTTCCAATTTCGCTGCCTGTGCAGAACAGTCTTTCCTGGATGAAGTTGCGGAAGCGGCAGGTAAGGATCCTATCGATTTCAGATTGGATTTACTTGATCGGGCTAAAAAAGATCCAGTCGGGAAAAATAACGATTACGAGGCAGATCGATATGCCGGAGTTCTGAATCTTGTCAAGGAAAAATCGGGTTGGGGTAATGGAGATGCAGACCTCAAACGCGGGGTCGCGGCCTACTACTGTCACAATTCTTATGCTGCCCAGGTGGTGGATATGAGATGGGAAGGGAACAAACCTATAATTGACAACGTTTACTGCGCGATAGATTGCGGAATCGTTATCAATCCTGATGCAGCTACAAATTTATGCGAAGGTGGTACTATCGACGGCATAGGTAATGCCCTTTACGGAGAACTGACCTTTGAAGCCGGAGTACCTCAAAAAAGCAATTTTGACCGCTATCGAATGATCCGTATGAGTGAAGCCCCTAAGAATATCGAGGTGTACTTTGTGGAAAATGAGATAGACCCCACCGGACTCGGGGAACCTACCTATCCGCCTGTGTTTGCTTCCGTGGCCAATGCCCTTTACAAAGCTACGGGAAAACGTTATTACGATCAGCCATTTTTGGGATAGAGGATATCTAGAGTAGCTCTTTAAAACAAAAAAAGGAGATCATTTGAACTCAAATTTGTCTTTAGGTGTGTGGACCTTATTTGAATTCTGAAGCCAGTTCTTTGAGATACCAGCTCAGGTTACCGATATCATAATCCAGCCTGTCCAAGGTCATGATTACGGGATATTGAATTCGAGTAATATTGGGATCCTTCATTCGGATCAAAGCAAACATGGCTTTGTTGTAATAATCGTTCTTTGAGGTTTCGAGATACTTAAATGGTATTTTTTTTCTTGACAAAAACTTGCGTGTATATTCAGAACGGGCACAACCTTCCCCATAAAATACGATCACAGGAATATTTTCGGCATCGAACGACTCCAGGAGTTCACGTTTGATCTCGAATTCCTGTAGTTTAGCTTCATCCGGAGTGGGCTTGGCTATGTATGAGTATTGCGAACTGACGGAATAGGGTTCAGTAGGATCATATTGAAGTGTTATCATGGGAACATAGGTATTCGGCGGAATCAATTTGGTAACAGGTCCCTGATACCCGATAAGATTATCGGCTGTCAATCTCAGGATGACCTCATGGGTTACCTTGGCTCTATTGAACCCCATGAAGATAAGGGTTGAATCTCCCTGTTCCATCTTCACTTCAATTTCTTGCTCCTGTGCAGAAACCTGGTATATCGTGAGAAGAAATACCAGACTGCATGACAAATAAATATTGATCATACGCATGATGAAAGAATTTTCTGTAAAATAATAATTTTTAGACACATGCTAAACTCACCTTTAAAAAGCAATTCTGATACATGAAGGGATCGATGATCATTTTCGATCATTGTCAGAAGGAGGTATAAGTCAACAAAAGCCATATGGCTATGCTTTGTCATTATTTGTTTCATGCATTTTCAGTTAAAAAATTGGATTTTGGGATTTGGAATTTCGATATTCAGGATTACGGCTTCGCCGTGATCCTGAGGTGGGGGTGTTTCTCAAGAAAATCCAATCCGGACCATTTGGCCCGGATGTCTTTTCCAATTGCTTCAGCCTGCAAGCGAGCTTGCGGCTTTCGCAAATGAAAAATCCAACCACTTTCGTGATTGGATTTTCTTGGTCGGGGTGGCAGGATTCGAACCTGCGACCTCCTGCTCCCAAAGCAGGCGCGATAACCGGGCTACGCTACACCCCGAGATGGTCATCAATAAATCGTTTTGCACCTCGTTTTTTGATCTTCCGCTCTAAGATTAATGCTTCAGATCTGTGCTCGACACTTAA
>NZ_JBGKBE010000008.1:0-177568 GCF_041358175.1 Muriicola sp. E247
ATCCTGATACTTTTGAGAATGAAAGCGACTCAAACGCAGTTTGGGTAAGCGACTTTGGAATAAAAAAATAGAACGCGATAGCGTTTACTTTTTCACCTGCCTGCCGGCAGACAGGTTTACCAGGAGGGTTTTATAGGATTCTGAAAATCCTATGAATCCAACATGGATCACGCCCCAGGCGTAATCCAGGAATATACAAGCTTGCCTGCCTGAGGTAGGTACCAAATTTCAATTTCCATTAAGCTTACTTTTTAATACAGAACCTGAATACTCCCATTTAATATTATCTAATTTACTACAGCTGCTTTATGATACAGGTCATTCTGTACCCGGGCATTAAATTCTACTTTTGATAGTACCCTAATCTAACTAGCTGTAGTTATGACAAGTACATTTAAAGCAACAGCACAGTTACAGAACACTTTCAAGGAGATTGGAGAGCTATCGTATTTTGCCGCACGTTTTTTTAAAGTGTGTTTTCGGCCTCCGTTTGAGTTCAGGGAATTTCTCAGGCAGTGTTATAACATGGGAAACCGCTCCCTAGTGCTCGTTCTGGTCACTGGCTTTATAATTGGTTTGGTCCTTACCCTTCAATCAAGACCCACCCTGCTTGAATTTGGAGCGGTTTCATGGATGCCCAATATGGTAGGGATATCAATAGTGAGGGAATTGGGTCCTGTGATTACCGCCTTGGTTTGCGCCGGAAGGATCGCCTCCGGAATTGGGGCTGAACTGGGCTCTATGCGAGTGACTGAACAGATCGACGCAATGGAAGTATCGGGAACCAATCCCTTTAAATTCCTGGTAGTTACCCGAATTCTTGCCACCACGCTAATGCTACCTATTTTAGTAGTCCTGGGCGATGCAGTTGCCCTTTATGGCTCAGCCCTTGTTGAGAATTTTAAGGGCAATGTCTCCTTTCTGCTGTATTTTAATACCGTTTTTGATGCCCTGTCTTATGGCGATCTGATTCCTGCAACCATAAAATCCTTCTTCTTTGGTTTTGCCATTGGCCTTGTCGGCTGCTTTAAGGGTTATTACAGTAAAAAAGGAACTGCAGGAGTGGGCATGGCAGCGAATACCGCCGTGGTATTCACCTCAATGCTACTATTTGTCATCGATTTTGTTGCCGTATTTATATCAGACATATTTTATGAATTGTAATGATTAAAGAGAAAGAAATAAAGAAAGATTCAAGGTCTCATAGCGCCCAGAAAGTTATTATCGACATTCAGGGCCTTTATAAGAGCTTCGGAGACAATCACGTGCTCAATGGTTTTCATATGCGCCTCTATGAAGGAGAGAACCTGGTGGTCATGGGGAAATCCGGATCGGGCAAATCTGTAATGATCAAATGCCTGGTCGGGTTGATGACTCCCGATGCCGGTTCCATCCTGGTAATGGGGGAGGACATCAGCACATTAGATCAGGAATCCCTGGATGCCCTGCGCGCAAATATTGGATTCCTGTTTCAGGGAAGTGCCCTTTACGATTCTATGACAGTGCGGGAAAACCTGGAATTTCCCATGCGGAGGCATCGCAGGAAAATGGGAAAAATCACCGATACGACGCCTTATGTTTTAGAGGCCCTTGAAAGTGTGGGCCTGGAACACACCATGGACCTTATGCCGGCCGAACTATCAGGAGGAATGAAAAGGAGGGTGGCCCTTGCGCGTGCCATCATTCTAAGGCCTAAAATTATTTTTTACGATGAACCTACCAGCGGACTGGATCCTATCACCTCGAAAGAAATCATCGAACTCATGCGAAGTATTCAAAAAAAATACGGCACATCTTCACTGATTATTACCCATGATGTGGATTGTGCCAGGGTAATTTCTGAACGTATGATATTGCTCGTGGATGGTATTAATTACGCCGAGGGTTCGTATAATGAACTTACACAATTGGATGATCCAAATGTTCAGGCATTTTTTAAAAAATAGGAAATGGAAAAGTCAACAGTACAGAATATTAGATTAGGAGTCTTGGTGGTGCTTGGCACAGTGCTATTAGTAGTAGCCGCCTATCTAATCGGGAACAGACAAAATCTCTTTGGGAGTACCTTCCAGATAAACGCTGTTTTTAAGAACGTGAACGGACTGCAAAAAGGGAATAATGTGCGTTATTCAGGTATTGATATTGGTACCGTGAAGGACATAGAAATGACCAATGACACTACCATTGTTGTCTATATGATCATACAGGAGAAAATGCTCTCACATATCAGGAAGAACGCTATTGCCAGTATAGGTTCAGACGGACTCGTAGGAAGTATGATCGTCAATATCGTACCGGGTAGGGAAGCAGGGCCTCCCATCTCATCGGGGGATCAAATTGCCTCCTACAGTAAAATCGGAGCTGAAGATATGCTGAGCACCCTCAATGTAACCAATGAAAATGCGGCTATTTTAACGGCCGACCTGTTACAGGTAACGGAAGCCTTGAAAAATGGTAAAGGAACCTTTGGAAGATTGCTCAATGATACCATAATGTCTGATAACTTATTGCAGACCTCTGCCAATCTTAAAGAATTAAGCACTCAGGCGAACATAATGCTTAAACAGCTCAATGAAATTGTAGCGAATATTGAATATGAAAACAGTGTGGCAGATGTCCTGACCAACGATTCTGTTTCAGGCCAACAGATGAAAAATATTCTTACCAACTTAGAATTGTCAAGTGTACAAATGGTTTCTGTTTCCCGCACTTTAGACAGTCTTTCAACACGTATTTACGAAGGAAAAGGCACAATAAATTATCTGGCTACCGACACTGTTTTTGTCAATCAATTACAACATACCATGCAAAACATTGAAGAGGGGACATTACGTTTCAATGAAAACATGGAAGCGCTGAAACACAACTTCCTATTCAGACGTTATTTTAAAAAACTTGAAAAAGAGAAAGGGGGGAAGGAATAAGAGAATGGGTTTAACGGTTTTTCTTTGCGCTCCGTGCATAAGATAGAATAAGACATAATTCTGTTAAAGCATGGAAGATCCGTTCTTTAAATGACCTCCTAACATTTTGTCACTCTGGTGCCTTTCCAGCTGATGCTCTAATAATAATCTCAGACTATCGAGATAGTCTTGCATAGTTTCCCTATCTATACTTGCCTGTTCAGATATGGGGATGGTCATCGGATTCTCATCCAAGAATCTATATAATTCGGGGAATTCCGTTTCGATATAATTGGTGAGCAGAATGATTTCGCCCAACAATTCCTGCATTGTTTTCATTGTAAAAAGCTTTTCATGAACAGAGTTCACTTCAACCAGTTTCGACGAAATATAATTCTAAAAAAAATGTATGTAAGCGACTTTGTTTTATAATCAACTTTGCTAAAATAATCTACACGGTATGAATTCTAAATGATTAAAATCAATTGACCTTAGATTTTAGAAGGCCCAACTATATTCGAATTAACATGTTATTTATCAGGAGTTTAGTATTTGCCTTCTAATTTCTTCTTCTCCTGGAGTCCAAATTGCTTCGCCCTCTGTTTGCGTTGTTCTGTTCATCGTACCGTTTGATATCATCATCGTGGTAATTTCGAATTCTTTCATACCGCGATCTTCCTAAATCGTAGTTGCGATACCTTGGTGGTAAGGTATTTCGCCTGACCCAAATGCCCCCATCGAGATAAATATAAGTCCGTGCAGACAAGTCATAATAAATACGGATATCGGGGAAATATACATATCTCACCAGTTCCAGCCTGTTGGGATAAAACCATGGAGGGGGTGGATTTCCAATTCGATGAGACACGATAACCGGGCCACAACTGCTCAAGCCCAGAAATACAAGAAGGAGTATTGCATATAACTTTTTCATTACATCTGATTTTATACTTCAAATAAACGAAATGATAATGCAGATGTAAATGATCTGTATCATTCTGAGACCGTGCAAATAATAATTATAATCGCTTTTATAGAGTGATGATAATAGGAAAAGGTATGGCCCGTTAACGGAGAATTGAGCTGCGCATTTTATCCGAAATCGGCAATAAGTTTTAAGCCTTCTTTATTTAGTACAACCAGTTTTTTCTTTTCTCCTATTCCTATGAGGCCTTTACCTCTGAATTCAGATAGCGCCCGTATGGCTGTTTCAGTAGCAGTGCCAATTATTCCCGCAAAATCTTCCCTTGGAATATTGATGCCCCTATGTTCTTTATCTTCGATGATTCCCTTATCATTAAGTTCGAGTAGTGCTTTTGCCGCTCGTTGTTTTACGGAAGAAAAGGCCATGTCTACCAATTGTTCCTGCAATTGTTCCAGATCGTTTGATATAAGATTTATAAACTTCCTGGAAACCACTTTGTTGCTGTACACCAGTTTGGTAAAATCTTCTTTGGGGATACTCAGTAATTCTGCATTTTCAATAGCAGAAGCCGTTTCAATATAGGTGCCGTGGTTATTCAGAATGGAGAGTTGCCCGATAAAGTCTCCCTTTCCGTAGATGCCAGAAACCATCTCTTTGCCAGTTTCCGTTACTCGATATGTTTTTGCGTTTCCTTTTTGAATAAAATACAAATGATTTGCCGCCTCACCTTCCCTGTATATTTCCTCCTTGTCGCCAAACGTCTGCGTTTCCCGGTTTGCCGAGAGAAGTTCCATCCCCAGAAATTCCGAAACACCCTCAAAGAATGTATTAATACCTACCGCATTTTTCGTAAACTTCTTTTTTAAAAAATCATTCTTCCTTAGCCTTAAATCTATTGCCTCCAATAATTCCTTTTCCTTTACAGGTTTGACGAGATAGTCATCAGCCCCATAGGACATCCCCGTTCTCATATCCGTGATCTCACTTTTTGCCGTCAAAAAAATAAATGGGATACCTGCCGTTTTATCATCCTGGTTCAAAGTTTCAAGTACGGCATACCCATCTACTTCAGGCATCATGATATCACATATAATAATGTCGGGGCTATTTTCTTTGGCTTGGATAATACCGTCGGCCCCACCGTCAGCAGTAAAAACTTTATAGTCTGCAAACTCGAGTAAGGCGGCCGTATTCTCAAGAACATCCCTGTTGTCTTCGATTAACAGTACTTTTCTCATCAGATTAACTTTTTTCTGGTTTTACTATTCCTCCCCAAGGAGGTTTTGGACTTAATTTTTATTCGATATAGGGAAAGTAACCCGGAAAATGCTGCCTTCTCCTTCTTCACTTGACACCCTGATGTTACCCCCCATTAGTTCTGTATATTGTTTAACGATGTGCAACCCAAGGCCGGTACCGTGAATGTTCAAACTGTTTTTAGCTCTGAAAAACCTCTGAAATAGGTTTTGCTGTTCTTCCTTTGGAATCCCAATTCCCTGATCAATAATTTCAACGATTACACTTTCCCGATCTTTTTCTAGTCTGAGGGTTACATGCTGATTTTCATCAGAATATTTAACGGCATTACTCAACAAATTATTAAGGATATGTCGCATCAGTTTGGGATCGAGGCAGACTTGAATTTCCTGAGTAGAAGAAATAATTTCCAGGGTTTGTCCAACTTTTTTATTGACCTCCATCTCCGCAAGTATCGCTTCTGATAATATAAGTAGGTCAAACCACTGATAACCAGGCGTAATGGCTCCTTCTTCGAGTTTGCCAAGGGAGAGAAAATCATTGAGGATGACTACTAAATTCTGGACATTGGATTTTATACGGTTGGTGTGTTTTAATCGGGCTTCTTCTTTCCCGGCCTCATTCTGTCTCTCAATTAGCGTAGCCGAGGAGAGGATAACACTCAAAGGTGTTCTGAATTCGTGCGAAGCCGTTGAAATGAAGCGGGATTTTAAATCGTTGAGCTCCTGTTCCTTTTTCAGAGCTGTACGGATATTTTGCTCTGCCTTTTTATGCTCAGAAATATCATGGAAAACCATGAGGGCATGTGTAATTCCATTTCCCCGGTCTCTCAGGGGAGTTGAATTTACCATATAACTCCTCCTTCTGTAGATAATTTCAAAACTCAAATGCGTTCCCTCCAGGGTGGCTCTCACATGGTCTTTTATTATGGTTTTACGCTTTTTAGAAAATTTATCTAGGTCGTCAATACGAATCCTCTCAAATGGTTTTTTTTGCTTTCTAATATGCATTAAGGCGGTACCTTCGATATAGACAATTTCCATCTCCTTATTGATAAGAATAATTGCCCCTTTTGGAAAGTTTTGAGCAATAAGCGAAAAGATAGCCTCACTGGTTTTTGCCCTTTCTTCTGCTATTTTACGCTCTTGTATCTGGGTTTCCAGATCGGTGTTTAAAGCTTCAAGTCTTGTGACTGTCGAACTGAGATCCGCAGTGCGTTTTTCAACCGTTTTTTCCAATTCCTGCGCATAGAACTTCAATTGGTCCCGGCTATTATGTAATGCTGTCCTAACATTATTTTGTTCAATTGCCAGACTCGCCAGTTGGGCTGCCTCCTTAATCAGCATTTTTTCTTCCGAACTGGGTGTTTTTACTTTTTTGCAATAAACGGATAGGGCGCCCAGATTTTCATGGCTGTGGGTGAGCATAGGAAAAGACCAGCATGCCTTTAGATCAGCACGAAAAGGAAATGCCTTGTGTTCTCGCCAGGAATTTTCCTTTGCCATGTCGGCCACCAGTATTTCTTTTTTCACATATGCCGCAATACCACAGGAACAGGATTTTGGATCAATGACAATTCCATTCAGGGCGCTTACAAAATCTGAAGGGAGTTTGGGGGCGGCCAGGATCTTTAAGTTCCGCATTTCTTCCTCAGCCATTAAAATAGCAACATAGGAGTCATTTAGACTATTTTCTAATAATTCTACAATTTTTAATGCGATGTCTTCCAAAGGCTCATGTGCAACGATCATCTCCAGAATTGAATTCTTACTATCTTTAAACCACTCCTGTTTTTTACGCTCAGTAATGTCATTTTGAACGGCAATAAAATGAGTTAGTTCACCATTATCATTTCTTACGGGGGTTATGGACAGTTCGTTCCAGAAAAGGGTACCGTCTTTTTTATAATTGCGGACTACTACCTTACAAGCTTCGCCATTTCTCAATGCAGCACGAACGATTTTAATTCCCTGCTGCTTCTTATCACCATTCTGTAGAAAATCACAGTTTTTACCAAATACTTCCTGCCTACTATACCCGGTGATCCTTTCAAATGCTTCATTGACATAGACAATTGGAAATCGTTCCATCTTGGCATCAGATATTACGATGCCTTTTTCAGCAACATTAAGTGCCCTGTTCCTGCTCTTCAGTACCTCTTCAACCTCTTTTTGCCTTGTGACGTCTTCTATAAATCCTTCCATACGGGTGATGGGACCACTTTTATCTGTAATCCCCATTCCGTGTTCACTTACCCATCTGATATTGCCTTCTGCATCAACAATTCTGTAATTCAGATGAAATTGCTGTTTTTCAGACAACGCTAGTTGTAATTTAGCGTAAACCTTTTCTTTATCATCCTGATGAATAATATCTGCCCATTTGATGGGATCAGGTTCATAGAATTGATCCGATTTATACCCGCTAAGTTCAAAACATCCCTCACTGATAAATTCAATAGTCCGCTTAGAATCATTAAGGCAGCGGTACACCACCCCTGGAAGATTACTGACAAGTGTGCGGAGTTTCCGATTACTTTCAATAAGGGCCTTTTTTCCGTTTTGAGCTCCGGTATGTTGTAAATCGGAGTCTTTCATTGAAGGTATTAATTAGGGTTCGCAGGTATTCATTCAGAGATGAAACAGATGATTTTGACATGACAGCCATCACCTGATCATTCTATTAAACTAAAAGGTCTTTTCCTCAAAGGAGCCTGAGCAATTTCCTTCCAGTTAAGATAGAAAGAACTTACAGCATGCACTTCTATCAAAGATATGCCGTATTGTCCTACACAAAGCTGATATTTATCATATATGTCGATATGTGTGAATGCGTTATACAGCTGCGTAAACTACAGGAAATCAATACTGGAATGGGTGGGAAAAACTAAAAGCAAAAGGTATTGGGAATTTCCACAAAACAAAACACCCCCAAATCAAATCGACACTGAAAAACAGTACGTCAAACCTTGATAAGAGGGGCTGGCAATAGTGGGGATGATAAACTTACTCTAGTCTGTTTCAATGACTTTTTGTTTTTGTTATTTCGCTTCCGGAATTCATTACATTGAGTACCCTTTAACTAATTGAAAATAAGAGAGTTTACAGTAATTCGCCTGGTAAACTTTTGTTAATCAGGACAATAAAACCATTAATTTTGTAGTTTTGTAGGGAAATGGATTCACGTCGACATAAAATAGGAGCTCTAACATTGGCCTTTATGGTCTTGTTCTCTACCATGTCCTTTTCGATGGATATGCATTTTTGTGGAGATTCCCTCGTTGATTTTAAGCTCTTCCAACAGGCAGATGACTGTGGCATGGCAATGGACGGTGCAACTTCAGATGATATGATGGGTGCTGAAAACCACTGTTGTTCTGACGTGGAAGTTGTAGTTTCCGGGCAGGATGATCTGCATTCCATAGCCTCAGATATTTCTTTTGAACAGCAAAATCTGATCATTTCCTTTTTGTTGGTTTGCACTCATTTTTTCAATGAGGTTGATAAACAATCCATCCCTTTTAAGGAATATTCCCCCCCTCTTCTCATACGGGACGTCCAGCTAATGGACCAGACATTTCTCATTTAAAGACATAATTTAAGTATATACCATCCCAACTAGTTGGGCATGGTACGCGGCATTTTATGCCCGCGTTATTGAAGTTTCACTGGAGATTCAATACCCACACTTAAATTATGTTGAATAGAACTATAAAATACTTTTTAGAGAACAAACTGGTAACTGTTCTTTTGCTGATTACCCTTACCACATGGGGTATCATCACCTCACCCTTTAACTGGGATACGGGATTTTTACCTGAAGACCCTGTACCTGTTGATGCCATTCCCGATATTGGCGAGAATCAGCAAATTGTCCTTACACAGTGGCCCGGAAGATCACCTCAGGATATTGAGGATCAGATTTCCTACCCAATGACCACTTATTTACTTGGAATCCCCGGGGTAAAGACCATCCGAAGTTCTTCCATGTTCGGGTTTTCAAGTATATACATCATTTTTGACGAAGACACCGAGTTTTACTGGTCGCGCTCACGAATCCTTGAAAAATTAAATGCGCTGCCGGCAGGTATCCTTCCCGAGGGTGTCACTCCTGTATTAGGTCCGGATGCCACCGCTCTGGGTCAGGTTTACTGGTATACCCTGGAAGGACGTGACAAGGATAACAATCCCACAGGCGGATGGGATCTCCAGGAAATCAGAAGCGTACAGGATTTCTATGTAAAATATGGCCTTAGTGCTGTAGAAGGAGTATCAGAAGTAGCTTCAATAGGTGGTTTTGTACAGGAATATCAGATCGATGTAAATCCCGATGCACTTAAGGCGTATAATATTCCCCTGTACCGTGTGATGCAGGCGGTAAAAAACTCCAACAAAGATGTAGGTGCAAAGACTATCGAGATCAATCAGGCCGAATATCTGGTAAGGGGACTGGGGTATATCAAAAACACATCCGATATAGAAAAGGCGGTCGTAGCCGTACAGAATAACGTCCCTGTGCGTATCAGGGACATCGGAGTGGTTAGCCTGGGACCTTCTACCCGCAGAGGGGTGCTCGATAAAGGAGGGGCCGAAGTTGCAGGTGGTGTAGTAGTTGCCCGTTATGGTTCTAACCCTTTGGCCGTTATCAATAATGTCAAGGAAAAAATTAAGGAAATCGCTCCCGGCCTGCCTAAAAAAACACTGGCAAACGGTGTTGAAAGTCAATTGACCATTGTTCCCTTTTATGATCGGACACAACTCATCCAGGAAACGATTGGTACACTGGAGAATGCACTGTCTCATGAAATTTTGATCAGTATCATCGTTGTGCTTGTCCTGGTTCTTAATTTAAGGGCTTCGCTTATCATTTCCGGACTTCTGCCTATAGGCGTACTGATGACATTTATCGTCATGCGATACTCCGGTGTAGATGCCAACGTCGTAGCACTTTCAGGTATTGCCATTGCCATTGGGGTGATGGTAGATGTCGGTATTGTCTTTGTGGAAAACATCATCCGTCATCTGGAGATGCCTGAAAATGAAGGTGTGAAAGGAAAAGAGTTGATGCAGCTCATTTACAAGGCCACCGTAGAGGTTGCCTCAGCAATTACCACGGCCCTTGCGACTACAGTAGTTAGTTTTATCCCTGTTTTTGCCATGGAATCAGCAGAAGGAAAGCTCTTTAAGCCCCTGGCATTCACAAAAACCTTTGCCCTGCTCAGTGCTTTTATCCTGGGGATTGTAGTACTGCCGGCCCTGGCGCATTTTATTTTTGGAATCAACTACAACAAACAGAGAGTAAGACGATTCTGGTCTGTTCTGCTCATAGTGTCGGGAATCCTTTTTTCGATCTACTTTTCCATGTTTCTGCCCATTGCCCTTACATTGATTGGCATTAATAACCTTCTCGAACCCAGGTGGCCCGAGAAGTATAAGGCCTATCCCACCTATATCAATCTGGGTCTTACCATTTTTATAGCTTCCTTTTTCCTGTCTGAAGAATGGTTGCCACTTGGACCTCAGAATGGAACGATCATCAACTTCATCTTTGTGTTGTTCCTCATTGGGATCATCCTGGCTGCCCTGCTCGCGATCGTACATTTCTACGAAACCGTTTTAAAGTGGTGCCTGGAGAATAAAGGGAAGTTTATGCTTATTCCGGCAGTCACTCTTTTCTTTGGCTTGCTGGTCTGGCTTGGCTTTAATTCCACCTTTGGTTTTATGGCCAACGGACTGGAATCAATCGGCTGGAAAAATGTGCGACAGACTTCTGGCTGGACAGCAGCTTCAGAACTGTTTCCCGGCATCGGATCTGAATTTATGCCTTCCCTCGACGAGGGCAGTTACCTGCTCATGCCTACTTCCATGCCTCATTCTGGGATAGAATACAACCGGAAGGTAGTTGGGCAAATCGATATGCTGGTGGGGAATATTCCCGAGGTAGATATGGTAGTTGGCAAGCTGGGGCGCGCTGAGACTGCATTGGATCCGGCTCCTATCTCCATGTTTGAGAATATCATCAATTACAAACCCGAATTTATCCTGAATGAAGAGGGGAGACGGGTTAGGTTTAAAGTAGACAGGAAAGATCGGTTTATTACCGTAAATCAGGACAGCCTTACTAACGAAGAAGCTCTCGCTAAAGGTATTTCTCGGGAGGATCTGCTTGCAGATGAGAATGGTAAATTCTACAGGAACTGGCGACCTCATATTAAATCACCAGACGATATCTGGGATGAGATCGTAAAGGTTACCAGGATACCAGGAGTGACGTCAGCTCCTAAATTGCAGCCCATTGAAACCCGACTGGTTATGTTGCAGACGGGGATGCGCGCTCCGATGGGAATTAAAGTGTACGGCCCTGACCTGAAGTCCATAGAGGCCTTCGGGATGCAGCTCGAATCCATTTTAAAGGAAGTGCCCTCCGTAAAAAAGGAAGCAGTTTTTGCCGATCGCATCGTAGGTAAGCCTTATCTGCATTTAAATATCAATCGGGATGAAATATCCAGGTACGGCCTTACTATCGAAGATGTGCAGCAAAGTATTGAAACGGCTATTGGCGGGATGAAAATCACATCCACGGTTGAAGGAAGGGAAAGATTCCCGGTACGGGTGAGATATCCAAGGGAGCTCAGGGATAACCCTGAAGCCCTGCGTAAAATATTGATACCGACTCCGGTTGGCGCCCAGATTCCGCTTTCTCAGCTGGTTGAATTTGAATATGTGAGGGGGCCACAGGCGATCAAAAGCGAAAACACCTTTTTGGTGGGATATGTACTGTTTGATAAAAAGGACGGTTTTGCCGAAGTCACTGTAGTAGAGGATGCCCAAAAAACTATTCAACAAAAAATTGATACTGGAGAGTTAATGGTACCGGCCGGGATCAGCTATAAGTTTTCTGGGAGTTATGAAAATCAGATCCGGGCTGTGAGCAGACTGGCCATTGTCATTCCGATCAGTCTGATTATTATTTTCCTACTCCTCTTCTTCCAGTTTAAAACCGTGATTGCCTCCTCCATCCATTTTTCAGGAGTTTTTGTAGCCTTTGCCGGCGGGTTTATTATGTTGTGGTTATACGGACAGGACTGGTTCCTCAATTTCTCAGTATCGGGAGTGAATATGAGAGATTTGTTTCAAATGCAGACCATCAACCTGAGTGTGGCTGTATGGGTTGGATTTATTGCCCTGTTTGGAATTGCCACTGATGATGGTGTAATCATGGGAACCTATATTCATCAGGTCTTTGAAGAAAAAGATCCAAAAACGATACCAGCCGTAAGGGCTGCTGTACTTGAAGCCGGAAAGAAAAGGGTTCGGCCCGCTATGATGACGGCCGCGGTGGCTATAATAGCCTTACTCCCGGTGCTTACTTCAACGGGCAAGGGAGCCGATATTATGATCCCTATGGCGATACCCACTTTTGGGGGAATGGCCATTCAGATTATGACCATGTTTGTTGTACCCGTACTTCAGGCGTTCTGGAGGGAGACCGTGATTAAAAATCAAACTAAAAAAATAGCATAAAATGAAGCAGGTTATCATCGTATTCTTCATCTTGTTCGCTACCGGCCTGAAGGCGCAGACCCTGGACGATTATTTTAAAATCGCCTCAGAGAACAATCCGGGCCTGTTAGCTCAGCACAGGGAATTTGAAGCTGCATTACAGCAGGTAACTCAGATTAGCAGCCTGCCTGATCCCTCGCTTTCAGTTAGTGCCTTCGGGCAAATGGTGGAAACCCGTGTGGGGCCTCAGCAGGCCCGCTTTTCACTATCACAGATGTTTCCGTGGTTTGGTACGCTGAAAGCCCAGGGCGATGCCGCCAGTCTGATGGCGGAATCAAAATACCAAGATTATCTGAACTCAAAGAACAGACTGTACTATGAACTTTCTAAGGTTTATTACCCCTTGTATGAACTCCGGGAATTAAGTAAGCTGGAGGAAAGGAATGTAGAAATCCTTGAATCATTTAAGACGGTATCCAATTCCAAATTTAAAAATGGAAATGGGACCCTGGTGGATGTTCTGCGGGTCGACATCATGTTAAAAGAGGCAAAGACCAAGCTGGGCATTCTCAGAAAAAAAGAAAAACCATTACAGGAAAGCTTCAACGCCTTGTTGAACCGCAATGAAAAAGACCCAATTATAATAGTCGATTCTCTGTCTCTTGAACCCTTACCTATAGATTCCTTACACGATTCTATAAACCCGGTACATCCACTGGTATATGCAGAGGAATTGAGGGTCAAAGCAGGGGAGGCATCAGAACAGGCGGCCCTAAAGAAAGGTCTGCCTAATCTGGGTATTGGTCTGGATTATATCATGGTTGGAAACCGTACCGATTTGCCTGCTGGTGCCGTTGTTCCCCCAGATAACGGTAAGGATGCCATCATGCCCATGGTGACTGTAAGCCTTCCAATTTTCAGGGGGAAATACAAAGCAGCGGTTAAAGAAGCGCAATTAATGCAGGAGAGCTATGCGTATAGAAAGGTGGAAGTTATAAATACCCTTCAAGCCGAATACGAACAGGTTTTATATGAGATCAGTGAACAGACTGATCTGATCAACCTTTATGAGGAACAGCGCAATGAATCGGAACAGATACTCAACCTGCTCCTCTCATCCTATGGCAACTCGGGAAAGGATTTTGAAGAAGTTCTTAGGATGCAGCAGCAAATTTTAAATTTTGATAAATCAAAAGTCAGCGCTTTAACTCAATACACTATTGCGAAGGCAAAACTGGAATACATTACAGCTAAAAGATTTTAAGATGAAAACTGAAACAAAAAAAATAATAGGCATCGCAGCGATAACTCTCATTATCGGACTGGCACTGGGAGCTGTTTTCTTCGGAGGCTCTGAGAAAGGTATGGCAGAGGAACATCTCCATGAAGGTGAGATGGCAGAAGAAACAATATGGACTTGCTCCATGCATCCTCAGATAAGACAAAATGAAGCGGGAAATTGCCCGATCTGCGGAATGGAACTGATTCCCGTTGAAAACGGCGATGGAATCGAATCCGATCCCGCAGCAATACGTATGTCGCAGACAGCTATGCAGATCGCCAGTGTTTCTACTGAAATTGTCGGGAAGGCCAAACCGGTAAAGCTTTTACGTATCAATGGGAAAGTACAACCCGATGAACGCCAGGTTTATTCTCAATCGTCACATATTCCCGGCCGTATCGAGAGACTGGCAGTTAATTTTACAGGGGAATATGTCAACCAGGGCCAGGTACTGGCAACTGTTTATTCCCCTGAACTTGTCAATGCACAGGAAGAGCTCTTTGAGGCCAGAAAAATTGCCGGAACCCAGCCTATACTTTTTGAATCAGCCAAGGAAAAACTCAGAAACTGGAAACTTTCAGAGAGACAAGTTGAACAAATACTCGAATCAGGGAAAATACGTGATGAATTGCCCATACTCGCCGATATTTCGGGTTATGTAACTGAGAAAAATGTCAACCTTGGTGATTATGTAAACAGGGGACAGGTTATCTATCAAATTGCCAATCTTAAAAAAGTATGGATTTTACTGGATATTTACGAATCAGACATGGCCTGGGTAAAGAAAGGCGATGAGGTTTCTCTATCTGTTCAATCCCTTCCGGGAGAGAACTTTACAGGTAGGATTTCTTTTATCGATCCCGTGCTGGATCCTATGACACGGGTTGCAAAAGCTAGAGTTGAGGTTGATAATAGCGACCTGAGGTTGAAACCTGAAATGTTTGTGTCTGCTGAGCTAAAAGCAAAGTTACCTGTACAATCAGATGCGGTAGTCATCCCTAAATCGGCAGTAATGTGGACCGGGGAACGTTCGGTTGTGTATGTTAAGAACAAAACTTCAGACGGGGTGGATTTTAAAATGAGGATCGTGACTCTTGGTCCTGCTCTGGGGAATGGTTTTGTTATAAAAGACGGACTTCAGGCTGGAGAGGAAATAGCCGTTAATGGCACCTTCAGCATTGATGCTGCTGCCCAATTAGCCGGAAAACCCAGTATGATGAATCCCGAAGGCGGTCCTGCAATGACAGGCCACAACCATGGCGGTACGGGTATACAAAATGATTTACAATCTTCAATCACAAACGAAATAGAGTCCTATGCTATAGGTCAGGAGGCCAAGGCAGCCCTTGTTACCATTTTTGGGGATTACCTGGCGATAAAAGATGCGTTGGTGAACGATGATCTTGAAAAAGCTAAAAATACCGGTTCGAGATTTATCAAAAATATAGAAAGTATAAAAATGTCATTATTTACGGGAGAAGCTCAGCAAGTCTGGTTAAATCAGAGCGGTGAAATTAAAAAAGCCCTGGAACATATTCCACATATGAAGACGCTCGATGAGATCAGAAAGTCTTTCGAAAAGGTGTCAATCCATATGATATACATCGAAAGGGTATTTAATGCCAATTCAGAAGCTCTATATATACTTCATTGCCCCATGGCTAATAACAACAAGGGTGCAGATTGGCTGAGTTCTTCTAGGGAGATAAGAAACCCTTATTACGGAGAGGTCATGCTCACTTGTGGGAGTGTGAGTGGAGAATTATAAGAAAGCATAATAATCTAATAAATGTCAACAAATATTTTAAGTCTAATCTTTAATAATTAATCGATATGAAAACACTAAAGAAAACGAATATGTTAGCCTTTGTACTTACAGTGCTGGTATTTTCATGTAAAGAAAATAAAACATCAAATGTTGATAATAGCAGTGAAAAGGAAAGGATGAAGGTATTTGCAAAGGAGGATTCCAAAATCACTTTCAACAGTTCAGATGCCGGGGATATTTTTGAGAGATATATCGAACTACGGAATGCTTTGATCGAATCTGATGCTGATAAAGCCTCAAAAGTGGCCATGGAGTTTGATTCAATTGAGGGAGGAGATTACGGAAAAATTAATGAGGTTGCTTTATTGATCGGTGCTTCTGATGAATTGGAATCACAGCGCCTCCTCTTTTCGGAGCTTACAACACTCCTTGAGCCTGTTATAAAGGACCAGCTGGTGGGTGGAGCTGTATACAAACAGTATTGTCCAATGGCGTTTAACAATGATGGCGCATCCTGGTTATCCTCAGAATCTGTGATCAGGAATCCTTATTTTGGATCTAAAATGCTTAACTGTGGTAAGATCACAGAAACTTATACCCAGTAAGAAATGAAACACACCTATCACGTACAGGGAATGACCTGCAATGGTTGCAGGAAGCATGTGGAGGAAATACTCTCAGAGGTTGAAGGAGTTGATAAGGCAAATGTGGATCTGGAAAAAGCTACCACGACCCTGGAAATGGAGGCCCATGTTCCATTCGAAAAACTTCAACATGCCCTTGAAGAAGACGGTGGCCGATACAGCATTCATCAACACAAATCAGATGCCCCGGTCGCGAAAGAAGAAAAAAGTCCCCAGGGTAAAGGAACAGGTTCATTCTACTGCCCCATGCATTGTGAGGGGGATAAAACCTATGATACCCCCGGAGATTGCCCTGTTTGTGGGATGGCCCTTGTAGAGGAACAGAGTATATCGACCACATCCGGAACTACATACACCTGCCCTATGCATCCTGAGGTCGTAAGTGATGAACCCGGAAGTTGTCCGATCTGTGGAATGGACCTGGTAGCTGTAGAACCTGATCTTTCTGCGGAGGAAAAATCATATAAGGCCTTGCTGGGGAAATTCTGGATCTCCGTTTTGTTTACGCTGCCAATTTTTCTGATTGCTATGTCAGAAATGATTGAAAACAATCCCCTGTATAGCATTCTATCACAGAATAATTGGAACTGGATTCAGTTTGCGCTTTCGCTGCCGGTGGTTTTTTATACCACATGGATGTTTTTTGAACGGGCATACCGCAGTATTAAGACAATGAACCTCAATATGTTTACCCTCATTGGTATTGGTGCGGGGGTCGCGTGGTTGCTCAGTGTGTTTGGCCTGTTTTTTCCTGATTTTTTCCCCTCCCAGTTTAAGACTGAGAACGGAAGTGTTCATGTGTATTTTGAGGCTGCTACCGTTATTCTCACCCTGGTTTTATTGGGGCAGGTACTGGAAGCCAGGGCACATAGTAAAACGAATTCTGCCGTAAAGGAGTTGCTAAAACTGGCACCCAATAAGGCAATTCGTGTTAAAGATGGAAAAGAAGAGGAAGTAGCTATAGATAAAATTCAATTGGGTGATATCCTGAGAGTGAAACCAGGTGGGAAGATTCCGGTTGATGGTGTCGTTACTGAAGGCGAAACCTCTGTTGACGAATCTATGATAACCGGGGAACCTATTCCTGTTAGTAAGAGCGCAGGTGAGAAGGTGACAAGCGGGACAATAAACGGGAATCAGTCTTTTCTGATGAAGGCTGAAAAAATTGGTTCAGACACCCTTCTGTCCCAGATTATACAAATGGTAAATGAAGCGAGCAGGAGTAAGGCTCCGATCCAAAATCTGGCCGACAGGGTATCCGGATATTTTGTGCCCATCGTAGTACTTATATCGATAATTACTTATGTAGTATGGGCCATTTGGGGTCCTGAACCCGCTCAGGTTTATGCTCTGATAAATGCAATCGCGGTCCTTATTATCGCCTGTCCCTGTGCCCTGGGCCTGGCTACTCCCATGTCGGTTATGGTAGGGGTTGGTAAAGGCGCCCAGAACGGCATCCTGATTAAGAATGCTGAAGCTCTGGAGAAAATGAACAAGGTGAATACTCTTATCGTTGATAAAACCGGCACAATTACGGAAGGTAAGCCTTCGGTAGAATCCTTTAACGCGACCAGTTCTTTGTTTTCTGAGCAGGATATTATGCAATACATAGTTTCTTTGAATAATTTAAGTGAGCATCCTTTAGCAGAGGCCACGGTATCTTTTGGCAAAGAGAAAGGCGTTGAATTACTAAAAGTAGACGGATTTAATGCTGTTACCGGGAAAGGGGTTGAAGGAAAAGTAGAAGAGAAAGAACTTGCCCTGGGAAATGAGAAAATGATAGAAATGTCCGGAGGTAAAATTACTCCGGCAATAAAGGACAAGGCTGGTAGCTTTCAAAAACAGGGTAAGACCGTTTCTTATTTATCGATTAATTCTGAGGTCGTTGGCTTTGTAGTCATCGGAGATAAGATTAAGGCGAGCAGTAAGAAAGCAATTAAATCATTACAACGGCAGGGAGTAGATGTGATTATGCTCACCGGGGATAACCAGGCAACTGCCAGAGCGGTAGCCGATGAACTCGAACTAGCCAATTTTAAAGCCGGCATGCTCCCGGAAGATAAACTCAGGGAAGTTGAAAAACTACAACAAGAAGGAAAAGTGGTGGCTATGGCAGGCGATGGGATCAATGATGCCCCTGCACTCGCGAAAAGCGATGTGGGAATTGCTATGGGAACGGGTACAGACGTGGCTATTGAAAGTGCAGCCATTACCCTGGTAAAAGGTGATCTGCAGGGAATCGCCAGGGCTAAAAACTTAAGTCGGACAGTGATGAAAAACATCAAACAGAACTTATTCTTTGCCATGGTGTATAATACCATCGGGGTACCTGTGGCTGCCGGAGTACTGTTCCCGTTTTTTGGAATACTTTTATCCCCGATGATTGCGGCTGCCGCTATGAGTTTTAGTTCTGTTTCGGTGATAGCCAATGCGCTCCGTCTGCGGACCGCCAAAATAAACTGAGAAGATGGTGAAAAGAAAAACAACGCGAAAATTCAGGAAGTTACATCGATACCTGGGAATTATTCTGGGAATTCAATTCTTTATGTGGACGGTGAGCGGGATCTACTTTAGCTGGACAGATATCGACGAGATACACGGGGATCATTTCCGGAAGGAGAATCATACTCCCATGGCTTTTGAACAGCTGGTAAATCCCGTTTCTCCAGGCGACATAAAAGGAATCTCTTCCCTTGAATTGAGGGAAATAGCGGGCAGGCCTTATTACTGGATCAACGATTCCTATTTGATGGATGCGGAAACAGGTAATAGAAAGGGAAAGGTAACACAAGAGGAGGCTTTGCAGATAGCAGGGAATTATATGTTGCCAGAATTGGAGGTCAGGAGTATTGAGCTACTTGAGGAAGCTGGCAGCCATCATGAATACAGGGGTAAGCCCCTTCCCGCCTTTGTCATAACCTATGATACCCCAAAAAATGTACGGGCTTACGTCTCCATTGCCGACGGGTCCTTTCAGACCGTAAGGTACAGGGATTGGCGCTGGTTCGATTTTCTTTGGATGATGCACACTATGGACTACGAAGGCAGGGATGATTTCAACACACTCCTGCTCCGTGTATTTTCTCTTTTCGGCCTTGTTACTATTTTGAGCGGGTTTACTTTGTTTTACCTTACTTCTCCCACCCTTCAAAAAAGGGAAAGGAAGAAAAATTAATACCGATATTTAACGACTTAATCCCAATTTTCTATGAAGATTGTTAGCTGGAACGTAAATGGCATCAGGGCCATCGTCAAAAAGAATTTCTTTGAATCTATAAATGAATTCGATGCTGATCTTGTCTGCCTTCAGGAAACAAAGGCCCAGGAAGAGGAAGTGTCAAAAGCATTGAAGCCACTGGAGAATTACGCCAAATTTAGTAATGCAGCCGAGAAAAAAGGATATTCCGGCACCACCATCCTCACCAGAGAAAAGCCTGAAGAAGTATTAACAGATATGGGGGTGGCTGAACACGATCAGGAAGGGAGGATCCTTTGTGCGGAATACGACAAATTCTTTCTGATCAATGTTTATGTGCCAAATGCGGGACAACAGTTAGACCGACTTGATTACCGTCAGCAGTGGGATGCCGACTTTCTGCAGTATATCCGGGAAAAAGAAAAGACCAAACCGGTGATTGTCTGCGGGGATTTTAATGTGGCCCACAGGGCAATCGACCTGAAAAATGACAAATCGAATTACAACAAGACTGCAGGCTATACTCAGGTGGAAATCGATGGGATGGATGCCTTTATCAATTCAGGATTGGTTGATGCTTACAGACATTACCACCCGGATACCGAAGCCTATACCTATTGGAGTTATCGGTTTAAGGCGAGGGAGCGCAATGTGGGCTGGCGTATAGATTACTTTCTGCTCAGTTCATCGCTGATCGACAAGGTAAAAACCGTTGAGATCCTCAATGAACACCAAGGATCAGATCATTGTCCTGTACTCCTGGAAATCGATTTATAACATTTATACTCTTTTAAATCGCTCTGTAATCATTTTGAGAACCCTCCTGATCTTCTCCTCTTCTGTGTCCATGATCAGGGAAATTTCAGGAGCTGATTGATTGCCAAAGACCTGGAGTTCAAAAATGGTCTTACTTATTTGAGGTATCGTACTGTACAGATAACCAAAGAACGCCCGGCGACGCGCTGAAAGCTGAAAAGCGTCGTCTAATTTCAATTTTTCAAGGATGGGATTCTCTACTATTTCGTCCATATAGATATCATGGCGATAACGTTTTTCCTGTTTATAGGAAATATCATCGAGCTCCGTATTTAAGATCAGGTCGCCATCCCCATCCGTGGTGAAATCTTCTTTTAGTCGGCTCAATTCCTCATTTAGTAAATCACCAGTACTCACCGGTGTAGAAACCGTGGCTTCGAGAACCTTTTTTTCGTCTAACTTATCTACAGCTATTTTTAGGAGATAATACCTCAGGGCTTTTTCATCCCATTCAGAATCGAATTCGGAAAAAACTGCGAGATATACTTCATCTAAAATACCTTGCGGATCATAGTATCCACGATCTAATTTACCTTCGTTTTCAGCAGCTTTTAAGCTCCTTGAGATAAATTCGCGTACCTCAGGCACGTGGGTTTCTATTTTCTTGTAGAAGGCGTAAAAATCTTCCTTTTGTTTATGGGCTTTTAATAATTTGATGATCATGACCTTGGGTATAAAATGAATAATTCAATAAAATAACTGCTTTAAAAGCTATTTTTAAATGTAGGCTGATCTACAGAAGAATAAAATGATTTTGGTCAGCCTTTCTACTTATTTATAACCTCACTGATCCTCAAGAATTGATAAGTTGATGTCAGGGATAAATATCATAGAAATGTACATTAGCTGATTGTACTAGTATTCTACTTTTAAAAATTAGATAGAACCTCCTGAAATTGAGGCAGAAGTGGTAAAAATTAATTACTTTATGCTAAAATCATTTTTTTATGCATGATCGCAGATCTTTCATTAAGAATCTCGGGGCAGCTACCCTGGCAACCGGGATACCCCTTACTCAGCTAAATGCAAATCGAAACCCAACTGCTGATGTCAATGTAAGGGTAGGATTAATTGGCGTGAGAGGAATGGGATGGGCCAATCTGAGTTCATTTCTGAAGATTCCCGGAACAAGCTGTATTGCTTTATGTGATGTAGATTCCTCTTTATTGGAAAGAAGGGCACTGGAATTGGAATCGTCCTTTGGAAAACGGCCTAAGACCTTTAATGATCACAGGGAATTTCTTAAAGCAAAAGGACTAGATGCTGTGATAATTGGTACTCCTGATCACTGGCATTGTATTCAGATAACAGATGCCTGTGCGGCAGGAAAAGATGTGTATGTTGAAAAACCCATCGCCAACAGCATAACTGAAGCTAATCTGATGGTAGAAGCAACCCGAAAATACAATAGGGTAGTACAGGTAGGGCAATGGCAGCGGAGTGATCCCCATTGGATTGAAGCAATTAGCTATTTAAAAACTGGTGTATTGGGTAGAATCCGACAAGTGAGAGCCTGGGCTACGGTCAACTATGGGAAGGGATTTGATGTGGTCCCGGATAGTCCGACGCCCCCGGGAGTAGACTACGACCGATGGCTGGGTCCTGCTCCGGCTCGTCCCTTTAACCAGAATCGTTTCCACGGCTCCTTCAGGTATTTCTGGGATTATGCAGGCGGTTTAATGACCGACTGGGGGGTGCATATGCTCGATATGGTCCTGGCGGGAATGGAAGTTAGTTCACCTAATTCAGTCATGGCAATTGGAGGCAAAATGGCCTTCCCGGATAATGCTGCAGAGACTCCGGATACGCTCACCACAGTCTACGATTTTGATAATTTTAGTTTGGTTTGGGATCAATACATGGCCATGGGTACTTCTCCTTACCTAGAAGAATCAGGGGAGCCCGGGGTAGCTTTTATTGGAGAAAATGGCATCCTCGCAATAAATAGGGTAAGCTGGAAGGTATTACCTTTTCAGGAAGACGGCAAATACCTGGTTGAGGCGTTGCCTCCCAGAAAGAGTTCTGTGAATCCCCTGGATGAACATACCAAAAATTTTTATGACTGTATTCTGAGTAGAAAAGACCCTAATTGTACAATTGAGATGGGCAGGGACGCGGCTTTGGTTGCACACCTGGGCAATATTGCTTATCGCAGTGGGAAACGGCTCGAATGGGATCCCGCTAAGGGAATTATCTCGAATCATTCTAAAGTGAATTCCTATCTAACACCAAGCTACAGACAACCCTGGAAGCTATGGAATGGCTCTTAATGAATATTAAATATCAGACTTATGATTAAGAAAATAATATTATTGGTAACAGCGGGCATACTAACATATGGCTGCACCAGCAAAAGAGTAACTACGATTTCAGGCGAACCTGATTCATATAATGTGAGATCGGTAAAGGCTCAAAAGGGGGAGATCAGTATACTGAATATGTTGCAAAGGGCTCCCGGTGTTACGGT
This sequence comes from Muriicola sp. E247, assembly GCF_041358175.1. Lineage (NCBI taxonomy): Bacteria > Pseudomonadati > Bacteroidota > Flavobacteriia > Flavobacteriales > Flavobacteriaceae > Muriicola > Muriicola sp. E247. The sequence goes on from NZ_JBGKBE010000008.1 coordinate 22,761, forward strand.
CAGGGGGAATGTGGTACGGGTTTTTGGCCCGAATTCATTTTCTAATACGAGTGAGCCTTTATTTCTGATTAACGGAGCGGTCTATAGCGGCGGGTTATCTGGTATTTTAGGAAGTATTAACCCGGATGACGTAAAATCTATCGAAGTGTACAAAACACCTTCAGAATTGGGCTTATATGGTGCCCGTGGGGCGAATGGAGTTATTAATATTATACTGAGGTAGTTAAAATATCAGCTTTCTATTAGTTAGAATTATCTAAGGATCAGGCAGCAGAGGCGATTTCCTTGTGTTTTCTTCGACTTCTTATTTGAACTATTTTTTTTAAGGCAAAGCCAAGAATGGCCTGTAGGAAAACATTCTCTATTTTTTTGCTAAAATTGGTTGGTGAGAGAGTTTGTTTTACGGCCTGAGTGTTTAGTTTTATATGTTCCCAATCCAGTTTGCGCTGCAACTCGAGAATTTTAAGCTGCTGGTCTATCTCTTCAAATGAACTGTATCTCTTATTCATGGTTGTCTTCATCAAAAAAGTGATTAGAAAATATTCGAAGTATAGGTCTGTTGATACTATTGCGGAATAGGTAGAAAACTATTCCGAGAAGGAGATATACAGAACCGACAATCAGAAAACCATATACCGTATTATTTAATATGGTTCCTAATGCCAGGGAAAATGCCAGGCTTAAGAGCATTAAAGCAAGCAGTCCAAATATTCCGAGTAGAAATAATTTGGCAAAGTAGGTCACAATGACCATGGATAGTTTAAAGCTCTTAAGCTTGGCGTATTCAACAGTTTCCTTCACATACGAATTTGTATGCTCATCTAATTCGGAGATGTTATATTTTAGGTCGTTCAGAGCCATACGAACTTATTTTTGAAGTGCGGCATTTTTCTTCTTAAGGTCATCCAATTTGCGCTCAAGGGTCGCAATTATATCATCTGCCTTGTAGCTCATGTTGGAAACAGCTTCTTCAAGTTTATGTTCAAAATGCTCTTTCTTTTCATCTACGGTTTTAGTGAGTTCATCTTTCGCGTGGGTCAATCGTTCAGTGATATCATGCTTGGCATCCTTCACTTTTGTTTTAATTTTTTTCCGCGTCTTTTTTCCTTCGTCGGGCGCGTACAAAATTCCAATTCCTGCTCCTATTGCAGCTCCTGTTACAAGTGCTAATAAGACATTTCCTGTGTTGTTTGTCATGACTAATGATTTAAAGAATTAATAAATGGTTTTTACTTAATAGTTCTAAGTTAAATAGGACATTCATCATGCGAAATGATCCTGGTCATTTTGAAGTTTTTAAATTGCTTTTTTATGGGCAACAATATTGTTTTTTAATGGGAGGTTTTTCTGTTAATATTAAGTGCCTTTCCACCACAGAAAGTGAGGGAGTTAAGCTGAGGTAGTTTCAGCTTTGTGAACACTTGCTGTATCTCGGACTACTAAAAAAGGTATTTTGATATGATAGCCCAGCTGATCAACATTTTGCCTGTCGAGAATTCGTTCCAGCAGATTGTGTTTTTTGTTCATCATCGCCAGGAGTCCGAAGGATTCATTCTCGAGATATGACAAGACCGCATAGGGCATAAGGTCTTCCTGCAGTTCAACAAACTCATGTTCGTACTTTCTTAGAAGATAGCTGAGGTGTTCCCTGTGTTTTAATTGCTCCTTTGCCAAATCCTGGGTTTCCTTTACATGGAGTACGGTTATGGAAGCATTGAACCTGGCGGCTATACCGAGTATTTTTTGAAACTCCGACGCTCTGTATTCAGATTGGTAATCTGTGGGAAATAGTATTTTATTTATAGGTGCAAAAACCGTATTTGAAGGGATAACCAGGACGGGGGCTATGGCTTTTCTTAAAACATAGACGGTATTGCTACCTATAAATATTTCCCGCGCTCCAGTTGCACCCTTGGTACCCATTACTACCAGGTCGATTTTTTTACTCTCTGAGATATCATTTATTTCATGACTCAGAATATTAAAGGCCGAAATAACCTCAAACCGGTGATCGGGATTTCCTGATATACCTTTCATTTCAGTTATCGTCTTTTCAAGTCCGTCCAGAGAACGGTTGACCTCCGCATCGGGGACGGCACTGAAGGCAGGCCCGCCCAGCGCATAGTCGATTCGATAAAAAGGCGGGGTATAGGTATGAAGAACGTAGAATGTACAGGATTCCTCTGCAAATAAGGCTAGCGCATAATTAATAGCATTCCTTGCAGTATCAGAGAAATCGGTAGGTAAAAGGATCCTTTTCATCTTTTTCTTTTGTTTATCTAAAAGTAGACTGCCAGAAAATAAAAAGGAATGATCTCTATCAGCTATCCGTACTTATACCGCACTATTGAATTCAAATCAGGAACATGACCAGAATCATTTGAAATATTAAGGGTAAGAATGATATTTAAAGAATAACCGTAAAACGTACTATCATGGCACTTAATTTTAACGAATATGCAAAAGAAGGAAACCGTTTTTTAAAGGACTACGCCAAAGAAATGAATCTGGGAGAAAGCACTGAAAAGGCCGGGAGGATATTTTCATCAATTATGCATGCCCTGAGGGATATTATTTCGCCTCAGGAATCACTTCAGTTCATCGCTCAGTTACCCATGTTTCTCAAAGCCGTATATGTAAATGGCTGGAATATGAAAAGGCCAAAGCCAAGGGTAAAAAAAATGGCAGAATTTATAGAACTCGTACGAAAACACGATGGAGTAGCAGCTGTTAATGATTTTGAATACAATGATGAATTGGCCGAACGCTATATCGATACCACTTTTATATACTTGAGAAAGTATATTTCCCTGGGTGAGATGGAAGATATCCGGGATGGCCTGCCCAAGGACCTCAAAAGCATGATTTACAGCAATTTGATGTTCTAGGTTTACAAGTAGTGATCTGTAATTTTCATAAATACTTACTCTCGAAGAGGGTCCGGGGAAGACAGGAAAAATTTGTAATGGATTCAGTTGTGGTACCTGATATAAATCATAGGAAATAAGAAGGCCTAGTAATACCTTGCTTTCTGACCATTTAACGGATTGTTTAACCTAAATTTTCAAGATCATGACACTTGTTAGATTTAAAAATCGGAATCGCCCCTTCTCCAATTTGATTACCTCCGATTTCTTCGACATGGAAGATTTCTTCGATAATCGATTTTGGAAAAAAGGGTTAGTAAATGAAAATTTCTGGAATGGACGTTCAGGAGAACCCGCTCTTAATATCAGGGAGGAAGATCGTCATTTCGAAATAGAACTTGCCGCTCCGGGATTCGAAAAAAAGGACTTCGATGTATCTATTGAAAACGGTTATTTGACTATCAAGGCCGAAAAAGAAGATACTGAGGAAACCAAAAAAGAGAATTATACAAGGAAAGAGTTTTCCTATAATTCTTTTGAAAGATCACTATTGTTACCGGAAAATGTATTGGAAGACAAAATTAAAGCCAAGTACAATGACGGTATTCTAAGCTTTAAAGTCCTTAAAAAGGAAGAAGCTAAGAAATTAAAACCCAAAAAAGTGGAAATTGCATGACACTATCCCCACTTTAAAGGTTGCCCTCCTGCTCTTGATGATTGCTTATATTAAAAAAGCCCCCGCAGGAGGGCATTTTTATTGAGTATTCCTTTAATTTCTTTACATTAAAAAGACCTTTATTCCTTTGATTTTCTGGGCAAAACTTCTTCAGGGAATGGGAACAGAATGGTTGAATTCTTTTCTGCGGCGATATTGGAAAGGGTTTGATACAAACGCAGTTTGATTGCAGAAGGTGACTGATCAATCTTTTTCCCTGCCTGCAAAAGCATATCTGCGGCCTGTTCTTCAGCCTGGGCCAAAATAATACGGGCTCTTCTCGATCTTTCGGCCTCAGCCTGGTTGGCCATCATCCTTCGCATGTTTTCAGGTAACTGTATATCCTTGATCTTTACATCGATGATCTCTATACCCCATTGATGCGTTTCACTTTCAACAATGGCCTTGATATTCTTTCCCATTTCTTCTCTTTTAGATAAAATGGTATCCAGCTCTACCTTTCCACAAACGTCCCTCAGGGCAGCCTGAGATAGTTGTGTAATAGCAAAGGAAAATTCTTCCACTTCGAGCACGGCTTTTTCCGGATCTCTTATTTGAAAAAAGACCACCCCGTCAATGCTACAGGGCACATTGTCTTCTGTCATAACTTCCTGGGAAATGATATTGATGGTGATCACCCTTATGTCTACCACCTGAATAGTCTCCACTATAGGGATGATCCACCGAAAGCCGGGATTCAGAGTCTTCACGTACTTCCCAAAACGGAATTTAAGAGCGCGTTTATATTCAAAAATAATTCGAATCCCCGCAAGTAGGAATAAGAAAAGAATTAACAGGAAAAACATCATGGGATTCATAACGAAGCTATTTAAAATTAAAATTCAGTGTATATATCTACGCCCCGTATTACGGGGGAATAAGCCCTCTTTTAAAGATACGAAAAAAGGAGAAGGCAACATCATCCAAATCGCACTAAAAATTAACCCAGCCCAGTCCTTTGAAATCCTGTGTGTGATTACCTTATCGAATCAGGATTCTTTCGGTGAACGTTATTTTTCAATCTTTTCATCAGGCAGTAGTTCAGCCCGAAAAACCATATCAGACAAGAGACAAATGTGATTTTTTGTATCAGGGGCAACAGAATGATATTTATACCTGTCTCGTAAATGTAGTAATTGACCGCAAAAATGAGAAGACAAAACAGTCCGAGCAGGCCTAAACGATAATACCCGGTTCTGAGAAGTTCCCTGGAGCAGCTAATAAAGGCAATAAATCCAAAAGCCCCGGCAATCCTAACGATCAGGTCATGTGAATTCCCGGCCATAAAAAAGACGACAAGGAATGCCAGTAATCCTGAAAACCACATTATATATTGATTGAGGGTCTTTCGCTCAAAAAGCTTGGGTAAATAGAACCAGAGGAGCATCAGACTGGTACAAAGTACTCCTAATGCCAATCTTGCATAAAGGCGGGCGGTATTTAGACTGCCATTGATCGCAAATTCATCGAGCAGATCACAGAGATAATTATTCCAAAAACTAAAACCTATCTGCTGAGGATTCATAGCCGAGCCACCTGGATATACTATAGCTGCAATGAGATAGAGAATTACAAAACAAGCCATACCCAAAAAAGGGATCAACAAGGTGTACTGCCCTGGAGATTTGAGCTGCCCCAGGATATAGTAATTTGAATGTGACCTCTCATTGTCAGGCATAAATTAAAGATAAGTAATGGAAATCAGGTTGTTACAGGTTGAAATTAATTTTTTATTACAACGTCAGGCCTGTTTTATCTGAGAGTATTTTCTTCAGTGCCGGAGTAGTGCTCGAATCGATGAGATTGAGGGCCTGAACATCGCATAACTCCCTAACCATATGAGATCCGGCAAGGGTATTTGTAGTGATGCCCGAAACGATATCCGGTCTCAGTTTAAAAGCCTTCATCAAACCGTATACGGCATAAGGATCTGTTGCACTCAGGATGATACATTTAATATTCTTACCCAGGGCCTTAATAGCCAGGTCACCGTTATAAGGTTCGAGGGGAGAAGCCCCTACTTCCACAATGGCGACATCTGCATGCTGATGTGCCATACAACTTAAAAGCAACTCAATTTTTTCTTCATAAACTTCAGATGGACATATTGTAGATGGTAAGCCTACATCGACAAAGTCAAAAATAGCATCTGCCCCAACATCTTTAAGGGCGAGTATGTCCTTGTATCGACCGGCTCCGCTAAGTTTAGCCCCAATAACTTTATATCCGGCCGACTTAAACACATTTGTTACGATTCTGGCTGAAGTTGTTTTTCCGGCAGACATTGAGGTGCCTACGAAAAGGACAACCGGAGTGTTAAAGGCCATAGGCTCTACTTCAGGAAGAAATTGATCCATTGTGATCTTCTTTCCTTCCCTACTCACATGTCCTTTATAGGAAACTTTCATCAAATTTGGCAGAAATGCCGATTTTGAAGTTAGTTTACCGAGGATTCCTCCTCCGGTTAAAACACTCATTTCTCCGTCTTCACCTACTTTTTGCCAGGTACCTGTAGCTTCCAGGGTTGCGAAGCGTTTACCTAAAACACCTACGATGTACTCACCCCCGATAATCCCTCTCATCCTTCCATTGGGAAGTTCCAGAAGGAGGGATGTGCCTCCGGGATCTTTAATTTTTCCTACCACGTAGTCTCCGGTGGCCCAAAGCGATCTGTCGAGAAATTTCAAATCAAACTTTTTTTTATCCAGGTCTGATATTCTTGTAAGAGAGGTGAAGATAAAATTTGAAGGCATAACAATTCATTTTTTACATTAATCGTCTGGAGTAGCAAGCATTAAAAGAGTTAATAAAGCAGTTCTTTCAGGAAGCTTGTCATAAAAAATAAACTCGTGATTGGCGTGCGCACCATCTCCCGGGGTACCCAGACCGTCAAGGGTAGCCGTATAGGTGCTGGTGGTGTTGCCATCTGATCCGCCCCCGGCCATGCCCTGGGAAAGTTCTAAACCTAAAAGCAAGGCTTTTGTTTGTGCCAGTTCCCATAGTTTTTGATTACGTTCATTTGCTTCCATAGGAGGTCGTCCTATGCCTCCTTCAATGACCAATTTTATGTTGGGAAGATGTGGCTTTAAATTGTATATTTTTTCACTGATAAAGTCCCCGTCTTTAATATTTTCCACTCTCACATCTATAACGGCTTTACTTTCCGGGGCTACAACATTTGGGGAAACGCCTCCCTGTATGGTGCCTATATTGACCGTGATCCCCTTTTCAAAATCATTCATCGCATGGAGTTCCTGGATCTGATGCGATAGTTCTACAATCGCATTGATCCCTTTGCCGGGATCCAGGCCGGCATGGGCTGCTTTCCCATGAACGGTAATCGTAAATCTTCCAAGGCCTTTTCGGGCAGTCTTCAACTTTCCATTGAGTCCCAGGGGTGGCTCCATGACATAGGCCCGGTCTGCAATCTTTGCCAGTTTTTTTATAGTTGAGGTTGACTCGATACTGCCTATTTCTTCATCAGAATTGATGAGAACTACCGGGGTCATTGGTGCCTCCAAGTTATTTTCCCTGATTGCTTTTAAGGCATATATGATTTGAGTGATACCGGCTTTCATGTCATATACCCCGGGACCTCGCATTTTATCTTCCCTTTTTACAACAGGCATCTCTTTTAGGGTTGTGGTTTTCCAGACAGTGTCACAATGGCCAAGTAGCAGTTGAATAGCATTATTTTTTATCCTTTTTTCGGGACGGGCATAGAGGTACCCTCCTGTTTTATTTCCAGGCATTAAGAAAGTGTAATAATCGAGCTTCTGAAATTCGGTTTCCAGGCGGTGCAGAATAGTTAATTGGGCCTCAGCACTACTGGATGGAGTTTCTATGCTTACTAATTCCTTTAAAAAAGCTTGCATTTCATTTGCCTCAGCCCTTAAATACTCTAATATGGAAGCGGCTTCTTTCAAGAGATCAGTTTTTAAAATCCTTTGGAAACGGAAAATTGAAGGTTTCAGATATGTGGGCAAATCTGCCCTGGGCAATATAGGCGAGCAATGGATTCCTTCTAAGTTGGTCTCTTTCATCGTACTCCGAGATCCTTAAATAATCTTTATCAACATGGGCTGCTTTTATCACGCCGGTAATCATACTGAAATCATCAAACCCATCTATAATCTTAAAGAGTTCACATTCCAGATAAAAGTAGGCTCCGGCTATCATGGGAGCTTCCATTGTAGTTGCTTTGACAACAGAGAGAGAATCTAAAATATCATCCGACTTACTAATACATTGAGATCTGGGAGTAGCACTTAGAGATGTATGTACTACCTGTTCAGGTTTTGGGAAACTAACGGTAAAATTACGTGTCTGTATAATATTCTGATACGTACTATGCCGGGGAGTACAAACAAATCCAAAGTAATTTCCAAAACCCAGGGGAGTAACCATATGTTTTGGTGCCAGATCGTACTTATTCCCTTCGATCGTACCAATCACTACAAGGGGAGCAATAGTGAATACGCGCTCCCATATGGGACTGGATAAATCCAGGGTTTGAATATTTTGCTGTTTGATAGTTTCCATAAAAAAGGGATATCCTTAAATGTAAATCTGAATGCTGAAATAATAAATGATATTAGTCAGGTATTGGTATGTTCCGGAGGTGCATATTACTCAGAACATGACCAAAAAAAACGTGCTGAAATAACCGGGATAAATGCTTCTTGACTGGCCCTTGTGCCACTATTTCTCCATCAGGTTATTTTTATGAAAACTCAGAAGAGGCCTGTCGAGCTGTAACTTCATCCTTTTAACAGTGTCCTGGTGCCATATGCCTTTAAAGAGGCCAGGACTTTCACGTTCAAGCATGGCAATTATACTTGCATCTTCCTCTTTGAAATAATTATATAAGGTATTGAATACGTCATCCGAAAAACGCAGATCACAACTAATTTTCTTGTACGCTACCTTGTGTTCTAACATTTCCCTGAACCATGCCATCTGATCTTCCCCCGCATATTCGTTCTTAGTTGAAACATGAACGAGTTTTATTTCGGCATCAAAGGGTTTGGCAAATTCTACCAGCCTTCTTACTGCCAGGATATCTGCTTCTTCAAAAGCTGTGGCATAGACAATTTTTTCTATTGGTTTACTCTGATGCTCATTGGGTATCGCCAGAACAGGGATATAGGAATTTTTAATCAGGGAGCTTGCCGTACTGCCCATGATCAAATCTTTTAAAAGGCTACTTCCTTTAGTACCTAGAAGTATCAAATCAGCATTCAATGCTTCTACCTTATCGAGAATACCCACCGAACTAATACCGTGTTCATGAACTATCAGATCCAAATAGTCGGGGAGCTCCGGGCCATAGTTTTTTTTACAAAAATCCTCTAGTTTTTCAAGCTGCTCTTTATACATTACTTCTTCCCGCTTTCCATAGGTAAGGCTTACAGTGCTGATAAAGGTCGCTTTCATATCATAAACATGGAGTACATGTAATTTAGCCTTGAGTCGTTCACTTAGCATCATGGCAAAATGGAAGGCCGGGACCGAATTTTCAGAAAAATCAGTGGCGTAGAGTAGGTTTTTCATAAGAACAGACTTTGAAATATGCTTCAAGCTAGAAAATCCTCTTTTTATATAAAATGATGATTGTCATGTTCTCCTTTAATAGACCAATGGCATTTCTATTTCAGCACAAAAGATTCATCGATACTGTCTGTCTGTAACCTGAGTTACGACCGGCGCAACTATTGCCCCGTACTTTTGGGGGCATAATTATATACTTTGGAAATAACATCGATACTGGGATATATTGGCGCCCTGATCATAGGAGTTGTATTGGGTCTTATCGGAGGAGGAGGATCTATCCTCACCGTGCCTATTTTTGTTTATTTACTGGGCATTAATCCTGTCGTTGCCACAGCTTACTCCCTCTTTGTGGTAGGCGTATCCTCCCTTACAGGAGCCTTGCAGAATATAAGAAAGAAGCTGGTCGACTTTAAGACGGCTATTGTTTTTGCCATTCCTGCCTTTATAGCTGTTTATCTCACAAGGCGATTCCTCGTCCCTGCTATTCCGGAATTCCTGTTTCAGGTAGGGTCGTTTACAGTAACGCGTGATATTGGGATCATGGTATTTTTTGCCATTATTATGCTGTTGGCTTCCTATTCTATGATCAGGGGAAAGTGTAAGAATTGTGACGATGAAGATGCCGTTGTTCAGTATAACTACCCTATGATCGTTCTCGAAGGATTGGTTGTAGGAGTTATAACAGGGATTGTTGGAGCAGGAGGAGGCTTTCTGATCATTCCGGCCCTTGTTATGCTGGCGAAACTGCCTATGAAAAAGGCCGTTGCGACTTCCTTACTGATTATTGCCATTAAGTCGCTGATCGGTTTTATAGGGGATGTGGAAACCATGGAAATCGATTGGATATTCTTATTGAGTTTTACTGCATTTTCCCTGGTCGGAATCATATTGGGAGTATGGCTGAACAAATTCATTGAAGGGAGTAAGCTTAAAAAATCCTTTGGCTGGTTTGTCCTGATTATGGGAATTTATATTCTGGTAAAAGAACTTTGGACCTGATCAGTTTTGAGTACTGACAAATATCATAGGACGGAGTTTCCCGTTTTGACACTTTTGTAACTTAAGTCACGATTCTTACCAGACGATATGCCTAATTTTAAGGGAGTTAAGAAAAAGATTAATAAATATTAAAACAGGATGAAAGTAGAACAAATTTATACAGGATGTTTAGCCCACGCAGCTTACTACCTCGAAAGTAAAGGGGAAGCAGCGATCTTTGATCCCCTGAGGGAAGTAGGGCCGTATATTGAAAGAGCAAAAAAAGATAAAGCGGAGATTAAATACGTTTTTGAAACGCATTTTCATGCCGATTTTGTAAGCGGACATTTAGATCTTAAGAAGAAAACAGGAGCGGAAATTGTTTTCGGGCCAACTGCCAAACCAGGGTATAAAGCCACCGTGGCTGAAGATGGACAGATTTTTAAAGTAGGAGATTACCAGGTAAAAGTAATTCATACCCCGGGTCATACCATGGAAAGTACTACTTATCTCCTTATTGATGATAAAGGCAAGGAACACGGAATCATTACCGGAGACACTTTGTTTATCGGTGACGTAGGAAGACCAGACCTGGCACAGCACGTTATTTCTGACCTTACAGAAGAGAAACTGGCAGGACATCTGTTCGATTCTCTCAGAAATAAAATCATGCCCCTCTCGGATGACCTGATCGTATATCCGAACCACGGAGCAGGATCTGCCTGTGGAAAGATGATGAGCAAAGAAACCACAGATACCCTCGGACATCAGAAGAAAGTAAATTACGCCCTCAGGGCCGATATGACCAAGGAAGAATTCATCAAAGAACTATTGACAGGATTGACTACCCCTCCAGGGTACTTTCCACAAAACGTCCTGATGAATATTAAAGGGTACGAAAGTCTTGACAAAGTAATACAGAGGGGAGAAACACCTATGACCCCTGAAGCATTTGAGGCCGCTGCCAATGAAACTGATGCCCTGATGCTCGATACCAGGGATGCTGAGGATTTTGCAAAAGGACATGTGCCTAACAGTATCAATATTGCGCTGGATGGAAGTTTTGCCATGTGGGTAGGGGAGATGATCCCTGATGTAAAACAACAAATCCTGTTGATTACATATCCCGAGAAAGAAGAAGAGGCAATTACCCGTCTATCGAGAGTGGGATACGATCATACTATCGGATTCTTAAAAGGAGGTTTTGAAACCTGGAAAAAGAAGGGAAAAGAGTATGAAACTATAGCCCGTATGACATCTAAAGAATTGGAGAAGGAGTACAAATCCTCAGAACCTCTTATTATCGATGTAAGGAAAAAGAGTGAATTCGATTCGGAGCATGTGATAGGCGCTATAAATGTTCCCCTGAATGAGATTAACAGCCATCTGGCTCAGTTTCCGAAAGACAAACCGTTTATCCTTCATTGTGGAAGTGGATATCGCAGTATGATTGCCGCATCCATCCTGCAACAAAGGGGCTGGGAAAACTTCAGGGACGTTTCCGATGGATTTGACGGTATACTAGAAACAGAGATCGAAAGATCAGAATATATATGCCCCACCACCTTATTATAGAATTAGTTTTTTTGGTTGGATTGTTGAGGGGGTAGTCTTCTAGCTAAGGCTGCCCCCATTTTTCCAAAATTCAAAAACAAAGACCATGTCAGTCTTCAGTAAAATTTTAAATTCAAAAAATGACTTCTCCTCAAAAATAGAGGTTCTTGAAGTTGATGTGTATAAAAAAGCCGTTAACAACAATGATGTTCAATTAGTTGACGTAAGAACCCCCAGGGAGTTTAAAGGTGGCCATATTGCAAGAGCTTTGAACATTGATTATTTCAATTCCTGGGCTTTTAGGGAAGGCTTTGAAAAACTCGATAAATCGAAACCTGTTTACCTGTATTGCAGGTCGGGAAACAGGAGTTTGAAAGCGGCAAAGAAATTAGTAAAAATGGGTTTTGAAAAGGTATATGACCTCAAGGGAGGTATTCTGAAATGGAAATGATTTCAGGATCATCTTTTGGTCCCTGACCCCATTTAAGGCCCGAGATAAATAAATTATGCGATTACTGATAATAGGTCTGGTTACACTTCTTTTCTTTTCCTGCAAAGATGCCAAAAAGGGCTATCAGAAAATGGAAGGTGATGCGGCAGAATTAACAATGGATGCATCACTGATTCCCGGGAAGGAGATTGTAGAAAACGAGTGCTATATCTGCCATAGTCCGGTTGCTTCCGAAGAAAACATGATTGCCCCACCCATGGTAGCGGTTAAGTGGCATTATATTGAGGAGCAGACAAGCAAGGAAGAATTTACCGAAGCCCTCCTCAGCTGGCTGAACGACCCTCAGCCTGAAAAGGTGAAGATGCACGGGGCAGTGAGAAAATTTGGGATAATGCCTTTTCAACCCTATACCGAAAAGGAGGTTAAAGATATCGCTTCCTATCTCTATGAAACAGACATCCCACAACCCGAATGGTATGAGGCCCACAGACAAAACCGGCATCGACAGGGTAAAGGTATGGGGAAAGGTAAAGGAAAAGGGAAAAATGCAAGCGTAAGTGAGGAGGAAGAATTCTTTTTTCCGAGAGCAGAGTTCTACCTTGAAAATGGAGCCAGCATAAGTGCAGCGGCACAGGGGGCACTGGGAAAAAAGCTCATAAATGCCATTCAGGAGAAAGGACTCGAAGGGGCGATTTCATTTTGCAAGGCCAATGCCTCAGGGATTACAGATAGTGTTGCGATCATGAATAATGTGAGGATCAATCGTGTTTCTGATAAACCCAGAAATCAGGATAATAAAGCTTCAGATGAGGAACAAGGTTATATCATAGCCTTTAAAAGGCAGCTGGAGAATCAGGTAGAGATAAGACCCATCCTGAAGGAAATGGCAAACGACGAAGTATACTACTACAGTCCGATTACCACTAATACCATGTGCCTTCAATGTCACGGTACACCTGATAAAGAAATACAGCAGCCCGTACAGTTGGCATTAAAAACCTACTATCCGGAAGACAAAGCCATAGGTTATGTTGAGGGTGAAGTAAGGGGGATGTGGAAGATCCAGTTCGTAAAAGAATAACAGATCATATTCTGGGGATCAGAAGTCGCCGGGGAATTAAATCACCTTAATAATTGAAATTATGAAGACTATAGGGCTTATTGGGGGTACTTCATGGCATTCAACCATTGTGTACTATAAACTCATTAACGAAATGGTTGGTGAAACTATCGGTACCCAGGGGAACCCAGAATTGCTGATTTACAGTATCAATATCGAAATCATGCGGGCCCAGGATGCAGAAAAGATCAATAATAAATATCTTGAGGCGTCCCTCAAGTTACAGGAATCTGGAGCGGAAGCCTTGGTAATATGTGCAAATACTCCACATATGGCCTACAAATTTGTTCAACCCAGAATAGACATTCCTATCCTCCACATTGCCGATGCCACAGGGAAAGAAGCTATAAGATTGGGCGTGGGCAAAGTCGGTTTGCTGGGGAACAAACCCACTATGACCAAAGGGTTTATCCCTGAATTATTAAAAGACAACTACGGAATAGAGACGATTATTCCCCAAGGGGAAGCTCTTGAAAAGTCTCATTTCTATGTTTCCAGAGAATTAACCCAGGGCCGGTTTACAGATGAGGCGCGGACATTTTTCCTGGATCAGATCAGCCAGTTAAAAGCGAGAGGGGCAGAGGCCGTAGTTCTTGGTTGTACCGAATTGCCAATCTTGATCTCCCCTGAAAGTTCAGATATCCCATTGCTCGCCACTACTGACCTTCATGCCAGGATGGCTGCTGATTTTATCCTGGGGAACTCCTGATTAAAGCTTTATCCCTTTTTCTTATCCTTGCCAAAACCATAGATATTCTGATGCAGGAAGTCCTGCGGAAAATCCTTGTCTCCGGGAAAGCCTAATTCTACAGTTCCGCTGTCTTCGGGAATATAGTTCGTTTTAAAAATATAGTCCCACAGGCTCAGGCTGATACCAAAATTTACTCCGTAAGATCCTTTAGGCAGGGTATAGGCGTGGTGGTACAGGTGCATCACCGGATTGTTGAAAATATATCTCAGCGGTCCCCAGGTGATCTTGATATTGGAGTGATTAAAATGACCTATGGCAATGGCTGCGAAGTGTACGATATATGCCTGACTGGGTTCAAAACCTCCCAGGATCATCACCCCGAAAACTTTCAGAGGTTTATACAGGACATTTTCCATCCAGTGATATCGAAGGTGAGCCGCAAAGCCCATTTCCTTTACGGAGTGGTGGACTTTATGGAAATTCCACAGGATTCGATACCTGTGCAACATAATATGAGTAACCCATTGTACAAAATCGAGCACAATAAAAAACACTAAAAGCTGCAACCACATAGGGAAGGCTGAAATATCAATTATCGCCAGGCTTTTTGCTGTAATTCCAACGTCTTTGAACAATACTTCGAGCATTTTGTAGAAACCACTGATAGCAATGGAAAACATAAAGAAGTTAAAGAACATATAAAAGGCATCCAGCCAGAAGTCTCTCCTGAAAATGGACTGATCCTTCCGCCATGGAAAGAGGATTTCGAGTATCCAGACAAAGAGTGAGATCGCGATAAGGCCCCAGAAATAGTTGGTATACCAGGGTACTTCAAAAATAATGGACTTCCATGTCCATTGAACACTGCCATTAAAGGCATTTAAAAAGGCGTTTAAATAATTTTCCATAGTTTAATTTTTTTCAACGTAAATCGAATCTGTTTCATAGGGGAGGAGATCGTCATAACTCCACTCCACCCAGGAGCCGTCGTAATTCATAACATTCTTATAATTCAATAGTTGCGTCAGGACAAAAGTAGTGTGAGAAGAACGTACACCGCTATGGCAATAGACGATGATGGTATCTTCTTTTGTGGCGCCTAGTCTACTGTAAATCTTTTCTAATTCTCCAACTGGTTTAAAAGTAAAAGTATTGCCGTAGTCAACAGCTTCCGCCCAGTCGATATTCACACTGCCCGGAATTCTGCCTGCTTTTTTGGCCCCATCTTTTTGCTGATTCCCCTTGTATTCGTCTACACTTCTCGTGTCTAAAATGATTGCATTGGAGGCGTCTGATTTGATCAACTTTAATAATTCATCCTTCTCGATCAGGATTAAATGATCAGGTTTATCAATAAAATGAAAAGTACTATGCTTCTCTGCATTCTCTTCCAGGCTTAGTTTACCTCCCATCCGTTCCCAATGCCCAATTCCACCATCTAAAATATGGACATTGTCAAAATTATAAAGTCGTAATAACCACCATAATCGGGAAGCGTCAGAAGATCCTTTATCATCGTATACAACCAGGGTATGTTTCTCTGTGATTCCTGATTTTCCCAGGCGTTCAGCCAACTTTTCCTTGCTTATGCGTATACCTTTATAGGGCAAAGTAGTATCCTGAATATCATCCCGGTACAGGTTGACTGCTCCAGGCAAATGTCCTGCTTTATAAGAATCCTTTTTCCTGAAGTCGATAATGGCAATGGAAGGGTCATCATAATCGAGTAACGGACTGTTGTAGGGTATCAGATGTTTATTTAAAACGACCTCCCTGTCTGTCGTCTTCGTTGCATTCTCTTTGCAAGAAAGGACAGAGGCCCCAATAACCAACAGGAAAAGACTACTCTTTAAGTTCATACCAATCAATATTGCTAAGAATTTCCCGTCTCCCCTTTTTCTTTGGCGGATAGTTCGAAACCAGGTAATTCACAATGATTTCTTCATTTTTTCCCAGGTCCCAGAGATTTTGTGTTTCCTGCATCCAGCGGATAGTCGCTATCCATCTTTCTTCATTCATACGATTTTGGATGACCAGTTGGGCAGAATGGCAATTCGTACAGTTGTTGACTACGGTCATCAGGCCTTCTGCATCTTTAAATCCGGTGCGGACATGAATACCGTTTTCTATTTTGTCAAAATCATCTTCTGTTTCAATCTGTACATATTCTTCCGTGGTTTCCACCCCTTTGAAAAAAGAGAGAGTAGGATCATTAATCAGGTAAATTATCCCCAAGGCAGTGATGACAAAAAGAACCATCAAAGTGCTTAACAGGCGATAAATACTCCTGATACCTGATTTAAATTTATCGTGATCTTCCATTTACGTAACCTTGATCGCTATTCTATGGCAGGCATTGTTGAGGTAACCCTTCGGATTCCATCCGGGTAACAACATGGGCTGACTATTCCCTCTGGCATCAGTGGCGCGGGCCCATACTTCATAATATCCCTTCTTAGGAAAGGAAACTGAAGCATTGAAATGCTGCCAGGCAAGTCTGTTTTTTGGCCGCTCAACCTGACAGCTTAGCCAGGTAGAACCAAAATCGATTGAATACTCCATCTTCGATACTTCTAATTCTCCAGCCCAGGCATGCCCCCTGATATTTAATTTCTGCCCCGATTTGATCATTGCTCCCGACTTAGGATAGGTTATAAGGGATTTTACGGGCATGGATTCGATAATGCACATATCCTCCTCCTTTACTTTTTCGCCGGGGGCGACAGGATTACAGGGCACCCTGTAAGCATCGCCAGTCATTTTGGTTCCATCGTGTACCCTGTCCCGAATACTGATTCGCTGTATCCATTTACCGGAAACGGAGGCCGGCCATCCCCCCGCAACCAAACGCAGTGGGTAGCCATGTGCCAACGGGATATCCTTTCCATTCATCTGGAATGCCAGCAGCGTTTCATCCTGCAAGGCTTTCGCCATTGGCGCACCTCTGGAAATGGGTTCTTTTTCCGGATCCCGACTCAGATGAACGTCTGCAGCATGGTAACCGATGTAAACAGCCTTATTGGTATACCCGGTGTCCTCCAGTACATCTTTGAGACGTACCCCCGTCCATTCGGCACAGGAAACGGCCCCAACCGTCCATTGATTTCCCTTGGCTGGAGGGTCAAATTCACTACGCCCGTTTCCTCCACATTCCAGGGTTAACTGGTAGGTGTAAGTTTTAAAGTTTGATTTTAACTCGGAAAGGGTATACGTTTTGGTCTCTTCAGCAGCCTCTCCATCGATGGTCAGGGTCCAGTTACCGGCATCAATATCCTCGGGGATTAGTCCATTGTTTCTAATAAACATAAACTTATTCGGCGTGATTTTATCGTCCAGCAGATGGGCTCTGGCTTCAATATTCCAGGGCTTGTCATTTAAGACGACCATTTCCTTGTCTTTGCTGAAAAGAGCAAAGGGATCTGGATCCTGCAGGGCCAAAAGTTCATAACCTTCGGGAAGTAGCGATCCAAAGACAATATCGGTACCCACAGCAGCTACCAAAGAACTCAGGGCGGTATTTTTAATAAAATTTCGTCTTTTCATACGTGTAAGAATGACTCAATTAGGTCTGCACTAAAGTTAGAAATATACCTGCTTTTGGCAGCATGACTTCCAGGAAATAAAATTTTATTCCCGGTATAAATTATCAATCTGCGGAATGAAGGTGATTTATACTTTGTTTTTAATAATGGTTTAAGTTACTCATGTCATCCTAATAGATATGTTACCTGTGTTACAAAGTACTATCTCTAATAGCAGTAACTTGTATAGATTAAAGTAATGAAACTAAAAATGAAAAAGCACTATCAAATTCTTGTTATTGGTGGAGGCACCGGAGGGATCATGACAGCGGCCCAACTATTGAAAAAGGACAAACAGCTGGAAATAGGAATTATAGAGCCTGCCGATACACACTACTACCAGCCAGCCTGGACATTAGTGGGCGCGGGAACTTATGATTATAAGAAAACTGCAAGACCTATGGCATCCGTAATGCCTAAGGGAGCAGATTGGATCAAGGATTATGCAACTAGCCTGCAACCAGAGAAAAATACTGTTGCAACAGCAAAATCAGGAGACATTACCTATGATTTTCTTGTTGTGGCAACCGGTCTCGTCAATGATACGTCACTGATTGAGGGATTAACCGAGGCCATTGATAAGGGTGTTGTCTGTAGCAATTATACAGATCCGGAACATACATGGAAGGTGCTTCAGAACTTTAAAGGTGGCAATGCAGTATTTACACAACCCACAACACCCATAAAGTGCGGGGGAGCCCCTCAAAAAATAGCCTACCTATCGGCCGATTATTTCAGGAAAAAAGGAATCCTCAAGGATACGAACGTGATTTTTGCGACTCCCGGCACGGTAATTTTTGGGGTTCAAAAGGTGAAAGAAACCCTGCTGAAGGTGATCGACAGATATGGGATGCATTTCAGACCGTATTACGCCCCCTTTAAGATCGACGCAGATAAACAGATCATTTATTTTAAGTACACGGCTCCTGATGACAAACGGGTTGAGATTAAAGCAGGAAATAAGATAAAGGAGGAGATTAACAAAGAAGATGTTATCAGTATGCCTTTTGATATGCTGCATTTGGCTCCGCCTGAAACGGCTCCTAAATTTGTACAGGAATCTGTACTGGCCAATGAGGCTGGCTGGCTGGATGTGGATCATGGATCCATGCAACATGTCAAATTCCCCAATGTATTCGGATTGGGCGATGTGGCTGCACTACCTACGGCCAAAACAGGAGCTGCGATTCGAAAACAGGCACCAATCGTTGTTGATAATATAATAAAGATGCTCAAGAACCAGGAAGCCAGTAATAAGTCGTATAACGGCTATTCTTCCTGTCCACTTGTCACGGGATATGGTAAGATGGTATTGGCCGAATTTGATTATCAGAACAATTTTACCCCTGATCCCAAATTAAAGCAGATGCTGATTTTCGATAGTTCAAAAGAGCACTGGCGTCTGTGGATGCTGAAAAAGTATATGCTCCCTTATCTGTACTGGAACAAAATGATGAAGGGTAAAAAGGTTTAGTTTCATCTATTTTAATATGTGGATGTTGAAAGCAGGAGGTATTGTACCTTCTGCTTTCTCTTTGCCCTGAAATGAATGGGATATGCTACCTTAGTGGAAAACGAATAATTTATGATTATCCACCATCTTGAGAAGGAAAACTCACTGCTTAATCAATTCATTGCCGAAATACGGGATAAGGAGGTGCAGCGGGATAGTATGCGATTCAGGAGGAACATTGAACGCATTGGTGAGATTCTGGGTTATGAATTGAGTAAATCCCTGGCCTACCAACAGACCGAAGTGGAAACTCCTCTGGGAAAGGCTTCGGTAAGAAAAACAAAAGATCAGTTGGTTTTATGTTCAGTCTTAAGGGCCGGATTGCCATTGCACCAGGGATTGTTAAATTATTATGATCATGCTGAAAATGCTTTTATCTCGGCCTACCGGCATCACAAGGGTGATAGGGAGGAATTTGAGGTTATTGTAAAATATTTTGCCGCTCCGGATTTAAACGAAAAAGTCCTTATCCTTACCGATCCTATGCTGGCTACGGGGAAAACACTGGAAAATGTAAACAAGGCGCTGCTGGGGCATGGTACTCCCAGACAAATTCACATTATCTCTGTGATTGGGTCCTTGCCAGGGGTATCCTATATTAAGAATGTTTTTCCCGAAAACACCCACCTGTGGATTGCGGCTATTGATAAGGAACTCACCCGGGAAGGCTACATTGTTCCGGGATTGGGCGACGCAGGAGATCTTGCCTTTGGAGTCAAACTTTAGTAACTTTACGGTATGACCACAGGGTCAATTTGACGGCTTATACCTGCTATGTAACTATAATAACTTTTGATAACTTTGCCGTATTCTTATTCCGTGAATGCGGTATTTTTACACATTAATTTTATACCAGAAAATAAATTATGGCAGAATCTATAGAAAGAATAAAAACCCTGATTTTAGGTTCCGGTCCCGCTGGGTATACTGCGGCAATTTATGCGGCTCGCGCAGATCTGAAACCTGTGATGTATACCGGAATGGAACCCGGAGGACAGCTGACAACCACAACCGAGGTAGACAACTTTCCCGGGTATCCGGAAGGAATAGACGGACCTACTATGATGGTACAACTGCAGCAACAGGCCGAACGCTTTGGTACAGAAGTGCGCATTGGTATGGCTACAGCTGTAGAATTCAGCAACCAGGTGGGGGGAATACATAAGGTTACCATTGACGATTCTAAAGTAGTTGAAGCGGAAACCGTAATCATTTCCACGGGAGCAACGGCAAAATACCTGAACATACCCAGTGAACAACGATTGCGTGGAGGGGGAGTTTCTGCCTGTGCGGTTTGTGATGGATTCTTTTACAAAGGACAGGAAGTTGCTATTGTTGGAGGAGGAGATACCGCGGCAGAAGAAGCCTCTTACCTGGCTAATATCTGTAAAAAAGTGACCATGTTGATTCGAAAAGGAGAAATGCGGGCTTCCAAAGCCATGCAGCACAGGGTGAACAGCCTCCCTAATATCGATATACGCTATTTTACGGAGGTGGATGAAATTCTGGGGGATCAGGTCGTTGAAGGACTCAGAATGGTCAATAACCAAACCGGCGAAAAGGAAGAAATTCCCATCACCGGATTCTTTGTAGCTATTGGTCACAAACCCAACACAGATATTTTTAAGGGTCAATTGGAAATGGATAATACCGGTTACTTAATCACCAAAGGGAAATCTACCAAAACCTCCAAACCCGGCGTATTTGCCAGTGGAGATGTACAGGATAAGGAATACAGACAAGCCGTAACAGCAGCCGGGACTGGATGTATGGCCGCATTGGACGCCGAGCGGTATCTCGCCAGTGTAGAGACTCCTGCAGAAATAAATTCATGATTCATTAAGATTTAGGAATAGAAAAACCCCGGAAACCCGGGGTTTTATTATACTATGTCAAAATACTTCAGTTAGTCTATACGCACGTAATTCTCGGAAAAAGTAGGATTCCCTTCTCCATCTAAGGTGATCTGACTGTAGGTATCGTCTTTTAAATCGAGCTCAAAAGTAAAAACCCGCATGGTATCCAGGGCTTGCATCATTTCATAATCCCCATATTCTATTGTTTCCTGTAGCTCCGTATCCGTGATTTTGTACGAACCATACCCAAATCTTCCCTGCTTGTCTCCGGGTACCCATCGGGACCACATGATCTTACCATTGTAATAGATTTTTACCTGCCGATATCCGGGGGCTTTATCAACCGTGTCGATGGCCTCACCGTTCCAATTAGAAAAACTCTGCAACTCCCAAACCCCCTGCATCGAATGCATGGTATTTGGTTTAGAAGATAGCATCGCGGTAGCCACTACCAATATAATTGCAAGCCCGGCGATCTTTATATATTTTCTCATAGTCAAATAGTTTAGTGTCCTGTAAAACTTCAATTAAGATACAATTTTTTTGCGAAAAGCTTTAACATTCAGGCATAATTTGCCTCCTGATGTAGTCCTGGCCTCATCAAGGCATTTTTATTAAAGAATTTAATGCTTTTGCCAGCGCGTTTATATCTTCTTCTGTATGAGCGGCAGTGAGAACAATTCGATTCGTGGCATAGGAATCTTCAGTGGGATACCTGAAGTCGGTAACCAGAATATATCGTTCCCGGAGGCCTTCAGTCACATGATGATCAGAATACCCAAAAACCGGATATTGCGGCATGGAATTCAGAATGTTGAGGTCTTTTGTCAGATTGAGAAATAAGGAGATATTCTTCTGTAGTTTTTTTCTTTTTAGCTTGTAAATTTCTTCAGCCTCTATGAATTGCCTAAGGTAAAATGGCGCAGCAGGACTTGCCCCATTAAAGAAATCTGAAGCTTTCAATTTCTCAATTCTCAATCGTTCACCTGCAATGACCCCGGCCTGAATTCCGGTTGCCTTTCCGAGGGAAGCACATACCAGGAGTTCTCTGCAGGGTAGGGACTTTAGTGTGCGGAATACTCCGGCCCCATTTTCTCCTACAACCCCTATTCCATGAGAATCGTCCACGACGAGAATACAAGAATCCAGTGGAAGGGATTTTAAAATTTCAAAATCGGGATAATTGCAGCCGGAAAAATCTATGGAATCGAGGAAAACAACAGGTACGGCCCTCTCTTTTTTGTCGAGGTGCTCCCGCAAAGCAATGTTGAGGCTGGTATAGGTGGTGTAGGGCTTGGTATTGCTTGTATACAAGGCAGAGTGACTATTTGGGGCATAGAATAATCTATGCTCACCCAACTTAAAATGTTGTGCGATGAGTTGCCCTGCAAGATATCCCGATGACATCGTCAGGCTGGCTTCACTTCCAATCCACCCGGCGAGATAGGTCTCAGCCTGTTCGTAAATTTCTAACTGAATATTCGACCTTCTGGAGGCACCGTAATTAGTGCCGTATCGCTTTATCATTTCCAGGGCGATGGCTGTGAATTCGGGTTCGAGTTGAATTCCCAGATAGGAGGTGCCTCCGAAATAATGATATTTATCTCCCTTATATTCAAGGGTGGTTCCCGGATATGTCTGTACCCTTACTTTCATGAAACCAGGCTTATACCACTGCCTCCGAGCCTTGGAAAGGTGATTGTTGCATCTTCATTGATCTGTATACCCGTGGCAATGTCATTGCTCAGTAGCATCGGACCATCCATATCCACATAATCCAATTGGGGTAATAATTGCCCAATGGCTGAAATCCCAACGGTCGACTCCGTCATACAGCCCACCATAATTTTCAACCCCAGAGCCCTGCCTTTTGCAATCATACGAAGAGCAGGCGTTAGTCCGCCACATTTGGTGAGTTTGATATTGATCCCGTTAAAATGTAGGGCACATTGTTCTACGTCCTCTTCAACCAGACAACTCTCATCCGCAATCACAGGCAGGACCGAATGGTGGGCAACTTCTTCCATACCCGACCAGTCATCGGCCCTGAGCGGTTGTTCGATAAATTCAACTCCGAGCTTTTTGAGCTCGGGGGCTATTGCGATGGTCTGGGCTGCCGTCCATGCCCCGTTGGCATCAATTCTGAAAACGGCATCGCTGTGCTTTCTCAATTCCCTTACAATATCTAAATCCTCAGAAGTACCTAATTTTATTTTGTATATGGGCCATGGCTTTTCCTTCATTTTGGTAACCATATTTTCAATGGAATCAATGCCAATGGTATAATTAGTCAAAGGATATTTCTCAATAGAAGTACCCCAGAGCTCGTAGAGGGGCGAGTTCTGCATCTTACCGTAAAGATCGTGGGCGGCCAGATCCAGGGCACAGAGGGCAAAGCTGGATAGTTTTTTTTCCTTTAACCATTTATGGAATTCTTCAGGTTTAGAAAAAGGATAGTTTTCAATTTCAGGACTTACACTTTCTATCTCCTCGCTCAGCTTTTTGATAGTGTGACCGTAGTAGGGGTTTGAAGTGGTTTCCCCATATCCTGTTTTTCCATCCTGACTCAGGTGTACTATTAAAGTATCCTGTGTCTGGTGCGACTCCCTTGAAATAGTAAAAGGGTGTTTGAGATGAAGCGTATGTTGGGACAGCCGAACTTGCATATGTTTAATTTATACCTAAGATAAACAAAGCAAAGAGTGAATTAAAAAACCCCGAAAAAAAATTCGAGGTTTTTATGGTTGGTCTGGATGCAATACTTAATCTCTATGGACGCTGCCGGAATAAGATTTGTTCTTTTCAACGGTTGGATTTCCAGAGTAGGAGATGTCGGCACCACTGGTAGCTTCGGCTACAAGAGATTCAGAAACATTAAGATCGATATCGGCACCACTGCTCGCATCGGCGTAGCAAACCCTTACTTCAAAATTTTTGGCTCTGATTCCTGAGCCACTACTCGCATCAGCGCGTAGCATCTGGGCCTCTCCTTCAAGCCTGATATCTGCCCCACTACTGGTGTCAGCTTCTACTTCTTCAGCAACCACGGCCGCTTTTATATCGGCTCCGCTGCTGGCATCCAGGGCTATCTTGTTGGCACGGATCACATTTTGTGTGACCAGGTCAGATCCGCTGGAGGCGTAAAGTCCGGTTACCTCAGGAAGGGTGACATGGATTCTTTTGGTAGCCCTGCCAATATTTTCGATGGCGTGGATTCTCAATTTTCCATTTTTAATGTCGGTGCCTATTAATTCCATGATATTTTCATCGGCCTCAACTTCAATGGAGAAATTATCGGCCTGAGTGACAAAAACATCAAGACCTTCGGAGGCCGAAACTTCAGTGAAGTCTTCATAAACTTCTCTTGTTTCCTTGGCGACGATGCCATTACCTTTTTTTCCCTGTCCGAAATTCATGTCAAAGGCACAAGAGGACAAGAAAAGTGCCATAAGTACGGCGATTGCAATTCTAGCTAGTGTTGTCATGTTATTGTTTTTTATCCGGTGATTGATTACCGGGGGGTTGTTAGTAATTAAGATCAAATCAAAAGTATCTTACTAGTTGTTAAGCGTATAGTTTCATTGACTGAGTTGTTGAATCATAAGGATGAAATGTCAATTAAAAATTGTCATCATCGGCTTTGATCTCAACTCCGCGCTCATCTATTTTTAATTTAAACGATTCACCTCCATCTTTTACATTAATATCTATTCCATCTTCATCGATGATAATCCTGCCTTCATCATCACTCCATTCGAGTCTCCCGTTCATGTTTTCCGGGCAGTCCTGGCATTCTAATTCCCCGTTCGACTTCATCAGCCAGAGGTAGTCTACCAAATCTCCGCGGTAAATGTCTTTGTCGTATCGGGTTAACCTACCTATGTACCTGCGCATCCCGGGTTCAAATCGGACCAGTGTTCCTTCGGGAACAGATAGTGTAACCCGTACTTCCTGGTCGCGGACTTTATTTTCAAGAGCTGTAGTGAGGTAATTGTTTAAAGACAGTGTATTTCCTTCCAGCGTATAAGAATAAAGAATATTAGATGCCCTTTCCCTGGCATCCGTAAGGGAGCTACCATCGGCATTCCTGCGTATTTTAAGGTAAGCCAGAGTGTCTGCGGATTTCGTAATGTCGAAGCGGATGTCATCGGAAAACAACAACCTTTCCCCTTCTTCATTATAGGTAAGGGTCATATGATTAAAGCCGATATTTTCCTGATTGTCGAACAATTCACTACTCATAGGCCGTACCACAAGGGTATCCTGCCCAGCAGGCAATATCAGTTCTTCCTTAACTGTTGTACTGCCAGAATAGGCGTGAGCAGCTGCTTCCTGAATTCCTAAAACCACAAGGCCGATGATGGAAATCAACCAGAGGCCCAGGAGGGAGAATTTTACAATATTCCCTATGGATTTCAGATTGTTGATCAGGATTTTGAGGCCCAGGTACAGAACAAAAAAGAAGGGAATTCCAACGGCAAAGAATGACAGCAGTGAAACCAGCCAAACGGGTGTGCCGGAGGCGTTGAACATATCGTAAAAGTCGAGCCCCGGGATATGTATAATATCCAATGTCCCTACAGTGAATAATCCGATAAACAGCCCTATCAGGGTTGATGCTCCTATGATGATTAAAATGACACCAATAAATTTGGCAATAACTTTAAACAGGAACAGTATCACATTACCCAGGGCGTCGAAAAAAGTCCGGCCACTGCTTTTTACTTTGTTTCCGACTTTCTCATAATCGACCCCTTTTACCTTTTCCGCGACATCTTCGTAGCCTTCTTTAATTTTTTTTTCGATGTTGGAAATATTCACAGGTTCACCCCGCATATCCAGTTTTTGGGAGGTGGTGACCGCTTCGGGTACCAGGATCCAAAGGAGGATATAAGCGATAAAGCCAAAGCCGGTAGAAAGTGCCAGCAAGATAAAGATCAGGCGGATCCAAAGACTGTCTATTCCTAAATAGTGTTCGAGGCCTGAACAGACTCCTCCGATGTATTTGTTATCTACATCCCGGTAGAGTTTCTTTGTTTTCGGAGCCTTGCGTTCTTCGGTCTTGGGGGCATCTTCAAAGATGTCTTCATCCACCCTGTAGTCTTCGGGTTGTCCCATGACCTGTATAACGGCATCTACCTCCTTCATGGTGATCACTTGTCGATCGTTCTCCATCCTTTCCTGGAAGAGTTCGGCTATACGTGCTTCGATATCTGAGATAATTTCATCACTCCCTGTTGTACCGGAAAATGACCGTTTTATGGCCTCCAGATACCGTTTCAGCTTATTAAAAGCTTCCTCATCGATGTGGAAAAGGACGTTGGCAAGATTTATATTGACTGTCTTATTCATTTTTTTACTTTTTTAGCGTTGGTGACCAAATTCACGGCATTTCTGAGTTCGTCCCAGGTGGTATCGAGTTCTTTGAGGAACATTTTTCCTGTTTCTGTTAGCCCGTAGTACTTCCTGGGTGGTCCGGAGGTAGATTCTTCCCATCGGTAATTGAGTAATCCGGCGTTTTTCAGCCTGGTAAGTAATGGGTAGATAGTACCTTCTACGACCAGCATTTTAGCGTTTTTAAGGGTGTCGAGAATCTCAGAAGTATACTTGTCTTCCTCCTGAAGAATCGACAGGATGCAGTATTCCAGCACTCCCTTACGCATTTGCGCTTTTGTGTTTTCTATGTTCATAATTTTTTTCTTCTGTTACATGCTGTCCGGTGATGAGTCGGATCTTCATTCAGCATAGGGTTAACTGTTCGTTTTTTGTGGTTTCATGGGATTTTGATTGATGAATAAACTCATATTTTGATGAATGTAAATTAATTTTCTATTTGATAGCTCGAAGCTGGCTGATGATCATAGCTCAGTTCGCGTTTTATTTTCCAATGACCGGATTCCAGTACCCAGAGATGGGTAAAGCGGGCGATGTCTCCTTTTTGATATTCTTTGTTTTTATTCAAAAACTCAAATCGATGTATCCCGTGCTGTATGGCGCCGTAAAGGACTCCGTCTTTTCGCAAAGGGTAAACGCTTAGGCTGTTTTCCACAAGAATTCGTTTTGAGGGTTGTATCCAGTCTTCTGTTTTTTGGGAACAGTTCTTAAACATGGGAGCTAAAAAAGTCTCCCTGCCCAGGGTGGTTCCCCCTTTGTCATGATAGAATTCAAAATCTTCGGTGAAGAGCAAAGCCATGGTCTCGGGATCACAATTATTAAAGGCAGCATGGAATAGCACACTGTCTTTTTCCCTGAGGATTTGGTATAAATCAGCGTCCTCGGCGAGCTGTGCCTGAACTGGAGATATTCCATTAAGCATCAGAATGGCAAATACTATGTTCAGTGCTCTTTTCATTATTTGATAAAATTAATCGTGATGGGATATTTAAATTCCTGTCCCTCGTTAGTCCTTAGGGTCGCAAGAATTGTATATACTACATTGATCAGGAATATGGCTACAGGCACTAGTCCGGCCATACCCAGGGGCCAGATTCTCCCGAAAGGAAAATCGTCCCAGTCTACAAAGAGATTAATACCATTAAAGGGATCATGATTTCCCCATTGTATGATCCCATGATCAAACAAATCCGGGATAAGGCCAAAAAAGAAGGGAATGGATATAGCTCCTAAAACAACGGAATACAGGAGCAGGCTGATTTGAAAATTCAGGGCTTGTTTTCCATTGTAGTCAACGAATGCAGAATCCTTTTTGTTAGCCAGCCATAAAACCAGGGGAAGCAGGATATTACCAAAAGGAATAAAGAACCTGCTAAAGGTAGAAGCATGGATGGCAGCAGACAAATTTCTCTCGTGTTTGGACAATGTTTCTGTCATGGCATATTAGTTTCTTATGCAAATATATATCTAAAAGAAGGTATTATGCAAAACATAGTACTAAATATTAACATAATATTAACAAATTTGGATTCAGGGAATTGTGGTATTTTTGAGGCTAAATCCTTTTATATGGCCACCTCCGTGAGTAAGTTCAACACCTTTCTTTTCTTTAAATTACCTGCTGCCTGGTGGACGGGAGTTCGCCTGCGTGAACTACACAGAGAAAAGGCCGTAGTTACAGTAACCCATAAATGGATCAACCAGAATCCTTTTAAATCCATGTTCTGGGCAGTACAGGGTATGGCCGCCGAATTGACTACCGGAGCCCTCGTTATGTCTCAAATCAGGGAGAGTGGAAAGAAGGTTTCCATGCTAGTAGCAAACAACAAGGCAACTTTTTCTAAAAAGGCTACTGGAAAAATTACCTTTAGTTGTGAAGATGGCTACAAAATTAGTAATGCGCTGCAAAAAGCTATAGAAACAGGGGAAGGGGTCACCTGCTGGATGACCTCTACCGGGGTAAATGAACAGGGTGTTGTTGTCTCTGTATTCGATTTCGAATGGACACTGAAAGTAAAGAGTTAACTCAATCTGCATGGCCAAACCTATTTACCAAAGTCCAATACACAATGTTCTCTTTAAAGAAGAACAGCGTTTTACACAGTGGTATATCTGGCTTTTGCTCTTTGTTATCCTATTAATTCCGGGATACGGTATTATACAGCAAATTATGCTGGAAGTACCTTTTGGAGATAACCCAATGTCTGACTTTGGACTTGTAATTTTCCTGATAGGTATGCTCCTGCTGTGCTTTTTCTTCTGGAAATTAAAAATGCGTACCATCATCACCAAAGATCATCTTCATATCAAATTCAAGCCCCTGGCTAATAAAAGGATCCGCTGGAAAGATGTGGCGTCGGCTGAGATTGTAAAATACAGCCCGATGATTGGCTATGGTTTGAGATTCTCACCCCTCTATGGCACAGTTTACAATGTAAAGGGCAGGAAAGGCCTGGCCCTGAAACTAAAAAATGGCAAGAAGCTTATGATCGGTACTCAGCGTTATCGCGAAATTGAAGATGTGGTTTTGGGTGTATTGCGAAGAATGTAACATCAGACAAACAAAGTATACATATAGGTAAAAGTAAAACCAACAACATGAATGCACACGAAATAGACTATCACATCTTTGGGGAGGAAATGCAATATGTAGAAATTGAGCTCGATCCCCAGGAAGCCGTAGTGGCAGAAGCAGGAAGTTTTATGATGATGGATACCGATATACAGATGGATACCATCTTTGGCGACGGATCTAATCAGAATAAAGGAGTTCTGGGAAGTCTGCTATCGGCCGGGAAACGAATTCTTACGGGAGAAGGCCTCTTTATGACCTCCTTCCTCAATGCCTCAAATAACAAACGCAGGCTGAGCTTTGCTTCACCATATCCGGGGAAAATACTCCCAATCGATCTCACTGAAAAACAGGGAAAATTTATTTGCCAGAAAGATGCCTTTTTATGTGCCGCCAAAGGCGTATCGGTTGGTATTGAATTCTCCAAAAAACTGGGTAGAGGCCTCTTTGGAGGGGAAGGATTTATCATGCAGAAATTAGAAGGGGATGGGATGGCATTTGTACATGCAGGAGGTACCCTGGCCAAAAAGGAATTAGGTCCGGGCGAAATCATCAAAGTAGATACGGGCTGCATCGTCGGATTTACCAAGGACGTAGACTACGATGTTGAGTTTGTTGGTGGAATTAAAAACACCCTCTTTGGCGGTGAGGGACTATTTTTTGCCACGCTCCGCGGACCTGGCACGGTATACGTTCAGTCTTTGCCCTTCAGCAGGCTGGCCAAAAGAGTTTGGGCTTCTGCTCCGCAAGGAGGCGGAAAAGATAAAGGAGAAGGCAGTATTTTAGGTGGATTAGGGGATATTCTGGATGGGGATAACCGATTCTGATACGAATACGAATTTTGTCAACTGATAAATTTGAATAAGACCATCAACTTTAAAGAATTACTCGAATTTCTACGTCAGTTAGATCAGAATAACTCCAAAGAATGGATGGACAGGCATCGCAGGACCTACCATCAGCTGAGGGATTCTTTTATTCAATGGCTGGACGGACTCGACACCCGTTTGGCACAAATAGACCCGGAATACTATCCAACGCCCGGAAAAGCCGGGATCAACAGGATCAATAACAATCTGATGTTCCACCCGAACAAACCTGTGTACAAGGATCACTTTGGGGCCGGATTAGACAAGGCTCCGAAAACAGCCGATTTCTATATTCAGATCGGCATCAGGGAATCCCTACTTGCAGGGGGGTTATGGAGGCCTGATCCAAATAGACTCAGAAGTGTCAGAGATGCGATCGACTACGATGGAGATGCATTTTTAAAGATCTTAAACAAGCCTTCCTTTAAAAAGGTTTTCGGCAATTTGTATGACGATCAAAAACTGACAACTTCCCCAAAAGGCTTTTCAAAAGACCATCCGCATATCGACCTGATACGGAATAAGACCTTCGCTGTGGTGCATCCGCTGACAGAAGAAATTATCCTCAGGCCTGATTTTGACGAATATATCATAGCCGTGTACAGGGAAATGTTGCCCTTCAGGCGATTCCTCAATAAGGCAATCACAGTGTAATCCAATCAAATAACCAGAAGACGCCAAGTCTATCATGCTTTTGTAGTACGCAAAGCTTCAGCAATTTTTTAGATCTCCTTCAATAGGAATCCCTGATAAGTTCGAGTAATTTTTCAATTTTTGGTTTTATCCGGGAGCTGCTTTCCATAAAATGGTTATTCATAAAACTAAATAGCAGGAATTTCCCTGATTTCGTGATCAGATATCCACTGAGGCAATAGGTGTTTCCAAGCGTCCCACTTTTGGCGTAGAGATAAGGTTTGTCCGGACTGCCATACCAGTCTTTCAGTGTCCCCTCCTTACCTCCTGTAGGGAAGATGGACAAAATGCGTTCTTTCCCGAATTCGGTGTAGAGTTTTTCGAGCACAAACACCATGGAGGCCGGAGTAAATAAATTATATCTTGAGAGGCCCGAGCCATCAACCCATCTGGGATGATCCTTAAGATCAGCCAGATAAGTGTCTAATACAAACTCCCTTATAAAGCTGGAAGAAATAGTGTCGGTAAGAGCGGCAGAGGAAGCCAGAAGTAATTGCTCAGCGACAAAATTATCACTCTCTTCCATAAGTAATTTGTACAGGCTATCAGAATGGGTTTCTCCGTAAAGAAGCATAGATTCCCCTTCCGGAAATACCTCTCTTTTAATGACGGGTTTTCCTGTGGCCCTTTCCAGCAAATCTACAGTGAGCTTATTCCCGCTTTTAAATGGGATTTTCAGGCTGTCTCTGTTTGTTGCGGCTATATAAAAAAGGTTCTTGTGCTCTAACCTTTTTCCTGATAGTTCAGTTTCGCTTATACTATCCCCGAAATATTCCGGAATAACTCTTAGGTTATTAGTCCGATAAATAGTTAGTACATTTCCGTAGAGGGGAAAGGAGGATCTTTCAGGGGCAAAGGCACTTTCATAATCTTCCCATGCCCAGCCGGGGCCAAACCTTCCTTCTGAAAATGCTGCAGGAATATAAATCAGATTCTCAAAGTTCTGCAGAAAGCTAACAATACTGCTGTCCTTTAGCTCGGGATGTAAACTTCCCGGGTGCCCCGTTCCCTGAAAATATAGAGTGTCACTACTTATTTTATATCGCAGGGACGGAATGGAGTCACCGAGAATTTTAAGAGCCGTATAAAGCGTAAATATCTTGGTGTTGCTGGCCGGAGTGAAGTATTTATGTTTATTTACTGAGAAAAGCGTGTCCCCGGTTTCAGGTGCATAGATGAACAGGCCGGTGAAATGATCCTCAAAACCACTCAGCGCAAGCTTCTCAGACAGGTCTTTCTCAATTTTTCGATTTTTAAGGGAGGAGCAAGCTGATAACATGCAGGCTATCAGAAAGATAAGAATTACATTAACTGTGGATATATGGATTTTCATTTATCGGACTATTGTGCCATTCATCGATTAATGGGTGAAATTATCTAATATTTAACCAATCACACACAATAAGGAACACCTTTTTTTGTTAATTTCGTTTAAACAGTCTAACTAAAATACACATGTATGGCTAGAGCTATGTTGGAGTATTACAAAACGGTACTTCAAAAAGTTAGTTTCGATGCAAAGTTATTCAGCAAGGAACTAAAAAAAGCAATTTCAAAGCTGTTACCTTATGAAATTGAAGAGCTAAAACACTGGTTGCTAGGATTTATTACCGACAAACCAGAGCTAAGAGAAAGTTTAATTTATATAAAAGCATAAAAAAGCTGCCCCCGGGCAGCTTTTTTTTTGATACTCTTCAGGCGCTGATTTCAATTTTTAGAAAGCGGACTTACGATTTTTACGTCCTGAAATTTTATAGCCCCCCTTATTACAGAAGCGATAACCTCCCTTAAGGCATTGGTGATATGGAGTTTTAATTCTTTTTTGTGGTAGATCAGACTTATCTCACGGGCAGGAGAGGGTTCCTGAAAATATTTAAGATTAGATTTCTTTCGCTCATCCAGGTCAACAGCATTGAGATAGGGCAGGAGCGTCATTCCTAATCCTTCGTTAGCAAGATTTACCAGGGTTTCAAAACTGCCGCTTTGCAAATGGAAGTGATCTTCAAAGTTTTTCGATGCCTTACACAAATTAACCACCCCTTCCCTAAAACAATGCCCGTCTTCTAAAAGCAGTATATCCCGTATATCCAGTAATTCGGGATTAAGCTTGTCTTCCTTGCTCAGTCTGTGGCTCTTGGGTACATACCCTACAAAGGGTTCATAATACAAAGGGCGTTCTGTAATAAACTCTATATCCAGCGGAGTTGCGGCAATTCCCGCATCGAGGTGCCCATCCTGAAGGTTGCGTATTAGGCTTTCCGTATTCTGTTCCCGTATGACCAGATTCACCTTGGGATACTTATTGATAAACGTCTTCAGAAACATGGGTAACAATGTGGGCATAACCGTAGGAATAATTCCCAGCGTAAATTCTCCCCCGATAAAGCCCTTTTCCTGGTCGACTATATCTTTGATTCGTTTCGCTTCATTCACAATATTCTTGGCTTGTGCCACGATTTTCCTTCCTGCCTCTGTGATGGAAATAGGCTTTTTACTACGGTCGAAAATCCTGACATCCAGCTCGTCTTCTAACTTTTGGACCTGCATACTCAGGGTAGGCTGAGTCACAAAACTCTTCTCCGCAGCCAGGGTAAAATTCTGATATTCGGCCACAGCTAAAACATATTGTAATTGGGTAATCGTCATAGTATAATGTTACGCAATAAATTTATAAAAACTATCGATAAAACCTATGAGATTTGCTGTTATTTATGTGATAAATTTATGCTAAAATCAGATAACAATGGAATTAAACAGTATCGGACTGGACGCAAAACAGTCACGTGAATTAGGAAAAGAACTCAATGTTTTATTGGCGAATTTTCAACGCTACTATATGAATCTCAGGGGGATCCACTGGAATATAAAAGGGAAGCGATTCTTTGATCTCCATGTTAAGTTCGAGGAGCTATACGATGATGCTAACCTGAAAGTAGATATGGTAGCGGAGAGGATCCTTACCCTGGGAGAAGTGCCCCTGCATACCTTTGAGGATTACATTGCGATTGCGAAAGTACCTCAGGGAAAAAATGTTAGCGTTGATGAGAAGGCTATCCGACTTATTGTCGATTCTCTGAAAGAACTCCTTAAAATAGAAAGGCGCATCCTCGATGCTTCTGATGAAGCGAATGATGAGGGGACAAATTCGATGATGAGTGATTTCATCACAGAACAGGAAAAGACCGTCTGGATGATGAAAGCCTGGCTGGCGGAAGAAATTTAATAAAAAAAGCCCTGTACGGTTATCCATACAGGGCTTAAATAGATCTGTTAGTTAATCTAGTTCCCTTCACTTAGGGAGAAACTTCCATCTCCATTAAAGTCAATTAAAATTATAGTAACGGTCCAAATCCCTGATGAACCGGAAGAAGTGACGCCATCAATGGAATCCGGCTCTGATCCTCCTTGTATCGTCCTGTCTAAAACAACTGCTCCCTGAGAATCCTCGACAATCATTTGAAAGCTGCCGGCAGAAGTTGCTGTGATATCTGCATTGTAATCAGCGGTACTCAGGTTATTATTCCAAATAAACGAACGTGTGACTGAGCCGCTGTTTCCAACAAAGCTGGCATCTATGTCTCCATTAAAATCGGATACATCCTCAAACAGGACATCCCCGTTAACGGTTACCCGTGCAAATGAGTCATCATCATTGCTGCAGGCCA
This sequence comes from Muriicola sp. E247, assembly GCF_041358175.1. NCBI lineage: Bacteria > Pseudomonadati > Bacteroidota > Flavobacteriia > Flavobacteriales > Flavobacteriaceae > Muriicola > Muriicola sp. E247. Next base: position 56,833 of record NZ_JBGKBE010000008.1, read on the forward strand.
TAAATAACACAAAAAATGGTAATAGCATCACCAATTTTATTTCACCTGAAAAGCCGAAATTTTTAAAGGCTTTGAATTTCATAATTTTTATCTTTTAGTTCTTATATACAACAAGTACAACGACCTGATTCCTGATTCATTGCCAAAAAATTATTTGGATTGAGCACATGAGATCATATTAAAGATAAGAGTTTATTGAAAGAAAAAGCCCACCAAAGTGGGCTTTTTCTTTAAGTTAAAATCTGATATTCAGCTCCAGATCTTCCCCCGTAACCTCAAACTTGGCTGCGTCAAAGGTAGGTGGGCCCATATGCATATCATTGCCCGACATGCCGTAGCTTTCTTGGGGCATACCATTGTTGTCGAAATCCATTTGGTTGTTGCCATTCAGGTCGTGCATCACCATAACAGCATAGGTTCCGGGTTTCACTCCTTTGAAATTCAAGCGAAGAGTCCCTTTTTTGCCTTCAGCTACATCAAAATCAATTCCGTTACTTTGCATAAAGGTTTCAGCGGTGTGCAATGCGGCATAAACCTGTCCTCCGTCTGTTAATACATTTTCAATGGTGACGACGATATTAGCGCCCTGAGTTTCCTGTGCAAAGCTGAATTGAGAGAGAAGTGCAAAAGCAAATACTAACGATAAATTTTTCATAATTCCGGGTTTATTGTTTAACATGCATCAAAGGTGTGCATACTCCCTGGCCCGGCTAAAAAAGACCTACTGAATTGTAAAAACTCCTGTCCGAATTGTAATTATTGGTCGCTTTTTTCGGTAGTAACGGCTACATCCCTGTCCTCAACGATCAGGCAAAGCAAGCCTGCGAGTATCATGGAAACCCCACCTATGATTAAGGCATAGATGGAAACATTTCCAAAGAAGGTCTTTAACATATAGCCCAGTATACCTGCTGCGACGATCTGGGGGATAACAATAAAGAAGTTAAACACTCCCATATAATACCCCATTTTATTGGCAGGCAGGATACTAGATAGCATGGCATAGGGCATAGACAGGATACTGGCCCATGCAATACCAACGCCTATCATGGCCACCAACAACATATTGGGATCTGTGATAAAATAAATAGATAACAAACTGATTCCTCCACAGACAAGAGCCAGCAAATGGGTAACGCGCCTGCTTACCTTTTTAGCGATGACGGGAAGCAGAAAGGCCACAAGGGCAGCAATCCCATTATAAATAGCAAAGCAAATTCCTACCCAGTCGGCGCCTTCATTGTAAAGCACCGAACTCGTATCTGATGTGCCATAGACGTGGCTGGTTACGGCTGAGGTGGTGTAAATCCACATGGCAAATAGCGAGAACCAGGAGAAGAATTGTACAAAAGCCAGTTGTACCATGGTCTTCGGCATTTTAAAAATCCCAAGAAAAGATTCCATCAAACCACCAAAAATTCCCTTACTGGCGTTCTCTGCCTTCAGTTGTTCCAGATCATCAGGAGGATATTCAGTGGTTTTCAATACCGTCCACATGACTGCGCAGAAATACGCAATACCTCCCAGATAGAAAGACCACTTTACCGAATCGGGTATTCCACCATCTGCAGCAATATTACTGATGCCGAACCAATTGGTAAAGATCCAGGGCAGGGCAGAAGCGATAATGGCCCCCAGACCGATAAAAAAGCTTTGCATGGCAAAGCCACTGGTTCGTTGCTCATTGGGGAGCATGTCACCCACAAATGCCCGAAAAGGTTCCATACTGATATTGATAGAGGCATCCAATAGCCACAGCATAATTACAGCCATCCAGAGCGCTGTGGAATTGGGCATGAGAAACAAGGCCAGGGTGGCCAGAATGGCCCCTATTGCAAAGAAAGGTCGTCGCCTTCCCCATTTTTTATGCCAGGTACGGTCGCTGTAGTACCCAATGATTGGTTGTACCAACAAACCTGTCACGGGCGCAGCGAGCCATAGGATGGGAAGTTCATCCTTGGAAGCACCCAGAGTTTCAAAAATTCGGCTGACATTGGCATTTTGCAGGGCAAATCCAAATTGTATCCCCAGAAAACCAAAGCTCATATTCCAAATCTGCCAAAATGATAGTCGCGGTTTTACCGAACTGATTGAGATATGTTCCATTTTTAAAATAAAATTGTTGATCCCGATAAATGTAGGCCTTTTTAGCGAAGTATCGCCGATATCCCTGATACAGGGCGATTAGAAGAACCTATGAAAAAATAACAGGGGTGTTTTAAGAAATTAAATATCAGATTCTCGATGAATAACCTCTTTCTTTAACAATTATGCAGTCGTTCATCGAATTCTTAATCAAAGCACTGCATTTTGCCGAAAAAAGTTGCCTAGTTATCGACCATTCTTCAACTTGGTAATCCAAATCTGTACGAAAATATTAACCTATGTACTAAAAATTACTCCTTCTTAATTTGAGTTTTTTATTCTTGGCTAAAGGTGTTCCCACCTTGTGAAAGGAGCTTTGATTTAGTGCAGATAATACTTGTGCCATGTTCTGCAATAATCTATCTATTTTCAAGGATTCTGTTAGTGTTGTCCATTTTAGGTTTTGGGCATTGATTATGTTGAGTCTTTCATTTTCGGGACACCTTTTTAGCCAGGAAGAAACCCCTTATGTTTCCTACAACGTACCTTTTCAAAATCTTTTAAAATTCAATCGATTTCTGATCAACCCTACATTTTCCACCGTCAGGGAAGACAAATCATATATCAACTTCTTTCACCGCAGCCAGTCGGCCTACTTTCAGGATAACTTCCAGAACTATTTTCTGAGTTACAGCGGGAGGATTAATGACCGTACGGGCTTGGGAATAAGTGTATATAATCAGCAGGAAGGTTTGGTCTCAAATATCGGCCTGCTCACCAATTATGCCTATGGGGTGCGTTTGTCACCAAAGAGTAACCTCACTTTCGGATTCAATATTCCCTATTACCGCAGCAGTTTTGACGAGAGCAGGGCTGTAACCAATGAGGAAGATCCCCTCTTGGCCACCTTTAATGAAAATTCTATTATCGCCTTCCAACCGGGACTTAATGTTTCCTTTGGAAGTTTTGACGTTGGGGTATTTGCAGAAAACCTCTTTGATTTTAACCTTAAAACGGGAGAGGCGCTTACCACTTTCAATGAAAAATCATTTTCTGCCCATTTGCAGTACACCAAAAATTTTGAATATGCCCAGGGCGTATTTACCCAGGGAAGGATAATGCCCTTAGCCCGGCTGAGAAAGGTTGGAGAAGAAAATCTGGTCTTTGGAGGAGGAATCATCCTTGATTTGCCCCGACTCGGTTGGCTTCAGGCAGGTTACGATAGTTTTTACGGAGGATCTGCAGGCGTGGGGTTCAATATAAATAAGCGAGTCTCCCTGGGGTATAATTTTGAAAAAGGCTTTGCCCAGGATATCGAAAATTTTGGGGTTACCCATGAGATCTCTGTGGCATATAATTTCATTCCTAATTTAACCGAAGACATGGTTCAAGTGGATGTGGATGATGAGAAGGCAACAGACTGGCTCGACAGGAAGCGTAGGATCAAAAAGAATAAAAATCCCTTATATCTGGAAATCGATAAATTACGCAGGCTGAATCGGGCAAATTACGCTGTTATCAATGAATTGGTTTATAAGGTAGATTCCTTGGAGAGCCATATCAATTCAGAAATGGAGCGTCGTTATGAGCTCGCCATAAGAAACACCCGAAGAGAACTCGATGCGATGAAGGATGCAATGGGATATGAGAAACCGGCCCTGGTAGCACAGAATGAAGAAAGTAGTACTCCGGTTCGCCTGAATGAATCGATCAAACTTCAGATGGAGAAAAACTTAGACTCCCTAAAACGACTAAGTCAGATGACCCTGGCACCAAATTATAAGGCAGACGAGACCATTTTGCTGGAGAATCTCGTAGGCGTTCCTGAAGGTCATTACGTCATTGCGAATGTCTTTGAAACCGAAGAGTATCTTAAATTATTCCTGGCCGCACTTGAGGAAAAAGGGATAGAAGCCGGTTATTTCACTAATCCGATCAATGGCCTTAATTATGTCTACCTGGCCCATTATGAAGACCAGGAGGAAGATCTGGAAGAGATAAAAACGGATTTCCGTTCCAAATACGGGAATGAACTATGGATTATGAGTGTGCAAAAAGCTTCGAACACCAGGATGGCTACGCTGAATTTCGATGACTAAAAATTATTAGCACTTTTAATAGTAAAAGACAAAGCCCGGGAATGATTACCCGGGCTTAACTTTAGCCCGGTATAATTTCCTTATCCCTTTTGTTGACGATCTCTATGATCCAGTAAATGAGTTGACCAATGCCATTGGCGAAAATAAACAGGAGTATCCACACCAGCAGCATATTATTTTCCCGTAGATTCGGATTATTAGCTGCGTGTACAATGTAGAAAACCAGACTTCCTATGGAGATTAAAACCGCCAGGAAGATGAATATCAAAAACACACTCAGGTTCCCCATAATCCATGCCGCGGAGTAGTTGCCAGAACTGTGATCGAGCTCATCCATATTGCTAAGGATGAAAAAGAGGAAGATAAAATATGCAATCATACCCAGGAACAGCATGGCAATTGGGCCTATTGCGAAAAGCGCCTGCCAGAATTTATTTCGTAACATAGTTTGTTGAAATTAAAGGTTGTCCCCTAAGTTAGCAGTTTTTCACAAGCTTCACAACGAAGAAAGACCCGAAGTTATTCGGGTCTTTCTGCAAGGTTGGATAGTTGAGAGTTTGCGCTGCTTTAATTCATTGGGCTAAATGCCATATCGGGTCTCATTCTCCCCGTATATTCTTCATAACTCAGGAGATCGGCAAAGAGATCCCACATAACTTTGTTGCCATCTTCCCCAATTAGCTGGTCGTTTGCCATGGCTTTCTGTGCATAATCTACTTCGTCTTTTGCAGCCACGGCCACCATATAGAACTCACCCCTGGTTCCGAATCCACTTCGATAAACACGATAGTGCATTTTAGACCCTTTACTGGCAAACATATTTTTAACCGCCATCATTTTCTCCTTTACCTTGGCCCGGTTGGCTGGGGTGACATAGAGATAGTGGAATTTTCGGTAATCTTCCCCTTCGGGTGTTTGATTAATTCCACCCGGTTGATAAGAAAGATTCATGTCTAAAGTAATAATGTAATCGTGTTCCACATCGTAGCACTTGTCCATTCTGTTGAATAGTGCGCCCATGGCTTCCTTCCCCATTTTTTCTGATAGGGATGCAAAAACAGGTTTATCGAGATCAGCCATATTCTCTACCGGACTCACATACAGATAGCGATTGTCGGTTGTATTGGTCACAATAAATGCAGCTTCCTCAATACTGTGTTTTTTCAAATTGCTAATCAATTCTTTACAGGTTGCCTCATATTCGGCAATCATTCCCGGTTTCACCACGTCTTCATGGACCCAGAAAGACTGTGTCGTTTTCGATTCCTGCGCCATTAGGGAGAAGGGTAAAAAGCTCAGTAAGACGATAATTAATAAATCTTTGAATTTTGTTTTCATGATTGTTTAGATTAGGTTTAGCTATAGATTCAAATTGATTATTCTTATTTTAAATTAGGCGGATTTAGAGTGAAACCCAATTGTTGTAGCAAATACAGTTCATTGTAATAAGTGTTTTCCTGGATCATTTTTCCTTCCGAATCAAAGGTGATTAGCGTCACTCCGTTTACAATGGCTTTTTTTCCCGTAGCGATAAATTCTGCAAATTCCCCTGTATTGGTTCCACTGAACGACCATTCTAGTATTACCTTATCATCTTTTTCAATGAATTTATTGACAGTGATTCGGAGGTTGGGAAACGCCCTTATATAATTTTGGATGTAAGCCTCGAGTTCCATGGGTCCATTAGCCACTTCCAGTCCATTCAGATTCCTGACAAATCCTTTACCTACAATACTGTCCAATGCGGAAAAATCTCCCGTATTCCAGCACGAATCGACATAGGTGATAACCACCTTCTCTACGTTTGAAGTGCTTTCGGGCCCTTTTTTTTCTACAGTTTGACAACCTATCAGTGCTATCGCTAGCAGGATTGTAAATGGGGTAGCACGTTTCATTCTCTTTGATTAGCATTTCAGATCAGGTGCTTATCGCCAAATCAGGATTTAATAAAAACAATTAAATGTAACTATGGGAGGTCCTGCGGACGAATACCCACAACGAGTGTCCGAACAACTGTCTTTTTTTACCCTCCGGGTGCTAATGGATTATTTTGTATCTTTCATTGCCTCATTTCCCCTCAGTGAGCCATAAATAGAAATGAGAACACTTTGTTTCAGAGTTGTTTGTACCGGCCTCTTCACAATAATAAGCGGATACCACGCTACGTCTCAGATTATTGACTTCAGCAAAGAAAACTCCTACAAACAGGTATTTCGGCAAACCGATAATTTTGGTTTGTCCTACCTCGATACACTTGAGGTTGGGTATAAAAGTGCACCTACCGATTCACTCAGGTTTACTATTTTAAATGATCTTGCTTACTACTGGCATACGCGCGATCTCGTAAAAGCCTATGAGTTTACCCAATTGGGATTAAAGGAGGCGCTGGTCAGTGGCCGGAATGAATGGGTGGGGAGATTTCAGATCACCCAGGGGGCAATCCTTTTGCGGGACGAAAAACTAGACAGTGCCAGAATTGTCCTCAGACAGGCAATCGGAGTCCTGGATCAAAAAGAACTCCCCTTCCTCTATACCCAGTTGGGCTATGTTCATGAGCGGGAAGGTGATCTTACCACTGCAGCTGAATACGCGATGCGATCACTGCGTCTTGGGGAACAATTCAATGATCTTCACGCACAGGCACTGGCTTACAGCGACCTGAGTAATTTATTCTGGAAACAGGAAAAATACGATAAGGGGCTGGAACATGGCCTGCAGGCCCTCCGTCTTTTTGAAGCTTATGGAATGAACGATCTCGATTACGATTTTACACTCTATGTGGTTGGGAACCAATATCTGGCATTGGAAGATCTCGACAATGCCTTAAAATATTATAATCATGCTATCTCCATAGGGGAGCGATATGGATTTTACAATAACCTGAGTGATATTTATATTTCCCTGGCCGATCTCTACGGTGGTTCGTTTCGCTACACAGAGGCAGAATCCGCAGCACTTAACGCTATTCAGTACAGTGAACGCCTTAACAATAATTTTATGCTGATGCGCTCATGGCTTTCCCTCGGAAAATTGCAAAATCTTCAGGGGAAATTCCTATCGGCAATTTCCAGCCTGGAAACAAGTATTAAAATTGCTACTGAGGATTTTGGTGATGCTTTTTTTCTCAGTGAAGCTTACCAAAATCTGGGAAAGGCTTATGCAGGTAGCCGTAATTATAAAGATGCCTATCATGCCTTCGAAGTATATGATCAATTGCAGAAAGAGGTTTTTACCGAAGAAGCGGCCGAACGCATGTCTCAGATTCAAACCGAATTGGAGGTGGCAGAAAAAGAAAGTACGATACAGCTTCAGGGAATCCAGCTAAAGAAGCAACGCATTATTCAGACTTTGGGGATGATCGTGATCCTTCTGCTCTTCCTCTATCTTCTTTTAATATTTAAATCAGTAAGAAGAAACAAGAGGAACAATGAGATGCTGCAGCTCCAGAATGAGGAAAAGGAATTTCTGCTGAAAGAAATACATCACAGGGTGAAGAACAATTTAGAGATAGTATCGAGTCTGCTCACCCTTCAGTCTGAACAAATCAGTGATGAAAAAGTCAGAAATGCCATGGTGAAGAGTCAGCAGCGTGTGCACAGTATGAGTATGATCCATCAGAAACTTTATCAGGGAAACAGCCTTTCCAATATTGAGATGAAGGACTACTTTAAAAATTTAGGGAATCATGTAATTAATTCATACGGCATGGAAGACAGGGTGGAACTCGAATGTTCTATGAAACCACTTTCCGTAGATATCGATCACGCTATCCCCATTGGCCTTATCGTTAATGAACTCCTTTCGAATGCTTTAAAATATGCATTTCCGGGAAATCGGAGAGGTATTATCCGTGTCTCCCTGGAGCAACACGAATCTGTTTTGCACCTGGAAGTTTCGGATAACGGGGTAGGGAAGGTAATGTCTGAAGAGCCCAATGGCACAGGCTTCGGCACCCAGCTTATCGAATTATTAACCACTCAGCTCGATGGCGAAATGAAGTTAGTGGTAGACAAAGGAACAAGCGTGTCATTTGATTTTCAACGTATAAAAGCCGCATAAGTATGGACAATAAAATCCGGGTTCTCATTGTGGAGGACGATATGATCATTGCTGCAAATATCTCACTGCAACTAACAAAAGCAGGGTATGAGATAACCGGGATCGAATCCAGGGGTGAGGAAGCCGTGATCCATTCCCGACTGAACACTCCTGATATCATCTTGATGGATATCAACTTAAAAGGCGCATTAAACGGCATAGATACGGTAAAGAAGATTCAGGAACTTTCCGATGTCCCTGTTATCTATATCACAGCCAACAATGATGAACCGACCTTTGAGGAGGCAAGACAGACCCATCCATTTGCCTTTATTGCGAAGCCTATTACCAAAAGTAATATGCTCAGATCCCTGGCATTGGCCACTGAACAGATAAAAAACAAAACTAAATCCACTCCCGCAGAAGAGGATTATATGGCCCTTCTCAATGATCGTATATTTATCAGGCATCACGGACAGATGGTGAAATTACTGCTCCAGGAAATACTTTATGTTGAGGCCGACCGAAACTACTGTCATGTTGTGACGCCCAAAAAGGAATACGTGCTCACCACTACCTTAAAAGACATGCAAAATAAATTACCCGCAGACATTTTCGTAAGAGTCCACCGGTCATTTCTAGTTAATATCTCCAAATTAGATGTAGTAGCCGAAAGTCATGTTGAGATCAACAGGAAGGCTATTCCTCTGAGCAAGTCGCACCGTGAAGGATTGCTGAGGCACCTGCAAACAATATAGGGAATGTCCAAGGGCTATTCTGATTTTTCTGAGTGACCGTCCTTCTTTTTTTTCATAATATCAGCTATATGCCTTCTTCCGGGCTCATCTTTCGCTTTCAACTCCCTGATAATCCGCTCATGGTCTTCCTCTCGTCCCTGAGAAAGTTTAAATGCGGCCTGTATCTCATCTATCTGAATACGAAATCCCACAACCCCTCTTACCTGTTTCAGGGTAGCCGGGGACATGTGTTCAAGGGAAACCGGATTTTTTTCCTCCTTTTCATAATGATCTACTAAACCGTGGAGCCATTGCAATACTTCTTGAGTACTCAAAACGGTCACCCTTCCATAAATATGCACCGCAATATAGTTCCAGGTGGGTACTTCTTCCTCTTTGTACCAGGAAGATGAGATGTAGGAATGCGGTCCGTGAAAGATGCATAGAACCCTGGGGTTGTTCTCAAATGCTTTCCATTGGGGGTTGGCCTTGGCTATATGGCCGATTAGGATATCCTTTCCCTCATCATCTTTTCCCAATTCCAGTGGAGTATGGGTGGCCCATGGTTTTCCTTCCGACTGATTTATCAGGATTGCAAAGGAGTGGGCCTTAATAAAGTCTCTTACCTCGGAAATGTTTTCGTTTTTATACTGTGGTGGAATATACATAAGGAGATAACTGAGGTTAAAAATAGATAAATTAAATCAGGTATTGGGGCTGCTCGGCTGACAACTGAGAAAGCGTATTTCACAATTCAGTCATACTTTTTTCCAAAGCAATAATCGTCATCTGATATTTGTAGAGAATAATTATTCCCTTAGAAACACATTTACAAACACAAGCAGATCTATTTACAAAATAGACTTTTTGCTACCTTTAAACAAAGGAATTCGAGTTCACGGAGCTTTAAGAAACACAAAAATGAAAGAATTTAATACCGTATTAAAGGTGTCGCTTATACTTACAATAGTGATTGTGCTATTGAATCTCCTTGTGAATTTTGGCGAACCTATCCTGATGATGGATTTGTTTGAAATGGCGGGGATATCTTTTATTTACTGTTTCGTCCTCACGGCCGTCGGATCTTCCTTTCACAATTATGCGAGCAGGAAATACAGCTGGGAAACACAAGCTGTAAAAAGGCTGTGGTTTGGGGCAATAGGCTCGGTTATTTTAACGGTAATAGCTTTTGGTTTGGTAAGATGGTTTATAAAAGTGATCATCTATAACAATACTTTTGAGGAGTTTGTTGAAAACGAAAGTGTGATCAACTATATCGTTGCCCTGGTCATTACCCTGGTCATTTCCCTGTTTATCCATGCCTTTTATTTCTGGAAAGCGCTTCAGGATACCAAGATCAAAGAGCAAAAGATTATTGCCGGGACGGCTTCGGCCAAATTCGACGCCCTAAAAAACCAGCTTGACCCACACTTTCTCTTTAACAGTCTCAATGTGCTTACAAGCCTGATAGAGGAGGATCCCCAGCAAGCCCAGCGCTTTACTACGGCCTTATCTAAGGTGTATAGATATGTGTTAGAGCAAAAGAACAAAGACCTGGTGCCTGTAAACGAGGAACTCGATTTTGCCAGGACCTATGTGAAGCTCCTGACTATGCGTTTCGAGGACGGGATAGCTTTCGAAATACCGGAAACCTCCAGTATTCCCGATGCTAAGATCGTGCCTCTTTCTTTACAACTCTTGCTTGAAAATGCAGTAAAACACAATGTGGTGACTTCTTCAAAGCCATTGAGAATTAAGGTATTTGAGAATAATGGAAAATTGGTTGTGCAGAACAACCTGCAGGAAAAACCTGTGGTAAAGAGAAGCAGTGGGGTAGGTCTGCGAAATATACAGCAGCGCTACTCTATCTTGTCAAATAAAGAAGTCAACATTATTAAAACGGCATCAGATTTTATGGTTCAACTACCGATGCTGACTAAACAAATTGGAAGTATGGAAACACAAAAAGCTTTTATAGAAGACAAGCGTTATGAAAAAGCAAAAGAAAGGGTGCAGGAAATCAAGGGGTTTTTTGGAAACCTGCTGGCCTACTGTATAGTGATCCCCTTTCTTGCCTGGCTAAATTACCGGACGACTGATTTCCCCTGGGTATTATTCCCTGCTTTGGGTTGGGGTATAGGTCTGATTACCCACGGAATGGAAGCCTATGGATACAATCCATTATGGGGAAAGCGCTGGGAAGAGCGTAAGATCAAGGAGTTTATGGAGCAGGACGACCTTTAAATTGTTTTTGTATAAGGTACTCTCCCTTTCCCCAGGGAGACAGTTCATCATTAAAAAATTACAATTGGGTTAAATGGTTTTTTAAATCAATGAATAAAAAAGGAAATTTGAAGTAATCAATAATATTTAAACACTAGTCATGGAAGATTTAAGTAAAGAGAATAAGTACCTCCGGGCCAAAGAACGCGTAGACCGATTAAAGAAATTTTATACAAACCTCACCTCATATGTGCTGGTAATATCAGCCCTGGCGTTGATCAATTATGCTACTAACGAATGGCGCTATATGTGGTTTTTGTGGGCAGCCTTTGGATGGGGTATAGGTATTCTGTTTCACGCCATTGGCACCTTCGACCTCAATCCTTTCTTTGGAAAAGGATGGGAGGAGAGGAAAATAAAGGAATTGATGCGTGATGATGATGAGTTAAAAAGATGGGAATAAGAAATAAACAGGAAAAAAATGGAAAAGGAATTTGAAAGCGAAAAATTAAAAAAAGCCAAAAAAAGAGTAGAAGAACTCAAGGGTTTTTATATCCACCTAAGTATATACATCGTAATCAATGCTTTTATTATGGTGAATATTTTGGTAAGAGCATTGGATGACGGAGATACTTTCTGGCAGTTTGGTACCTTCTTTACTCCTTTTTTCTGGGGAATTGGCCTGGCTTTTCACGCGGCCAAAGTGTTTCAGTTTAATCCTATTCTGGGAAAGAACTGGGAAGAAAGGCAGATCAGAAAATACATCGAAAAGGACAAACGCGACGCTGCTAAATTTAAATAGTCATGGACAACAAATCAATTAAGGCTTATAAGAGGGCTCAGGCAAGGGTAAAGAAGATAAAAGGATTCTACAGGCATCTTACCATTTATCTTGTGGTAAACGCTATTATCGTAATTGAAGGGCTGTGGGGAATCAATTTCATAGAAATGAATACAGCGAATATAGACCCTACATTTGTAGAATGGCTCATCTGGAACGTCTTAAGTGTCCCGATTCTGTGGGGAATAGGATTGTTTGTTCATGGTATCCGGGTATTCTCACCTCAAATCCCGATTATAAAGCAATGGGAAGAAAATCAAATCAGAAGATATATGGAACAGGAGGAGAATCAGAAGAATAATACGGTGGTGTAACTCAAATTCTATTTAATCCCCGTTCAAGTTAATGATCGTTGAAAATATGAATGTAATTATAATTGAAGATGAAAAACCGGCTGCAAGAAGATTGGCGAGGATGCTGTCAGAGCTCGGACTTGAGGCCAAAAAAACCCTGCACTCTGTTGAAGAATCGTTACAATGGTTTCAGAATAATCCCCATCCCGACCTGATTTTCCTTGATATCCAGCTGTCTGATGGTCTTTCTTTTGAGATTTTTGAACTACTTGAGATAAAAAGTTCGATCATCTTTACGACGGCATTTGACGAATACGCTTTGCAAGCATTTAAACTGAATAGTGTAGATTACCTCCTTAAGCCTATTGATGAGGAAGAATTGGAAAAAGCAGTTGCTCAGTACAAATCCCAGAACGCAGTCTCCAGTTCCAGGATGGCGGTCGACTTTGAAGATATCAAAAAATTATTGGTGAACCCGATCGACCGGGAATACAAAAAAAGATTTACTGTCAGGGTAGGGCAGCACCTCAAGATTATACATGCCGATGATGTGGAGTGTTTTTACAGTGAGAACAAAGGCACCTATGCGGCAACTACCGAAGGAAGAGCATACCTGCTCGACAATACTCTCGAGCAGTTAGAGTCTGAACTTACTCCTAAAATTTTTTTCAGGGTGAGCAGGAAATACGTAATCAATATCAACCATATCCGCGACATAATTTCCTATACAAATTCGAGGTTACAAATCAAGCTGAATAAGACTTCAGATCAGGAAATCATCGTCAGCAGGGAGCGCGTAAGAGATTTTAAGTTATGGTTGGAATAAGTTAATTCAAATATCTGAAATACAGATAGGTAATATCCACTATAGATTTTTCTTATAGTCGGTTTTCTGAGTATTTTCTTCCTTTTTTGCAACCCGGTTTTCGTCAAAGGAAGAAGGCAGCAAAGCGGGGATCAATTTTATGAATATGGGCAAGAGTACCGCCCCTCCGGGTAAGAGAAAAATGGCCAGGGAGGGAACACTTTTAAAGACGTCCACAAGCTGGTCCTGCACTTTTTTCTTTTCATCAGCACTAAGATCTTTTACGGCTCCTTTCGAAATAAGAAAAACCAGTTCCTTACTTTCGGCAAGTTCCTTTTGAAGGCGTTTACTATTTCTCAGTATCAGTTTGTTCACCACCCTCGACATGCTGTCATAGAACTGGACGGCCATATTGGTATCCTTTAAAAAGGAGATCTTTTTAATGTTCTTTTTAAAAAAGATGGTGATGTCTTCCAGGGATGTGGCAATCTGCTTATCGGTAAATCCCATGTCTTTTCCAATGCCATAAATGAATTGTGACTCTTTGTAATCAAGGGAATAATCTTCCCATACTGTAAGACAGGCTACATCCAGAAAATACTGATTCTCCCAGGGAGAACAATTGTTTAGTAAGATTTCCCGATAGGAGCCATCAAACCTTTCCTTATCCTCATCGATAAAAGTGAGAGAAGCGGCAAATAATTGGGACAATTTTTCGTCGGCCTTGTTTTTCTCTTTGGCATTCAGGGCGTGATAAGTAATGTTAATAGCTAAATACTCCAGTTTTTGCGCCTCCTTAACGATTTCCTTTCCGTCCCTTAAGAAGTACCTGAAAGTGAGGACATCAATAAACAACAGAGAATTCGTGATAATACTATTAAAGGTCCTGCTGATAACATTATCATCGAGGTAGACCCTTGATTCAATCAGTTTTTCGAGTTGTGCTGATGTTTTACTGCCAGTAAGGATTTTGTTTAATAAAGAGATCTGACTCACTTTGAGTTCCTTGTAAAACTCAAAGATAGTTTCCAGAAAATCATCAAAACTATGCTCCTGTCTTTCCAGGGCAAAGGTGAAGTACAAAGCCGTAAGCAGATTTATTTTTGCCCGTTCATCCTCAGACGGGGAATGTTCTATGCTTATATAAGAAGGTGTTTCCACATTCATCCCATAGACAAAGCCGTATTCTTTCAGGCTGGTGTACAAGGTTGAGAAGTCGGAATAAATCCCGGCCTTATTTCTTACAACCTCTCCAAATTTATTGATCCAGCCCGGTCCCGAGGGATTCATATCCTGAGAATTTGATTCTAAAGTACGGGAAAAATGACTTTTCTAAGAACACAATGCGTCATAATGAAAAAGAAATCATTTCTAATTAAGAAGAAATTAACATTTAAGACCAAACCCCGCCATTTACTTTCCGTAGGTAGGGTAACAATAATCTTTAAAATCATAAACAATGAGTAAAACAAAATTTTTCGCGGGAATTGCAGTACTGGCCTTTGCTGGTGCTTTTCTGATCGCTGCAGATCACCTAGACGCACCTTCATCAGGGGGTACAACGGCTGATATTGCAGATTTCTTTGCATTTGAACCCACATTGGGGTCAGACAACACCACTTTTGTGGTTGACCTCCAATCCAGTGTATTACCTGATCTGGCCTATGGGACATTTGATGAAGATGTACTTACTGAAATTAACATCGATACCGATGGAGACCTTGTTGAAGACTACGTAATTCAGGCGTATCCACAGGGAGGAATCATGTATTTCTTTGCCGGCACACCAATTCAGACAGGATTAAACAGTCAGATTTTGGTAGACAATCCACTTGGTGAAGTAGCTATTTCAGGATCAACGGCAGTAGTAGCTGAAGGAATGGGAGGCACAAAATTATTTGCCGGACCAAGACAGGATCCTTTCTTTTTCGATTTCTTTCAGTTCAATGCGGTAATCAATCCGGATGTGAATTCGGCACCTATGGGTTTTAAAACAGCCGCCGAAGCTGAGGATACCTTTGACGGGGCCAACACCATGTCAATTGTTGTGGAGATCCCAAATAGTATGCTGGGTACCACAACTGCAACTAATGCCTTAGGAATTCCGGTTTACAAGACCTGGGTAACTACAAATAGAAAACAATAATATTCAATCTAAAAACAAGAAAAGATGATATTCAAAAAATTTAAATATTCGATATTAACGCTCCTCGCCGCTACCGTACTTATGGCCTGTAACAATGACGACATGGATATGGAGCCAATGGCCATGGCTACCTGTAGTGACGGAATAATGAATGGGGATGAAGAAGGTGTAGACTGTGGAGGTTCAGTATGTGAGCCATGCGCAGACAGTACTGGTCCCGATTTTACAGGAACATTTGCCCAGGCAGACCATATGGGTAGGCCGGGGATCAATACGACCCTGAGTTTTGATATGGACGGAATGCCTAGTGTAAAGGACGCGCACAATGTAACCATACCTTCAGAAATGACTGCAAGTTTTCAGGCAGGATTTCAGGCTCGTTTAGAACAATACCACGACGTGTATGCCAACAAGCTTGGTCTGGACCCGATGGATGTGAATTATGAGAACAACATTCTGGGATTAGATGCAGCCACTTTGACTACAGTTCTTGCGGCGGATGCGCTTGATGTGGCACCGGATGCCCCAACCACCTATTTCGATCCCGGAACTGATGCCGATAATGACGGAAATATCCTGGTGCCTGATGGGGATGAAGTAGCCCTTACCGGCCGGGCCCTGCAAGACGACATCATAGATGTTTCATTAATCCTCTTTTTTGGAGGGATGAACGGAGATCGTTTTAGCGGACAGGATCTCGACAATGATGGAATGGCCGATTTACCCCGTCTCACTTCTGACGGAGTTGGACTAACGGCTACTATCAATTCGGAGTTTCCTTATCTCAGCGCACCTGAATAGGTTCAAGGACTCATGAATACTCCCTGGATTGGGAAAAGAATTGCTAATCAGTACGGAAGAGGGAGGATTTACCCTCCCTCTTCTTTGTTTATTCAACAACTAAAATTATCACAACATGAAACAATATATACTATGCGGTGTTTTGCTTTTTCTCCTCAATTCCTGTGAATTATGGGAGAATGGCAAGGTAACCGATCCGCAGGACTACAATGCGTACCTTCAAACAGGTCCATCAGAAACATCATCAAAATACTTCAGGCTCTGGAATTCCAAGATAAAACCCGATAGCCTTCAACTAACCAGTTTTGGCATTGTAGCAGGACAGTACAATTCATTCTTTCAGGCAACAGGAGAGATCACATATCTAAAAAAAGCAGAAACAGCCCTTAAGAAGGCCGTAGATATTGCTGCCATTGGTAAATCGGGTTATCTAAGGGCATTAGCCAGAAATTATATTTCCCAGCATCGCTTTAAAGAGGCCCTGCCTCTGGCTCTTGAAGCCAGGAAGTTAGGCAGCGGTTTACTTGAAACCCAATATTTACTTTTTGATCTGTATATGGAACTTGGGGAGTTTAACAAGGCCGAACAATACCTGGACAGTACCAGAAATATGTCTGCCTTTGGTTCTTTAATCCGACTTGCAAAATGGAATGATCACCAGGGGAATCTGGACACGACTATCCGACTTATGGAAAAGGCTGCAAAGAAAGCAGAACAAGCTACCAATCGAGCCACTATGCTCTGGTCTTACACCAATTTGGCCGATTATTATGGTCATGCAGGACGAATTGAATATTCTTATCAGTACTATCTGAAAGCCCTTTCGTTAGACCCTCAAAATGCCTATGCTAAAAAGGGGATTGCCTGGATCGCATACTCTCATGAAGGAGAAATCACGGAGGCCATGCGAATTCTCGAGAGTATAGACGACCATTACCAATCGCCCGACCTTTATCTGCTAAAAGCTGAGATTGCTGAATATTCTGGAGATACTGCAGAATATATAAAGAGCATGAACGCTTTCTTTAAAATGAGCGAAAATCCATTATACGGTGAGATGTACAATGCTTACAAAATTGAATTGTATTTAAATAGTACCATGCAGTATGACAAGGCAGTTGCCCTGGCATTAAGGGATGTGAAGAACCGTCCTACCCCCTCGGCATACGCCTTACTGGCCTATAGCTACTTCAAGGCAGGTGAAAAGGACACTGCTTATAAATTGGTAGAGGATTACGTTCTTGGTAAATCAGAGGAACCGCTGGTATTACTGCAACTCGCTGAGATCTTAAAAGACAGAGGTGACCTGGCCAGAGTAAAACAAATAAGGAATTCTTTGGAAGAGGCTGCATTTGAACTTGGACCATTGACCAGAATGCGGGTCGATGCCCTTTAAGAAATATCAGAAAATAATAAGATATCTATGGCATTTCGTCGAAAAGAGCTGTGCTATTGCTCGATTTTCCTACATTTCTTTAGGAAAACATAGACGAAATGCCTATTTTTATCGTTTAAGTTCATATTATAATGCCCCAAGTATTACAATAGAACGATAGTAAACTTAAAATTGAGTATTAACCGACCCCGAATCACCTACGTTATGGAATACTTCCTTTTTGTCAGCTGGACCGTAGCTATGCTCCTTGTGTTTATTAAAATTTGGATGGCTAACCGATCTTTGCAAAATCTGCTTCGCAAATAGTCTATTTCTACATCAACCTAAGTAACGTAATCCTGATTTTTTGGGATTCGTAATTCCATTTTTATACCCTAATCCGACAAAGTCATAGCGAGGATTTTGTAACTATGGATCGTTTAATGTGAATAAATCCATGGGTAAAGGCCACAAAAAAAGGCTACCTATGAGGCAGCCTGGTCTGTAATTATTTATAACTTTTATTTTATAATTCCCGTGCAGCTGATCCGGGCTCCTGCAGCACCACTTGGCTGGGAGGTAAAATCATCAACCCCCTGATGCACGATCACGGCCTTACCTACTATATTCTTAGTTTCATCCTCACAACTCAGGCACCAGAGATCGGTGGAAAACTCCACTGTTGCATTTCCATCGGCATCAGCTACAAAATTTCCAATGTCCCCTCTGTGATAGCCCGTATCATCTCCCCATTTCCCGTGAGGTTCTGCCGTTGGATTCCAGTGGCCTCCAGTTGAGGTTCCGTCGTCCGCCGAGCAGTCGGCTTTTTCATGAATGTGAATAGCATGCTCGCCCGGGGTAAGTCCGGAAAAACTGGCTTCCATGGTTACTTTTCCATCTTCCTCAGTAAATTTGACTTCCCCCGCCACATTGCTATCGCTTTTAGGTTCCATCTTAAAAGCAACGGCTTCTACCGTTATCTCTTCCTTTACCATTTCCATCTTCTCTTCCATTTCTTCTGCGGCCTCGCCGGCTTCCTTTTTAGCTTCTTTGCAACTAAAAGTTAGTGCAAGAAGAAGACTTAGGATTGATATTTTCGTAATTTTCATTTTTATATTTTTTTAAATTATCCCTAAAGTTACACAATAATCCGGGCGATGTCAATTTGATTTTACCCTATCTGAGGAGGTCATCTCTCCTGATTGTAAACTTTTGTACTTTTCAAGGATTGATATTTTAATCGGTTGCTTTCGACCTTTTCCGCAAATCGGGATTAAAGAAAATAGCCAGCTGAAACCGATCAAAATTGATCTGATTAAAATGGTTCTTCAGATAGCCCACCTGCAGGCTTGCATTCTCGGTAATATGAACCCCAAAGGCAAAGTACAATCGGTTTTGGCCGAAGATATCGTCCTGTAAATTCAGAAATACCTCGTCGTAGGCGTTCAGGAAAAAGGTGTCAGTTAGAGGCAGCGTTACTTGCAGCCGATACCTTGCCCTGTGCTGGGTATCTGTAAAGGAACCGAAATCGATAAAACGCTGTTCAAGCCGGTAGCGATGCTCAAAATTAAACTCCCCAACCTTATTTTTAAGGATGAATTGCTGGAATATCCTGTTCTCCTTAAAATTTACCTCATTTTCAAACTCCTCAAAGGTGTTGTCAGTATTGATATAAGCATATCCAAAAGTGGCTATGGCATTTGAGTTTATATGATAATTCAATCCGGTACGAAGTAATAGCTGGTTGAAATTACCCGCGGTTTCATAATAGCGAAATTGCGCTTCAGAATGAATACTGAATTTCTCAGCTATTTGGTTGGTGCCAAAATACATATACCAGGCTCCCCAGTCGTCTTCTCCGGTATCCTGGGCCTGAACCATTCCGAAGTGCATCAGGGCTAAAGCTAGAAATATTTTTCTCATTCAGTTTCTGTTTGAAGTTCCATTGTGCTCCCGTCCTGTATAGGTTCCCCTTTATCTTCTTTTAGATGTACATCCAGGAATTCGAGTATTTTACTATAAGCGGTGATCTGATTCTCTTTTTTGACAAAGCCATGGCCTTCATCCTCAAATAAGACGTATTCTACGGGGACACCATTTTTCCGAACTCCGGCGACGATCTCATCCGACTCTACCTGTAGTACTCTTGGATCTTTTGAGCCTTGAAGTACGATCAGAGGTTTGGTAACTTTATCTGTGTGAAACAAGGGAGAAATTGCGCGCAGTCTCAGTGAATCCTGACTGTTAGGATCTCCCAGTTCCTTGTAAAGTGCATCTTTAAAGGATTCCCACCAGGGTGGAATGCTGCGAAGGGTCCTGATCCAGTTGGTCACTCCAAAAAGATTAACTCCTACTGCAAATTCTTCAGGGGTGTAGGTGAGTGCAGCCATGGTCATATAGCCACCGTAAGAACCGCCGATAATACCTATTTTTTCCGAATCGATTTCCGGCTGAGAAGCAAGCCAGTTTTTGCCTTCTACGCAGTCTTTGAGATCTTTGTCGCCATGATTTAGATCATCCATCTGGTAGAATGTTTTTCCGTACCCACTGCTTCCCCTGTTATTTACGGCTAAAACTGCATATCCGTGATTCACCAGGTATTGAATAAAGGAACTAAAATTTTGCCTGCTTTGCCCACCTGGTCCTCCGTGAACCCATACCAGAGCCGGCACCTTGTTACTTTCAGATGCCTGATGAGGTTTGTAGTAGATCGCAGGGATCTCAAGGCCGTCAAATGATTGATACCGGATAACTTCTGCCTGTACCAGATCCTGAGCCTGGATTTCTTTATTTAAAACATCGGTCAGTTTTGTCTGCTCCCCACTAGCAATATCGTAAACATAGAGGTTGGAAGGAGTATGCGAACCACCTGCGTAAAATCTCATCAAACTGTCATCATCCGAAAAGGCCACACTGGTAATATCCATGTCCCCTATGGCAGGCAAGCTCATCATTTCGCCCGTATCAACCTCCACTACTTCAATGGTGTTCTTGGCATCTTCGTTAATATAACTTACCCGGTACTTCCCGGTTTCGGTGAAATACGTCCCCACAATATCCCAGTCGCGCTGCATCACTTTTTGCCTTGAACCATCTGCAATATTGAATTGCATCACATATGAAAATTCACTCCCGTCATCCGTAGTATACAGGAACCCGTTGCTGTCAGGAGTAAAATCCTGAGCACTGTTGGCACTTTGATTTTCATTTATCTGGGTAAGGGTGCCCTCATCCAGATTATAGAGAAACAGATCGCTGTCGTTGGTATTGATCGATTTGCTAAGGGCCAGTAATTTTTCATTATTTGAGATCGCTTCCAGATTGTACCCCTCATCGTTCTGATACACAAGGGTAGGGGTCAGGGTCGCAAGATCCATTTTATACAAATCGATATACCGATTATCGCGCTGATTTGAACCAAAGTAAAAACCTTTGTCATCTTTTGCCCAGCGATAGAAGAGTGATCTCGCTCCTTCATAGGGCGTTAAATCTTTATGGGTTCCATCATTATCCCTGAGGAAAATATGGTAGATCTCGTCACCGTTGTTATCCATCCGAAAGAGCATCCGCTCATCTTCAGGAAAATACGAGATCGCAAAGACCGAAGAACTGTCCGATTCGGAAATCGCTTGGAAAGCTCCCCCTTTGACTGGCACCGTGTACATGTTATAAATACCCGACCTGTTGCTGGTGACCAGCAATTTGGAAAGATCTGGAGAAAAACTTCCTCCCCCTACATTCTCATTGTCCATCATCTGCTCTATAGTGTAGGTTTTCAGATTTTCTGCGATGGTGTCTGTGGCTTCTTTTTCCTTGCAATTCCATAAAATTGCCAGGAATAACAGTAGTGCTACCTTTTTCATTTGTCTTTGAAATTTATCGGTTATCATTTTACTTCCATTCACTAGCGGGTTACTCCAGGCTAATGTCTGCTGTTTCTTTAAACATTGAAATACTAAGCGGTTCAATGGATTCCCTGTAAGATTTCCACTCCTCCTTAAAGAAGGTGTTTGTTTTGTCGAGGGCTTCTTTCAGATCTGCCTCAGCAAATTCCATAAGTCGGTTTTCAGTTGGTGTAATTCCCGATTTTCTGGAACGCACGTATTGGTACGCTGTACCGATTCTCCTCATCACAGTGAGTTCTGGATTTCGGGTAATACCCTGGCGTTTATCAACCTTCCCTACATAGATATCGATAAGGCTATCAATCTTTTTTGAGATTTCTTTCGAAGCCTTTATGGCCTCCTCGAATTTTTCCTTGTCCAGTTCTTTAAGATCTTTTTGATATCCATCGGCAATTTTTTTACTCTGCGCCAGCTGTTCTACGGCATCTGCAGCGGTTTGGGTAAACTTCTCAAGCTTTTTGCTCGCAGTGTAAACCTCGCCTATCGCTGGCTGAGGCACATTTAGTCTTGGATCTGAAGCGACCGTGATCATGGTCTCGTCCTCTTCTTCCCCATAGGAAACTACTACCCTATACATTCCCGGCTTCACGTCTACACCGCCTGGTTCCCTGTTTCTTTTCCGAATCGTTCTCGAAGGTCGGTCAGGTCCTTTTTCATCCATATTCCAATAGATCCGATGGAAACCGGCCTTTTCAGGTGTTTTGTATTTAAGGGTTCGAATCTGTTCCTGGCCCTTGAAGATTTTTACAAAGATCGAATCCTTGGTTATTTCTGATTTATCACTGCCATCTTCGTCCCCGGATTCATCGTTTTTCTCTTCGGAATCGCTTTTCTTCCCCTCCTTTTTATGTCCTTCTTTCAGATAATAGGTGATCATCGCCCCGTCTTCCCGGTTACTTGCATTGAACAGGGCATCTGCTCCAAACCGACTCCCCGTGGGCTGTTGATAGGCAGCCTGATAAGCTGTAGGAGGATCGAATACCGCAATAGGATTATTAAGGACTCCGGGATCTGCTGCCACTGCCCTTAAGGGTCTGATGTCGTCCAATACCCAGGCTGCGCGGCCGAATGTGCCGATAACCAAATCATTTTCTCGGGGATGGATGGTTAGATCCTTGGTAGAAACAGTGGGAAACCCTTCAGTCCATTTCTGCCACTTTCCTGCTCCGTCAAAGGAGACATATAAACCGTCATCAGTACCGAGGAATAGCAAATTCTGGTTTTCGGGATCCTCAACGATAGACAAGGTGTAACTCTTCACATCTGAGGCATCGACGATCCTTTCCCATGATTTACCATAATCTCTGGTTCTGTAAGCGTAGGGTGTATAGTTAAATCTTCGGTAATCATTAGCTATAAGAAGTGCTTCTCCACGGCTGCTGGGGGAGGCTTTAATTTGTGAGATCCAACTTCCTTTGGGGAGGCCTTTGATATTCTGCGTGACTTCCGTCCAGTTGGCTCCTCCGTTTTGTGTGATGTGCACCCTTCCATCGTCAGTACCCACCCATAACATATCTTTTTCCACAGCGGAAGGTTCAATCACCAGGATAGTACAATGGTTTTCTGCACCAGTCGCATCCATGGTAAGTCCGCCGCTCTCACTTTGCTTCAGCTTCTCAGGATCATTGGTTGTAAGGTCGGGGGAGATCACCTCCCAGGTCAGACCTTTGTCTGTACTTTTATGAACAAACTGACTGCCAAAATAGACTGTACCGTTATCAAAAGGATCCTGGCCAATCCCGGCATTCCAATTAAAACGAAGTTTTGTTTCCGCGTCAGGAGGCGTGGGTCGAACCGTATAATTGTTACCTGTGATGTGGTCATATCGGCGCACGTTCCCTTGCTGACTCATGGCGTAGCCAAAGCGGGAATCATCTTTATCCGGTACTACATCAAATCCGTCTCCAAAGGCGATTTCCTGCCAGTAGCTATTCCTGATCCCCTGTGCCTTCCATACATAGGCCGGGCCACGCCAGGAGCCATTGTCCTGCATTCCGCCATAGACATTGTAGGGAAATTCATTGTCAGTACTGATGTGATAGAACTGTCCTACAGGGAGATTTCCAATAAATCGCCAGCTCTCGCCCCGGTCTCTGGTAATATTCATTCCTCCATCATTCCCGTCAATCATAAAATTACCATCCTCCGGATGGATCCACCAGGCGTGATGATCGGGGTGTACCCCGTTGGGTACTCCATATGCCGGCATTAATTCGGAAAAGTTTTTTCCTCCGTCTTCCGAAACATTGACATAGGTAAAGACCGAATATACCCTGTTCTCATTCTGCGGATCTACATAGATCTCAGAGTAGTAAAAAGGTCGGTTTCCAATATCACTTTTATCGTTGATCTTTTTCCATTTAAAACCGCCGTCTTCTGATTTATACAAGGCATTTTTCTTGGCTTCCACCAGGGCGTAAACAATATTCGGCTTGCTCCTGGCTACCGCTATCCCAATTCTCCCCAATTCTCCTTTGGGCAGACCATCGTCTTCCGTAATCTGCTTCCAGTTGGCACCCCCATCATGTGTCATATACAAACCACTGCCGGGGCCTCCCGACTTAAAAAACCAGGGGTCTCTTTTGTGTTCCCACATCGCAACAAAGAGTTTATTGGGATTAGTGGGATCCATCACCATATCGGCTACTCCTGTACGATTGTTTGTAAACAGGATTTTACTCCAGGTCGTTCCTCCGTCTGTGGTTTTAAATACTCCGCGTTCGGGATGTTCTCCCCAGGGGGAACCAATTGCACCCACATACACCGTATTGGGATCAGTGGGGTCTATGATAATACGATGGATATGCCTCGTTTTTTCTAGTCCGACAGACATCCAGTTCTTCCCTCCATCCAGGGATTTATATACCCCGTATCCGCCATTTAGGCTGTTTCTCGGGTTTCCTTCGCCTGTACCTACCCAGATAACGGATGGATTGCTTTGTTGTATGGCAACGGCTCCTATCGATGCCGTTACTTCCTTGTCGAAGACAGGATTCCATTTTATTCCTCCCGAATTAGATTTCCAAAGTCCTCCTGAAGCTGTTCCCACAAACATCACATCGGGATCACTTTGCACCACATCAATAGCGGTTACCCTTCCGCTCATCCCTCCGGGACCAATGTTTCGCGGTTTAAGGTCCTGTATCAGGTCCATTTTAAATTCTTGAGAGAGCAGGGAAAAAGATGCGAAAAGCATCAGGGAGAGTAGTGTTTTTTTCATTAGGTGTTAGTTTCGTTAAGGTCAGCTAAATATACCAAAAAGGGTATGAGTATTTCTTAAAGAGTTGTTAATGCGATCTCCTCAAACCTATGTTCTTTGGGTCTTATTCAGGAAGAAAGTATAGCTATTGGTTTTTGTACACTACACCGTTCTGCATAACGAAAGCAACGTTTCTCATGACGCTGATGTCCTTTGTGGGATCACCTTCTACAGCGATCAGATCTGCCAGAAACCCTTTTTTAATTCGGCCCAGGTGGTTGAGGTGAAAGACCCTGGCATTTACACTGGTGGCAGCACTGAGTACTGCATTTGGAGTCATTCCGTAATCGACCATCAGTCCCATTTCCCTGTAGTTTTCTCCGTGCGGATAGACACCCACATCACCCCCAAAGACGATTGTCACACCGGTTTCCAGAGCCAATTTAAAAGAAGCTTTTTTACTGCGGATACGGTCGGTATCAGGCTCGCTACCCGGATCCCATCCCCGATAGCGCTCTATGGCATGGCCTGCTGCCAGGGTAGGGCATAGGGCTACATTTTTGGATTTCATCAATTGGAATACCTCCCGGGTTCCTCCGTCCCCATGTTCTATGGTTTCAACCCCGGCCAGGACCGCCCTGCGCATGCCTTCAGGTGTACTGGCATGGGCAACCACATAGCTCCCGGTACTGGTGGCAGCATCCACCATGTTTTTCAACTCTGAGGGAAGAAAAGTAGGTTGGGAAGCTGCTCCCGGTGTCCAGCGATAGTCGGCATATACCTTGACAAAATCTGCCCCCTTGCCCAATTGTCTGCGTACCACCTTGATTACTTCGTCCATTCCGCTTGCTTCTTCCGCACCCAAGGGAACTTCCACCTTGTCATGAAATCCTTTCGGACCATAAGCTCCTGTAGCCACAATGGCCGGGCCGGCCACCAGTAAGCGGGGTCCCGGAATGAGTCCGGATGATATCAACTCTTTTAAAGCAACATCGGCGTAGCCAGCTCCTTCGGATCCCAGATCACGCATGCTGGTAATTCCTGCCAAAAGGGATTTTTCGGCGTGTATGGCCCCTCTAATAGCCCGTTCTTCTGAGGATTCCTTTAATACCTGATCATTCCAGGAGGTTTCGTTATAAGGGTGCAGAAGCAGGTGGGAATGACCTTCGATAATTCCGGGTAACAATGTTTTCCCGGCTAAGTTTATAACCTCAGTCCCTTCCGGGATTTCCACATTCGAATCAGGGCCGGCATAAACGATCTGCTCCCCTTCAATCAAAACAACCCATCCCCGGTGAAGTGAATCTCCGTCAAAGACGCGTTCTGGTTTTAACAGAAGTTGAGCTAATCCCTGGTTATAAATTAATATGAGCAGGAGAATACAAAAGAAATGAAGACGTGAATTCACAGCTGGATGATTACTTGAGATAGTTGTAATTCTATGTTTATTGGTCTTTAACATGAGAGGCCAGAACCTTGAGCTTTTTATCGATGGTTTTTTTATCTAACCACTGGCCCCTCACCATAACACCTTTCAGCTGTTTTAAAGCATCCAGATCCTCAAGTGGATTTTCCCCGAGCAGCAACAGGTCTGCCGCCAAACCTTCCTTGATCTGGCCAAAGGAATCTTCCTCCCCAAAAAAGATAGCCGGGTTTATGGTGCCGCTTTGTAAAATGTCGAGATTATTCATCCCTGCCGCTTCCATTCCATCGATTTCATGGTGGATGGAAAAGCCAGGGACATTAAAGAGTTGAGGAGCATCCGATCCCAGGAGCATCCCATAGCCTCCTTCGTTTAAAGCCCTGATTAATTGTTGCCTGATCCTGTGAAATTGGTCCCACTGTGCTTCGTTAAAACCTGTTCCTTGTCCTGTGGACTGTTCTTTCCTGATCTTCCAGTTTGAGAGTGTGGTAACCGGCATGTAGGCCATTTCTGGTTCATTGAGCAGTCTGTCTGCGGAAACAGGGGCAAACCAGCGCTCAAACAGGCTTTGGGTGGGAACTATCCAAACCTTGTTTTTTCTGGCCTGTTCTACAAGGGCAGGAATCAAACTGGTGTCTGCCAGAGGTGTAAAATTATAACCAAAAAACCCATTGTTTCTGGGATCCACTTTCTTGTTTTCAGGTACCAAACCTTCCAGAAATCCATCGACATGGTCAATAGTGGCATATCCACTTTCCAGGGCATGATGAATTCCCACGTCTACCGGGACATGTCCGGCAAAAGGGATTTCCACTTCCCTGGCGGTTTCAACCAGGGCATCGAAAACCGGTCTTTGTATTCCTGGGTGTATTTTAAGGAAGTCGTACCCATCTTTTTGGTACTGCCTCACTTTGGATATGGCTTCCTCCGGGGTCCTCACCGTGCTTCCATTCAGGGATGGACTGGAGGTATAAATCCTCGGACTCAGGACTTCAGAGCGGGAAACGAGTTTTTTCAATTCGAGGTGTGAGGGATGGCCAAGCATGCCGCGAATGGTAGTAATTCCATTGGAGAGGTACAGGAAGAGGGTCTCTTCCAGGGATTCCTTTGATACAGGAGGGGAAGGGATATGGGCGTGCATTTCCGCCAGTCCAGGTAGTAGGTACATTCCTTTTCCATCGATAGTTGTTTTAAAAACGATGCCTTCGGGGATCTCTGATGAAATGCTACTGATTATTCCGGAATCAATTTTTACATACTGATTTTCCCTGAGCGTTCCGTTTACCACATCCACAATGGTGACATCTGCAATTAAAAAACTTTCTTTAGGCTGTGGCTCCTCTACTTGTTTGCAGCCCAGGGCCATGGTAGTCAGTAATAGAAGGAAGCTAAGTTTCATGCTCAGGATTTTGAAATTGAAGGCTCATTACTCAACAATGAAAACTAAAGATAAGGTAAAAAGAATTGAGTTTACCGATTCAAATTTTCACGAATAAGTGAGCTTATTCAACTATTGCCATGGGTAGCACATAGATATTCTGGTCGAAAACCAATTGATCAGCGTTTTCAAGTTTTTCTGTTTTCCAATTGTCTTTGGGAAAAAGCCAATGTTCCTGTTCCCCTATATAAATTCGAACGGGCATGTCGAAATCAGAAACAATATTGGTATACCTGTAAGTGATAGAGTCATCAGAAATCCGGTATTCTAAAACAGGTATTTGAGTAGTCCTGAGGTATTGTTCAAAAAACGCTGTCAGGTCAATTCCTGTTTTCTCACTCAGGTAATTCTCAATCTCGCCGGTAGTTACTGTTTGATGGTAAAACCTGCTGTTAAGGCCCCTTAGGATCTGTCTCCACTTTTCATCATCCTCCAATAATTGTCTGAGTGTATGGAGTATGTTGGCTCCTTTGTAATACATGTCAGAAGATCCTGCTTTATTTACCCCATAGGGTCCTATGATAGGTCGGTCGTTCTGTATTCTGCGCCTGGTTCCAAGCACGTATTCTTCTGAGGCTTTTGTCCCATAATTATAATCCAGATAAAGATTTTCGGAATAAGCGGTAAATCCTTCGTGAATCCACATATCAGCGATGTCTTTATAGGTGATATTATTGGCAAACCACTCGTGCCCGGATTCATGGATAATAATAAAATCGAATTTCAGGCCCCATCCAGTGCCGGAGAGATCAACACCCAGATACCCGTTTTGATATCCATTGCCATAGGTAATGGAACTTTGATGTTCCATCCCCAGGTAGGGGACTTCCACCAGTTTAAAGCTGTCTTCGTAAAAGGGATAAGGACCAAACCAGTGTTCAAAGGCATTCAGCATAGGCGGAACCTGTTCAAATTGCTTTTTAGCCTTTTCCACGTTATCGCGAAGAACATAGTAAGTTAGATCAAGTTCTCCTTTTTCACCCTGATAGGTATCCTCAAAAAGAACATAATCTCCAATATTGATATTTACACCATAATTGTTTATCGGATTGGTAACATACCAGTCGAAAGTTGTCGTAGTTGAGGTTTCTTCTTTATTTATTAACCTTCCGTTTGCCACGGCCACAAGATCTTTTGGCACCGTAACACGAATAGCCATACTGTCAACTTCATCGTACATATGGTCTTTATTGGGCCACCAGACACTTGCTCCGAGTCCCTGGCATGAAGTGGCGATAAAATGTTTTCCGTTTTTGTCTTTCTTCCACGAAAACCCTCCATCCCAGGGGGCATTGACAGCCTCTTTGGGAGTACCGGCATATGATATTTCAATTTCTCCAATTTCTCCAATGTGCTGTTTCTCTTTCAGCTCAATAAAATGGGCAAAGCCCTTAGAGGTAAATGAGAGGGGCTTCCCCTTTTGCTTAACACTGGTAATCCTGAGAGGCTCCTGCAGGTCGATCTGCATGAGTTGATTTTCATCTAACACCTTATACCTGATCAGATTGGTACCCTCAATATATTTTTCTTTGGGATTCACGCTTACATCCAGATCGTAAAAAAGCAAGTCCCACCATTCCCTTTCAGGAGTTATACTGCCCCTTAAGCTGTCCTGAAGGGTAAACGCCTGTTGTTGAGCGTACGATGCAGAGAGAAAAAGCAGGCATAATATTAAAGAGACAATACTTTTCATAAGTCAAGTTTTATAAATCAGGTTGTTTTTCCAGGATATAGCCGTATTCACTACCTTTTAAGATAGCAGTCATATCGTTTGTATTCAAAAGGTCTGCCAGGCATTGTTTTTTGTCGTTGCAATTGCGGTAATACGATTTGGTGATAAGATATCCCATGGCATAGCCGAGGTCGGCGGGTCTGTCTTCTATTGATCCTCCATTGTACATCCAGAGTGAAAGATCCTCAGTATAAAGGTCGCGTTTAAATTCCTTCAGGATGCTATCTAAATTGGAGTCATCATTCAAATATTCAAGTTGGGCTGATTCTATGGGTACACCTGAGGATAGTTCGCTAAGAAAATCGCACACCCCTTCCTCGATAACCTTATACAAGACGGTGTCTTCGTGCTCCCGGTCTGTATAATTCTGCTGAAAATGCATCAATTCGTGCAGGATTAGCTGAGGCAGGTCTTCCATATTCATAATGGCTCCTTTTTGCCAGTCGTTGAGTTCCTGCAGCGGCATGGCTGGGGATCTTCCGTACATATCCCCTCCTATAAAAAGTCCCATTTCCGTTGCAGTTCCCCCTGAATTCAACAGGCCGGGGACAATATAGACTTTGGGAAATACTGCATCGGGATACAGTGTTTTAAAAGTTTTCATGGCACTGGCGGCTTTATTTTTCAGGCCTTCCAGACTATCATTGCTCATATGAGACATTAAATAGGTGTAATATTCAGGCGCACCATTGATCATTTGCCCGTACATATTGTCGAGGTTATAGTAGCGAATTGCATAATAATCCCGGATTTCGGGAGGGCCTTCAAGAATATAATCCTTAAGAATTACACGCGCG
Source organism: Muriicola sp. E247 (assembly GCF_041358175.1). Taxonomy (NCBI): domain Bacteria; kingdom Pseudomonadati; phylum Bacteroidota; class Flavobacteriia; order Flavobacteriales; family Flavobacteriaceae; genus Muriicola; species Muriicola sp. E247. Next base: position 86,770 of record NZ_JBGKBE010000008.1, read on the forward strand.
CTGTCTGGATTTGCCTTTGCCTTTTTAAAATAGGGCCAAAACTGGTCCATGGCTCGTGTTTCCAGGGCAAAATTTGAGATTTTATGCAGGACTTGCTTCAAGGAATCGAGTCGGAGGTTTAATGGTTGTATCTGGGTGTTTTTAAGGTTCTCCAGGCCCGGGAATTTTCTCAGGATGGTTGGATTCGCCATCCCGTGATCTATCGCCTTATGGAGCAAGATTATAGCTGAATCATTTTTATTCGCCAAATGATATAAAGTGGCTGCTTCAACATATATTTGAGAAGATTGAAGGTCTGCGTTCACTTCGATGAGCCTGGCTGCCAATTCAGCGTGCTTTCCACTTTTCTCCAGGCGTTCATAGTCGTCAAATACCGTGTTCAGATCCTTTAATTCCTTTGGAGGTGACAAAGACTTCTTGTCTTCAACTATCTGACGACAGTTAAAAAGCAGAAATGCCAGGGCTGCAAGGCCAGCCAGATAATAGGTCTGATTGAAAATTTTCATTTCTGTTAATTCCTGAAAATGGCATTGGGAAAAACAACAGGACTCTCAAATCCGTCCTCACTAACTGCCGATACACCAAAGAAATAATTATCGATCACGATACCTTCAAGGGTATATTCTGTAACGTCACCTACATGCCGACTATGATCCCAGGTAGGGGAGGTGGTATCCCTCCAATAGATTTTATAACCCTTTGCACCATCAGACCTGCTCCATTTTAGGATAGCTGAAGGCTTTACAATACCGCCGATCTGAACTTCTGCAGGGGAGGGTGGTGCCCAGGCAATAGAGGCCAGATTAATGGCATTGACCGCTGTTAGTTTAGCAGCATAGTCGAAATTAACATGCTCCAATACATCCCCATAGGCGATGCCATCTTCTATGCGGATATCCTGATGCTGCTGGGTGTAGTTTTCATGGGCTTCCATAATTCGGATTCCCGCAAAACCCTGATCGTTAAAGGGTCTGTGATGGCCGCCTCTGCCAAAGCGATCGAGACGATAGATCATCATAGGATTCATCTCCGGCATGTAGGTCTTAGTAGTCTTGTGGACATAACGGGCCAATTGCCTGGAAATTCCATCAACTTCTCCCCCGTATAACCTGCGGGATCTTCTCTGCCTTTCGGTTTCTGTAGGCGGAACAGGTTCAGAAAATATCCTAAAGTCCCTGTTGCTTACCACTCCGTCAACTCCTTTGATATTTCCGATCATATCATTGTTGAGAACACCTATAATATTCCATCCCTTTTCTTTGGCATATGCAGCAAGAGATTTACCCCCGAATAATCCCTGTTCTTCTCCCGAGAGCCCAACATAGATCACGCTGTTCTCAAATTTGTATTTGGATAATACCCTGGCAGCTTCTATGGTGCCTGCCATTCCGCTGGCATTGTCATTAGCCCCCGGGGAATCATCGGTGAAGTTGGTGGGATCGCTCACCCTGGAGTCAATGTCACCACTCATGATGATATATCTATTGGGGTATTTGGTTCCTTTTTGGACAGCGACAACATTCACCACCATAACGTCCTTGACAATACGCTTGTTCTCTCCTTTTTTTACTAATTCCTTTTGATAAAAAACATCAAGACAATTTTCGCACTGAGAGGAAATTTTTTCAAATTCACTTTTTATCCATCGCCGGGCAGCCCCAATCCCTCTTGTTGCTGAGGTGGTATCACTTAGCGTATGCCTGGTGCCAAATCCGACTAAAGTAGTAATATCAGCTTCAATTCTGTCGGCAGAAACCGCATCGATAATGTTGTAGATGTCGCCGGATGATTGCGCAAAAGAGCCAAAGGTCATCAAACATAAAAGGGAAAAGAACAAATGTTTCATAATAGTTTTTTTCTGTATTTTTTATCAAACCAGACTGCGTGGAAATAACACAAGGGCCCCAAGAGGGCATAAAAGAAACCTGGTGTCCCAAAGGTAATACCTACTTTTAAAATACCGAGCAGAATGGAGAGAATTGCCGTAAAAACGTATAAAGAAAAATGCTGGGCGGAAAAGAGGAGTTCAACAGACTTGCCGAGTGTCCTGGTTTTTTGGTAAGCGCGATAATACATAAGGGTATAACAAAGGAAGATCAGAGCAAAACCAAACCCATACATAACAAAAAGGGCGCTGAGTTCATCAGCAGTTATGGATTTCACCCCCATCCAGGAATTGATCAGCGATTTTAATGGGAACACATAATACAGTACCACAAAAAGCAGGATCGAATTAAAAGTTATGATCCAATTGTCGATATAAGAGGTTTTCCTGAAAAAATTATAATGGACTTTCCAGAGGATTACCAAAACAAAGAAACTCACTCCGAAACTGATAAAATTTGTTGCCTTAGCTCCGATGAGTTGGAGGCTCTCGTCCATATCGAGGGTCACAACCATAAGTGTAGCTGCAAAGGCAAAAACGCCATCGCTAAAAGCCTCAACCCTATCCGAATTATGCAGGAATTTCATTTTAATTATTTGGAATTTCTGCCACCATCAATAAAAGACTGGAAATCGCGTTTGTTGCCAGGCGCGTAATAGTTCCAATTTCCCCTTCCGGAAAATCAGCGAAGAGTTGCCAGGATTTGTCCTTCCCAGGGGTGTAACGGAACAACTGATTTCCTTGTCCGGCAAGAACCGAACCATCGATCAGCCAGCAAATATCTTGCACGCCCTCCGGCAAAGCTGTAATTATCTGCGTTGCCCCCGAAACCGGATCCATCGATTTTAGAATCAACTCATCATCTTCTTTACTGATAAAACTTATCAATGCAGTGTTGGGAATTTTGTGCAGCGACCTCCCCACATTCTTCTGAAAAGTATAGTTGGTCTGATCCCGTAGGTTGGAGACTACCAGATCCATACGGTTCTCGACCAGCACTGTTGATACCAGGATATCCTCATTAAACCAGAGGTGGTACCCCACTTTGAGGTCTTTTACCACAGGCTGTGAACGCCCTGTTTTCCATTTATAATCATAGAGTAACTGTTTTCCGTCTAGGTCAAGCCGAATGGCGCTGAAATTCTGACTACCTGGAATTTTTAATGGGGAGTATTCACTGCCTTTGGGGGTATTGGTTTTCCAGATAATACTGTCTTTATTAAGGGCATATGCCGCAACATCTGTTTGTTCGTTTCGTGTAGAAGAAAAAAGCACCAGATTGTCATTGTAAAACGAAGGCTGGTTATCATATCCGGGATTGTTGGAGATATTTACGGGATTACCCAGGCGAAGTGCATCTTCAGTTTGTTCGAGCTTTATCAGAAAAACTTCGGTATTGGCCTGTGAATTGACTTTTGTTGCAGTTAATATCAGGAGGATACCAAGCAGGTAAGGCCAGCTATTCTTATTTTTTAATAAAGCGGGATAAAAGATCGCGTACATTCTTTATACTATCTAGATAATATTTTGCCTGAGTTTTTTGTCTGCCAACCTTGACAGTTACCGCCGTATCGGGTAATTCCTGGAACATAAACTCATCGGTCCAGTCATCACCAATGGCAAATACAAAGTCGTAGTCGTTTCTTGTAAAAATACGCATTGCAGCCCGTCCCTTATTTACATTACTGCTTTTAATTTCCATCACCTTATTGCCGTTCAATACACTGAGGTCGTCATTGGCAATCAGACTTCGCAGTACGGTGTTGAGCTCAGAAGCTCGCTTCTGGCCGAAATCGGGATCGGTATTGCGATAATGCCAGGCCAGGGAGTAATTTTTTTCCTCTATAAAACTTCCGGGGGTTCGATCAACAAAAGACTCCAGTACAGGGAGGATCTTCTCCATCCAGTCTTTTTTGACATTCTCGAGCATCGTAAATTCATTACCTCCCTCAGAGAGCCAAACCCCGTGCTCGACGATCATATTGTATTTCTTTTTTAAAAACCACTTACTAAAAGTCTCTTTGTCCCGCCCGCTTATGAGATAGACATCGGTATTGGGCAGGTCATTTAACTGGTCTAGTAATTTATAAAGGTCCTTATCAGGGGAAGCTTTCTGCGGATCGTTGTGGAATCCCGCCAGGGTCCCGTCATAATCCAGAAACAGTAGTCGGTGTTTCGCATCCCGGTATTCTTTGATAAGAGTGTTGGTAAGATCTACCGATAATCTTTGTGCGACATAGGTTGGGTCTTTGTCTCTTTGTTCGGTAAGTGAACGCATAAAATCATTGGCCCATTTCTCTACATTATATCGTTCCAGTCTTTTTTGTAAGACCTTGTTCCTGGCCTTTTGTTCTTTCTCGGGCATTTGTATGGCCTTATGGATGGTGTCGGCGATCTGTTCAAAATTATTCGGATTAATCAGCAGGGATTCATTCATTTCATTTGCTGAACCAGCCATTTCACTTAAAATAAGGACACCTGTCTTATCTGTTCGGGTTGCAATGTATTCTTTGGCTACCAGATTCATCCCGTCACGGATAGGAGTCAGCCAGGCTATATCACAGGAGGTATACAGATCGATAAGGTTATCAAAAGGAAGGGAGCGGTAAAAATACCAGATCGGGGTCCAGCTCACTGTAGCCAGTTCACCGTTAATCCTTCCTACCAATTCATCAATTTCCCTTTTCAGTAATTGGTACTGGGGCACATTACTCCTTGAGGGAACAGCCAGGATGATGAGTCGAACTTTCTCCTTGTACTGGGGATATTTATTTAGAAAGTATTCATAGGCATTCAGACGTTTTGCAATTCCCTTGGAATAGTCTAAGCGGTCTATAGACAAGAGAAATTTAGCATCGGGGGTCGACTCTTTATGTGCATTGAGCCTGCGCTGCAGATCTGACTGTGCCTTTTTAGGGAGGTCACCGTGTTGTTTGGCCGCATTGTGAAATTTGGCGTAATCAATTCCCATTGGAAATGAATCAACTTTTACGATTCGGTCTTCGAGATAAATATCATTAAAACTTACGTCAAGGCCCAGGATACGTCTGATAGAACTTAAAAAATGCCTTTCGTAATCATAGGTATGAAAACCAATAAGGTCTGAACCCAGCAGGCCCATAAGAACCTCTTCCCTCCAGGGGAGTGTTCTGAAGATCTCAAAGGAGGGAAATGGAATATGAAGAAAAAATCCGATGGAGATGTCAGGTCTTTTTTCCCGAACCATTTGAGGAACTAGCATCAGTTGGTAATCATGAACCCAGATAATGTCCTCTTCCTCTGCTTCTTTGATAATGGCATCCGCGAATTTCTGATTTACCTCCCGGTAGATATTCCAACTGGAGAGTTCAAACTCGGAGTATTCCAGGAAGTAATGGAATAGGGGCCAGATGGTTCGGTTACTGAAGCCGTAGTAAAATCCATCTACTTCTTCTTCGGTGAGTTTTACTTTGGACGAACCGTGTTTTGCGAGTGCTTTGTCAATATCACTTTCAAGTTCTTCAGGAATTTCCTCTTCAGTTAGGCCGCTCCATCCTATCCATAGGCTTTGCCCTTCTGAATGCACCGATTTCATTCCGGTTGCCAGGCCTCCTACACTGGGTATGGCTTTGATGGTACCGTTGTCAATTTGCAATTGTACAGGCAGTCTGTTTGAGATTATGATAGTTTTGGCCATAAATTCAATGTTTTTAACCCTTTTTCTCTTTTGTTTCTCTAAATTTCGTCAAATTGAGGCGCAATTGCAATGAAACCAGAATTTTTACAGCATTCTTATTTATGGACAACTTAGATTATGGAATTATAGGGAACTGCAGGAGTGCTGCACTCGTTTCGAAAACAGGCTCTATTGACTGGTGTTGTTTGCCGGAGTTTGACTCATCTTCTGTTTTTGCGAAACTGCTGGATGATGAAATAGGGGGGTGTTTTGGTATCAAGGTTGAATCCTCCTATACGATTAAACAGCGCTATAAAAAACATACAGCAGTTTTAATAACCGAGTTTAAAGAAGGGGATAATATCTTTGAGATTCACGACTTTATGCCTCGGTATTTAAATAATCAAAACCACTACTATGCACCTCCGGAATTGGTGCGATATATTAAACATATCTCCGGAAAACCAAAATTTAGTGTCCACTATGAACCTAAACTCGCTTATGCAATTGGTGAAACGAATACTTTTATTAAAAAGAATTTTATTGCGAGTTTAACCAAAGGGGAGAATTTCGAGACTGTTTTCCTGTATACTTCATTTAACAAAAATGCCGTCATTGAAGGCAGGGAGTTAGAGGTTTCTGAAAACGGGTATTTTCTGATCGCCTACAATGAGAAAATTTTTCAACCCAGCACACGCAAGATTTATTTAGAACTGGAAAGAACCAAAGTGTATTGGTTGAATTGGAGCAATAAAACACCTAATTACAAAAAATACAACGCACAGATCAACAGAAGTGCCATCACACTTAAATTACTCACCTATAATAAAACGGGTGCCGTATTGGCTGCTGCAACGACCTCCCTTCCTGAAACCATTGGAGAAGTTAGAAACTGGGACTATCGCTTTTGTTGGATTCGTGATGCATCTATGGTGATTAAGGTGATGGTGGATCTGGGTCATATAAATGTAGCGAGACGTTATCTACAATTTATTGTTGATCTAATTCCTGACAAAGGGGAAAAACTCCAGATCATGTATGGGATTAACAAGGAAAAGAAACTCACTGAAAGAACGCTCGACCACTTAAAGGGATACAAAGGATCAAAGCCGGTCAGGGTTGGGAATGCCGCTTATAAGCAAAGACAAAATGATATATACGGTATCCTGATGGATGCCATTTATGCTCAGTTGAATATATTCAGTACGAATATTGAAAATGCAGAGGAACTCTGGGGTATTACGAAAGGGATTGCATGGATCGTATCTGAACACTGGCAGGAACCCGATAAAGGAATTTGGGAATTCAGACATGAAGACAGGCATTTTACCTTTTCAAAAGTCCTTTGCTGGGTGGCTATTGATCGGGCGATCAAGGTGGCCAGAATCTTTCGGAAATGGAGGAAGATAGAAAAATGGAGCTTGCTGGAACAGGAGATTAAAAAGGACATCATGGACAAGGCCTGGAACGATGAAGTACAGGCATTTACCCAGTCTTATGGTAGTACCAATCTCGACGCTTCGGTATTGCTTATGGAATCTTATGGGTTTATTCCAGCCAGGGATCCGAAATTTGTCAGTACCGTTAAAGCTATTGAGAAAGAACTGAGTAACGACGGACTTTTATATCGCTATAAAAATGAGGATGATTTTGGCTTGCCTTCTTCTTCATTTACCATTTGTACTTTCTGGTTTATCAACAGCCTTTTTAAAATTGGAGAAGAAGAAAAAGCCCAGGAGCTTTTCGACCGTGTTCTAAGTTATAGTAATCACCTGGGGCTTTTTAGTGAGGATATCGATTTTAAAACCAAAAGATTACTGGGTAATTTTCCTCAGGCATATTCGCATCTCGCACTAATTGAGTGTGCAATAAACTTTTCTCAGAAAGCCACAGAACAACGTGTCCTGGAATCTATGCGGTAAGGCCTCGCCTCCCTATAGTTTTAATCAGCGAAAGCAATTCTTTTAAGTGCTCTGCAGTCGTGAAAGGATTCATGATTGTACAGCGAAGGTATTGTATTCCTCTGATGCGGGTTTGAACTATATAAAACCTGCCTTCCTGTAGTAATTCCTGCCTGATTCTTTTGTTGACCTCGTTCATCTCATTAAGGGATAATCCTTGTGAGAGATAGCGAAAACAGACGATATTAGACTCCGGAATAACTGCCAGTTCCATATCAGGATCTTCCATGACCATCTTTCCAAAGTGTTGCCCCAGATCATATAGAGTAGTTACATTATCATCAAAAACTTTCTCTCCATAGGTTTTTAAGAGGAGGAACCATTGCAGGCTCATCATGGTTTTGGTGCATTCAAAAGTGCGTTTTGCCAGATTAAACCAATCCTCATCGTCTGAATGCTGCAAGAGGTATTCTGCTTCCTGACTGAAAATTGTATGAGAGTGGATGCCTTCACGAAAGATGAGCGCGGTGGTAATGGTAGACATCAGCATCATTTTATGTCCGTCAATTACCAAAGAATCGGCAAGGTGAATTCCTTTTACTGTCCCCTTGTATTTTTCGGAGAATACTGCGGCCCCACCGTGAGCTCCGTCAACATGAAACCATAGATTATGCCTTCTTGAGAAAGCAGCAAGGGCTTCAAGGTCGTCGTAAATTCCTGTGGCCGTTGAAGGGGCACTCCCAACCACGGCAAAGACTTCCAATCCTTTTTCTTTTGCCTCCTGAAAACTCGACTCCAGTTCTGAGCTGTCTATCTCAAAACCCTCTGTCACCGGCACTTTGATAATCCCTTCGCTTCCCAGACCCATGATCCGGGCCGCCCTGTCTACACAGTAATGTGCTTCTTCTGAAACCATTATTGCCAGGGGATTAGAACTTCCTTCCTTCCAGACATCACTCTTCACTTTTGCCTTTCTGGCCGCCAGCAGGGCAGTGAGGTTCGCAAGGGTGCCTCCGGAGGTTAATATGCCTCTGGAGTCTTTATCAAAACCTATTTTGCTGGCAATCAAATCTGTTATGATTCGCTCTATGGCTGTAGGAGCCATTCCCATTTCATAAACAGCCATACCATTGTTGAGGATTGAACTTACCAATCCCGACAAGGCAGCAAGCGGTGCAGGGGCACAAACCTGATGGCCGATATACCGTGGATTATGGACGTGGGTAGTATGGGAAAGCACTTCCTTAAAAAAATCCTTTTCTGATCCTTGCTGAAGAAATTCCTCCCAAAAAGCTTTTTCATCCTCGGGCAGGTTCCAGTTGATCACTTTTTTATCTTCCTGTTGTTGACAAGATTCCATATGATTCGCCAGCAGGTTGATGAGGGCATGTCCCTGTTCCCGAAAAAGTTCGGGCTGATAAACTTGCTTTAATAAGGTGGATTTCATAAGAATGGATAGATGAGGTAGTTTCGCCTAAAGATAAATCTATGTTTTAAATTAAAAGCCTTACTTATACATTATTCATACGATGATATTATAGAAAAAATCACCAGAATCTTGTCCTAAATATTTACTTTTGAGAGAGAACGAAAACAGAACTAAAATCATGAAATTACGACATTTTTTAATCGCCTTGCTGGCGATTGGACTCATTTGGTCTTGCAAGGAAAAGGAAACTGCTGAAGCAATTGCGACTAATGAATCCAACTCTTTTGAATATTTTGTAGATCAGTTTGCGGATATCCAAATCCTGAGATATCAGATTCCCAGTTTTGACGAACTGACTCTGGACCAAAAGAAACTCGTGTACTACCTCACCCAGGCCGGTCTTGCAGGAAGAGATATCATCTGGGACCAGAATTACAGGTATAACCTGGAAATAAGAAGAGCTCTCGAAAATGTATACCAGAACTATTCAGGAGATAAATCCACAAATGAATGGGCGGCATTTGAAACTTATCTGAAACGGGTATGGTTTTCCAATGGGATTCACCATCATTATTCAAACGATAAATTAAAACCTGCCTTCAGCCCTGAATACCTTAAAGGCTTACTTGAAGAAACGGATTCGAATCTGGAGGGTGAAGCGTTTGAAGTGATTTTCAATGAAGCAGATGCCAAGAAAGTGAATAAGAAGAAAGGCGTTGATAACGTGGCGGCATCAGCTGTTAATTTTTATGACCCAAGTCTGACCGATGCCGAGGTAGAAGCGTTCTACGCCAGTGCCTACAAAGGTCCGGAAGAAAGACCTGTTGAAACGGGCTTAAACTCCAGGCTTTCAAAAATAAATGGTAAAATCACAGAGGAGGTTTATATGTCGGGCGGACTCTACGGTGAGGCTATTGATGAGATCATCAAATGGCTTGAAAAAGCAAAAGGAGTCGCTGAGAATGAACAGCAGGCAAATACTCTGGGAATCCTCATTGAATACTATAAAACAGGTAGCCTGGATACCTGGGATGAATATGCAATTTCCTGGGTAAATTCCAGGGATGGGGATATCGACTGGATCAATGGATTTATTGAGGTGTATAACGACCCGAAGGGATACAAAGGATCGTATGAAACTATTGTACAGCTCAAGGATTTTGAAATGTCAAGACAGATGGCAGTCCTTTCTGAAAAGGCCCAGTGGTTTGAAGATGAGTCTCCGTTGATGGAAGCGCATAAAAAGAAAAATGTGGTAGGGGTTTCCTATAAGACCGTTAATGTGGCCGGGGAGGCAGGAGATGCATCTCCCAGTACCCCAATTGGGGTAAACCTGCCTAATAACAACTGGATAAGGCAGGAACACGGAAGTAAATCGGTATCTCTTGGTAATATCATTGAGGCCTATAGCAATGCCGGCGGTACTGGCCGGTTAAAGGAATACGCTCATGATGAAGAAGAAATAGCCAGAGAGACTAAATATGGGAAGACCGCTTCCAAACTGCTTACGGCATTACACGAGGTAGTAGGTCATGCTTCGGGTCAGCTCAATGAAGGGGTAGGTCAGCCTAAAGAAACCCTGAAGAATTATTCCTCTACAATGGAAGAGGGGAGGGCAGACCTGGTTGGATTGTATTATTTAATGGATCCTAAATTGCAGGAACTGGGCCTTACGGATGACTGGAAGGAATTGGGAATGACAGCCTTTGATCGCTATATCAGAAATGGCCTAGTTACCCAGTTGATCAGGATTGAATTAGGGGATGACATTGAAGAAGACCATATGGTGAACAGGCAATGGGTATCTGCCTGGGTATTCGAAAAAGGAAAAGATGACAATGTTATAGAAAAGGTAGTTCGGGAAGGTAAAACGTATTACAACATTAACGACTATTCTAAACTCAGGGAACTTTTTGGGCAGTTGCTTAAGGAAACCCAGCGAATTAAGTCGGAAGGTGATTTTAAAGCTGCTCAGGATCTTGTTGAAGGGTATGGGGTGAAGGTAGATCAGGAATTGCACGCTGAGGTACTGGAGCGGAATAAGGCCTTTAAAACGCCTCCCTACAGCGGATTCGTCAATCCGGTTCTGCTTCCTGAGACCAATGCGGCCGGGGAGATTACAGATATAAAACTACTGCAACCCGAAAGCTTTGTAGAGCAGATGCTTTCCTATTCCGGCACCTATAGTTTTTTAAACTAGTAAGCTCACAAAAAAGTAACAAAAAACCGCCCTTTTGAGGCGGTTTTTTTATTGAGAATGACTTCGATTATGCGTCAAAGGTATACGCATTATCCGCTGCAACTTTGTCTGCAATTTTATTCCGCAGGGCAACAACATTAGGCAGATTAGTGTACTTGGTAAACCTTTTTAAGCCCATCAGCATCATTCGCTGTTCGTCTCCTTCGGCAAATGATACGATCGCCTCTTTTCCTTTCTTAATGATAATGTCCACAGCTTCGTATAAATACAACTGGGTCATGGCAATTTCGATTTCCTGTGATGCCTCCCCATTCCGCTTGGCGTTCTTTTCGGTACGTAGCAGGGTTGATTCGGCCATATAGATTTCGATCAGAATATCCGCCGCAGCGAGCAGTAATTGTTGGTGTGATTCCAGATCCGGTCCAAATTTTTGAACGGCACTTCCGGCCACCATGAGGAAAACTTTTTTCAATCTGGCGATCAGGTCTTTTTCTTCAGCAAAGAGTTCAGAAAAATCAGGAGTATCGAAAGAAGGAATACCCATCAATTCTTCGCCTACAGCTGTTGCAGGTCCGAGTAGATCTACATGTCCTTTCATCGCCTTTTTAACCAGCATACCCACAGCGAGCATACGGTTAATTTCATTGGTCCCTTCGTAAATCCTGGAAATTCGCGCATCCCTCCAGGCCTTTTCCATAGGAGTATCGGCACTAAAGCCCATTCCTCCAAAGATCTGAATACCTTCGTCTGTTGTATTCTGTACATCTTCGGAAACAGCTACCTTTAGTATAGAACATTCGATAGCGTACTCTTCAACACCTTTGAGTTCTGCTTCCTGATGTGTATTTCCTTCAGCCTCTCTAATTGCGATTCTGTCTTCGATATTCTTCGCAGCCCGATAAGAGGCCGATTCTCCCGCATAGGCATTGATGGCCATTTGAGCGATCTTGGCTTTGATGGCTCCAAAGTTGATTATAGGGGTTTTAAACTGAACACGTTCATTGGCGTAGTTCACTGCTTCGTTAAGCACACGACGCTGAGCTTCAAGACAGGCAGCCGCTAGTTTTATCCTTCCAACATTAAGGGCATTCATGGCAATCTTAAACCCATTGCCTCTTTCGGAGAGCATATTTTCAACAGGCACTTTCGTTTCGTTGAAGAACACCTGGCGGGTGGAAGACGAATGTATTCCCAGTTTCTTTTCTTCCTCTCCCATAGAAATTCCGTTTTCCGGATCGTTTTCTACAATAAAGCCTGTGATATTCTTATCGTCTTCAATTCGGGCAAAGACGATAAACAGATTACAGAATCCGGCATTGGAGATCCACATTTTCTGGCCGGTGATGCTGTAGGATTTTCCATCTTTTGAGAGAACGGCCTTTGTTTTTCCAGAATTGGCATCTGAACCGGCCCCAGGTTCTGTAAGACAATAGGCACCAAACCATTCTCCGGTGGCCAGTTTAGGCACGTATTTTTTCTTTTGCTCTTCGGTTCCGTATAAGGTGATAGGCAGTGTGCCAATACCTGTATGTGCCCCGAAGGCTGTGCTGAAAGAGCCTGTGGCTCCGGAGATATAATCGCATACCAGCATAGTGGAGACAAAGCCCATGCCCATTCCGCCGTAGGCTTCAGGAACAGCAATACTCAGAAATCCGAGCTCCCCTGCCTTAAGCATGCATTCTTTGGTGAATTCATAGTCTTTGTTTTCAAATCGCTCCCAATGGGCCCAAAGTTCGCGATCAACAAACTCCTTGGTGCTTTCACGCATCATCTTTTGTTCCTCATTGAGGTCCTCCAGCGTAAAAACGTCTTCACATTTGGTTTCCTTGACGAGGAATTGGCCTCCTCTTAAAATATCTTTGTTTACTGTTTCGGTACTCATGGTTGTAAATATTTTGTAGGTGTTTTAATTCAAAAATTCAAAAATTCCTGCTGCTCCCTGTCCGGTTCCGACGCACATGGTGACCAGGCCGTGTTTTCCTTTCATATTACGCTTGCGCATTTCGTCAAACAATTGAACCGATAATTTAGCACCGGTACAACCAAGGGGGTGACCCAGGGCAATAGCGCCTCCGTTCACGTTCACAATTTCCTGGTTGAGATCTAATTCCCGGATCACAGCCAGTGACTGGGAAGCAAAGGCTTCGTTTAGTTCGATCAACTCGAGTTGCGATTGCTTCATTCCCGCCTGCTTAAGAGCCTTGGGAATAGCCTTAACAGGTCCGATTCCCATAATTCTGGGTTCCACACCGGCGGCTGCGTAATTCACCAATCGTGCGATGGGTTCTAAATTAAGTTCCTTCACCATTTCCTCACTCATGACCAGAACAAATGCTGCTCCATCACTCATCTGGGAAGAATTTCCTGCTGTTACGCTGCCTCCTGCCGCAAATACAGGTCGGAGTTTGGCCAAAACCTCTTTTGAAGTGTCGGCACGGGGACCTTCATCCTTTTTAACAGTATAAGTAGTGCTTTCTTTTTTCCCTCCAGCATTGACGAAGGTGTGTTCTACTTCTATAGGCACGATCTGATCGTCAAACTTACCTTCCTTTTGAGCTTTTAGGGCTTTCATATGAGAATTGTAAGCAAACTCATCCTGATCTTCCCGGGACACTTTAAATTGCTCTGCAACGGCCTCGGCTGTTAACCCCATGCCCCAGTAATAATCTTCATTCCCTTCCTTGGCAACTGAATAATCGGGCGTTGGTTTGTATCCTCCCATGGGGATATAACTCATACTTTCGGCCCCTCCGGCAATGATACAATCGGCCATTCCCGATTGAATTTTTGCCGTGGCAATACCAATAGTTTCCAATCCGGATGCACAATAACGGTTTACAGTTACTCCGGGGACATCTTCGATCTTCAATCCCATGAGGGAAATAAGTCGTGCCACATTAAGACCTTGTTCTGCCTCCGGCATGGCGTTCCCAACAATGACATCATCAATTCTCTTTTTATCCAGCTGAGGTACTTCCTTCATCAGGTACTCAATGGTCTCAGCAGCCAGTTCATCCGGCCGTTTAAATCGGAAAAGTCCTTTGGGGGCTTTCCCAACGGCGGTTCTATAGGCTTTTACTATATATGCAGTTTTCATGTTTAGTTTCTTAGGGGTTTACCAGTTTTTAGCATGTGTTGTATTCTCTCCAGTGTTTTTCTTTCGGTACAAAGCGATAAAAAAGCTTCCCGTTCAATATCGAGCAGGTATTGCTCACTTACATAACTTGTTTCAGAAAGATCTCCCCCTGCCATCACATAAGCGAGTTTGTTCGCAATCTTTTTATCGTGTTCAGAAATGTAATGTCCGGCCTCCATGGAGTCAGTTCCAACAAGGAACATTCCCAGGGCCTGTTTTCCGAGCACTTTTACATCCATTCTTCGGATAGGCTGGGTATAACCCGATTCAGCCATGAGTTTGGCATAGGCTTTCGCCGTGGCGATCTGACGATCTTTATTTACAACAACTACGTCTTTACCTTTCTGTAAAATTCCCAGGTCAAAGGCTTCGTAGGCAGAGGTGGAAACTTTTGCCATGCCTATAGTTAAAAAGTATTCCTGCAGTACATTGAGTTCCACGTCATTCTTTCTAAAAGTATCAGAAGCTCTAAGTGCCATTTCTTTTGACCCCCCTCCACCGGGGATGACACCGACGCCGAATTCTACAAGACCGATATATGTCTCGGCAGCGGCTACAACTTTATCTGCATGCAGGGAAAGTTCACAGCCTCCTCCCAGGCACATCCCATGAGGTGCTGAAATAGTAGGGATAGATGAATAACGCATCCGCATCATGGTATCCTGGAACATTTTTACGGCCATATTAAGCTCATCGTATTCCTGTTCAACGGCCATCATAAAAATCATACCGATGTTGGCTCCAACTGAAAAGTTCGCAGCCTGATTTCCAACAACCAGCCCCTGAAAGTCTTTTTCCGCAAGGTCGATTCCCTTATTGATGCCGGCCAGGACATCGCCTCCTATGGTGTTCATTTTAGACTGAAATTCCACATTGAGTATTCCATCTCCGAGGTCTTCAATGACAACTCCGCTATTTTTGTAAACCTCCTTGGTTTTCCGGATGTTGTCGAGTATAATAAAAGCATCCTGCCCGGGTACTTTCAACATGGATTTCTTCTGTACATCATAGAAATAGGTAGCTCCGTCGTTTACTTCGTAGAACGACTTTACACCGGCTGATTTCATTTCCTCTACCCAGGCTGCTGCCTTCTGTCCTTCAGCGGCTATGAGTTCCAGGCCCTTGTCTAACCCGATGGCATCCCATATCTGGAATGGCCCGTGTTCCCAGCCAAAGCCGGCTTTCATAGCATCATCAATCTTGTAGAGTTCGTCTGAAATTTCAGGAATTCGGTGGGTTACATAAGCGAAGAGTACTCCAAAACTCTTTCGGTAGAATTCACCTGCTTTGTCTTTCCCTCCGACAAGGATATTAAAGCGGTCGATTACCTTGTCTACAGATTTAGTCAGCTCAAGAGTTCCAAATTTTGCACTCTTTTTTGAGCGGTAGTCCATGGAGTTAAGATCTAAGGTTAAGATCTCACTCTTGCCTTTGTCATTTTTTACTTTCTTATAGAAACCCTGACCCGATTTGCTTCCATACCATTTGTTCTCTGCCATGGTCTCAATAAACTCAGGAAGTTTAAAGAGTTCATGACGCTCGTCTTTTGGGCAATTTTCGTGAATTCCATTCGCCACGTGAACAAGGGTGTCGAGACCAACGACGTCCACGGTACGGAAAGTAGCAGATTTGGGCCTTCCGATTACGGGACCTGTAAGTTTGTCTACTTCTTCCACAGTAAGGTCTAGTTCCTTCACGGCGTGGAAAAGGCTCATAATACTGAAGATCCCGATCCTGTTTCCTATAAAGGCAGGTGTATCTTTGGCAACCACTGAGGTTTTGCCCAGGAACTTCTCCCCGTAACTATTGAGAAAGTCAAGTACCTCCGGCTTCGTTTTTGGTCCGGGAATGATCTCGAAGAGTTTGAGATATCTCGCCGGATTAAAAAAGTGGGTTCCGCAGAAATGTTGTTGAAAGTCTTCTGATCTTCCCTCACTCATAAAGTTGATTGGAATCCCGGAAGTGTTTGATGTGATCAGGGTACCCGGAGTCCTGTGTTTTTCCAAACTTTCGAAGACTTGTTTTTTGATGTCGAGGCGTTCCACTACCACTTCAATGATCCAGTCGACCCCGGCTACTTTGGCGATATCATCCTCGAGATTTCCCGTCCTAATCCTTTTGGAAAAATCCTGATGATAGATGGGGGAGGGTTTCGATTTTAGAGCTGCGATGAGGGAATCATTTACCAGGCGATTCCTCACGGCTGTATCTTTAAGACTGAGTCCTTTGGCTTTTTCTTTGTCTGTCAGTTCGCGCGGAACAATATCGAGTAACAGGACTTCGACCCCGATATTGGCAAAATGACAGGCAATGCCACTTCCCATGATCCCGGATCCGATAACTGCTACTTTCTTAATGTGCTTGTTCATTGATGAGAATTGAGTTATTTAGTTGTTGTTTCCGTATTGAAAATTTTCTTTTCGGCGACGATGTGATTAATTGTGTCCATCACTTGAAAGAAACTGCTGAGCTGTTCCTGAGATAATTGTTCTTTCACCACTTCATTGAACTTTAGTACCACATCCTTAGAATCCTTTCGTTTTTCTAATCCAAACGGGGTCAGATAAATGAGTACACCTCTTCCGTCATCAGGATTTGGCCTGCGTTCAATCAGTCCTTTCTCTTCCATGCTCTTGAGGATTCGCGACAAACTTGTGGCTTCCATCCCCATTTTTGGGCCCAGGGAAGTTGAAGGTGTTCCCTTCTTCGGGTCAATACTCAACAGCGTAAAACCTACCGCCATAGTTGAACCAAACTTCTTGGCCTCTTCATTGTACATTCTCGCCACGGATTGCCATGTGGCCCTCAGGGCGTAATCAATTGTTATCTCTTGCATAAGTCATCTAAACCAGTCAAAGATATAAAAAATTTATTATGCATGCATAATAAATTAGTTAAAAAATGCTGATAGAGAGCAACGTTCCTTCCTTTTAATAGATAAAGGAATGCAATTGCTTTAGTTCCCGGATGGAAACCGGAAAGAAAGAAATACTAATAGGATTTATGAATCTGAGTGGCCGTAGATGTCGTTGTAGAGATCGCGATATTTCTCCTTTACAATCTTCCGTTTGAGTTTCATGGTAGGGGTGAGGTGTCCTCCTTCAACCGTCCATGCATCAGGAGTTAATCTAAAAGCCTTCACTTTTTCCCACTTGGCAAATTGTTCATTTGCCTCATCCACTTCTTTCTGAATTCTATTCTGGATTTCCTGGTCCCTGACAATTTCTTCAGGACTGCTCAGATCTTTATGGTGTCTTTTAATCCATTCACCCAAAAACTCGAAATTAGGTTGAATAAGGGCAGCCGGCATTTTCTCTCCTTCACCTACTACCATTACCTGCTCTATAAACCTGCTTTGTTTAAGTCGGTTCTCCAGCAACTGCGGGGCAACGTATTTCCCCCCTGAAGTCTTAAACATTTCTTTTTTGCGGTCTGTAATCTTTAAAAAGCCCTCTTCGTCAATTTCGCCTATATCTCCAGTGTGAAAATATCCATCTTGTAATACCTCTTTGGTCTTTTCAGGATCTTTGTAGTACCCCATCATAACGTTAGGGCCTTTGCACAAGATTTCCCCATCAGATGCGATTTTGATCTCCACATCCTCAATGATCTTCCCTACAGTTCCTATTTTCCAGCCCCGGTTTCGCTGATCGTTGACTGATATTACGGGGGAGGTTTCTGTAAGGCCGTATCCTTCCATCACGGGGATACCGGCTGCGCCGAATATCCGACTTAACCTTGTTTGCAGGGCAGCACTTCCGGAAACCATAGTTTCAAGATTCCCACCCAGTCCTTCCTTCCATTTACTGAAAATGAGTTTCCTGGCGATTCCCAGTTTTTTTTCATACCACCAGCCATTCGCGCCATAGGGTTCGTACTTCAATCCCAGTTCAACAGCCCAGAAGAAGAGTTTTTTCTTTATTCCGGACAAATCGGCACCCTTGGCTATGATCTTGTCGTAGACCTTCTCCAGTAACCTGGGTACCACGGTCATGACATTGGGTTTTATCTCCTTCAGATTGTCACTGATCTTATCCAGACCCTCAGCAAAGTATACAGTGATACCACAATACTGATACAGATACAGTATCATCCTCTCAAAAATATGGCAGACGGGGAGAAAACTGAGGGAGGTGCTTCCCTGATTAAAGGGAACCCTCGGTTTGCTGGCCAGGACGTTTGAGACTATATTATTGTGGGATAGCATTACTCCCTTAGGCCTACCCGTAGTACCTGAAGTGTAGATAAGGGTGGCAAGGTCTTCAGGCTGAACTTTTTCTTTCCGTGCTTCAACTTCTGCCTGCAGACTCTCATCCTCCCCAAGGCGGAGTAATTCCGTCCAATGGTTACAGCTATCAATCTCATCAAAAGAATAGACGTTTTTCAATCCCGGAACATCGGCTTTTATGCTATTCACTTTCTCCAGTACCTCCGTACAGGAGACAAAACAGTAAGTGGCTTCAGAATGATTCAGGATATAGGCGTAATCCTCTTCTGAAATGGTAGGATAAATAGGAACATTTTGCGCCCCGATCTGCAATACGGCTATGTCCATGATATTCCACTCCGTTCGGTTCGTCATGGAGATAACGGCGATCTTCTCCCCAGCCTTTACCCCAAGTTTTAAAAGGGCGCGACTCGCAGTATTCGCTTTCGCTATATAGTCTTTAGTAGAGGTGGCCACCCACTCCCCTTTGTACTTGCTTACAAAGGCTTTTTCAAGAGGAAAATTTTCATTTTGGTAATGTGGGATGTCGAAAAGACGGGTGACTGTTTGCATACTTCGGAATTATGATCTTTGCAAAGTAAGAAAAGGGAGCGGGATTATAAAACGGGATTGTCAAAAATCTATCATGATATCTGATCAATTGATAATTTTAAGACGGTATCTTGATCAATTTCAATATTCTTGACGAAAATAAGTTACACTAAGGGTTTAGTTTTTTAAACTGCTTTTGGAACTTTTTTTTGAACTTGCTATATTTTAAAGGGTCTGCCAACTGATTCCATATCCGATAGTCTAGTTCCGCGTTACGCAATGCAAATTCTCCGGAAGGATGGATAATGAGTGCCCAGTTCCTCCTCGATTCTCTACCATTTCCGAAAGTATTCTTCAACAAAAGCAGATTGTCCTTATACCATTCTTGTCCTTCAAAGGAGAGTGGATGCCCTTTATTTTCAGAAAAAAAATGATAGACTTTGGTATTCTTTCTTTCGGTACTGTTGCACTTTTTATGCCCTTCAATAAAGGTTTTATGGGAAATTAAATGCGAATGGGTGCCGTTTTTATAATAAACAATGGTGTCGTTCTTTGGGAAATTTTCAATCCCTTTTAGTTCATTTTCGTAATGAATCAGTATGGTCTTTGTAGTGTCAACATTATTTCGTTGTGCCAGAAGTTTAAATAGTTGTTCCTTAGGCTTTCTTTTGATCTTGTCAAAATAGTATGAAAGGTACAACACGTTGTAAATGATACTGTCGTTTGCATACCGTTGTCCATAATAAAGACCGGAACGCACCTTTTTATTATAAATGCGCTTGGAAATCTCAATTTTACCCTCATCCAGAAATAGTTCCTTCCTGACTTGTCCATTTGCGGAGGTAACAAGGACCAAAAACAATACAATATAAATACTATTATACCTGATCAATGCCCTAGTTTCTACTTTCCAGCCACTTTCTAGCATTTACAAAAGCTTCAAGCCAGGGCGACACTTCGTCTTTACCTGAAGGATAATGCGCCCAGTTCCACGGAAAAATACTCCGCTCAATGTGGGGCATGGTTACCAAATGCCTTCCGGAAGGATCGCAGAGCATTGCGACATTGTAATCACTGCCATTGGGGTTGGCCGGATATTGGTCATATCCGTAGGTCGCGACAATGCCATATCGGTTTGCAGGGTAGGGCAGGGAAAATTTACCTTCTCCATGCGAAATCCAGACTCCCAACGTGCTCCCTTCGAGAGAAGCTAACATTACCGAATTGTTCTTTTCAATACAGACGGAGGTAAAATTGCTTTCGTGTTTATGTGAATCGTTGTAGGTCATTTTTCCATGTACCTCATGCTCCGGATTGATCAGCTCCAATTCCATAAACAGCTGGCAGCCGTTACAAATACCTACAGAGAGCGTATCCGGTCTGGAAAAAAACCTTTGCAGCGCAAGTTGCGCCTTTTCATTGTACTTAAAAGCCCCGGCCCAGCCCTTGGCACTGCCTAAAACATCCGAATTGGAGAAACCTCCTACTGCCCCTATAAACTGAATATCCTCAAGGGTTTCCCGCCCACTGATCAAGTCGGTCATATGCACGTCCTTTACATCGAATCCGGCAAGAAACATAGCGTTGGCCATTTCCCTTTCTGAATTGCTGCCTTTTTCCCTTAAGATGGCAGCCTTGGGTCTGGATCCCTGAAAAACGGGTAATTTTCCTTCAAAATGTTCAGGGAAGCGGTAGATCAAAGGCTGATTCTTATAATTCTCATACCGCTGCCTGGCAAGGTCTCCCGAGGTCTGTTTCTGATCGAGCAGATAGGATGTTTTAAACCACAGATCCCGCTGTTCATATATATTCAAAACAACCCGGTCTTCACCGTTTATAATGGCAAGTTCTGGTTTTTCAACAACTGAACCTATACGATAAAACTCGATCTTGTTTTTCTCAAAAGCCTTTTCAACCGCAGAACTTCTGGCCTGAATAACCACTGCTGCATTTTCAGCAAACAAGAGCTTTGTTGTATCCTTTTCATCGAGGGATGAAAGGTCGAGCTGTGCCCCCAGTTGATTGTCCGCAAAGCACATTTCAAGCAAGGTGGTGATAAGTCCGCCCGAAGCCACATCATGACCAGCCACTATTTCTCCTTCCTTTATAAGTTCCTGCAGTGTATTGAAAGTCTTTTTGAAATTTTCAGTATCTCTAATGGTAGGTGCATTATCGCCCACCTTGTTTAAACTCTGCGCAAAGGAAGATCCACCAAGGGCAAATTTAACCTGTGAGAAATTAATGTAGTAGATGCTGCCGTTTCTTTTCTTAAAAACTGGTTCTACTACCTTATTCACATCACTACAATGGGCTGCCGCAGAAATAATCACGGTTCCGGGAGAGAGTACTTCCTGGTCTTTGTATTTCTGTTTCATGGAAAGTGAATCCTTTCCTGTGGGAACATTGATACCCAGTGCTATAGAAAAATCGGAAACAGCGCTTACGGCTTCAAACAGGCGGGCATCTTCTCCCTCGTTACGGCAGGGCCACATCCAGTTAGCCGATAAGGAAACTGAAGCGAGTCCGTCCTCAAGGGGTGCCCAGACTAAATTTGTAAGTGCTTCGGCAATACTGTTAAGACTTCCCGCAGTCGGATCGATCAGGCCGGAAACAGGGGAGTGGCCAATACTTGTCGCTATACCTTCTTTTCCCTTATAATCGAGCGCCATCACCCCTACGTTGTTTAGAGGTAACTGCAAAGGTCCTGCACATTGCTGTTTAGCCACTCTGCCACCTACACACCTGTCGACTTTATTGGTGAGCCAGTCTTTACACGCCACGGCTTCGAGCTGCAAAACATCTCCCAGATATTTTTTGAACTGCCCGAAGGCATATTCGGGAGCCTCATATGTCCTGATCACAGATGTATCGGTCATAATTGTTTTGGGAGAACTTCCAAACATGTCTGCAAGGTCCAGGTCCATCGGTTTTTCATTCCGCTTAATCGATTCAAAGGTAAAGCGGTTGTCTCCGGTGGCGACGCCCACCTTATACATGGGAGCCCGTTCTCTGGATGCGATACGTTCAAGAAAGGCGCAATCTTTTTCCCCGATCACCAATCCCATACGTTCCTGAGATTCGTTTCCGATAATTTCTTTTGCAGAGAGGGTAGGATCTCCAATAGGCAGCTTGTCCATATCTATTTTCCCACCGGTTTCCTCCACGAGCTCAGACAAGCAATTGAGATGGCCACCTGCCCCATGATCGTGAATAGATACTACGGGGTTGTGATCATTTTCTACCAGGCCACGGATAGCATTGGCAGCCCTTTTCTGCATTTCCGGGTTGGATCTTTGTACGGCATTGAGTTCTATGGCAGAACTGAATTCTCCGGTATCTGCACTGGATACGGCAGCTCCACCCATCCCGATACGGTAATTATCCCCGCCTAAAATCACGATCTTATCTCCCTTATTGGGCTTGTCTTTCAGGGCCTGATCTGCTTTGCCATACCCGATTCCACCGGCTAACATGATCACTTTGTCATACCCCAGCATACGCTGATGTTCCTGGTGCTCAAAAGTAAGTACTGAACCTGCGATCAGTGGCTGACCGAATTTATTTCCAAAATCAGAAGCCCCGTTCGAGGCCTTGATCAAAATATCCATAGGGGTTTGATATAACCACGGTCTGGCTGCATTCGCCTGTTCCCAGGGCCGATCTTCTTCCAGACGGGAGTAAGATGTCATATAGACAGCGGTTCCGGCCAGGGGAAGCGATCCTTTCCCACCTGCTAGTCGATCTCTGATTTCCCCTCCTGAGCCTGTTGCAGCCCCATTGAAGGGTTCTACGGTTGTGGGAAAATTATGTGTCTCTGCCTTAAGAGAAAGAACCGACTCAAATTTAGTTTCCTTGTAATAATCCGGTTTATCCGGTGTAGCCGGGGCAAACTGAACGGCTTGCGGACCTTTGATAAAAGCCACATTATCTTTATAGGCTGATACTATGTTATTCGGATTTTTTTCTGAGGTCTTTCTGATCAGTTTAAAAAGGGAGGAAGATTTCTCTTCTCCATCGATGACAAATACCCCATTGAAGATCTTATGACGGCAGTGTTCTGAATTTACCTGACTAAAGCCGAAGACTTCAGAATCAGTAAGTGGCCTTCCCAGTTTCTCTGCAAGATTTTCAAGGTAGGCTACCTCTTCTGCACTCAGGGCCAGGCCTTCCTTCTGGTTATAGGCAGCGATATCTGATATAGGCAAAATAGTTTCTATCTCCACTGCAATGGTAAAGATATCCTGCGTTAGAGAACTGTATTTCTGGGAAAGCATAGGATCGTAATCCTTGTAGCCTTCAGCTACAGCCTGAAATTCTTCAATCCTGCTTATCCCGGTGATCCCCATGTTCTGGGTGATCTCAGTGGCATTGGTACTCCAGGGAGTGATCATTGCTGCCCTTGGTCCAATAAAAAAAGCGTCGACAGACGCTGAAGATATCAGATGCTGATTGCCGAACAGCCAGCTTAGTTTCCCCATGTCGGGTTCGCTTAGTTCCTTTTGCGATTCTACCGCGTATACTTTATCAGAAGGATCCCCGAAAAAATAGATCATAAACCAGGTTTAAACAGGATTTTAAGAGCCCAAATTTACATTAAATCTGTCGCTTTTTAACATCGACCTATCAACAGTTTTCAAGGGTCATTGTTCATTACTTTACCCTTTTCAGCTAACAGAAATGTTAATCCCTTTGCAATAAAGCTATATAAAAGCCATCGTATCCTGATTTATGAGCATAGATACGTCGCTCTTCTGCAAGGGAAAACAATTTACCTTCTTCAGAGTCCAAAAAGTGTTTTATTTGCTGGTCATTTTCCTGAGGAAGCACTGAACAGGTGGCATATACCAATTTACCCTTTGGTTTCACCATCTTACTGTAGTCTTTCAATAGCTCCCTCTGGGTGGTAATTAGCTTTTCCAGGTTCTCCGGCTGGATTTTCCATTTGGTATCCGGGTTTCTTCTGAGAACACCAAGACCTGAACAGGGAGCGTCTATAAGCACCCTGTCTGCCTTCTGATGAAGTTTTTTAATCACCTTTGAAGAGTCGATCAACCTGGTTTCCAGATTATGAGCCCCGTTTCTTCGGGCACGACGCTTTAGCTCATGAAGTTTTTTTGGATAGATATCCAGGGCGATTAGTTGTCCCTTATTTTCCATCAGGGCTGCCAGATGCAGCGATTTACCTCCGGCCCCGGCACATGCATCTACAACTCTCAGCCCAGGAGCAACATCCAGCATGGGAGCAACGAGCTGGGAAGAAGCATCCTGTACCTCGAACCACCCGTCCTTAAATGCCTGGGTTGTAAAGACATTTGTTCTCTCTCTTAAAACCAGGGCATACGGGTATCCTGAAATAAGATCTGTAGCGATTCCTTCCTCCTCTAATCGCTGTCTCAGGTACGGCATGGAGGTTTTAAGAGTATTGGTTCTTAACACTACCGGTGCCAGCTGATTCAGCGCATGTAATTCCTTTTCCCAGAATTTTTCACCAAAGGCTTTAAGTCCCACATTATCTATCCAGTCAGGGATAGATTCCCTGTATTTCCTCACTTTTGACAATTCATCAAAGCGTCCTTTGATCCTCCTTGTGGGGGTGTCTTCCAGTTGCTTCCAATTAGGAAGTGGTATACCGCGAAGGACCGCCCAGACAGAAAATAGCCTGAAAAAATTAGCCCGGCTGTATGGTTCTTTTACCTCTGCTATTTCTGCATATAATCGTTTCCATCGCACGATATCGTATATAGTTTCAGCGATAAAACCCCTGTCTCTGGAGCCCCAGCGTTTGTCTCTTTTTAACGTTTGTTCAACCGCCTTGGAAGCGTAGACTCCTTCATTGAAAATCAGCTGTAGTCCGTCTACTACGGCAAATACCAGATTCCTGTGTAAGCGCATTGGAAAATTTTAGGTTGCAAAGGTACCGTTTTAAGCAGGAAAGACTATATTTTAGAATAAATTAAATCAGATGCGCAAATTAGTATCCTTTTGTCTTTTTATCGTCATTCTAAGTTGTTCTGATCACTCATCTCCACGATATTTCAGCAGTGTTGAAATTGAGGATCTTTTTACTGATTCTGTCAGTATAAGGGCATTGGAAGTCATGGATGGGAGCGTTGCTTTTGCCGGAACCGGGGGAGTTTTCGGAACAGTTGATTTGTCA
Source organism: Muriicola sp. E247 (assembly GCF_041358175.1). Lineage (NCBI taxonomy): Bacteria > Pseudomonadati > Bacteroidota > Flavobacteriia > Flavobacteriales > Flavobacteriaceae > Muriicola > Muriicola sp. E247. The sequence continues at coordinate 111,892 of NZ_JBGKBE010000008.1, forward strand.
ACGGGGCAAATTAGAGCAAAACAGCAACGGTACGATACACTATATCCTGAATTCAGGGCTGTAGGGCATACTCAAACAGACTTTTTTATGTTGTCTGCAGGCAGGCCTGCCTTGTTGTTTAAAACGGGAAATCAGGGCTTGATGGAATTGGTCTACAAGGAAGATAAGGAAGGGGTGTTTTACGATTCGATGGCCTTCTGGAATAACAATGAAGGCCTTGCCATAGGAGATGAGATGGGCGGGTGCCTGTCTTTACTTGTTACGCGTGATGGGGGTTCCAGCTGGAGGAAAATACCCTGTTCAGAATTACCTGAGGCCATTCCCGGGGAGGGGGCCTTTGCTGCCAGTAACACAAATATTGCGCTTTTTAAGGACAAGGTCTGGATTGGGACTACTGAAGGCAGGATTTTTTATTCGCCTGATAAGGGCAATACCTGGGAAGTTTTTGAAACGCCTATCAATAGCAAGGAACCTACTCAGGGAATATATAGCCTGCATTTTACATCGGGCAAAAAGGGTATTGCCATGGGAGGAGATTACACAGAACCAGAAGGTAAGACAGGGAATAAAGCCCTTACTCTTGATGGTGGAAAAACCTGGAGCCTTGTGGCGGATGGAGATATTCCCGGTTATACGAGTTGTGTTCAGTTTGTTCCCGGCAGTAGGGGCAATGGGATTATAGCGGTCTCTTACTCAGGAGTTAGTTATTCAGCTAATACAGGAGAACAATGGATAAAGCTCTCTGAAGAACCTTTTTACACCCTGCGGTTTGTAAATGATTCAACTGCTTACGCTGCGGGTAAATTCAGGATTTCAAGGCTTACCTTTAAATAGAGAAAAGGGCAGACAATGTCTACCCTTTTCTGACTAACATACGACTCCTGTTAAAAAGTCAACCCAAATCTAATTATACATAAACAACTTTGTAAGTTCTGCCTATCCTCTTATAGTGTATTCCTTTATAGGCAAAATATTTCCTTCCTTTGATAAATACCACCTTATGACCTCTTGGCAGGGTTTTAATTACAATACCTCTTGGAGCGGCAGTAACTACATATTTTCTTCCTCTGGTCTTGTACCAAACACCAGCCGCAATATGATACCGGATCCCTTTGTGGATTACCAGCCTCGGTTTGTTAACAGTGGTTACCACTGTCCCGTGTTTGGGATATACTTTTACTTTAACAACTCTCTGTGCATTGGAAGCGCTTAAGGCTCCAAAAAATGCAATAACGACCAAAACAATTTTAAACTTTTTCATAACGGTTTTTTTAGGGTTATACTTCTAAGACTGTAGAAACAGACAAGGGTTTAAAACAAAAGGAGGCTACTAGCCCCCTTTTTATTGCGTTTTATCGAATTTCCCCTATTGTCGCCTTTTCTGTATTTGCTGTAATAACCTTTTTTTGAAATCATCTTCAGCCTTGATTAACAGAAAGGTCTTTCTTGCCGAGATAAGATTGGTCATTCGGTTGAGGAAGGCTATGTTTCTGTCATTTCTCTCTTTCTGAAGGGCGAGAAACTCACCCATCAACTGCTCAATCTGCGAGTCAGACATATTCTGAAAATTCCTTAGTCGGCCTCTGATGTCATTTCGTTCTTTAAGGCGCAGGGCTTCCAGGGTGGCTTCATGTTCATTATAAACAGGCCAGAAAATAGTGGCTTCTTCACTACTGAGATTCAGTCGTTCTGTGATAAAAGCGATCTTCAGGGATTTTATCTTGTCCATACCTTCACCAGTCTGTGCAAAGGTTGTGCTGCAGATTAGGAAAAGAGCAATTACGAGGAGTTTATTAAAATTCTTCATCTAAATCGATATTTAATTCATCTAAATCATCTATGGTTTCTTCCAGGTAGTCCATGATTTGCTCATTATCTACCGAACTATCCATAAAATCGTCTAATTCGAGGCTGGCCAGCGGAACAACTTCCGCGATCTCAGAACTACTTAGCTCAAGATCTTCTGATTCTATGTAGCTGGTAATATCGGCAGCGGCAAGGTCGTCGAAAGAAAGGGCTTGAGTATTGTTCCATTCTATTCCAATTACCAGAACAAAAAGCACAGCTATTGCTGCTGCCGCATAGAAATAGGATTTGTACGGCCTGAGTTTAATTACCCGACCCTCTTTTTGAACTGTTTTGGTGAGAATGTCTTTTTCTACCTTATCAAAATAATCATCAGGTACAGCAAACCCTTCCATTTCAGGTAGTCCTTCAGCATCTTCTTCCTGTAATTTACTCAGGATCTGATCTGAAAGCCCCTCGAAATAGCCGGGTGGCGTTTTAAAACTGTTCTTTTTTGATATATTTTTCATGGTTTAGGTATGATTTTGCTTTCTGTACAGCTCACTCTTGTTTTAGAAAGGCTTCAATTTTTTTCACTGCCAGATGGTATGAGGCTTTTAATCCTCCTACCGAGACATCTAATATTTCCGCGATCTCGCCGTATTTCATTTCTTCATAGTATTTCATATTAAAGACCAGTTTCTGCTTTTCAGGCAGGCTGGCAATAGCTTGTTGTAATTTAAGTTGAATGGCGTCCCCTTCAAAATAAACATCCGCTTCAAGCGTACTGGCCTTTCTTTCTATTAATTCATCACTGCTTACTCCCAGTTTCTTCGACTTTGTCTTCAGGAAGGTGATTGCTTCATTGGTACCTATCCGGTACATCCATGAGTACAATTTACTGTCTCCCTTGAATTTTTCAATATTTCTGAAAACCTTAATAAAGGTATTCTGTAAGACATCATCTGCATCATCATGATCTAACACAATCCTCCTGATATGCCAGTACAATCGCTCTTTATAGGTGTTGATAAGCACCTCAAAAGCTTTTGCCTGGGTTTCCTTTTGCTTTAGTTCTTTTACTAAGGTTTCTTCAGCAATCAAAGTTAGTGTGTTATGCACTTAAGACGGAATTTTACCGTAAAGGTTTAATCCGCAGGTATTTCCTCTATAAAATTACCTTTTTTTCAGACCAATGGAAGTAAATGCATCAGGATGATCTTAATCAAAGGATTGCATGGCCACCAGTTTGAAGTAGACTCCTTTTTGTTTTAACAGCACATCATGGGTCCCTGTTTCCAGGATTTTTCCTTTTTCCATGACCACAATGGAATCAGCCTTCTGGATGGTGGAAAGCCGGTGGGCAATGACTAGGGATGTCCTGTTTTGCATCAGTTTTTCAAGGGCTTCCTGTACCAGGCGTTCACTTTCTGTATCAAGGGCAGAGGTGGCTTCATCAAGGATCATTATGGGCGGATTCTTTAATACTGCCCTTGCGATCGAGAGCCTTTGTTTCTGTCCGCCACTGAGTTTATTCCCACTGTCACCAATATTGGTGTCGTAACCTTTTGGGAGTTGGGTAATAAAATCATGTGCATTGGCAATTTTTGCAGCCTCAATGATCTCTTCATCAGAGGCATCTTCCTTTCCCAGTGAGATATTATTGCGGACCGAATCATTGAATAGTATGGATTCCTGTGTAACCAGTCCCATCAGACCCCTCAGAGAGCGTTTCGAAAGTTGCCTGATATCCGTGCCGTCAATGGTAATTTCCCCCTGGTCTACATCGTAGAAACGCGTTACTAGGTTGGCGACCGTACTTTTACCACTGCCGGACTGGCCAACCAAAGCCACTGTTTTACCCTTAGGAAGGTCTAGGGTGAAATTCTCCAGGACCCAGTCATCTTCGTATTTAAAGGCGATGTTATTTAAGCTAAGGGAGCTGGTAAAATCATGTACTTGTACAGGGTTGTCCGACTCTTTGATCGGATTTTCAGTTTCGAGGATTTCAAGCACCCTTTCCGCTGCTGCATTTCCTTTTTTAACTCCGTAGGACGCCTTACTTATGGCCTTGGCAGGAGTTAAGATATTATAGGCCAGCCCCATATAGGCTATAAATGAAGCGGCATCTAGTGTTTTATCTATAAGCACCATCTTTCCTCCAAACCAAAGCAATACCCCTATGACTACTATACCCAGAAATTCTCCTGTAGGAGAGGCGAGATTTTGTCGGTTAAGGAGTTTATTGGAAAAATGGAAGAAACGATCCGTAGAGCTACTAAATATCTTATAGAAATGTGATTCGGAATTAAAAGCTTTGATTACCCTCAATCCACCGAGGGTTTCTTCAACAATAGACAAAAATTCCCCTTGTTCCTTCTGTACCCTGTCTGATTTCTTTTTAAGTGATTTACCGATCCGTGAAATTATCATTCCCGCCAGGGGTATAAAAATAAAGACAAAGAGTGTAAGTTTAAAACTAAGAAAGAACATAAACGCAATAGTGAACAGGATAGTTAGGGGTTCCCTTACGATAAGCTCCAAAATAGACAAAAAGGAATGCTGGATTTCCAGCACATCTGAGGTAATCCTGGCGATGACATCCCCTTTTTTCTTTTCAGAATAAAATGAAATGGGTAACTCCACGATTTTTTGATACATACGGTTCCTTATGTCCTTTAAAACACCATTCCTTAAAAAGGTGATAAAGTACATAGCCAAATAATTAAATACATTTTTAAGAAGAAATAGAATTAAAACTAAGCCAATTACTAAAACTAAGGCCTTCATCTCATCTTCTCCAGAATAGGCTGTAACGCGGTAACTTATATACTCCTGAAAATAATCTTCTAGAGACCCAATACCTTGATAAACAGGTTTTTCAAATACCTTTTTATTTTGGTCAAAAAGCACCTTAAGCATTGGGATCAACGCCACGAAAGAAAGAGCACTGAAAAGGGCATAAAGGATATTAAAAAAGATATTTAAAAAAGCGTATTTCTTGTAGGGCGCTGCAAACCGCAGGATTTTTTTAAAGTAATTCATCAATCCAGTTTCAGTTCGCTGACAATGCTATTTAACTTTGCGTCCAGGGCATCATTTACTTCCTTAAAATTCTTTACCTCGTCCAGGGGAGCGTTTACACTGAAGTAGAATTTGATCTTTGGCTCAGTACCACTGGGTCTGGCCGCCATTCGTGTTCCATCTTCTGTGGTATAGATCAGGACATTGGATTTTGGCAGGTCAATATCAGATACTTTCCCTGTTCTGATGTCTGTTGAGGTAGAGCTATTGTAGTCGTCAACGGTGATTACCTTTGATCCGTCAATGGATTTCACCGGATTTTCCTTGTAGTCCTGCATCATTTTTTTAATCTCTTCAGCCCCGGAAATTCCTTTTTTTGTCAGGGAAATCAATTTTTCCTTATAGAAGCCGTAGTCTGCGTAACATTGGATTAATTCCTTGTAAAATGAACTTCCATTCGCTTTGGCCGTTGCACCGATCTCACAAGCGAGCAGGGTGGAAGTGACGGCGTCCTTATCACGGACAAAATCCCCAACCATAAATCCAAAACTCTCTTCCCCTCCTCCCACGAAATGTTGATCCGGATGGTCCACGATCATCTTTGCTATCCATTTAAAGCCTGTAAGGGAGGTCTTGCATTCCACACCATAGGCGGAAGCCAGACTTTGCATCATGGGGGTTGAAACGATGGTGGAGGCAATAAATTCATTGCCTTTAAAGCCTTTTTCCTTTTGTTGATCGAGCAGGAATTTTGTCATTAGGACCATGGTCTGGTTCCCGTTTAAAAGTTCCATTTTGCCTTCGGGATTTCGCACTGCAATTCCCAGCCTGTCGCTATCGGGATCAGTCCCCACTACCATGTCTGCTCCAATTTCCTCTGCCTTTTTCATGGCCAGTGTCAACGCCTCAGGTTCCTCCGGATTAGGGGAAACAACAGTAGGAAAATCCCCGTCTGGTTCTGCTTGTTCTTCGATGATAGTAACCTTGTTATACCCGGCTCTTTTGAGCACCTCCGGGATGGCGGTAATCGAGGTTCCGTGCAGAGAAGTGAAAACTATGGAATAATCGGTTTTTCCGGGGGCGTTGAAATCCCCATTTTGAACAGATGCATTAATGAATGCTTCATCTACCTGATGATCAATAAGCTCTATGAAACTGTCATTGGCTTTAAAGCGCACATCCTCTACTGATAGTTTATTGATTTCGGCTATGATTTCACCGTCCTGAGGAGGAACGATCTGCCCACCGTCTGTCCAGTACACTTTGTAACCGTTATATTCAGGGGGATTATGGGAAGCGGTGAGAACTACACCGGCCTGACAACCCAGATATCTTACAGCAAAGGAAAGTTCGGGGGTAGTCCTGAGTTCAGAAAAGAGATATACTTTAATGTTATTGGCTGAGAATACTTCGGCCACCGTTCTGGCCAGGGTATCACTGTTGTGCCGGCAATCATAGGCAATTACTACTTTCAGTTCGGTATCGGGATATACTTTATGGAGGTAGTTACTCAGTCCCTGCGTACTCTTACCAAGGGTATATTTATTGATTCTGTTTGTTCCCACTCCCATGATCCCGCGCATTCCCCCTGTGCCGAATTCCATATTCTTGTAAAAACGATCTTTGAGTTCCTCCGGATCATTTTCTATAAGATGCTGAATCTCTTTTTTAACGGCCGGATCAAAAAAGTCGGTTAGCCAGCTTTTGGCGGTTGTAAGTATGTCATTCATGAAATATACGTTGGTATAAAGATAAAATTACGAAGAATATTCCTTTACCCTATGAGTGAGGTTAATTTCATGGGAAATTTTATACCTGGGCTCACTTTTTCTCGATCTAACCATGATTTCTCCTAAAAAGCCGGCCAGAAAGAACTGGGTTCCTATGATCATAGCGGTAAGGGCAATATAGAACTGGGGACGCTGACTCAACAGACGCCCCGTCGGGTTAATAAATAACTTATCAATGCCGAGATAGAGGGCGAACCCCGAGCCGATGACAAACATTAGTACGCCCAGAGCTCCAAATAGATGCATGGGTCTCTTGCCAAATTTGGAGACAAACCAGATGGTAATCAGGTCGAGGAATCCGTTGATAAATCGATCAGCACCAAATTTGGTCTTGCCAAATTTCCTGGCCTGGTGCTGCACTACTTTTTCACCTATTTTGGAAAAGCCGGCGTTTTTTACTAGTACAGGAATATACCGGTGCATCTCTCCTGATACTTCTATATTTTTTATCACTTCTTTTCTGAAGGCCTTTAGTCCGCAATTAAAATCGTGAAGTTTTACCCCGGAGGTTTTTCGCGCTGCCCAGTTAAAGAGTTTTGAAGGGATGTTTTTTGTGAGGGCGTGGTCATAGCGCTTCTTTTTCCAGCCGGAGATTAAATCGTAGTTCTCATCTTCAATCATCCTGATCAAATCAGGAATTTCTTCCGGATTATCCTGCAAATCGGCATCCATGGTGACGACGATATCGCCTGAGGCTTCCCTGAAACCCGCATGAAGGGCCTGTGATTTTCCGAAATTTTTCAGAAATCGTATTCCTTTTACATTTTCATTGCGGGATGCCAGTTCGGTAATCACCTCCCAGGAGTTATCCGTACTGCCGTCATCAATAAACAGGATTTCGTATAAATAATGATTGGATTGCATCACAGACACAATCCAATCATGAAGTTCTTTTAAGGATTCTTCTTCGTTAAGTAAAGGAATGACAATAGATAAGCTCATGGAGAATCGTTGCTTCTTCCTTTCAAAAGTACAATAATCCTTTCAATTACTGCGGCCTTGCTTTTTTCAGAATCAGTCCACCAATCAGTCCGATTATAAGTCCCATAATTACATTGAAGATCAGGATAAAGGGATAGGAAATCCAGAAGTAATTAAGAGTACCCTCGTATTGTTGCTCAATTTGGGCAGCAGATAAAGTTCCTTCGGCTTCCATTGCGGCTTTTTGGTTCTCTGCGATGGTGGTGATGAAATTGGTGTCGAGTACATTGACCATGAATAGCATATAAACAATCCAGATCAGACCAGAAACAAGGGCTATCATAATAGCTAGTTTGATGGCCTGCCCAAGGCTTAAATAACCTTCATTGGCCTTGCGGAAATTAAAAATTGCCAGCATGATTATAGCGACGGCGATTACTATACTAATAATGGTATTACTGGTATCCTGAGAAGTGTGGGCGTCCATGGAATAGAGCATAAGGCCGAAAACTACACTGATTGCACCCAGAATTAATCCGTAAGTAAGGGAGAACTTCCCGATTGTTGGTTGATTTTGTTCCATTTTGTTGTTCAGTTTTACGTTAATTGTCTAGTTAGTGGTGATAACATGGAAAATGTTACAAAACCAAGATACAATTTTTAAGACGGAATTTTGAAATTCTTCTTGGGGAATGCTAAAAAAAATAATTACATTTGCAGCCTGAAAAAAGAATACCCCTAAGACGATGAGAAAAGGTATACATCCTGAAAATTACAGATTAGTTGCTTTTAAGGACATGTCTAATGACGATGTTTTTATCACAAAGTCAACCGCAGAGACGAAAGAGACCCTTGAAGTAGAAGGAGTGGAGTACCCACTTATTAAACTTGAAATCTCAAGGACATCACATCCATTTTATACCGGGAAGGCCAAATTGGTTGATACCGCAGGTAGGATCGATAAGTTCAAGAACAAATATCAGAAATTCAAGAAGTAAGAAGATATATTCCCCCGGATATCTAAAATTTGGGGAGAACAACGCAAACCAACGCCTCCGATATGCATCGGGGGCGTTATTTTTTTACTTTTGGGTTAAATTCATACTTCATGAACTACATACTGTTCGACAGTGAGGTCAGGACTTCACTACTTCCCTTTACATTTACCCGGCCAGTTGGGGAGATCAGAGTAGGCATCCTCACCTTAAAGGAAAAGTGGGAAGACTATCTAAAGACTGAACTGTCCTATGAAACAGAATCCTATCTGGAGATTAAATACTCGCTCGTTCTCAGGGAGGACAATTTATTTATAGACCCCTCATTTTTACCCTCCCCTGAACTCTTAGCTGAAATTCAGGCGATAGCACCGGAGACGGCTCTTTTTAGCAATTCAACCCTGGTGGCTTATCGCTCGGCTCAGCCAAAATCAGAAGAAATGGTAAGGGAACTGCAGAGAAAAGAAACAGGACTCGATCTTATCAGGATACAAAATACCTGGGATATTTTCTCCAAAAACGGAGTGGCCCTTCAGCTGGATTATAAACGAATAACAGAAGGGCGAAAAAGTGCACCTATTCCGGCTTCCAACAGGGTGATTTGCCCGGAAAACATTTTTCTGGAAGAGGGAGCCAAAGTGGAGTACAGTATTCTGAATGCTACCGAAGGCCCCATTTACCTTGGGAAGGACTCAGAAGTTATGGAAGGGAACATGATCCGGGGTGGATTTGCCCTATGTGAACGGGCAGTGGTAAAAATGGGAGCTAAAATCTATGGTCCAACTACCATAGGACCCTACGGGAAAGTTTGCGGAGAAATCAACAACTCAGTGATCTTTGGATATTCAAGTAAGGGTCATGACGGCTACCTGGGCAACTCGGTCCTGGGAGAATGGTGTAATATTGGGGCAGATTCAAATAATTCGAATCTTAAAAATAACTACGCCAAGGTTCGCCTCTGGAATTACGCCACCGAAAGTTTCGATCAGACAGGGCTGCAATTCTGTGGACTGATGATGGGGGATCACAGTAAGACGGCGATCAATACCATGTTTAATACCGGTACGGTGATTGGAGTAAACTGCAATATCTATGTCCCCGGATTCCCTCGTAATTTTATTCCCAGTTTCAGCTGGGGTGGGGCCAGTGGATTTTCAACCTACCATACCAGAAAAGCCTTTGAGGCAGCCGAAGTAATGATGGCGAGAAGGGGAAAGACCTTCGATGAAAAAGAAGCAGCCATCCTGGAGCACGTTTTTGAAATCACCAAAAAGTGGCGAAAGTACTAGGCATTCACATCAAGAGAAACAGCTGTATTTTTAAGACCCGTAACAAAATAGTATCTTTGCGCCCCGATGATCAGGAACGAATTCATGAAAAAGAAAGTTGCTTTTTACACCCTGGGATGTAAACTGAATTATTCCGAAACTTCCACTATTGCGAGGAGTTTCACTAATTCGGGCTATGAAAGTGTCGACTTTGAACAATGGGCCGATATCTACGTGATCAATACCTGTTCTGTTACGGAAAATGCAGATAAGCGTTTTAAGACCATTGTAAAAAAAGCGCAGAAATCGAATCCGGAAGCCTTCCTGATTGCCATTGGTTGTTATGCACAACTTAAACCTGAAGAACTGGCTGCCGTAGATGGGGTGGATCTTGTCCTCGGTGCTACGGAGAAATTCAAGATCACAGACTACCTCAATGACCTGAGTAAAAATGACCATGGGGAAGTGCATTCCTGTGAGATACAGGAAGCAGATTTTTATGTGGGAAGTTATTCGCTTGGAGACAGGACAAGGGCTTTTCTCAAGGTACAGGACGGGTGCGATTACAAATGTACTTACTGTACCATTCCTTTGGCCAGGGGGATATCGCGAAGCGATACCTTAAGTAACGTACTTGATAATGCGAAGGAGATTTCCGCTCAGGGGATAAAAGAAATCGTTCTTACGGGTGTTAATATCGGGGATTATGGCAAAGGAGAGTTCGGGAATAAAAGGCATGAACATACCTTCCTGGAACTGGTTCAGGCTTTGGATAAGGTTGAAGGTGTTGAACGGCTGCGTATTTCGTCTATTGAACCGAATCTTTTAAAAGATGAGACCATCCGGTTCGTGTCAAAATCCAATTCCTTTGTACCTCATTTTCATATCCCATTACAGAGTGGAAGTAATGAAATTTTAAAAAGAATGCGCCGCAGGTATATGCGGGAATTATATTGCGATCGTGTGGCATCTATTAAGAAATCTATGCCCCATGCCTGTATAGGAGTGGATGTGATCGTTGGATTTCCCGGTGAGACTGAAGAACAATTTTTAGAGACCTATAACTTCCTGAATGAGCTGGAGATTTCTTACCTCCACGTATTTACCTATTCAGAACGAGCAAATACTGAAGCTGCTCAAATGCAAGATCCTGTTCCACTTAAGATAAGACAAAAAAGAAGCAAGATGCTCAGGGGCTTATCGGTTAAAAAACGCAGGGCCTTTTATGAGAGTCAGCTCGGGACTATCAGAACGGTACTATTCGAAAGGGAAAATAAAGAAGGTTATATCCACGGCTTTACCGAGAATTATGTAAAAGTAAGAATGCCCTGGGATCCCAGACTATGCAATACCCTGCATGAAGTGGAGCTTAAAGAAATTGATGAAGAAGGATTGGTGCGATTCGATTTTGTACCCGAAGAAATCAGGGTATAAAAAAACCTCTCGGCTGAGAGGTTATATAAATTCAGATTCAGATTCAGATTCGGATTCCGACCGGCAGCATTTCCTTGTACTGCCTGTTTTTTCTTAAGAATCCGGCTATTTGCGGACTCGTAGGGACCACCCTGAGGTTTTGTTCCTGTATATGGTGAAGGACAGATTTTATGAATTCTTCTTTAAACCCATCGGCGGTAATTTCCTCCGGAATGACCAGTTTTGTAAGGAACACCTTTCGTTCCTGAGAAGAATACTCGATCTTAGCCAAATGACCATCAACCTTAGTCTCGAACTGCCGTAAGAAACTATTATCATTAATTACTAATTGATTCATATAGTTAGTTTTAATTGTGGTTTCAGACAAAAAAATTACGATGAAATCGTAATCTTTAATTTTTGCAATTCTGACTTTTTATATAATATCAGTTCAACGCTGTTATTATGTTGAGCGGGATACAAAAGTAGTGAAAAAAATGCTAAATTCCTAAATAAAACCCTGCTTCAGGCAAGATGATGCAAAAGAAGATACATGTTTATTTAATGCCGGGTATGGCCGCCAACAGCTCTATCTTCAAGAATATCAAACTCCCCGGTGACCGATTTGAGATCCATCGCCTCGAATGGTTCGTTCCCGATAAGGGAATGTCACTGGAAGCATACGCCCGAAAAATGAATACGATGGTCGAGTACGATAATCCGGTTCTGATTGGAGTATCGTTTGGAGGAATGCTTATTCAGGAAATGGCAAAGCATAAGTCAGTAAGAAAACTGATAATTATTTCAAGCGTGAAGCAACGTTCGGAAATGCCCAAACGACTCATCTTTGCAAATTATACCAAATTCCACAAATTGCTCCCCACAGGGCTGGTCAATAATCTCGATCTCCTGGCCAAATACGCCTTCGGGGAAACGGTTACCCAACGCCTTGAATTATATAAGGAATACCTTTCCATCAAAGACAAATACTACCTGGATTGGTCTATCGATCAGATTGTAAAATGGCAACAAAAGGAATACAATCCTGATATTATTCATATCCATGGAGATAAGGATGTGGTATTTCCTTTTCAGTACATAAAGGGCTGCATTCCAGTGAAAAATGGTACGCATACCATGATCATTCATAGATATAAATGGTTCAATGAACGTTTACCGGCAATTATTTTGGATTAAGGGAGTTCTTATTTATACCTTTGGATACCTTTCAAAAACAAAGTGATGAAAATCTTAAAAACAATATTGATGATATTCGGTGTAATTTTTATCGGGTCTACCTTGATATTCGCCGTACAACAAGGACATCTTTCTTCTGATGCTGACCAAAAGACTATTGCAGTTGAACAAGCTGACAAAAGTGTAGCAGATGAATACAGAATAACCTCTATTGAAATTCCCGAGGATCTGAACTTTGCCGGGGAAAAAGTACCGCAGAATGACCCTGAAATTATGGAGCGAATAGACAGGGAATTCCTTGTGAATACCTATTGGCAGTCGAATGCTGTTCTGCTGATGAAAAGGGCCAATAAGTACTTTCCAATCATCGAACCCATTCTGGCTAAAAACGGAATACCCGACGATTTTAAATACCTGGCTGTAGCCGAAAGCGGACTTCAAAATGTAGTTTCTCCTGCCGGTGCTGCCGGTTTCTGGCAGATTATGAAGGCAACGGGGAAAGAGTACGGGCTTGAAGTAAATTCAAATGTGGATGAGCGTTATAATCTAAGCCTGGCTACTCAACTCGCCTGTGAGTATCTGAAAAAGAATAAAGAGAAATTCGGAAGCTGGACCCTGGCAGCCGCTTCTTACAATGCCGGAGCCGGAGCCATAAACAAATATATGGGTATACAGCAAGCCACAGATTATTACGACCTCCTTCTAGGTCAGGAAACCGGACGTTACGTGTTCAGAATTATGGCTATCAAAGAAATCCTTTCTCATCCTGAAAAATACGGATTTGAATTATCCAAGAAGGATCTCTATGCCACTGTTCCCACATTTACCGTGGAAATTGATAAGCCCGTTGAAGATTTTGCAACCTTCGCCAAAGAATATGAGATCAATTATAAGATCCTCAAAAGGCACAATCCATGGCTGAGGGAGCCGCATCTTAACAATGCTTCCGGGAAGAAGTATACTATTGAAATACCGCATAAAGGGTATTACACTTCAGCGAAGTAAAAAAGAAGAGATACAAGACCTTTATTGACGTAACAGGAAGACCTAGATCTTCTTCATCTGTGTCTGCATCATTTTGATCTGCTCCGTAAGCATATTATTCTTATCTAGCTTCTTTGCTTCCTGAAGCAGGGTTGTAGCTTCTCTTTTTCTTCTTTTTTGCATGGCTATTCCTGCGAGGCTAAGTTTCGCCATGGCTACATCATAGTCCATATTTAATCCCAGCTTTAAGGCTTTCTTAAAATACTTCTCAGCCTGGGTGAGGTTCTTTTGAGAAAAAATGATCCCGTATAAATAATTGTAATACCCCTGCTGCTTAGTGGTTAAAGCCGCCTTTGGATTTTTGATTCTCTCCAGCCATTTTTCAGTGCCGTCCATATCCTGTTTCCGCATCCTTAAGAAGGCCAGCAGGATCATCTCGTTTCTAAAATAAAGAAATACGAAGATCAGGGAAAGTAGAATAAGGAAAATCCCATTCCCAATATAGCCTTCAATAAATTGATAAATAGCATAGGCTATAATCAGGGCGGTAATAACTAGTTTGATATTTTTATTAAACATATTTCTATTGTATTAATTCATATGTGACTAAAGAGGTAATGGTGGTGGGAATCTTCTTCCCGTTCATTTGCGCCAGTGTTGAATAGCCTTCTGAAAATCCCTTTACTTCCATGTTCAGAATAAAACCTGTATTAAGATCAGTGGTGATTAGGGTGTTTTGTGTTCCATCGAGAACCATGGTTGTGGCGGGTTCTTCAATCTTCATCATAACAGTAGCATTACCCCTTATGATTGCTTTCCCTTCTGACATGGAATCGAGCTGCCAGGAATTTTTAGCAGATAATTTGCCAGAATAATTGTTTTCCCATGTATCTCCAATAGCTACTTCTATCTCAGGGTAAATAAAGGTCATTTGCTTATAACTGTCTGACAAGGCTTCAGTTCCAAATTCACTCTTGAGGGAAGAAGTAAGCATGTTAACTGCAAAGGCTTCTTTCAGGCCCGAGGCTTTAACCATTCCGGCAACTAAACTATCTCCTCCTTTTACCTCTAGGATATCCCCGTTCTTCCTCATTACCATATGAACTGGTTTGTTGAGCAGGCTGTTAAATATTCGGGATTGCACATTAGCAGTGTCAATTTTAGCGGCGTTTACATCCATAATGACGCCTTGCAGGCTTGAAGTCATGGTCATAAGCAGATCCCTGATGACAATGTCTATAGCATAGGTGTCATCTGTTTTGTCGGTTACCTTAAACTCCAAGATGCCTCTGATATCGTTGGTGAGTTCATGTGTTGCGCCCTCTAGTTCCTGAGTAATATCCTGCCTGGCTATCTGTTTAACCTTGTAAACATCACCTTTGCTGAGATTGTATTCGAGTTTTTCCTGCCCATATCCAAGGGCTGAAATCCCGAAAAAAAACATCAAGAAAAATAAATCCTTCAACCGCATTTGTCGACATCTGTTTCTAGCGGCAAAAGTACTAAAAACTATCCTAAATATTTTTCAAATCGATTTGGCAAAGCAAAAACTCTTCGTATATTTGCGCCCAGAATTTGAAAAGTAGTCGGGATTATAAAATGCTTCCGGCACAAATTTAAAAAGCATGAAAAGAACATATCAGCCGTCAAAACGTAAGCGCAGAAACAAACATGGATTTAGAGAGCGTATGGCTTCAGCCAACGGAAGAAAAGTTCTTGCCAGGAGGAGAGCCAAGGGAAGAAGAAAATTATCTGTATCCTCTGAGCCGCGTCACAAAAAATAAATGATTGAAAATCAACAATATAAAGGTGTTACTTTTTTAAAGTAGCACCTTTTTTTTATGCTATTATCACCAATTTAAAATTCAAAAGAATAACAGTATTATGCCAAAAAGAGAAGATCTAAAATCGATATTGATCATAGGTTCGGGCCCTATTATTATCGGACAGGCCTGCGAGTTTGATTATTCCGGATCACAGGCGTTGCGTTCCCTGCGGGAAGATGGGATTGAAACCATCCTGATCAACAGCAACCCGGCCACTATAATGACCGATCCCTCCATGGCTGATCATATTTATCTTCTCCCCCTCACCACTAAATCGATCATTGAGATCCTGAAAAAACATCCCAATATTGATGCAGTGCTTCCTACCATGGGTGGCCAAACAGCACTTAACCTCTGTATTGAAGCTGGTGATAAAGGGATTTGGGACGACTTTAATGTTGAGATTATCGGGGTGGATATTGATGCCATCAATATCACCGAAGACCGGGAGAAATTCCGGAAGCTCATGCTTGAGATAGGGATTGGAATGGCACCACAGTCTACTGCCACCTCTTTCCTGAAAGGGAAGGAGATCGCCCAGGAGTTTGGATTCCCGCTGGTGATCAGGGCTTCCTATACCCTTGGAGGGGCAGGAGCGTCCATTGTATACAAACCCGAGGACTTTGATGAATTGCTGAGCAGAGGCCTGGAAATTTCTCCTATCCATGAAGTGATGATCGATAAGGCCCTTATGGGGTGGAAGGAATACGAACTTGAATTACTACGGGATCAGAATGACAATGTGGTCATTATCTGTACCATTGAGAATATGGACCCGATGGGAATTCACACCGGAGATTCGATTACAGTAGCCCCAGCGATGACCCTCTCAGACCGCACCTTTCAGCGCATGAGAGATATGGCCATAAAGATGATGCGCAGTATCGGGGACTTTGCCGGAGGATGTAATGTGCAATTTGCGGTAAGTCCGGATGAAAAAGAAGATATTATTGCTATTGAAATTAATCCGAGGGTATCGAGATCTTCTGCACTTGCCTCAAAAGCTACCGGGTATCCCATCGCAAAGATTGCGGCTAAACTGGCCATAGGATACACCCTTGACGAGTTGGAAAACCAGATCACAAAGTCGACGTCAGCCCTTTTCGAACCCACCCTGGATTACGTGATCGTCAAGATTCCCAGGTGGAATTTTGACAAGTTTGAAGGATCAGACAGGACACTCGGACTCCAGATGAAATCGGTAGGGGAGGTCATGGGAATCGGGCGCTCCTTCCAGGAAGCGCTGCACAAGGCCACCCAGTCATTGGAGATTAAACGTAACGGTCTGGGTGCCGACGGCAAAGGCTATACCAATTACGATCAGATTATTAGTAAACTTACCATCCCAAGCTGGGACCGTGTCTTTGTCATCTACGATGCAATTCAACTGGGTATCCCCCTCAGCAGGATACACGAGATTACTAAAATTGACATGTGGTTCCTGAGGCAATACGAAGAGCTGCATTTTCTTGAAATGGAAATCTCTAAATACACTGTGGAAAGTCTGCCCAAAGAACTGCTTCTGGAAGCAAAACAAAAAGGCTTCGCCGACAGGCAGATCGCCCATATGCTCGATTGCTATGAAAGTGAAGTTCATAAGAAGAGAAGTAACCTCGGGATAAACCGGGTATATAAATTAGTTGATACCTGTGCTGCCGAGTTTAAGGCAATGACGCCTTATTATTATTCCACTTTCGAAGAAGAAGTTGAAACACCAGAAGGTAAACGGTATGTAACCAACGACAGCGAAGTAACAGAAAGGAAGAAAATTGTTGTGTTAGGATCAGGACCAAACCGGATCGGGCAGGGGATTGAATTCGATTACTGTTGTGTGCACGGCGTACTGGCCGCCGCAGAGTGTGGATATGAAACCATCATGATCAATTGTAACCCCGAAACGGTTTCAACAGACTTTGATACGGCCGATAAACTTTATTTTGAACCTGTTTTCTGGGAACATATCTACGACATAATCCTTCACGAAAAGCCGGAAGGGGTGATCGTACAGCTCGGAGGACAGACCGCCTTGAAGCTGGCCGAGAAACTCGACAAATACGGGATAAAAATAATGGGAACCAGTTTTAAATCGCTCGACCTTGCAGAAGATCGCGGTAGCTTTTCCCGACTTCTGAAAAAGAACGATATTCCTTATCCGCAATTTGGAGTAGCCGAGAGTGCCGATGAAGCCCTTGAGCTGGCCAAAGAACTGAAATTTCCCCTACTGGTAAGGCCATCCTACGTATTGGGAGGGCAGGGAATGAAGATTGTAATCAACAAAGAAGAGCTCGAGGCCCATGTGGTAGACCTGCTGCATAAGATACCCAATAACAAATTACTCTTAGATCATTATCTCGACGGAGCTATTGAAGCTGAAGCAGATGCGATCTGCGACGGGAAAGATGTTTATATCATTGGGATTATGGAGCATATAGAGCCTTGCGGAATCCACTCCGGGGATTCCAATGCGACTTTGCCTCCTTTTAACCTGGGGGAATTCGTAATGCAACAGATAAAGGATCACACCCGAAAGATTGCGCTTGCGCTCAATACAGTAGGCCTGATCAATATCCAATTTGCGATCAAGGACGATATGGTGTACATCATTGAGGCCAATCCAAGAGCCTCAAGAACAGTTCCATTTATTTCCAAGGCTTATGGGGAGCCCTATGTAAATTATGCCACCAAGGTCATGCTTGGAGAAAATAAGCTGAAGGATTTTAAATTCAATCCTAAACTTGAAGGGTTTGCGATAAAGCAACCTGTATTTTCTTTTAACAAGTTCCCGAATGTAAATAAGAATTTAGGACCCGAAATGAAAAGTACAGGCGAGAGTATCCTCTTTATCGACAGTTTAAAGGACGATGAATTTTACGAGCTGTATACGCGGAGAAAGATGTACCTGAGCAAATAATGAAGGAGCAGGAAAAGTAGGAACTGGAAAATTATTCAGCTTCTTTTGTTTCCATTAACCGGGCAAGAACACGAACCCGTACTTCTTTGGCCACCTTTTTAAACAGAATCCTGGGAACCTTTATTTTGTGGTCCTCTGTCTTTATGGGAAACTCTGTTTGAAGGAGCAAAAAACTTCCTTCCCTGTTAATGGTCAGTTCTGTATCAATGGGCCGTGTAACCCCATGAAGTGTAAGATCACCGTTTAGAGCATAAGTTCTCGATTCTTCAGAAATGTCATCAGGATCAAAATTGACCAGATTTCCCGTCAGGTATGCTTTTGGGTATTTATCAGACTCAATATAGTTTTCATTAAAGTGCTCCTGCATCAGTTTTCTTTTAAAATCAAATTCCTTGACTAAAAGTAAAACTGCTATTTCTCCCTTAGCTGTAAGGGCAAAATTTACCTTCCTGTTTACTGCATAAATGTCTTCCAGGGGTGTTGATGCGTCAAACTGTATCTCGCCTGTTTCGGTTCGAAATGTAGTTTGTGCCATCCCCAGGCATCCCCAGGAAATTAAAAATATAAAGAGGTATTTTTTCATTCGGGAAATCCTTGGTTGGCCCAGTCTGCAATTAATTGTCGCGCACTTTGAGGCATAAGCCCGTCTGGTGGCATAGGATTGGTAGTATTGTTAATTCTGGATAGCAGGTTCCTGTTTTCTATTGCACTTTGCACGAGGCTTAGGGAGGTCAAAGACATAGGCGCGTTGTTAGTAGGTGGGTTTCCATGGCAAGATAAACAGTTTCCCTGAATTATCGGACGAACATCATTTTGATAACTGAGCGTAGTTGGGTCAGGATCTTCACTATTGGGATCACCCATGTCAACCCCTTCGGAATTATCACTCTTCGAACATGCGAATACAAGAAAAAGTAATGCAAACAGTAATCCAATTCCAGAAGTTTTCATAGCTTAAATATTAAATTACTAACTGATTATCAACAACTTATTGATAAGATGGTAAATATTCACTTAGGTTGCGTCCTTGCTTATTTTCAGTTTTCATCCGGCAACAAGGGGCAATATTCAGCTGTAGGAAATGGGAAATAATTCGTAAGTTTAAGAAAAAAGGCCCCGTTTCTTTTCGCAAACGAGGTCACTAAAACCATAAGCCATGAAAAGAAAAAATTTAGTTGCCTGTATGTTTCTGTTTCCGTTCTTGCTATTCTCGCAAAACGACCTGCTTTCTTCCATTGATAAATCGGATACCACTGGTATTACTGAAGCTGCTTTTAAAGGTTTAAAAATCGTCAACTTTGAGTCGACCAAGATGGTCAATGAAAAGGAGTTCTATTTTATCGTTTTTCACCGTTTTGGGAGTATAAAAACCGGCCTGGACGGATTTTTTGGTCTGGACTTTGCCAATACCCGCCTTCATTTTATCTATGGTTTTTCAGATGGTTTCAATCTTTCCATAGCCCGGAGTTCGTTTAATAAAACTTATGATATTTCAGGGAAATATCGCTTTATGCAGCAAAGTGATGACAATCCGGTTACCGTTGTGGGCTATAGCCAGATCGCATTTAATACGCTTTTAGACGAACCTGTACTGCAAAGAGAAGTTGATTTGGGTGACCGTACTTCATTTACTCAGCAAATTCTCATCAGTAGAAAATTAAGCGACAAGGTTTCAGTACAACTGATGCCTACCTATTTTTATGAAGGATATGTAAATTATGCCCCTCAGGACAATTCTCAGTTTGCACTGGGCTTCGGTGGGCGTGTAAAACTTTCTCAGCGATTTAGTCTTAATATGGATTATGGTTGGCACCTAAACCGCGCAGATGGTTCCCCTTTTGTAAATCCCCTGTCTATAGGGGTAGATATTGAAACCGGAGGACATGTTTTCCAATTGCATTTTACCAATGCCCAGCCCACTTTCGAAAGCGGCTTCCTGGGCAATGCTGTGGGCGATTGGGGTGATGGGAATATCTACTTCGGCTTTAATCTCAGCAGGGTGTTTAATTTCTGATATTCAATTATCATCCCTCCCATTCCGTATGAAATGTACCTGATTTATCAGTGCGTTCATAGGTATGTGAGCCAAAGTAATCGCGCTGTGCCTGTATAAGGTTTAGCGGCAGGCGTCCGGAGGTATAAGCATCAAAATAAGTCAGTGAATTGGAAAGCCCTGGAAGTGGGATACCATTCTCGGCTCCATAAGCCACCAAAGTACGTACAGAGGAAATAGTTCCTTTGATCTCTTTTGAAAAAGAAGGATCGAGTAGCAAATTTGGCAAGTTGGGCTTTGCCTGATAGGCTTTGGTAATATCGGCCAGTAAACCTGCCCGGATAATACAACCTGCCCTCCAGATTTTGGCGATAGTGCCCAGATTCAGATTGTATTCGTACTCCTTAGAGGCTTCGGATAATTGGTGCAGGCCCTGAGCATAGGTAATTATAAAAGAAAAGTACAGGGCTTCTTCTGCCATTTTTGTCAACTTCTTTTTTTCTATCAAAATAGGTTTAGGTCTGTCATAGACTTCATCTGCTTTTACCCTGTCATTCTTTAGTGCGGAAATTTCTCGCATACTTACCGCGATATCGATACTTGGGACCGGAATCCCCAGATCCATGGCATTTTGTGAAGTCCATTTTCCCGTTCCTTTTTGTTTGGCCTTGTCGAGGATCTTATCGATTAGTTCACCGTCGCCGTGCTCATCATCCTGTGCCAGGATATCCGCAGTAATCTCTACCAGAAAAGACTGAAGTCGGCCCTTGTTCCACTGATCGAAAGCCTGATGCATTTCATGATTCGACATTTCCCCGGCTTTGCCAAGGAGGTCGTAAATTTCTGAAGTGAGTTGCATTAGGCCGTATTCGATACCATTGTGGACCATTTTCACGTAGTTCCCGGCCGATTTAGGTCCGAGGTAAGCCACGCAGGGTTCTCCCTTATATTTAGCCGAAACCGCTTCAAAAATAGGTTTCACTTCTTTGTAGGCATCACGTGAGCCTCCCGGCATGATGCTGGGACCTTTTCGGGCTCCCTTTGCGCCTCCTGATACCCCTGCTCCAAAAAAATGGATTCCTTTTTCCCTGAGATAGGCCTCCCTGCGATCTGTATCGGTAAAGAGGGAATTTCCACCATCAATTATAAGATCTCCTTTATCTAAATGTGGGAGGAGGTTTTCAATCACCTGATCTACAATTTTCCCAGCCGGGACCAGGAGCATGATTTTTCTGGGAAGTTGCAAAGCTCTGAGGAAAGTTTCCTGATCTGTACTGGCATTCACTTTTTCCAGACCTCCGCCTTCCTTTTTCAGGGCATCGACTTTCTCAGCATCAAGGTCAAACCCAAAGGCTTTAAATCCATTATCCGCGACATTGAGGATAAAGTTTCTTCCCATCACTCCCAGGCCTATCAAGCCAAAATCATATGTTTGTTGATTCATTATTCTAATTTATTATTTGCAAAACCACAGTCATTTTTACCCACAAACTACCCATCGATGGCAGGAAAATGCTGCTATATCGGGCGCTACAATCAAAAGTAATTGAAAATATTAACTTTTAGTACGTACTTTGGGCATTTAAAGAAGGAGGTCGTTCCTTCTTAATTTTGATAGAAAATGGACAGAACTGAAAGTCAAATGTTAATCATTTTCGGGGCCTCCGGTGATCTTACCGCCCGGAAACTAATCCCCGCCTTGTACCATCTGCATTGTGGAGGTCACCTCCCGAAAAAATTTCTCGTTTTGGGGGTAAGCAGATCTCCTTTGTCTGATGATGATTTCAGAGACAGGGTGGCTTATAATAGCAGCTATCTCAATGGGGGAGATAATGAAATTGATCCGGAGCAATTATCACATTTTGCTGATAAATTATTCTACCACGATATAGGGAATTCCTATGAAGATTCATATGAGTCTCTCGCTGATAGGATATACTCCCTCAACACAGAATTCAATACCTTACATAATTTTATCTTCTATTTATCTACGCCCCCGAGTATTTATGAGGTTATTGCCAAAAATCTTTCCGACCAGGGCCTTACACAGCAAAACAAAGGTTGGAAGCGTATGATCGTAGAAAAGCCATTTGGTTATGATCTCGCTTCCGCCAGGGAATTGAATAATAGCCTTCATCAATATTTTAATGAAGAGCAGATCTTCAGGATCGACCATTACCTGGGGAAAGAAACAGTACAGAATCTCCTGGTGACCCGCTTTGCCAATAGTATTTTTGAACCTCTGTGGAATAGAAATTACATTCAGCATGTCGAAATCACTAATGCCGAAAGTGTAGGGGTAGAGAAAAGAGGGGGATATTATGACAGTTCGGGTGCTTTACGCGATATGTTCCAGAATCATTTGTTGCAGATCGTTTCCCTTGTTGTAATGGAGCCCCCCATCGGCGCTAAGGCGGAGGAGATCAGGAATGAAAAGGTGAAGGCACTTAAGTCGATGAGGATATTATCAGACGACAAAAGTCTGAAGGAAAATACTATCAGGGGCCAGTATTTGTCGGCGGATATCAACGGAGAGAAAGTGAAAGGCTACAGGGAGGAAGATGGGGTAAACACTGATTCGACCACTGAGACATACGTAGCGATTAATTTTTTTGTGGATAACTGGCGATGGAAGGACGTCCCTTTTTATGTCAGGACTGCCAAGCGGATGCCTACAAAGGTGACCGAAATTGTCATTCATTTTAAACCCCCTCACCATAAGATATTTACTGATTCAGGGGTGTTCAACAAGGACAATAAGCTCATTATCAGAATACAACCCGACGAAGGTATCCTGATCAAATTTGGGGTAAAAGTACCCGGCCAGGGCTTTAAAGTAGAGCGGGCAAATCTGGATTTCTATTACGACAGCCTTGCTGAGACAAACCTTATGGCGGCCTATGAGAGATTACTTCTCGATGCCATGCAGGGCGATGCGACCCTCTATGCCCGTGCCGATGAGGTGGAAGCTGCATGGGAGTTTGTAGATCCCATCTTAAAGTATTGGAAAACAAGCAAAGAGGCCATGATCTACGGGTATTCTGCAGGTGTATGGGGCCCACAAAACGCGGATGATCTGTTAGAGGGTGACAACACCTGGCGAAATCCTGGTTCAAATCTGGCAGATGATCCCGGATTCTGTGTAATAAAATAAGGCAAATGGAACTGAATATTTACCCGACTAAAAATGAGGTAGCCATAGAATTTTGCATTTTTCTGGCCGAGTGGCTTAAGGATAAAAAAAGTGTACATATTGCGCTATCAGGGGGAAGTACACCCAAAATCATTTTTGAAGAACTTTCTATACCTGGAAAGTACGCCATCAACTGGAAAGAAGTACATCTTTACTGGGGCGATGAGCGATGTGTTCCTCCTGACGATGATCAGAGTAATTACAAGATGACCAAAGATTTCTTGTTGGATAACATCGATATCCCAGAGGATAACATCCATCGAATCCTCGGCGAAAACGATCCCAGGGAAGAGGCCCACCGCTATGGCCAAGAATTACAGCGTAATCTGCCTGTTCAGGACGGTATTCCAAAATTCGATATGGTCCTTCTCGGAATGGGGGAAGACGGCCATACGGCCTCTGTATTTCCCTATGAGATCCACTTGTGGGATTCAGATCAGAATTGTGAACTGGCTGTACATCCCGATTCGGGCCAGAAACGCATCACGATTACTGGAAGAATCATAAATCACAGCAAAAATGTCGTTTTTCTGGTTACCGGAGCCGCAAAGAAGGAAAAAGTCGCGGAAATTCTGGGTAAGAAAAGTAACTACAAGCAATATCCGGCAGCTCTTGTTCGTCCTCAAGATGGAAACTTATACTGGTTTCTCGATGAGGAAGCCGCCTCGGGCATCAGGAATCTTAATTCAGGTTCATAGGGGAGGGCTCTTCATTAAAGTCGTCTTCTTCAGCCCTCTTTAATATAGAATCAGGGAGGGATTTTTTCGCTTTGGCGCCCATTTTTTTCAGTTTTTGTATACTGGTAATGATATTGCCTCT
Organism: Muriicola sp. E247; assembly: GCF_041358175.1. NCBI lineage: Bacteria > Pseudomonadati > Bacteroidota > Flavobacteriia > Flavobacteriales > Flavobacteriaceae > Muriicola > Muriicola sp. E247. The sequence continues at coordinate 136,011 of NZ_JBGKBE010000008.1, forward strand.
TCCTTCAACCAATTTGTTCATAGCCCCCCGGTATTCGTTTTTCGCTTCATCCATTTTCTTCCCCACCTTGGTAAGATCGGTCACAAATCCTTCAAATTTGTCATATAGTGCTCCTGCCTGCCTCGCAATTTCTATAGCATTCCGCTGTTGTTTCTCATTATTCCACATAGTGTCTATGGTACGCAGGGTAGCCAGTAAAGTGGAAGGGGTTACGATCACTATATTCTTGTCAAAAGCATTGTTGTAGAGGCTTGAGTCTTTGTTGATAGCTGCGGAAAACGCCGTTTCAATAGGCACGAACATCAGTACAAAGTCGGGACTTTCCATGTCGTACAGGTCCTCGTATTTTTTAGCCGATAACTGTTCTACGTGTTTCTTAAGTGAAGTTATATGATCTTTGAGATACTTCTCCTGTTCTTCTTCCTCTGCATTAACAAATCGCTCATAGTCGGTTAATGAAACCTTGGAATCAATGACCATTTTTTTACTATCAGGCAGATTGATGACCACATCGGGGAGTACCCGACTGCCGTCTTTCCTGGTAAAACTTTGTTGAACAGTGTATTCCCGGTCTTTTTCCAGGCCAGATTTTTCCAGCACACGTTCCAGAACAAGTTCTCCCCAATTCCCCTGCATTTTACTATCTCCTTTCAGTGCTTTGGTAAGGTTTTCGGCTTCTTTTGTGATTTTAAGGTTCTGATTCTGCAGGTTGAGCAACTGTTCCCTCAGGGCGGAATGGATACTTATGTTTTCTTTCTGACTCTCTTCAACCTTTTTTTCAAACAACAGTATCTTTTCCTGCAGCGGATTCAGGATATGCTTTATATTTTTCTGATTCTGTTCGGTAAATTTCAGACTTTTTTCATCCAGGATCTTATTGGCCAGATTCTCAAACTCCTTTGTAAATTTTTCCTGTAATTGTTCTACCTCTTCTTTTTGTTCTCCCAGTTTTTGTCTCAGATTTTCCAGATCGGCTTCATTTCTGGTGATCTGTTGTGAAAGGCTGGTATTCTCTGTTCGCAGTTCTTCTGTGGCAGATCTCTCATTGTTAAGTCGAGTTTCCAATTCTTCCCGACTTCCTCTGAGTTGCCTTTCCCTTTCTTCCAAGGTGCTCTGGATCGACTTTCTTTTTAATTGTTCGATATAATTTCCGAGGAAAAACCCCAGAACTCCCACCAGAAGTGCAACAGCCACTATGGTAATCTCCGTACTCATCTCGTCATCAATTTAAAGTAAAGATAGGGGTTCTGACTTAAAATTCTGCAGGGAAACACCCTCAGTTTTTGATCTTAAAAGTCCCGGTTCCGGGATCAAAATGAATAAGATCAGAAGGGAATAGATTCTGAAAATTCTTATTTTCTATATGTTCACAGGGAGAGCCGAAAAAATAATCAGAAGAATCAAGGATCAACATCTTGTCGCAAAGCTGAATGGCAAGGTCGATCTCGTGAGTAGTGTAGATTACCGTTTTATCGAATTCACGGGCAATTTGTTTCATGGTCTTCAGAACCTGCACTTTGTGGTATAGGTCGAGATGTGTAGTGGGTTCATCGAGCATCATAATAGGGGTGTCCTGAGCCAGGGCCCTTGCGATGAGTACTTTCTGCAACTGCCCATCACTCAGCTCATAACACTTTCGATGTTCGAGAGATTCAAGACCTATAGTCCGGATAGCATTGTGAATTGCTTTCTTATCGTTTTCGGTGAGACTCCCCAACCAATTGGTGTATGGTTGCCGACCCAGGGAGATAAGCTCAGAAACTGTCAGATTTTTAGTTGCCAGGGGTTCGGTTAGAACAATACTAAGACTGGCAGCCAGCTGCTGAGTTGGAATCGATTCCATCCGCTGGCCATCAATTAATACTTCCCCTGATAATTTTTCCTGAACTCCGGCCAGGGTTCTCAACAGGGTTGATTTACCAATCCCGTTAGCCCCCACAATAGCAACAAACTCTCCTTTCTTTAAATAAAAATTCAGATTTTGAGCTACCTGCAATGGCTTCCCTTTTTTACCGGGGTAACCGATACTCAAATTTTGAATTTCGAGGGTTTTAGTCATTTCTGGAAATAGGATTTCAAAGTTAGCTATTCTGTTATTAAAAATCGTGAAACACTGCCAGGGTGCCTGATACCTAAAAGATCATATTGCGTTTTCTCAACAACAACCAGATCACCACAGGAGCACCGATTATAGAGGTGATGGCATTGATAGGGAGTACATAGGAAGAAGAAGGAAGCTGGGCAATGGTGTCACAGATCAGTAGCAGAATACCTCCATAGAGCATTACCCCGGGAATGAGAACCTTATGGTCTGTTGTATTCAACAATTGCCTGGTGAGATGGGGAACTGCCAGGCCTATAAACGCAATTGGTCCGGCAAATGCGGTAACCGATCCTGCAAGAAGTCCGGTAGCGACAATGATAAGGTTACGCGACCTGCCAATCTTTACCCCAAGGCTACGGGCGTAATTTTCTCCCAGGAGAAGGGCATTGAGCGACTTCACAGTTCCAAAGCTCAGAAGAAATCCGACACTTATAATGGATGCCAGGATCAGGACCTGACTGTTACTTAGGTTTCCTACAGTCCCAAAGGTCCAGAAGATATATTGCTGAAGTTCGTCTGCCCTCGCGAAATAGGATAATACTGTTACTACTGCCGCTGTTATGCTTGCAAACATCAGTCCGATGATCAACAAGGCCATAGTATCTTTTACTTTCCTGGCGATAGCTACCACAATAAGAAGGACCAGAATACTTCCCAGGCTGGATGCAATGGAGAGTGAAAAATCGTTTACCAGGGAGTAGCCCATAGTGAATAATCCGCCACCCATTATTAGTAAGGCGGCACCCAAACTGGCTCCGGAGCTGATACCCAGAACAAAAGGTCCGGCCAGGGGATTTCGGAAAAGGGTTTGCATCAGAAGTCCGCTCAGGGAAAGCCCACTACCCACAAGAATTGCAGTAAATGCTTTGGGAATTCGGTAATCCCAGATGATATATCCATAAGAATCATTGGAGTTTCCAAAACCAAAAAGTTCATTGATAGTTGCTGAAAGGGGGATGTCGACAGAACCAAAGCTGATGTTCATACCAAAACACAGGACCAACAAAACGGCCAGCAGGAAGAATTGATATGGAATCTTTTTTTTCAACTATTGTAAGGGCTTGAAAAAGTACAGGCTATGGTTGGGTAATAGCTCCGGGTGAAAGATATGGATAAGGTCTTTTAAGATCAAATCGGGACGGTTGGGGCCCAGTTCAAAAAAGGTGAGTCCACCTGTCTCCCCTTTACTCAGAGCATAGGTAAATATTTTTTGTTTTCTGAAGGGATTAAACTGCCGATAATGACGATTGGCCTGTTCCATTTCCTCGTATGTTGTGAATTGGGAAGGAGAGATCCATATATCGGCTTCCGATGCCTTTGACAGAACACTTTCCAGGCTTAAGGACAGACTTCCTACTTCTTCAGTATCTTCCCAGAGGTAGCTGCCATTTGCATCACGGATAAACTGCGCTGCCCAGCTTTTCCCTCCAGGGACATACCAAACATCTTTGTAAAGGGCCCCACTCATTACGGTTGGCGAATTTTCTGCTTTAAGAGCAAGATCTCTGGCCTGTAAGTAAGCCTCGGAAATAGAATAAAAAAGCGCATTCGCCTTTCCTTCTAACTGGAAAAAAGGGGCAAAAAACTTAATCCATTCCGCCTTTCCCAAAGGAGTTTGTTCTGTCCAATCCCCATTGTAAACAACAGGGATACCAGCCCTTTCCAGTGTTTCATAGGCTTTGTTTTCGGAGGAAATACTAAAACCAACAACGAGATCGGGTTGAAGTTTTAGGGTCATTTCAGTATTAATTGTCTCATTATTCCCCAGGTTCACTACTGCCCCTTCTGAAATTCTTTTTCTTGTAAATTCAGAAGATATATAATCTGTTCCCGGAAAGCCTATGAGTCGGTTAGCCACCCCCAGTACTTCCAGGGCGGGGATATGAGTCGTTGAGGTCACGACGATTCGATCTACAGGTACCGGTACAACGGCATCGTATTTTTCGTAATCTATAGAGACGTTAGAAAGGCTGTCCCTGTTTACCAGGGCATAAGTAAAGGGTTTAGAGGCATTGGGCCAGGGCTGAAGTACCTTTAGCACAGTAATCCCGTCATCGCTACTTTGTAATTGAAATCCTTTGGCAAAATGAACCGCGGAATTAATGTTTTCGGAAGGGGTGTTATTACTCTGACCAGTATCGGAGGATTTCCCTCTGCAACCCAGCAGGCATAATAGTACCAGACATAGATAGATTCTCATGGATAGCATATCATATGCCTCAAAAGTAAGCTTTATAGTCCTTTGCCAAAAGGATTGGAGAATTTGATTATCTTCACCCCGAATTTAGGTGATCAGCCATCAATGGCTGGTATTAAAAGGGAATCTGGTGTGAATCCGGAACTGTACCCGCAACTGTAAGCTCAGTAGCTCCGTAAAAGGCAGCTATGTTTAACTTCTCTTCAATTGCCACTGTCCTCAGGATGGGAAGGTAGGGGTTAAAACGCAAGTCAGGAGACCTGCCAGATTCGAAAAACGATGTATAACTTTCGGGATAAAAGTTTTCGTATGTAACCTCATACGCGATTCCGAGTATAGGAAGAGAACAAATTGAAAAAATATTTTTGGAGTACCGGTATTCTAATGAGTATCGGACTGGCCGGTTGGGCACAGGTAGCAACTTCGGACACCTTAAAAATAAGGGAACTGGAGGAGGTGGTCGTCAGCGACACCCGATTCCCCATTAGGAGGGAAAATTCAGGTAAGACCGTAATCAGAATTGGTGCTGAAGAACTGAGCCGTAATCAGGGAAGATCCTTGCCTGAACTGATAAATACTAAAAGCGGGATTGAGATTTCGGGAAGCAGGGGCAGGGCCGGGGAAATACTTGGCACCTTTGTACGTGGAGGAAGGGGCCGGCAGGTTATTGTGTTGATAGACGGGATAAGAGTCTCGGACCCATCTTCATTTTCCCAGGAATTTGATCTTCGACTTCTACCTCTCTCCAACATTGCCTCGGTGGAAATCATCAAAGGCGCTTCAAGCACGCTCTATGGTGCAAATGCCGCAACTGCCGTGATCAATATCAGCACAAAAGAGGCTCCGCTGAGAGGAATATCAGGGAATTTTCAATCTTCTATGGGTAGCAATCAGTCTGTTACTGATCAGAAATACCAGCTGAACGCATTTGAAAATTCTGCCAGGATAGCCGGTACTTCAGGGAGATGGGACTATTCCCTGGGGTTTGGGCAACGATATATGGACGGGCTGTCTTCCATTATTACCGAGACTGATGAACCCGACCCGTTTTCTGCCATTAATATGGATATAAAACTAGGTATTAGGATCAGTGACAGATTAAAAACAAGGATCTATGCCAGTGAGGCCAAAGTGAAAACTTCTTATGATGAATCATTTGGTCTAATGGATGCTCCTTATGAATTTCAAAGCAATCAACATCGAATAGGCGCCAATACCGTCTACGCTTATAAGTCGGGTTCAACCCATGTAAATCTGGCGTATGCCACCTACGATTCTGAAAATATCAGTGCCTTTCCAGGAGTATTTAAAGGGCAAAATGTGATCGGAGACGTATTTAATAAATATCAAATCGGAAATCTCAGGACGATCGCAGGGATCAATTATAATCTGGAGCGGACAGAATTTGAAGAGAAGAAAGACTTTAATTTTACCGATCCATATCTTTCTCTGGTATACCTAAGTAAGCAGGGATTTCAGCTTGCTACCGGTGGTAGATTAAATCTCCATTCGGAATACGGCTCACAATTCGTTTACAATATCAACCCAAGCTTTACTTTCAAAAAAGAGCAGGGGTACATAAAATTGATGGGGAGCTACGCTACGGCCTATATTACCCCCTCACTGACGCAGCTTTTTGGCCAATTTGGAGCAAATCCCGATCTCAGACCTGAATCTAACCAGACACTGGAATTGGGTCTGGAATACGCCTCTTCCCAAAATCTTAGGTTGAGTTCTGTATTTTTTACCAGACGGGAAGAGGACTTTGTATTTTTTGACAATTCGGCCTTCCAGTACAGCAATGCGACAAATACCATCAATGCCACAGGCCTTGAACTGGAAGTAAACTGGCAGCCGGTAGAAAAACTGTCTTTCGAAGTGAATTATACGTTTACTGAACGCAAAGGAGATGCCGCGATAAGAATTCCAAAACACAAACTATTTGCCGGACTGGGGTTGCAATTCTCCGAGGCCCTGTATTTTTCCCTCAATTACGCCTATACCGGAACGAGGTTGGATACCGATTTTAATACGTTTGAAGAGGTAGGCCTGGAACCCTTCAGCCTGGTAGGATTGTATTCGAGCTATAGACTTATACCCGATAAGCTGACAGTCTTTGTCAGGGGGGAGAATTTGTTAAATGAATCCTTTACAGAGGTTATCGGATTTAATACAAGGGGAAGAAATATCCACCTGGGCTTTTCCCTGAATTTATAAAGGCACTGAAGACTGCAACAGGACTTATTTTTGTTCTATCCCCGAAGGTACACCTCCGATCATCACATCTCTGACAGGATCAAACGTATCCGAATCAGCAAAGGCCTTTGCAGGCATCCTGACCGTAAAATCCCGTTTTCCGCTTACTCCGGTAATATCCTCTATGGCACGGGCAAGAAGGGGTTCATTGATGTCTCCGAGGGCACCGAGATTGAGTACGTCTTCTTCAAGTTCTATTTCCGGAACGAGTCCTGTAGTAAAATCAGAAAATCCAACCGAGTTCTCATACCGGCCGCAAAGCATCTGAATGGCCCAGGAATTATTGGGGTTGATAAAAGATTCCCTGGCCGGATCATAGGTATAGGGAAAATTATTGCCGGGATCATCGACCATGGTAAGCGAGAATTCATTTTTCCCGGTGGTGGTGGTACCTACCTGAATAACATTCATATAAGGATCGAGACCATTGATCAATAATTCACTGGCGGATGCAGATCTCTCGGTTGTAAGCACGTAAATCCTGCTCAAGCCCAATGAATTAATGGCTTCCCCTCCTTCTATCTGATTAATAAAATTTTCCTCCAGGGAAGACGCACTGAAACCGGCTTGTCGTTTTGGATTCCAACGTTGTTTTACAAAAAGCTCATTGGTATTTGTACCATAGATCATACTTGCCAGGGCTACAGCAGATGAAACCCTGCCTCCTGGATTATATCTGAGGTCAAGAACCAGTTCGGTGATTCCCTGAGCTTGTAATTGGCCAAAGGCGGCATTGAGTTCGTCTTCAAAACCATCTGTAAACCTCCTGTAAAATATATAACCAATTTTAGTACCATTAACGTCTAACGTATTGGTAATGTAGACTGGGTTTTCCTGAAAATTCTCTTCTTTTGTAAGCATTACCTCCAGGCCGTTTGGGGTAAATTCATCATTGACATAATCGGCCATGGAAAGCGTATAAGTATCATTCTCTCCGAAAAGCAAGTCTATATAGTTGTTTGTATCCAGACGTTGTCCATCGACTTCGGTAAAATAATTACCTCTGAAAATCTGCTTGGATGCCGCATCTGAATCCGGAATTATATATCTTACATATCCCACGAGCAAATCACCTTCCAGCAATATCAGCCCGAAATTCAGCCCATTGTTTTTTGTGATACCAGAAAGTATTTTAGTGAACTCTTCATAGTCAGGGCTATAGAAGGTAAATCGATCTTCTGTAAAACGCAGTTGATTGTCAAAAAAATCACCGGCATCTGCATCAGACTCCAAAAAGGCTGTATACTCCTCATCACTGGCAAAGCGGTCGTCTGCCAGGTTGGGTACGTCATCCTGCCAGAAATACCAATAATTAGATGCTTTCCACATGAAATCCTGGGATGCTAGATCCTGAGGGGGAGAAAAGATGTTATCATCGTCCTTGCTGCATCCAATGAACAATAAAGCCGTCCACAGGAGTAAGATTAAATTCTTTTTCATTTTCTTTTTTTTTAAGCAATACTTATTCCAACACAGTTTGTACCTAAGGCATTTTCTTACCTTAGGGGATTACTGGCATTATCATGTGTAGGGAAGGTTACTAGCAGCTAAAATAAAGAGATATTGGCGAAGAAAAAAAGAATTGTAACAAAATTCGATATAGGTCGTCTAGCTATTGTAACACGGCAGGAAAATGCTCAATACAACAACCGATCAACCTATAATGACACAAAGTGAGTTTTTAAATGTGGTAATGCCCTTTAAAGACAAGCTATACAGGCTTGCCAAGAGGTTACTGGTGTCCTCGGAGGAGGCTGAAGATGCAACTCAGGAGATACTGTTGAAATTGTGGTCAAAGAAAAAGAGGATTGGAACCTATCGCAATGTAGAGGCTTTTGCGATGACGATGACTAAGAATTTTTGTCTTGACCGGCTGAAATCGAAACAATCGGCGAATCTGAAACTGGTACACAGTAATTATGCCGACAATAGTAGCTCATTGCAGAATGAGGTGGAAACACACGACAGTGTGGAATGGGTGGGTAAGATCATGGAGACATTGCCCGATCAGCAGAAAATGGTGCTGCAACTGAGGGACATAGAAGCCTATAGTTATGAAGAAATATCTGAAATGCTGGATATGAAACCGACAGCAGTGAGAGTAGCCTTATCCAGAGCACGTAAGGCCGTAAGAGAAAAATTAGTAGAAAAACACAGCTATGGAATTAGTTAGAATAGAAAAGTTAATAGAGAAGTATTTCGAGGCCCGAACCACGGAGGTCGAGGAGCTTGAATTAAGGGAGTTTTTTACCGGAGATGGCGTAGAGCCACATCTGGAACAATATCGACCGATGTTCACTTACTTCTCAAATGCCAAACAGGAGCGATATACGCAGCAGGTTCCATTAAAACCTAGAAGAAACGTATATAAGTGGATTTCCGTTGCAGCGGTAGTCGTTTTAGTAGCTGGCATATTTTTTGGAAGGCAGTATCAGGAGCAAAAAGAAGCTGAATACGCCTATCTCCAGACTAAAAAGGCCCTTGGGTTACTGGCTGCAAATCTGGACCGTGGCACACAAAAAGTGGCCTATTTGAATGAATTTGAAGAAACAAAAGAAAAAATTTACAAAAACAATTAAAAAACAACAGAATGAAAAAGTATGTCTTAATAATCGCTTTAGCCTTATTACCCTTTGCAGGCTTCTCACAGTCGATCTTTGATAAATTTGAGGATATGGACGAGGTGAGTTCGGTAATCGTCAACAAAAACATGTTCGATCTCCTGGTAAAAATGGATGTCAACGTGGATGAACCCGAAGCCAGGGAGGCCATGGAGATTGCAAAAAGTCTGAATGGCTTAAAGGTCTTTGTTACCGAAAACAAGGGGATATCTGCTGATATGAAGTCAACGGTAGACCGATATCTAAAAAATGCTTCTCTTGAAGAACTCATGAGGGTAAAGGACAAAGACGCCAATGTAAAGTTCTATATCCGCAAGGGGAAGGACGAGGATCACGTAAGTGAACTCCTGATGTTCGTCACCGGTATAAAAAATGCCGATGTTGAAATTAACGACCGCAAGATTGAAACGGTATTACTCACCCTCACCGGAGATATTGATCTTACGAAAATCGGGGCGTTAACCAAGAAAATGAACCTCCCTAAGGAGTTGAATCAGATAGAGAAACAAAAAAAATAACCGAGTGAGTAAAGCTGCGGGCCTGCTGACAGAGCGGGTCTGCATCTTTGTTCCTTAAAGAAGCAAAAGCACCATGAAAAAATTACATACAATCCTTCCGATTATTGGACTGTTCCTGTTATTAGGTTGTTCTTCAACTCAGAGCCTGCAGGAGTATTACGTAGACAGTGCAGAGAATCCTAATTTTATTTCTCTTGACCTGCCTGCGAGTATTTTAAACCTCGATGAAGTGGATCTTTCAGAAGAACAACGCAACGCGGTGGAATCCTTGAGGAAACTGAATATCCTGGCTTTTAGAAAGACAGCTTCGAATGCAGCGGAATATGAAGTGGAAAAGGGGAAGGTAAATGCCATCATGAAAAATTCAGAGTTTAAAGAATTGATGAAGCTGAACTCTTCCTATGGGAAAGGATTTGTAAAATATCTGGGGGAAGATGATGCCATTGATGAAGTAATCATATATGGAAACAGTAACGAGAAGGGATTTGCCCTGGTTCGTGTTTTGGGAAATGATATGAATCCGGCACATCTGGTTCAGTTAATGCAAGCTATCCAAAAATCTGATTACAAGGGAGAAGGACTTGGAGAAATAGGTCAGTTTCTTAAAGGATAGTAATATCCCCACTAATACATTCAACCTGCTCCGGCAATGCCTGGAGCAGGTTTTTTTGTTACATAATGTCTTCGCTTGTTTTTGAACTGTAATTCATATATTCCCGGATGCATTAAACCTAATTTAAAATTTAATGGAAAAAGCAGAAGAGTGGTTCAAATACGCGATTGAACTGGCTAAGGAATTTGGTCCTAAACTGATCACGGCGATCATTATCTATATTGTTGGGGCCTGGATAATTAAAAAAGTAATAGGCACCTCCAGGAAAATGATGTCAAGGAGTAAGTACGACGAATCTTTACAACGTTTTTTACTCAATTTGGTCTCGTGGATCCTGAAGGTATTCCTGATTTTATTGGTTATTTCCCAACTTGGGGTGGATGTTACAACTTTTGCAGCGGTCATTGCAGCCGCTGGGCTTGCAATTGGTTTAGCCTTGCAGGGATCCCTGGGTAATTTTGCCGGTGGAGTGCTGATTATGATATTTAAACCCTATAGAATAGGTGATCTTATAGAGGCGCAGGGAGTATTGGGAACAGTTAAGGAAATAGAGATTTTCACAACCAAGTTAGTTACTCCTCAAAATAAATTGGCGATTGTACCTAATGGAGCCATGGCGAATGGGAATATCATTAATTATACAGCAGAAGGGAAAATACGGGTAGACACCACTGTAGGAATTGGTTATGGAGAAGACATTAAGAAAGCAAAAGATGTGTTACTCGAGGTTTTAACGTCCAACCCATTAGTACTAGAGGAGCCTGCTCCTTCTGTGAATGTATCAGAACTGGGAGATAGCTCTGTTAACTTAGCGGTGAGGCCTTATTGTAAACCAGAGGATTACTGGTCCGTATTTTTTGCAGCTGTAGAAGGGTCAAAACTAGCCTTGGATAAGGCAGGAATAGAGATTCCTTATCCACACCAGGTTAATATTCGCAAAGAGGAGTAATATCCTGAGTTTGCGAAGAATTAAACACCCGTCAGTTTCCGGGTTTTCATATTCCGGTATAATTGGTGGGAGTTATTTCCTTTAATTCCTGCTTGATAGTTTCGGAGACCTTAAGGGTATCTATAAAGTTAGCAATAGCTTCCCGGTTAATTTTTGAATTTGTCCTTGTAAGCCCTTTTAGTGCTTCATAGGGGTTGGGATAGCCTTCGCGTCTCAGGATCGTCTGAATGGCCTCTGCCACCACTGCCCAGTTGTTTTCCAGGTCTGATTCAATCTTCTCCGCATTGAGCAACAGTTTTCCAAACCCTTTTAAGGTGGATTGCATTGCGATCAGCGTATGTGCAAGGGGAACCCCGATATTCCTCAAAACTGTACTATCTGTTAAATCGCGTTGTAGCCTGGAAACCGGTAATTTGGAAGAGAGATGTTCAAAAATCGCATTTGCCAGCCCTAAATTCCCCTCCGCATTCTCAAAGTCGATAGGATTTACCTTATGTGGCATGGCCGATGAGCCTACTTCCCCTTTTTTGATCTGCTGTTTAAAGTAATCCATGGAAATATAGGTCCAGAGGTCCCTGTTGAGGTCGATCAGAATCGTATTGATCCGTTTCAGGCAGTCGAACAACGAAGCCATATGATCATAATGTTCTATCTGAGTGGTGGGAAAAGAATGGTGGAGTCCTAATTCTCCTTCCACAAAGGATTTTCCAAAGGCTCTCCAGTCCATTTCCCGATAGGCCACCTTATGGGCGTTGAAATTTCCGGTAGCACCTCCAAATTTACTGGCGTGAGGAATCATTTCCAGAAATTTTAATTGCTCCTTTAACCGTGTGGCAAAGACTTCAAATTCTTTTCCAAGTCGGGTTGGAGAAGCTGCCTGTCCATGGGTTCGGGCCAGCATAGGAACTTTTGCCCACTCCTGTGCTTTGTGCTCAATTGCCTTGAGAAGTTCGCTGCATTGGGGCATATACACTTCTTTCACTGCTTCCTTCAGCGATAAGGGAATTGCCGTATTGTTGATGTCCTGTGAGGTCAGTCCAAAATGTATAAATTCTTTGTATTCGGATAAACCCAGGGAATCGAATTTTGATTTAATAAAATATTCGACTGCCTTCACATCGTGATTTGTGGTGCGTTCTATCTCTTTGATCTCAAGAGCATCCGCTGTATTAAAGGAACTGTAAATTTCTCTGAGTTCTTCGTATTTTGAGGAAGCTAAAGATTGCAATTGTGGCAGGGGAATTCGGCAAAGGGCGATAAAATATTCTATCTCAACGCGTACTCGGTATTTCATCAGGGCTTCCTCTGAAAAATATGAAATCAGGGGGAGTACTTTATTTTTATAACGTCCGTCAACCGGGGAAATCGCTTGTATTTCTGTAGAGATATTAGTGTTTGAGCTCATAGGTAAAGGAAAGGGCAAAGATAGCCATAAGTTTTTAGTTTTTAGGGGGGGTGATTGGGTATCAGACCGAGGAATTGCCTGATATTTATTGCAAGAGTGAAGAGACCAGTTCAGGGACTCCTTCTGAGGCTTTTTGGGCAATCAAATAAAGGTTGAGTTCTCCTGAATTTGTCAGCGATGGTCTGGGATCTACAAAGTAGATGGGTATACCGGGTCTGGCATAATACATCAATGAGGCTGCAGGATACACCTGGAGGGAAGTCCCCACGATGATGAGGATCTCGGCCTGAGAAGTGAGTTCTGCTGCATGTGGAAGGAGAGGTACCTCTTCCCCAAACCAGACAATATGGGGCCTAAGCTGATTTCCCAAGTCACAGCAATCTCCGAGATTAAGGTCTTTTCTCCAGTCGTATACAGTGTAGGGAGGGACTGTGCTCCTCGCTTTAAACAATTCTCCATGCAGATGGAGCACATTTTGACTCCCTGCCCTTTCGTGCAGATCGTCTACATTTTGGGTAATAATCTGTACTTCAAATTTTTCCTCCAGTTCTACAAGTGCTTTATGTCCGTCATTTGGCTGAACCTCAAGTAATTGCCGCCTTCTTTCATTATAAAATTCTAAGACCAGTTCGGGGTGTGCCCTGAACCCCTGTGGGGAAGCAACTTCCATTACATCGTGGCCTTCCCAGAGTCCGTCTGCATCCCGAAACGTCTTTAAGCCACTATCTGCACTCATCCCTGCCCCTGTAAGCACAGCCACCTTTTTCTTCATCTCTGCTCTTTTACCTAAAGATACGTTTTTCTTATATTCGATCTATGGAGGATCCCAACCTGATCAACTATCTGGAGACCTTCGTTTCCGGTAAGCGCCTTCAGCGATTTGAGGAGGTGTTGAATTTGCGTACCAGATATATTACCGTGGTTATGGAAGATATATACCACCTCCACAATGCCAGTGCAGTTATAAGATCTGCAGATATTTTTGGGATTCAGGATGTGTACATCATCGAACAAAGGTTTTCTGACAGGCTGGATAAAAAAATTGCACTTGGGGCAGAAAAATGGACCGATATTCATCGCTATGGCGGAACAAAAGAATGTATCGATAACTTAAGAGCAAAAGGATATAAGATTTTTGTGACGACACCCAGGAGTGATGCCTGTACCCTGGATCAGATCTCAGTAAACCAGAAGATGGCTATTGTTTTCGGAGCAGAAAAAGAGGGGGTATCAGAAAGTGCCCTTGCAGCTGCTGATGAACAAATTCACATACCTATGGTGGGTTTTACCGAAAGTCTTAATGTTTCTGTTGCTGCAGCTATTGTGCTGTATCAGATGACCAAAAAATTGCGTTCCTCAGAGCATAACTGGAAACTTCAGGAGGAGGAAAAAGCTAAAATCAGGCTCGAATGGATTAAGAAATCTATCAAGAATATCGACAAAATACTAGCGCGTTACCAGGAAGGGATATAGAAAGATTTTGTACCTTACCTTGTAACTAACTAATTGATAAACATATGTATACTGCACTCTATATTGTATTGGTATTGGTAGCTGTTATTCTGATACTTGCCCTTATCGCTCCCAAATCTTATGATGTGAATCGCTCTGTGGTGATTTCAAAACCGAGAAACGAAGTATTTGATTACCTCAAATACCTTAAAAATATGGACCACTGGTCTCCATGGGCGAAAAAAGATCCTAATATGGAAAAAAAATTCACGGGAACCGATGGGGAAGTAGGTGCAATAAGTTATTGGAATGGAAATAAGGAAGTAGGAGAAGGAGAACAGGAGATCACGAATATCGTTCCGGGGGAACGTATCGATGGAGAACTTCGTTTTATGAAACCCTGGAAGTCCCAATCAGATTGTTACCTGGTGCTTGAAGATACAGATGGGAAAGACACTAAAGTCACATGGGGCTTTAAAGGAAAGAACAAATTTCCCATGAGTATCATGATGCTTTTTATGAGCATGGACAAAATGGTGGGGAAAGATTTTGAAGAAGGATTATCCTCCTTAAAAACACAACTGGAAAATTAAAGAAATCAAATGGAATCAAATATGATTGGATGGTTTGAGATTCCGGTTACGGATATGGATCGGGCCAGGAAATTCTATGAAACAGTATTTGGTATTAAAATAGAAGTTGAAAATTTCCACGGTCTCAAGATGGGGCTATTTCCCTTTGCCGAAGGGAAGCAGGGTGCCTCCGGGGCTTTAGTGAGTCACCCCGATTTCTACAGGCCCAGTGAAACTGAAGGTCCGTTGCTATATTTTTCAAGCAGGGATGTGAAAGAGCAGGTCGATAAAATCGAAGGAGCAGGGGGGAAGGTACTTCAGCCCAAAAAGATGATCAGTGAAGATGTGGGGTATATGGCATTATTTGTAGATACTGAAGGCAACCGACTCGCCTTGCATTCCAGGCAGTAATTATCTCAATAGTAAGAAATAGTTTCGCCTGTCTCTGTCTATGGCCATATTTTATTCTGGATTCCCTTATCAGGAATTAAATCATCTGTATCCGTAGAGTATTTATTTGGCCAGTTCCAGAAGCGCCACAGAAAAGGGATTATCCAGAGTGACTTTGCCTTTCTTCACTTCTACGGTGGTCTCAGAATAAGTGTCGTACAGTTGGGTTCCATCCCCGAAAAACCCTTTTACCCATAGCGATTTTTTCCCTTTGGGCAGGTCGAGGCCAACTACTACCTTATCCTTGTAGTCACCATCCGTATAGGTTCTGCTAAAGACATAGGGTTTCTTTGCCAGCCTTTTGTGTCTGCCAGCACCAACAGCGGGATGCCGGTTTCTGAACTTGCCTAATTTTTGCCAATGGGTAAGTACTTCCCTGGTCTTCAAACTATCCAGTTCATTCCAATTCATAAAAGATCTCAGGGTGGCATCGCCTACTGTACCTTCAATAGTAAGGTCCCTAGCTGTTTCGTCACCGTAATATACTTGTGAAGTCCCAGGGGTAAGCAGTAAGACGTTCGCCGAATAAAATGGTTTTTTCCTTTCCTTATCAAAGGGACTTCCATCGTCATGTGAGGTCAGGTAATTCATGACACTTGCTCCTTTTAATTTGGAGTGAAGCAGGGAATTGTACTTTCTAAAAATTTGCTCATAACTCTTTTGGGCATCTGTCTTGAGTTCAAAGTTGATCAGGCTATTAAATCCGTGAGCAAAATAATCTACCTTTTTATCCCCAAAATCAAACTCCCTGCCCCCTGATATTCCGTAGTTATACACTTCGCCAACCATATAAAAGGGAGTGTCATCCAAAACCCGGTCCTGGTGTTTCTTTTTCCAGTTTTCAAAAGCATAAGAGGCTTCTTTGTACAATTCTGCCCAGGCTTTTTCATCGGCGTGTTTCACTGTATCTACCCTAAAACCGTCAATCCCAAGGTCATTTACATAGTCGGTCAGCCATTTAATAATATAGAATCGAGGTGCTCTGGGATAGCCGGTTCTGTCAAAGAAAAGCTGTAACTCATCGAGTTCCATACTCAGTCGGCCTTCTTCCTTCCATTTGGCAAGAAGGGTATCTGGCAGATCCACAGGGGTATCTGCAGCTGTCCTGATATCCGGAAGGTTTTCAACCAGGGTACAGGCCGTGGTAGTTTCGTAGTTTTCAAAGGTACATTTAGGTTCGGTAATCACCCATTCAGCAGGCCATGCCGGATCTTTTTCCGTTACTGGCCCTGTGTGATTTAACACTACATCCATCAGGATCCTTATCCCTTTTTCATGGGCTTTCCTGACCATGATTTCCAGGTCCTTCCGGGTTCCGAAATTAGGGTCGAGTGCCGTCCAGTCCTTCGTCCAATACCCGTGATAGGCATAAGTGTTTCCAGTACCTTCGTCAGTATCTCCATGTACCTGTTCCACAACAGGGGTAAACCAAATCGCGTTGATACCCAGATCCGTAAAATATCCTTCTTCAATTTTCTGAGTAATCCCCTGGATGTCTCCACCCATAAATCCTCTTAGGGGTCCTGTTTCATTAGTTCTCTCGTAGTTGATGTCGTTTTCTGGGTTTCCGTTGTTAAAACGATCTGTGAGGAGAAAATATACATTGGCAGCTTCCCAGCGAAATGGAACGACCTCTTCTTTTGTGTCAGCCGCAACCTCTTCCCGGAGGGCGGTCTTGTCGGTAGTGTCAGATTTAGGTTTACAGGAAACCATCAGGCTGACGAAACAGACTAAGGCCAGTAATTTTTTCATGAAGCAGTATTTGAGGAAGACCCTTCGCACACATCAGATCCATAAAAAAGGGTAATACCCGGCGGTTCTGATAGTTTGAAAAGGCTTTTTTTATTTTGCCTAAAACTATAAAATGATCTTGGATTAGGAAAATTTATTTAAGGTCCTATATTGAAAGAAGATTCCTAATTTTTCCTGTTCAGAACCTTGTATTCCTCATAACAACTGCTGATGGCATCGAGAATTTGAAGATCGTTGGCGGTAGTTATAAAGGATTTGGAAAAATTACAATTGGATAGAATATCCTCAATATCCACTTTTTCAAGTTGCAGGAGTTCGGTAAGTGTTTCCCGGTCGAATTTGGAAGCCAAAAGGTCTCTGATCTCGTCATCCTCCTTAATCAGACGGAGTTTCCTCATCTGGTTGGGCCTTTTCCCAAACAGATTCCTGAGCAGGTCCGCCGGATTCAGTATGGCACCCAGAACCTTTGTCACGGCACTTGGGTTTTTGTTTCCGGCCTCATAGCTTTTGGAAAGCCCTGAAATACTGTATTGATAGGCAGTATTGATCGGCAGGTTTTTTACGTCGATTTCGAGATAGCCTGTGAGTTGATAAGGCCGCACGATCACTTCCTCAAGAGCATATGCCAGCTCGGTAAGGGCAATCTCGGTATCCATGAATTTAAACATGTCATTGGTGACCCTTATTTTTTGAGATTTAAAGCCCAGATAGGAAAAATACAGGGTATCATTGACGGCAGCCTGAATGGTAAATTCACCTTCGGCATTGGTAATCGTTCCTTTCACCTGATTGAGGTTGACCACATGGACACTTTCCAGGGCCTCATTGGTCTGTGCATTCACCACACGAGCTTTGAACTCCTGTAAAACTACCTCAGAGGGCGGTTCCTGAGCGAAGATCAGCATACTGCCCAAAAGGAATAAAAATGAAAAGTGTTTAATTTTCAGAACCATTCTTAATATCGCGAATAAACCAAAAAAACCTGTTTAATAAAGTCCTTTTAATATAGAATTAACTAATAAAAGCCATCCCGTTTTTTACTTCTTCTTTTCCCGCTTCTCTGTCCTCCGCTTTTCTTGTGGGAGCGATCTTTATAATCACTCTTTCTTTTGTCTTTATTCCTGCGCCTTCCTTTGTCCTTTCCTTTACGGCCTCCGCCTTCTGGACTTTTGGACACTTCAACATTTACGAATCTGCCATCCACTTTAAAGTCCTTGAATGTATTGAGGATCTGATCTGTTAAGGCAGCATCCGTATTAAAAAAAGAAAAGCTGTCCTTCACATCCACCCGATACACATCATCTTTCCCAACACTGAGCGTGTCTTTGAGGAAATCTTTTAAAGACATCCAGTCGTAACCGTCCCTTTCCCCTACATTAATAAAATAGCGAACTGAGCCATTGTCACTAAAATTACCTCCCCTTGAGTCGGAAGCGGTTTTACCCTGCCCGGAACTATCGCTGCTATTGAGGTCTTTCACCTTACTGTAGTAAGCATAGAATCGGGTAAACTCTACGGAAACAATTTTTTTTATCAGCTCCTCACGATCAATTCCCTCCAGAACGTCGTGTATCGCGGGAAGATAATTGTCAACGGCATTATTGATTTTAGTATCCCTTATTTTGCTGGCAAGATGATACAATTGTATTTCACAGATCTCCATTCCTGATGGTATCTGTTTAGCATCAAATTTCTGTTTGATGATATTTTCAATGGTTTTGATCTTCCTCAGTTCACTTCTGGTGATAATCACCATAGAAATTCCGGATTTTCCTGCTCTTCCGGTTCTTCCACTTCTATGAGTATATGTTTCGATCTCGTCGGGAAGTTGATAGTTGATGACATGAGAAATATCATCTACATCAATGCCCCTGGCAGCTACGTCTGTCGCTACCAGCATTTGAATTTGCTTTTTCCTGAAAGAGTTCATGACCAGGTCTCGCTGGTTCTGACTCAGATCGCCGTGAAGGGCCCCGGCATTGTAGCCGTCCTCGATGAGTTTTTCGGCAACTCGCTGTGTATCCCGCTTTGTCCTGCAAAATACTACCGAGAAAATCCCCGGATTAGCATCCGCAAGGCGTTTAAGCGCCTCGTATCGATCCCTGCCACCTACCACGTAGTATTCGTGCTGAACGGTATCCACACCCGAATTTTTTGCCCCCACCGTAACTTCTTTGGGCTGATGCATAAACTTTTTGGCGATTGTGGCAACCTCTTTGGGCATAGTAGCCGAAAACAACCAGGTCGATTTCTCTTTGGGAGTGGTTGACAAAATGTCCTTAATATCCTCATAAAAGCCCATATTGAGCATCTCATCAGCTTCATCGAGAATACAATAGTCTATCTTACTGATATCGATCATACCCCGACCTATCATATCTTTCATCCTTCCGGGAGTTGCTACTATGATCTGAGCACCTCTCTTGATTTGCCTGGCCTGGTCCGTTATACTCGCACCCCCGTAAATGGCCACAATATTCAGGCCTTTTACATATTTGGAATAGAGTTGCATTTCATTGGTGATCTGAAGACAGAGTTCACGTGTCGGGGATAGGATTACACCCTGAGTGGTCCTGCTTTCACTTTCAATTTTCTGAATTAAAGGAAAACCAAAGGCAGCAGTCTTCCCTGTGCCCGTCTGTGCCAAGGCAACCAGATCGGCTTCATCTTCTAATAAAATGGGAATTGTTTTTTCCTGGACTTCGGAAGGAGTTTCAAATCCGAGATCCTCAATAGCTTGCAGTAGGGCATTGTTGAGCCCCAGCGCTTTAAATGAATTCATTGTATGTTATTTTACGTAATCGCAAATATGGATGTTGCATAGAGCGATAATCGAAATAACTTTTTGATCCTCAGCGCAACACATGCTATACCAGCGGCTATAATTAAGCGGCAAAGGTACTGCTATTTATTGATTCGCAGTGAGATATGTGTTTAATTATAGCAAATAGTGCTGAGCCAGTTAGCTCTGGGTTTTGAGTGACTCCAGTAATTTGGCTAATGCCCTGGCTCTGTGACTGATCTTATTCTTTTCCTGAAGCGAAAGTTCTGCAAAGGTCCGCTCAAATCCTTCCGGCTGGAAAATCGGATCATATCCAAATCCATTTGTTCCCCTGGGGGATCTGGTGATCAGGCCCTTAACTACACCCCGGAATACCCGGGTTTCATTTTCCAGACAAAGGGCGATTACCGTGGTAAACTGAGCTCTTCTGTCTTGTTGATCTTTCATCTCCTCCAGAAGTTTGGCAATATTCGCCTCTTCATTTTTCGGCTCTCCGGCATAGCGTGCAGAATACACCCCTGGCGCCCCATTAAGAGCGACCACTTCCAGGCCCGTGTCATCGGCAAAGCAGGAAAGTCCAAATTTATTCTGAACAAAGGAGGCTTTGATAATTGCATTGCCTTCCAAAGTGGGTGCCGTTTCTGGAATTTCTTCAACACAGCCTATATCGCTCAAGGTCCTGAGTTCTATATGGGGAGGTAATTCCGGGAGAATTTCCTTTGCTTTGTTCAGGTTATGGGTGGCAAATACCAATTCCATTGAATACTTATATCTAGTGATTGATCAGAATGCGGCCAAAAATAGTAATTTTGATTTCCTCAAGGAATTCACGCTATGAAAATAAAGCTGCCGCCCGCAATCATTTTTGTATTTACTGGCTTGCTGATGTACCTTCTGGCTACTTTCCTTCCTGTGGGCTATTTTGATTTCTTTGGCCGGCGCCTTTTGATGAAGGTCCTTGCCGGTTTGGGGGTGGTCATAGCTTTTATAGCCATATTTCAGTTCCTGAGAGCTCGTACAACGGCCGATCCTATAAACCCTTCAAAGGCAAATAAGCTTGTGACCGGCGGGTTGTATTCCTTTTCGAGGAACCCTATGTACCTGGCCATGTTGCTTATTCTTTTGGCTTGGGGTTTAGCCCTGGGGAATGCTTTTAACACGCTTTTGGCGGCAGGTTTTGTTTCTGTGATGAACAGATTCCAGATAAAGCGTGAAGAGGTAGCACTTCTGGAGAAATTCGGAAAGGAATACGCTCAGTACTGTATAAAAGTAAGACGCTGGTTTTAAAAACTTCGCTTCTTTTGTATAGCGGTTTACAATAAAGTATTCAACTTATAGTTTAATATATTAGCATATATACTTATAATTTTATATATTAGCTTTTAAACTAATAATATGATGGCAATTGTTACCGGCGATATTGTAAATTCAGGGCAATATTCCTCGGCAGCCTGGTTGCCAGCTCTGAAAGAAGTCCTGTCAGAGAAAGGACAACAACCGGAAGCGTGGGATATTTACAGGGGAGATGAATTTCAATTCAAAACTACAGTCAATCAAGCACTGGAGGAGGCTATTCTTATAAAATCCGTTATAAAATCATATAAAAACCTCGATGTAAGAATGGCCATTGGAATAGGGGATGAGTCATATTCCGGTGGCAGGATCACAGAGGCCAACGGAACGGCCTACCAGCATTCCGGCAGGCTACTGGAGGAGTTAAAATCCGGGAAGCAAACCCTGGCCATCCGCAGCGGCCTGAAAGAAAAGGATGAAGTTTGTAACCTACTGCTCCGTTTGGCCCTGAGCTTTATGGATGAATGGACGACGGTTTCTGCTGAAACAATTGCCTGGACTCTGAGAAATCCCGGGGCTTCACAACAGCAAATGGCTGAATCCTTCAACATTCAGCAATCTGCCGTAAGCCAGCGACAAAAAAGAGCCCGGACAGATCTGGTTATTGATTTGCTGGTATTTTATAAAGAAACATTTAAAGAATTGATCTGATGATTCTATTTATTAAACTCCTTCTGGCTCACCTCCTGGGTGACTTCCTCTTTCAACCCACCAAGTGGGTCATCCATAAGTCGGCTCATAAAATAAGCTCCCGCTATTTGTACTTTCATGTTTTGATCCACTTCGTTCTGGTACTGCTGCTACTTGGTAATTACACGCATTGGCGCATCGCCCTTGTGATCGCCCTTTCACATTTTGTGATCGATCTCGGAAAGTTATATTCAGAACCGCGATTTAAGAATAGGAGTGTTCCCTTTTTTATCGACCAGTTTTTACATATCATGATACTCTTCGGATGTGCCTATTACGGTAATATCATTGGGCAAATCGACTATCTCCTGGGGCTAATCGACTGGGGATTGGTGACGGCAATTTTCTTTCTTACGTTTCCATCGGCTATCCTGATGAATGTTTTGCTGGAGAAAATGTCAAAGCAGATCTCCCTGGATCACAAGTCGCTGCCTAATGCTGGAAAATATATAGGTATGATAGAACGCCTTTTCGTTCTGGTATTTATAATTACCGGAAGGTGGGAAGGCATAGGACTTTTAATTACTGCTAAATCAGTATTTCGATTTAACGACCTGAAGGAAAGTAATAGCCGGAAGCTGACAGAATACATCCTGATCGGTACGCTGCTCAGTTTTGGCCTTGCTATCATTACCGGCCTGATTTACCTATCCTTTGGATAAACTTAGTAATCTAATCCATACCCATAAGGGTACAGGGGGTTTTCAGAGTCCCGGGGTACGTCTTCTTTCTGTTTGAGGACGGCTTCCCAACTCGATGGCAATTCAAAGGGTAGTTTCCCCTGCGGTTTCATTTTACCAAAGAGCAGTTGTGCGAGGATTTCATCACTCGTTCCAAATTCAGCCATCACCGCGCTGCTCAAAGCATCAATTTCAGTAATGATCGCCGGCCTTTCAAGATTGACAATAGTGATGGACGGTTTCTGGGTGATGAGGTCCAGGATTTCCTCGGATTCTTCCTCAGTAAAATACAACCTGCCCTGATGAAAATAGCTCTCAATAAAGGAATCTGACCTGGGTTCAAACGGAGTTGCCAGGCGTTTCACTATCACATCAGCATCTTTCGGAGAATTTACCAGGTATCCATAATTTTCCAGAAAATGGGTCTCTTTTATCCCTTCGGCGTAGATTTTGGTGCCTTCGGTAAGGGGTAACAGATCTTTATTCTTAAGCAAAATGGTCGATTTCGCCTGTGCCAGTTTGCCTTGTTCCCTGAATTCCGCCTTGCCTGCAATTTTTACCGCTTTGTTTTCGTCCACATAGGGATCGTCAAATAGACCTAAAGTAAATTTATCCCGCAAAACTCTTTTTACCGAGGTGTCGAGTCGTTCTATACTTATTCCTCCTTCCTTTACCAGTTCTACGATGACCTCCGGGATACTTTCACCTCCAAATTGGTCACAGCCTGCATCAAAGACCTTTTTAACTCGTTCTTTTACACTCAGGTGCTCAACACCCCAGGCCCTTCCTTCAGATATCCGGGAATCTGTAATAATATTCCAGTCGGTGCAGACCACCCCCTGAAAATTCAGAGAATCACGCAGCAAACCTGTAATAATGTCTTTGTTAAAACCGAAAGCCACATTCTCACTGGTTTGGTCCATCGGAATGCCATAGTAAGGCATGATCTGGGCAGTATTTGCAGGGAAAGCGCCTTCGGTGAAGGGAATTAGGTGGTAGTCAAAGTTATCCCCGGGATACACCTGTTCCTTCCCATAGGGAAAATGAGCATCTTCCCCGTCTTTTTGAGGGCCTCCGCCCGAAAAATGCTTTGTCATACATGCTACGCTGCTATGGTGAAGCGTATCGCCCTGAAATCCGAGTATATAAGCTTTGGTCATCATCGCGGACAGCTCGGCATCTTCTCCAAAAGTGCCATTGGTCCTTGCCCATCGCGGTTCAGTGGCCAGATCGGCCATCGGATGGAGCGCAAGGCGTATTCCTACTGCCAGGTATTCCTGTCTGGCAATGTCGCCAAACTTCTTTACCAGCAACGTATCCCGTGTAGCGGCAAGCCCCAGGGAGGTAGGCCATTGTGAAAAAGCCGGCGTGTAAAGGGCTGCCCCCGGATTATTTTCAGTACCATGTCTCGGATCGGTAGCAATGGTAATGGGTATTCCCAGGCGGGTCTTCTCTGCCATCTTTTGAATCTTGTTATTGTATTTGGCCAGGGCATCGGCATCGGGGGATGTCAGGATATTAACACTATTTATTTTCTTTTTTACGATTAATTCCGAATTGGACGGGAGGTACATAGACATCATTGTCATCAGCGGGTCTAAAGACAACACCGGGGTTTCCAGGGGCTCTCCGTCAGGAGTGGTGCCAATCATTGTCACAAAAAGTAAGCCCGCCTTCTCTTCCAGGGTCATTTGATTTACCAAATCCTCCACACGCTCCTCAACTGTGTGTTCAGGATTTTCATAGATATCGACCTGCCCATTTTTATTCAGGTCCCTTATCGGCTGACCTTCTATATTAAGTACAGTAGCTTCAGGACCTAAGAGCGCAAAATTGGCTCTGGAATCCATTTTCATTTTCAAATAGATCACCCCATACGCAAGTAAGAGTATTACAACAAGAGAGAGGAAAATCAGTTTTAAGGCCTTTAAAATTTTTTTCATAAATCCATACTGTAGTTAAAATCGGTCACGCCCGGAAAGAATTAATATTTCACAACAAAGTCCATAAAAATAAGAGAATATTTTATCATTACAGGCTTTAAAACAGTGATCTCGTACTTTTAACACGATTTCATGTTTCCATCTTCAATTATTTCTACTTTTGCATCTTTGAACACCTTTATATGATCACAGTGGCGAGGAAGTATGTTTTTGATTTTGATAGTACGTTAACCCGGGTGGAAGCACTTGATGTTTTAGCTGAAATGACCCTGAGTAACCGCGAAGACAGGGATGAGGTCATCAAAGAGATTCAACACATTACCAATTTGGGGATCGACGGGGATATATCTTTTACAGAGTCTCTGGAAAGGAGAATCAGGCTGTTACAGGCAAATAAAAAACATCTTGATCCTCTTGTGGAAGAGCTCAGAAAAAAGATTTCCAAATCGATTGCTTCCAACAAGGAATTTTTTGAAAAATATTCTGAGGATATCTATGTGATTTCCTGTGGTTTTAAAGAGTTTATAGATCCTATCGTTGAGGAGTACAATATTCCATCAGACAGGGTTTACGCCAATACATTCACTTTTGACGAGGATGGAAATATAACCGGATTTGACGAGGAGAATGTGCTGGCTAGCCATAACGGGAAGATCGCCTGTTTAAAAGAACTGAACCTCGAAGGGGAAGTCCAGGTGATTGGTGACGGGTATAGTGACTACGTAATGAGGGAGGCAGGAATCGCTCACAAATTTTTTGCCTATACAGAGAACGTACATAGGGAAAAAGCAGCGTCAAACGCTGATCATGTAGCACCTAATCTGGATGAATTCCTTTTTGTAAATGATCTCCCGCGTAACCTCTCTTATCCCAAAAACCGGATCAAAATACTTTTGCTTGAAAACGTACATCCAGTTGCCTTTGACAATCTTTCGGAAGATGGTTTTTCTGTAGAATTAATAGATAGGAGCCTTACGGAAGAAGAATTGATCGAGAAGATCAAAGGAGTGCATGTACTTGGTATTCGTTCTAAGACCCAGATCACCCCCAGGGTTCTTGATGCTGCAAATAAACTTCTGGTTGTCGGGGCTTTTTGTATAGGGACAACACAAATCGACCTCAATTACTGCCTGAAAAAGGGGGTAGTGGTCTTTAATGCACCCTACAGCAATACTCGCTCTGTAGTCGAAATGGCTATAGGACAGATCATTATGCTGATGCGGAACATATTCCCCCGAAGTGTGGAAATCCATAATAGGCAATGGAATAAGACTGCAGCAAATTCCACTGAAGTCAGAGGAAAGAATCTGGGTATCGTTGGATATGGAAATATTGGCAAACAGCTCTCTGTCCTGGCGGAAGCCATGGGGATGAGAGTGTATTATTACGACCTCGAGGATCGTTTAGCGCTGGGAAATGCGAAAAGGTGTAACACCCTTGAAGACCTGCTCAATGTATCCGATGTTGTATCCCTTCATATCGATGACAATAAGGCGAATAAAAATTTTATCGGTGATCGGGAATTACACCAGATGCGAGACGGAGCCTATCTCATTAACCTCTCAAGGGGTTTTGTTGTGGATATTCCTGCCCTTGTTAAAGCGTTAAAGGAAAAGAAAATAGCCGGAGCTGCCATCGATGTTTTTCCTGAAGAACCCAGAAAAAATGGACCTTTTAAAACTCCCTTACAAGGATTACCAAACGTAATCCTTACGCCTCATATAGGCGGGAGCACTCAGGAGGCCCAGATGAACATCGCTGATTTTGTGCCGAACAAGATCATGGATTATATCAATACAGGAAATACGAAAGATGCGTTGAATTTCCCCAACATCCGGTTACCTAAACAGAATAATGCCCACCGTTTCCTGCATATCCACAGAAACCTGCCTGGTGTAATGGCAAGGATTAATGAGGTTCTGGCACATTATGAGATGAACATATCAGGGCAGTATCTTTCTACAAATGATGATCTGGGATATGTAATTACGGATCTCGACAAGGATTACAACAGAGATGTAATCAAAGCCCTGAAAAAGGTTGAACATACCATCAAGTTCAGAGTGCTTTATTGATGATGATATGACTCGTTTCGTAGGATTGTAAAAGCGCGGTATAGTTGTTCGGTGAAAAATAGTCGGATCATCTGATGAGAAAAAGTCATACGTGAAAGACTGATTTTCTTTTTTGCCCTGCCGTACACTTCCTCACTAAAACCATAGGGCCCGCCAATAACAAAAATCAATTGCCTTGTCCCTGCATTCATATACTTCTGCAATTCCTTTGCAAAGCCGACGGAACTGAAGGTGCTGCCATTCTCATCAAGCAGTATTAGGGTGTCAGAAGGTTCAAGACGTGCGAGGATAGCCTGTCCTTCCAGCTGTTTTTGTTCTGCAATCGATCTATTTTTGGCTCCTTTTAGTGAGGGGATCACTTCCATCTGAAACCTGATATAGTGAGCTAATCTTTTTTGATAATCCCCTATAAGAGATTGCAAATCCCGATCGTCTGTTTTGCCTACAACCAACAGTTTAATTTTCATAACCCAAAGGTAAAATTTTCAGCAGATCCAGATTCTTGGATGGCATTTGTTTTTAGTAATTTTAGCTCTTTAAAATAAACATATGATTTCGGAAGAAGCTTTGGCCGTGGAAATTGAACAGATCATTAAGAACGGAATCAGGGAAGATGTAGGCGATGGTGATCATAGTTCGCTGGCCTGTATACCTTCAGATGCAAAGGGAAAGGCAAAGTTGCTGGTAAAGGAGGAGTGTGTGATCGCTGGCGTAGAATTTGCCCGCCAGGTATTTAACTATGTTGATAAGGATCTGAAAATAGAACTAAAAGTACCCGATGGGCAAGCTGTTAGGTACGGGGATGTGGTTTTTTATGTAAGTGGATCATCTCAAAGTATACTCAAGGCAGAACGATTGGTTCTAAACGCCATGCAGCGGATGAGTGCCATTGCGACAAAAACGGCAAAATTTGTGGCTTTGCTCGAAGGGACAAAGACTAAAATTCTCGATACAAGAAAAACAACCCCAGGAATCAGGGCTATTGAAAAATGGGCCGTCAGGATTGGCGGGGGCGAGAATCATCGTTTTGCACTCTACGATATGATCATGTTGAAAGATAATCATATCGATTTTGCGGGGGGAATTACCAAGGCGATTGAACTCACTCAGGCCTATTTACGGGAACACCAGAAAGACCTTAAGATCATTGTAGAGGCCAGAAACCTTAAGGAAGTGGAAGAAATACTCAGATCGGATGGCATTTACCGCATTTTACTTGATAATTTCAGTTTTGAGGATACCAGAAAGGCCGTAGAAATCATTGGTGACAGATGCCTGACAGAATCCTCAGGAGGAATCAATGAACAGACCTTGCGAAAATACGCGGAATGCGGGGTCGACTACATTTCTTCGGGAGCCTTAACACATTCAGTGAGTAATAAAGACCTCAGCCTTAAAGCCGTATAGATGTCAAAGGAAATTGAGGAAAAACTGGAAAAAATACCTGTGATCAACTGGCTGGTTGCACTGCTTAAAAAGATCAGACTGATTGGCCTGGAGGGCCTTTCCCTTTACGATCTAATGGAGATGTACATCAGGGGAATTGTGGAGGGAGCACTCTCTACAAGGGCCAGTTCCATTGCTTTTAGCTTATTTATGGCCCTGTTTCCACTTCTCATATTTCTCGTTACCCTTATTCCATTTGTGATTCCCCTTGTCAGCGTTGGAAGTCAGGATTTTGACACTCAGTTCCTCAGATTTCTCGAATCTTTCCTTCCTACAGCAACCGGGGAGTATTTCGGGGAAATCTATACCCAGATTAAGGATCAGAAACAAGGCGGACTTCTTTCCTCGGCATTTGTTCTTTCCATCTTCTTAATGACCAATGGGGTAAGTGCAATATTCGGTGGCTTTGAAACCTCCTATCATATTAACCTGACACGCAATTTTTTTAAACAGTATGCCTACGCCCTTATGGTCGGAATTATTCTGTCCCTCCTCCTTATCGTAGGCGCCATTGCTTTCGTTTACTTCGAGTACTCCCTGGAGTATTTAAATGTTTGGGCCGCAGAATCGAGTGGAGTGGCCATGGACCCTAATGAGCTTGTTGGTGCCCGGGCTGGAAAAATCCTTTTCTTTGCTGTCCTCTCATATTTTACTACCGCCATTCTTTATTATTTCGGGACCAGGGAAGGAAAGCAGGCCCGTTTTTTTTCTTACGGAGCCCTGATGACTACCTTACTCATCCTGCTTACTTCATATTTATTTGGGGTGTATATTGAAAAGTTTGCGCGTTATAATGAACTCTACGGTGCTTTGGGAGGGCTCTTAATATTAATGGTTTATATCTGGTTGAATTCGAATATTCTGCTCCTGGGCTTTGAGTTGAATGCAACATTGAACAGGCTTAGGCAAAACGTAAGTGCAAAAGCAAATGATGAATAAAACACTTACACCATCAATTATATTTTATGCTCTGATGTCAGAGCTCAATATCCAGACCGTACTGGGATTTGGGAAAACTATTGACGATGTAACAGAAAAAACCAACCAATCAGGTCTATGATTGTTTTATGCAGACAAATAAAAATCGGGAAAAATGAACCAGGAAAGGGGTCTGTCCTCGATCCCTTATCCGACGGGGAATACCTTTGCAAAATCTTGATGTATTTCATAAAACGAGATCGGTTAAAGTTAAGGGACAACATGGTTCTCTCTTATCCCACCCGGCTCTGGGAAAGAGCATCTTCTTAAAGCTTGCCTATGGATCAGTACGTCGATGTTGTGTTGCCTATTCCTCTGGAGAAACTCTTTACCTACAGGGTCAGTGCAGAGATTGCTTCCACTTTGAAGCAGGGAATGCGAATTGCGGTACCATTTGGTAAGTCGAAAATATACACAGCTCTGGTCTATCGCCTTCACAACAATCCTCCTCAGGCTTATGAGGCCAAAGATATCCATGAGGTTATCGACACCCTTCCGCTGGTCACTGAACTTCAGCTGCAGCACTGGCAGTGGATTGCCGAATATTATATGTGTACCCTGGGGGAGGTATTCAGGTCAGCTGTCCCAGGGGCATTTTTATTGGAAAGCGAAACCCTTGTTCTGAAAAATACGAGTCGGGATATTGAAGAACAGTTGCTCAACAATCAGGAGTTTATGATCCTTGAAGCATTAGAAAACAAAGGATCCCTCAGGATCAGGGAGGTGAGTGAGATCCTGGATAAAAAAACTGTGTTGCCCATATTGAATCGAATGATGGAGAAGGGTTATATCGAACTACAGGAAACGCTTCACAGTATGTATAAACCCAAGCAAATACGTACAGTAAGGATACATCCGAAATATAAATCCGAAGAAGCGCTTGTCAGCCTACTCGATGAATTAAGCAGAGCTCCGAAACAGCGGGAAGTCCTCCTGACACTGTTTCAAGTCCAGGCTGAGACAAAAAAGCCTATGAGCACTGTTGAATTGCAGAAGAAAAGTGGCACAACCGCCGGAATAATCAGGACTTTGCTCGACAAAGGAATTTTGGAAGAGGAGATGATCAGAACCGACAGGATTTCCTTTCAAGGAGAATCCGATTTGTTAGAAACCCCTGAATTAAGTGACTTTCAGAGGAAAAGCCTGGATGAAATCAGGGGAGCTTTCAAGGAGAAAGATGTTGTACTTCTGCACGGCGTAACCTCTTCCGGTAAAACAGAAGTTTACATGAAACTTATGGAATCTGTTCTCTCTGAGGGAAAACAGGTATTGTACCTTCTTCCGGAAATTGCACTTACTACACAGCTGATATCGCGACTACAGCAATGTTTTGGAGGGAAAGTATCGGTTTTTCATTCAAAATTCAGCCTGAATGAAAGGGTAGAAGTATGGAATAATGTTCGCAAGGGAGCTGAAAAGGCACGGGTAGTGATCGGGGCAAGGTCGTCCCTCTTTCTGCCATTTTCCCAACTTGGACTTGTGGTTGTGGATGAGGAGCACGAGAATTCTTTTAAGCAATACGATCCAGCTCCCAGGTACCACGCCAGGGATACGGCTGTGGTCTTAGCCAGCTTGCACAGGGCGAAAGTTTTACTGGGTTCCGCCACCCCGAGTCTGGAAAGTTTTTATAATGTGAAGTCGGGTAAATACGGATATTCTAAAATGGATCAGCGATATGGCGGGGTGCTTCTGCCCGAGGTGCATTTAGTTGACATTCGCGATGCATCGCGAAGAAAAAAGATGACAGGGCATTTTTCTGATACGCTGAAGAAACAGATAGAGAATACACTAAACCTGGGGGAACAGGTCATCCTTTTTCAAAACCGCAGGGGATATGCCCCCATAGTAGAGTGCACTACTTGCGGGCACGCACCCCAATGTCCCAATTGTGATGTAAGTCTTACTTATCACCAGGGCAGAAATCAATTGCGCTGCCATTATTGCGGCTTTCACGAACTGATGCAGTCCCAATGCAAGGCTTGTGGCAGTTCCACCCTTGATACCAAAGGATTTGGAACCGAGCAGATAGAAAAAGAACTGGAAGGGATGTTCCCCGAAGCTAGAGTAGGGCGTATGGACCTTGATACTACCCGTGGCAAATACGCTTACGAAAAGATTATCACTGCTTTTGCCAAGCAGGAATTTGATATACTCGTAGGAACACAAATGGTTACCAAAGGTCTAGATTTCAGGCATGTAAACCTTGTAGGAATCATGAATGCAGATTCCCTTTTAAATTTTCCAGATTTCAGAGCTCACGAACGCAGCTTTCAATTGCTTACCCAGGTAGCGGGCAGGGCAGGAAGAACCGAAAAAAGGGGTACGGTGCTAATCCAGACCTATAATCCCGGTCACAATGTATTGCAACAGGTGGTAGCAGGAGATTATCTGGAGTTGTACAGGGAGCAAATGGAACAAAGGAGGGAATATCATTATCCTCCTGTGAACAGGATCATCAAGATCAGTTTTAAACACAGGGAGTACAATACTTTAAATGAAGCCGCCAGCTGGTTTGGAAAAGCGATGCGAAATGTGTTTGGCGAGCATGTTCTCGGGCCAGAATTTCCACCGGTCGCAAGGATCAGGAACCAGTATATCAAGCAACTTTTGCTGAAGATTCCCAGGGAGCAATCCCTGTCCAAAACAAAAAATAGCATTAAAAGAATTGAAAATTCCTTCAATGCTATCTCCTGGTACAGAAGTGTGCGGGTAATCTACGACGTAGATTACTTCTGATCAGACGTTACTTAACGCCTCGGCCAGTTCTGTTTTCTTATTTCGACTAAGTGGAATAGATCGGCCACTCACTTCGACATTCTTACTGTTAAATTTTTCGATCTTCTCCAGGTTCACAATATAGGATTTGTGAATTCTGAGGAACTTTTCGGCTGGCAATTGCTTTTCGAAAGCCTTCATGGTTGAAAGGATAACGATATTGGCCTCATCGGTAACTAATTTAATATAGTCACCCAGTGCTTCAATCCATTTGATATCATTGAGGATTACCTTTCGTTTTTTCAGGTTGCTCTTAACAAAGATATGTTCTTCGTCCTCAGCTACCTGGTTCATTTGCTCGTACTTGGCCACGGCTCTTTTAACAGAAGCGTCAAAACGGGCCATTGTAATTGGCTTGTGCAAATAATCGGTTACATCATAATCAAATGCTTTAAGAGCATAATCAGGTTTTCCGGTGATTAGGATGACTTGCGGACTGTTTTCTAGAGACTCCAACAGATCAAAACCGCTGATAATCGGCATTTCTACATCGAGAAAGATCAGGTCGATCTCGTTGTTCTTGATGCCGTTCTTGGCTTCAATAGCGTTGCTGTACTCCGCAACCAGGGCTAAATTCGGATGATTATTCACCAGCTTTGCAACTGCCATTCGCTGCATAGATGAATCGTCAACAACTATACTTCTTAATTTCATAAAGGGTTGATTTGTGGGGTTAAATCATCGACAAATTACATAAAAAAACGGTTCAAAAGCAATTAAAGTTGTGAACATTCAATTAAGTAAGGATGTCGATAATGCGCATAATTTAGGTTTATAGGTTAAGTTCAATTTGAGTGATTATAGTACCAATAACGAAGAAATATTTAATTTCTTGTAAATAGAGGGAAGAATTATTACTTTTGCGCTCCTAAAAATAGTATAACAATATGAATCA
This sequence comes from Muriicola sp. E247, assembly GCF_041358175.1. NCBI lineage: Bacteria > Pseudomonadati > Bacteroidota > Flavobacteriia > Flavobacteriales > Flavobacteriaceae > Muriicola > Muriicola sp. E247. Next base: position 168,517 of record NZ_JBGKBE010000008.1, read on the forward strand.
TTACGAAACTGTTTTCATTTTAAATCCCGTTCTATCTGATGTTCAGATAGAGGAAACAGTTAAGAAATTTGAGGATTTCTTAATTAAGAATGATGCCAAAATGGTGTCAAAGGAAAATTGGGGCCTGAAAAAACTGGCATATCCCATACAACACAAGAAAAGTGGCTTTTACCATTTGTTCGAATTTACCGCTCCCGGTGCAGTAATTGCTCCCTATGAGCAGGAATTCCGCAGGGATGAGCGCATTATGCGTTTTTTGACGGTAAAATTAGACAAGCACGCGATTGAGTGGGCTGAAAAAAGAAGAACTAGATTAAAAGCTAAAGCGTAAGGATATGGCAACATTACAGCAACAGGCAAAAGGTAAGAAAGACGGAGAGATCAGATATCTCACGCCTTTGAACATCGAAACCAATAAACAAAAGAAATACTGCCGATTTAAAAAGTCGGGTATAAAGTATATCGATTATAAGGATCCAGATTTCCTTATGAAACTTGTTAATGAACAGGGCAAATTACTTCCAAGGAGGTTAACCGGCACCTCTCTGAAATATCAGAGAAAGGTGGCTCAGGCAGTAAAAAGAGCCAGGCATCTGGCACTAATGCCGTACGTTGGAGATTTATTAAAATAAAAAGGGAGAGAGCATGGAACTTATTTTAAAGGAAGACGTACAGAATCTTGGATTCAAAGACGATGTGGTAACTGTTAAGAATGGTTACGGCAGAAATTACCTCATTCCAAAAGGATTGGCTACAATGGCTACTCCCTCCGCCAAAAAAGTATTGGCAGAGAACCTGAGGCAAAAGGCACACAAAGAGAAAAAGGCAGTTGACGCAGCTAACAAAACTGCTGAGGGAATAAAGCAACTCGAAGTGAAAATTCAGGCGAAGGTAGGTGCAGGAGACAAATTATTTGGCTCTGTGACCAACGGTGACCTGGCAGACGCACTGGCTAAGGAAGGACATGAGATAGATAAGAAATATATAATGATCAAAGGAGGTTCTATCAAAAGAGCCGGGCCCTATGAGGCTCAAATACGCCTGCACCGCGAGGTAATGGTCGATTTAAACTTTGAAGTGATTGCCGAGCAGAAGTAAGGCGATTCTTATAGAAATATTTTCTAAAGAGCTATGTTTTTCATAGCTCTTTTTTTGTTTATCTTGTGTACTTCAATAACTAACTCTTTATCATGAAAAAATTACTTTTAGGTGGCATCCTTTTGATCGCCATGACCTTCACTTCCTGGGCACAGGTTACAACATCAGCGATCAGGGGAACCGTTTTCGAAGGCGACAATGAACCCCTATTCGGCGCAAATGTTGTCGCAGTTCATACTCCTACAGGAACAAAGTATGGGGCAATCAGTAACCAGGATGGCCGCTATAATCTTCCCAACCTTCGGATTGGGGGGCCTTATGAAATCACTGTTTCTTACGTGGGGTACAAATCACAGGTCCAGACAGACGTTTTCCTTACTCTGGGTAAAACGACCATACTCGAATTTAATCTGATTTCTGAAAGTCAGGCTTTGGATGAAGTTGTGGTGGTCTATGATCAAACCGGAACTTTTGGGAGTGACCGTACAGGTGCTGAAACAAGTGTAGGCAGGAGGGAACTTACCCGGCTACCCACTATTTCAAGGTCTGCCAGTGACTTTATCAGGCTCGACCCTCAGGCATCTTCCGGTGCATCCGGTTTATCATTTGGAGGGCGAAATGACCAGTACAATAACTTTTCACTGGATGGGGCCATTTTTAACAACCCTTTTGGCCTTGATGCCGCCACTCCTGGCGGACAGACCAATGCACAGCCGATTTCTCTCGATGCTATCGATCAGATACAGGTTACCACCGCACCTTATGACGTAACCCAATCAGGATTTACAGGAGCATCGGTCAACGCCGTTACCAAGAGTGGTACCAATGAGTTCTACGGTACGGCTTACGGATTTTTCAGAAATGACGATCTAACTGGTGGGAAGATCAATGGAGACGATGTTTTTAAAACCGGACTCGAACAGACCCAATACGGTTTCAGCTTAGGCGGACCGATCGTTAAAAACAAACTGTTCTTCTTTGTCAACTTTGAGCGTGACGAACTTACAGAACTGGGAACCGATGGTTTTGTACCCAATACAGGTACAGGAGATATAAACGAAAGTCGGGTATCTCTTTCCGATTTTCAACTGGTAGATAACCTACTGCGGCAGGTCGTGATCGGCCAGGATGCACAGGGGAATGACCTTTTTTATAACCCTGGTAGATTCCAGGATTTTAACTTCGATCAGGAGTCGACAAAAGGAATCATCAAACTCGACTGGAACATTAACGACAACAATCGTCTGGCGATTATCTACAACTTCCTGGATGCTTCCAAAGGCAAACCCGCCAACAGGGATGCAATCACGTTCAGGGGGCCAAATACCCAGACCCTGCAGTTTGAAAATGCAGGTTATGAGATCAATAACAAAATAAAGTCATTGCAACTCGAATTAAACTCGACGCTCTCAGATGAGGCGACCAACAAGCTCCAGATCGGATATACCCATTTTGATGATTTCAGGAATCCGTTCTCAACTCCGGCACCGAGTATCGTCATTCTCGATGATACGGGAAGTTCAAATTATATCATAGCTGGTCACGAGCCCTTTTCGATCAACAACCGATTAGATCAGAAAGTATTTCAAATTACAAACAACCTAAATATTTTTAAAGGAGACCATACCTATACAATAGGTTTCTCCTTTGAGAAATTTCAGTTTGATAACTCTTTCAACCTGGGAGCTTATGGGGCTCAGGGAGTCTTTTTTCCGACCACAACGATTACGGATTTTCCAAATTTCGCAAGTTCGGGAGCTCTTCAATCAGCATTTGACGATGCTATAGCCGCAGATCGGGCATTTAATGCCAATGGTACAGGAAACTCCGGAGGTTGGTCACTTGCAGAAACGAATGTGGGCCAGTTGTCTTTTTATGTACAGGACGAATGGGATGCAACAGAAAACTTCAAACTCACCTATGGGGTTAGGTTCGACAAGCCCCTTTATTTCGATACAGCTGAAAAGGTTGCTGAAAATATTGAGAGAAAGGGAGGAGCTTCGGGAACTTATATCCCGTCAATCCAATATTTCGACCCGGAAACTGGGGAAGCAGTATTCCTGGATTCAGAAACACTTCCCAATAACAACTTTCTGGTCTCCCCAAGGGTTGGATTTAACTGGGATGTTAAAAACGATAATTCGCTTCAGCTCAGAGGTGGATCCGGTCTCTTCACAGGTCGTTTTCCCTTTGTATGGCTTGGGAATCAGGTGCAGGGAGTCGACTTTTTCTTCTATCAGATTGTGGATCCGGATTTTCAATGGCCACAGGTATGGAGGACGAATGTTGGGGTAGATAAGAAGTTCGATAACGGACTCATCTTAACTGCAGATGTGTCCTATACCAAGGATGTGAATGCTGCGCATGTACAGAATTGGGGACTAGACACACCTTCAGCTACATTAAATGGCCCGGATAACAGGGCTGTTTATACCAATGATGACAAATCACAGATTTTTGGAGGTCCAACCAATGCCTATGTCTTTACCAATTCTGATAAAGGCCGTATATGGAATGCCTCTATCAAGGGGCAGAAGAACTGGGATAACGGATTTTATACAATGCTGGCCTATAGCTTCTTAAATGCCAAAGAAGTGAATTCCATCGATGCGGAAATCACCGGAGATGCCTTTGCCGGAAACACCATTGTGGGAAATGCCAATAACGATGTGCTATCGTTTTCCAGATATGGGGATAATCATCGTATCATTGGAGTGGTTTCAAAACAATTCAATACGGGAACTACTATTTCAACCTTTTTCGAATATGCGAAAAGTGGCCGTTACAATTATATATATGGGGGAGATATCAATAATGATGGATCGAGCATAAATGATCTCATCTATATTCCTACCAGTTCAGAACTTTCCTCTATGACTTTTAGCGGACCGGGACAGGCCGAAGCTTTTGAGGCATTTATTCAGCAGGACGACTACCTGAGTGGAAGAAGAGGGCAATACGCAGAACGTTATGCAGCACTTGCCCCCTGGAGGAGCAGTTGGGATATTAAGATTTTGCAGGATATCAAGATCACCGACAAGAACAAGTTTCAGTTAAGTCTGGACATCCTGAATTTCGGGAATCTGCTGAATTCCAATTGGGGAGTCGTGGAAGGCCCGAGTTTTGATCAATTACTCGGAGTGTCCGTAGATTCCAGTAATAATCCTACCTATACCTTTGATACGAACAGGACAGATACCTTTGCCGCAATCACCAGTCAGATCTCCCGATGGAGAGCACAATTGGGGGTTCGCTATATTTTTAACTAAGGAATAAAACCGTATTTTTGGGCCGCCCTAAAAAGGCGGCTTTTTTTATGAAGTATACTCGATTGACAAAACAGCAATTGGAAGAATTGCATCAGGAATTTATCAATTTTCTGGCCACCCAGTCCATTACAGCATCTGAATGGGAGATGATCAAGGCGAACCGACCCCATGTAGCCGAAGAAGAGATCGATGTGTTTAGTGATCTGGTATGGGAAGGCGTATTGACAAAGGTGGAATACCTCGAAAACATTTCCGCCCAGCAGATGCACCTATTTCATTTGTCAAGTAAGGAAATGAAACTGATCTCCGTGAAGCTGAGGAATCCCAAAGTAGATCTTACAACATCCGAAGGGTTTGGGTGGTTTAAAAAAAACTGGCAATCCGATTTTGTGGATTACCTTGTGGCCTCCAAAGCCTATTCTGACGATCCCAATGCAGACAAATTCGACCTTATACAGCAAGGTGCAGTAATTACCAAAGGGGAACTGTATAATTGGTTTGATAAAATCATAGAATAAGGCGATATTTACCCAACTACACGAGAACATGGCACAAAAACCTTCCATTCCAAAAGGTACCCGCGATTTTACACCGGCAGAAGTTGCCAAAAGGAATTACATCTTTGAAACTATCCGTAACCAGTTCGCGGTTTTTGGCTTTCAACCCATAGAAACTCCCTCTTTTGAAAACCTGGATACCCTGATGGGGAAATACGGGGATGAAGGAGACCGACTCATATTTAAAATCCTAAACTCAGGAGATTACCTCCGTAAGGTAGATCCTGAAGTTTACAAGGCCAAAAATGCAAGTGATCTGACACCACAGATTTCTGAGAAAGCATTGCGGTACGACCTTACCGTGCCCTTTGCGCGCTATGTGGTGATGCATCAGAACGAGATCGACTTCCCCTTTAAGAGATATCAGATACAGCCTGTCTGGAGGGCAGACCGGCCTCAGAAAGGGAGGTTCCGTGAGTTTTACCAATGTGATGCCGATGTAGTGGGAGCCGGTTCTCTTTTACAGGAAATCGAATTCATACAATTGTATGATGCGGTCTTCGGAGACCTGGGATTGCCGAAGATCAGAATAAAACTCAATCATCGTAAGATCCTGAGTGGTATCGCCGAGGTCATCGGTGCCGCAGATAAACTGATCCCTTTTACGGTAGCCCTTGACAAACTTGACAAGATTGGGGAGGAAGGCGTGATACGGGAAATGGCCTCTAACGGCATCAGTGAAACTGCAATACAGAAGGCCATGCCCTTGTTCTCAATGGCAAAGGACGAAGCTAATCCCTTTGAACTCCTTTCTGAATTTCTGAAAAATTCAAGCGTGGGGAAAGCAGGAATTGCAGATCTTCAATTCATTGTCGATTCGATTGAGAAATTAAATCTTGTCAATTCAAGTCTTGAGGTAGATGTGTCCCTGGCCAGGGGATTAAATTATTACACGGGGACTATCTTTGAGGTGGCAGCTCCTGATGGTGTACAAATGGGATCAATTGGTGGCGGAGGAAGATACGATGACCTTACAGGAATATTTGGCCTGAAGGACCTGAGTGGAGTAGGTATCTCCTTTGGCCTCGACCGGATTTATCTGGTGATGGAGGAACTCGGACTTTTCCCGGAAACCATAGATCAATCTGTGCAGGTTTTGTTTGCGAATTTCGGAAATCGGGAAGCGCTGGCGGCCCTTCCCCTTTTGAGGGTCTTGAGAAAGAATGGGGTTAATACGGATCTGTATCCTACAGACACCAAACTTCAGAAACAGCTCAAATACGCTAACAACAGAAATATCCCTTATGTGGTTTTACTGGGAAAGGATGAACTGGAGCAACAATCGGTAGTGGTAAAAGATATGGCCAGAGGTTCACAACAGACATATCCCTGGAAAGATTTGCAGCAATTTGCCGACTCCCTATAAACGTTTTTTTATTGCAGTAATTACTTCTCTGTAGTAGAATTCTTCGTGAGGCACATAGGACAGGGCAGGGGCAATAGAAAAAAGGTCCTTTTCCCAGACTTTCAATGGCATAAGTTGCAGGGCTTCAACTTCTTCTTTTTGCTTCACAAGTGCCTCGAGAGGAGGAATCAAAAGGCAAATAAAAGTGTGGTGAAACTCACAATCGAGAAGATTGGAGTGGTGTTGCTGGATCGATTTAAAAACGCCCACAGGGACCAGCTCTTTGTGTGTGATGTCAAGTCCGATTTCCTCCTTAACCTCCCTGATCGCGGATATCTCAATTGTCTCGCCTGCGGAAACGTGTCCTGCAACGGAAACATCCCAGAACAGTGGAAATGTTTTTTTGATTTCTGCTCTTTGTTGCAATAAGATATCGCCTTTTTCAGAATAGAACCAGATATGGACGGTTGGGTGGAATAACCCTTTTTCGTGAGCTTCAGATTTCAAGATTTTTTGGCCGGTGTATTGGCCGTCAGGATCCAGAACGTCTACCCATTCATCCATTGTTGATGCTTGTATTTAAAACAGAAACTAAATGCGGTAGTTATCTTAGTGTTTTCTCAATCGAAATAACTAAAGGTCTCTCCCGGTTTTATAGTTAACAGCGTTTCGTAAATGAGGCGGATCACGTTTTCCACATCATCCTTGTGAACCGTTTCTACGGTGGTATGCATATACCTGAGCGGCAATGAGATCAGGGCAGAGGCAACACCGCCGTTGCTGTAGGCAAAAGCATCCGTGTCTGTGCCTGTTGATCTGGAGGACGCCATACGTTGAAAAGGGATCTTTTTAGATTCAGCCGTTTCAATGATTCGTTCCCTTAATTTATTTTGTACTGCCGGGGCGTAGGAGATCACCGGGCCTTCTCCCAATTCAGTGTGTCCCTGTGTTTTTTTGTCGATCATCGGAGTAGTTGTATCATGGCACACATCTGTAACAATGGCAGCATTGGGCCTGATGGTTTGAGTGATCATTTCGGCACCCCTCAGGCCGATCTCCTCCTGCACAGAATTTGTAACATACAACCCAAAGGGTAGCTTTACTTTATTTTCGTGCAGCAATCGGGCTACTTCTGCGATCATAAAGCCTCCGGCCCTGTTGTCAATGGCCCTGCAGACAAAGCGGTTTTTATTTAAGATATGGAATTGGTCGGGATATGTGATCACGCAACCCACATGGACACCTAGTTTAAGCACTTCTTTTTTGTCCTTCGCGCCTATGTCAATAAAGATATTGTCTAATTGCGGTGGTTTCTCCTTGCTCTTGTCACGGGTGTGTATTGCAGGCCAGCCAAAGACTCCTTTGACGATTCCTTTTTTGGTATGAATATTGACCCATTTGGAAGGAGCGATCTGATGATCACTTCCACCGTTTCTGATCACATAGATCAGTCCGTCGTCAGTGATGTAATTAACATACCATGAAATCTCATCAGAATGACCTTCTATAACAACCTTATAAGGAGCTTCCGGATTTATGACGCCTACTGCAGTTCCGTAAGTGTCTGTAATGAACGTGTCTACATAAGGCTTTATGTAGTTCATCCAGAGCTTTTGACCTTCCCATTCATAGCCGGTGGGGGAGGCATTGTTGAGATATTTTTCGAAGAATTCAATGGATTTTGTAGTAAGAATTTTTGAGTCGCTCATCTAGGATTTTTATTTGGATACAAACTTAGCAATATTCACGTTTAATTAATAACCCGGAATCTTGTTTATGTTTAATTTTGTTGAATAATTATTTAGGATTACAATTTATGTGGAATCGAATTTTTATTGGCTTATTTCTGGGCTGTTTGTGCTCCTTACAGGCACAGATAGAAGATCAGCCTTTGGATTCATTGCAGGAGAAGTTGATTATTATTGAAGGTGACTCTCTCTTTCAGGCTTCTATTGCCCTGGATGAAGTATTCATTTTCGGTAAGTTGGAGTTTGAATCCTATGAGGATAAGCTCCGATATTATATTCTTAAGAGAAAAACGTTAAAGGTTTACCCTTACGCCAAATTAGCTTCCGAGCGACTGGTAAATTTAAATGATAGTTTGGAGCGTATCACGAAAAATAGGAAAAGGAAGAAGTATACAAGGAAGGTACAGAAGTATATCGAGGAGGAGTTTTCTGAGGAACTAAAAAAACTAACACGGACTGAGGGTCAGATTCTTGTTAAACTGATTTACAGGCAGACCGGGAAGACGGCTTTTGATTTGGTGAAGGAATTGCGCAATGGGTGGAGGGCTTTTTGGTATAATACTACCGCCAAGATGTTTAAGATAAGTATCAAAGAAGAATTCAGTCCGCAAACAGTACATGAAGATTACCTTATAGAAGACATTTTACAAAGGGCTTTTGCTGACAAAACACTACAACGGCAGGAGTCGGTTCTCGACTATGATTACGCTTCGTTGACAAACAAATGGAGCCAGCAACAAAAACAAAAAAAATAGTTGCGGAATCCATCAACATCCATTATCTTTATAAGCCTTTTTTACTGGGAAATACTGCAAAATCCTAGTTCTGAGGGCGTTATTTCCGGAGCGGAATTATTTTCTTAAAAATATTTAGAAAATTATTTTTAATTAAAAAAATGGCTCTATATTTGCACCCGCTTAGCGAGGGATCGTTGGGTGCAAAGAGGAATACAAAAGTTCATTGATATATTGGTAGACAGCGAATTTGTTAGAGCAGAAGGGGTAGGTTTTCGGATTTACTTTGGAAGTTTTTAAC